>DASTLX010000061.1:0-16359 GCA_035714565.1 Allosphingosinicella sp.
CGTCGGCCCCGGAGTCACATAGTGCGAGTTCGCATAGACCTTGATGGAGTCGAGCGACGCGACTTTCTTGCCCGTCAGCGGGTCGAACTCGACGATCTCCTCGATATCGTCGCCGAAGAAATTGATCCGCCAGGCGGTGTCCTCATAGTGGGACGGGAAGATTTCCAGGTTGTCGCCACGCACCCGGAAGTTGCCGCGCGCGAACGCCTGATCGTTGCGCTTATACTGGAGCGCGACCAGCTTCCTGATGATCTCCCGCTGATCGGCGACGTCGCCCTTCTTCAGGGTGAAGGTCATTGCCGAATAGGTCTCGACCGAGCCGATGCCGTAGAGGCAGGAAACGGAGGCGACGATGATGACGTCGTCGCGCTCCAGAAGCGACCTGGTCGCCGAGTGGCGCATCCGGTCGATCGCCTCGTTGATGCTCGACTCCTTCTCGATATAGGTGTCGGAGCGCGGGACGTAGGCTTCGGGCTGGTAATAATCGTAGTAGCTGACGAAATATTCGACCGCATTGTCGGGGAAGAAGCTCTTGAACTCCCCGTAGAGCTGGGCCGCGAGGATCTTGTTCGGCGCGAGGACCAGCGCAGGGCGCTGAAGCTCCTCGATCACCTTGGCCATGGTGAAGGTCTTGCCGGAGCCGGTGACGCCGAGCAGCACCTGGGTCTGCTCCTCCTGGCGAGCCGCCTCGACCAGCTCGGCGATGGCCGCGGGCTGGTCGCCCGACGGTTCGTAGTCGGAGACGATCCTGAGCTTCCTGCCGCCCTCGGCCTTTTCCGGCCGCTGCGGGCGGTGCGGCACGAAGGATTGCCCGGTCTCCGGTTCGTCGAGGCCGGTCCTGATCATGATGGACATGACCGCTATATGGTCATTCACCCGCATTCGCGCTAGCTTCCGGCCGATAACAAAAGGGGGAGATGCCGGATGATACGCGGACTGATCGTCATACCTTTGTGCCTGGCCGCGGCCTGTTCCGGCGGGGGCGGGGAGAACAAGGCCGCGGAAGCCGCCGACTCGATGAAGGCGGGGCAGTGGGAGGTCGGCTCCGAGGTCGTCGACTTCCGCTCGACCGACAAGGCGACCCCGGCGCTGAAGGCGGCGGCCGGCGACAAGACGGCGGCCCCGGCCTGCATCGAGACGGGCGAGGAGGACAAGCCGCCGGCGGAGATGTTCGCCGGGGTCGGCTACAAATGCGATTACAAGGACCGCTACATCAGCGGCGGGCGCATCAACCTTTCGCTCGAGTGCGAGCGCGAGCCGCTCGAGGGCAACGTCATGGTGTCGGTCCAGGGCACCTATACGGGCGACAGCTTCGAGGGCACCGCCACCGCGACCTCCTTCCTTCCCGGGGACGGCGACTTCGTGATGAACAGCAAGATCAGCGGACGGCGGACGGGCCCGTCCTGCGCCGCTCCGGCGGATGCGAAGGGTAAAGCCAAGGCCTGATGGCGCCGATTCCCTGCCAGCGCGCCCTCTTCGACATCGGTGAGGGCACCGCCTATCTCGACTGCGCCAAGATGTCGCCGCTAAGCCGGGCGGCGATCGAGGCCGGCCGGCGCGGGCTGGAGCGCAAGGCCCATCCCTGGAAGGTCAGGGCGGAGCATTTCTTCGACGAATCGGAGTCGGTTCGAGGGCTGTTCGCCCGGCTGATCGGAGCCTCCGCCGACGACGTCGCGATCGTTCCGTCGGTCAGCTACGGGATGGCGACCGTCATGGCCAACGTGCCCGTCGCGGCGGGGCAGACGATCGTCACCCTGGCCGACGACTTCCCCTCCGGAATCCTCGCCTCCCGGGCGCTGGCGCGGCGGGCGGAGGCGCGCCTGGTGACGGTGCCCCGGCCGGAGGAGGGGAGCTGGACCGCCGCGATCATCGAGGCGATCGACGGCGGCACCGCCCTCGTCGTCGCTCCCCACACGCACTGGGTGTGCGGGAGCCTGATCGACGTCGAAGCCATCGGCCGGCGCTGCCGTTCGGTCGGGGCGGCGCTGGTGCTCGACACCACCCAGTCGACCGGCGCCCTTCCGCTCGACCTCGCCGCGGTCGATCCGGACTATCTGATCGCCACGTCCTACAAGTGGCTGATGGGGCCCTACAGCCTCGGCTTCCTCTACGTCGCACCGCGCCACCAGCAGGGGCGCCCGCTCGAGGAAGCCTGGATCGTCCGCGAGGGCGCCAACGACTTCAGGACCCTCTCCGATTACTCGGAAAGCTTCGCGCCCGGCGCGCGGCGCTTCGACATGGGGGAGCGGGCCAATTTCGCGCTCCTGCCGGTGGCGGGGGCGGCGATCCGGCAGCTGCTCGACTGGGGCGTGGCCAACATCGCCGAGACCCTGGGAGCCAAGACCGCAGGAATCGAGGCCCGGCTGCTCGAGCGCGGAGTGGCCGGACGGCGGGGCAGGGCGCCGCATTTCCTTTCCGTTCGCTTTCCCGACGGCCTGCCCGAGGGGATCGAGGAAAGGCTCGCGGCCGCCGACGTCCATGTCAGCCTTCGCGGCGAGCGGATGCGCATCACTCCCCACCTCTACAATGACGAAGGGGATGCGGAGCGGCTGCTCGAAGCGCTCTGGCCCCGGTGAGAGGCGCCGGAACGGACTCCTTTCCCCGAAGGCGGGAGGGGGAAAATTAGCGTAGCGGACGGGCGTATATAGCCATTAGGGTGGCGCCAGTTTCCCGGAGGTCGCGAATGCGCGTGAAGTTTCTGTTGCTTGCCTGCACACTCGTCGCGTCGCCCGCCGCGGCGGCCGATCTGGCCCAGTCGATCAAGGCCGATTACGACAAGCGACTCGGCGCGATGTTCGTCGATTTCCACCAGAACCCCGAGCTCAGCTTCAAGGAGAACCGAACGGCGAAGATCATCGCACGGGCGCTTCGCGCGGAAGGGGCGACGGTGACCGAGGGGGTCGGCGGGACCGGCGTGGTCGGGGTGATGCGCAACGGCGACGGGCCCACGGTCCTGGTCCGCGCCGACATGGATGGGCTTCCGGTCGAGGAGAAGAGCGGGGTCCCTTACCCGTCGAAGGTCCGCCAGACCGGGGTCGACGGCCTGGAGATGCCGGTGATGCACGCCTGCGGCCACGACGTCCACATCACGTCGCTGATCGGCACGGCCCATCAGCTGGCGGCCGCGAAGGACCGGTGGCGCGGAACGATAATCTTCATCGCCCAGCCCGCCGAGGAGCGGGTGGGAGGCGCCAAGGCGATGCTCGCCGACGGCCTCTACACGCGCTTCCCGAAGCCCGATTACGCGCTCGGCTTCCATGTCAATTCGGGGATGCGGACCGGGACCGTGAGCGGCGCGGACTCGCTGATGTACAGCTCGGCGGACAGCGTCGACGTCACCGTCCACGGCGTCGGCGCGCACGGCGCGGCGCCGCATACGGGCAGGGACCCGGTCTATATCGGCGCCCAGATCGTGACCGCCCTGCAGTCGATCGTCAGCCGCGAGATCGGGCCGCTGTCGCCCGCCGTGGTCACCGTCGGCTCCTTCCACGCGGGGACCAAGCACAACATCATCTCCGACCGGGCCGACCTCCAGCTCACCGTCCGCGCCAACGACGAGGCAACTCGGAGGCAGCTGCTGGTCGCGATCGACCGGATCGCCAAGGGCATCGCCCGGGCCCACGGGGTCGCCGAGGACCGGCTTCCCGACGTCAAGGTTTCGGAAGGCACGCCGACGACCAGCAACACGCCGGCCCTCGCCCAGCGGGTCCGCTCGGCCTGGACCCGGGCGCTCCCGGCCGGGACGGTGGTCCCGTTCGCGCAGGAGAGCATGGGGGCGGAGGACTTCACCTATTTCGTCCAGCCCGAGCTCGGAGTTCCCGGCTTCTATTTCCAGGTCGGCGGCACCCCGCAGCAGTCGTTCGACTCGGCGAGGGCCGGCGGGCCGCCGGTGCCGTCCCACCATTCGCCCTTGTTCAGGATCGATCCGGAGCCGTCGGTCCGTCTCGGCACGGAGGCGATGACCGTGGCGGTGCTCGAACTTCTCGAACCCGGGCGCTCGGCGTCCGGAAACTGATCGCAAGGAGGGGGAAAGACGATGAAGACCAAGCTGATGATGACCGCCGCCGCTTTGGCCCTCGCCGCGTGCGGAGGCTCGGCCGACAAGAGCGGCGGCAACGGAAGCCTGGCGGCGACGGGCGGAGACGCCGGGAGCGCGGCGGCCACGGGCGGCGCAGGCCGCGCGGGCGGAGGCGAGAACGGGGTGGGGGTCAACCTCCAGCCCGGCGAATGGGAGATGAAGATGGAGGTTGTCGACGTCGTCGCGGAGGGGCTCCCCCCCGGGATGGCCGAGACGATGAAGAAAAGCGCGAGCACGACCAACCGGACCTGCATGACCGAGGAGGAGGCGAAGGGGCCGAAGGGAGACATGTTCTCGGGCCAGAAGGGCGGCAGCTGCAAATCGGAGGGTTTCAGATGGGCCGGCGGCCGGATCGAGGGCAAGACGACGTGCCCGGGCCAGGCCGGCACCGGCGAGACCGTCATGACGATGAGCGGCCAGTACAGCCCGCAGAGCATCGACATGAAGATGAGCACGAAGACCGACCTGATGGGCAAGCCGTTGACGATGGAGATGCGGGTGTCCGGCAAACGGGTCGGCGAGTGCAGCGCCGCCACCAAGGCGGCGGGCTGAGCGATGATCGGCTACGTCACGCTCGGAACCGACGATCTCGACCGCAGCCGGTCCTTCTACGACGCCCTGTTCGCCGAACTGGGGGCGTCGCGGCTGATCGAGATGGACAGCGGCTTCACCCTCTACGGGACAGGCTGGGGCAAGCCCGGAGTCGCCGTCACTCGACCCTATGACGGCAGGTCCGCCACGGCGGGGAACGGCAACATGGTGTCGCTGGTGGTCGACGCCCGCGACAAGGTCGACCGGCTCCACGCCAAGGCCCTGGCGCTGGGCGGAAGCGACGAGGGCGCGCCCGGGCTTCGCGGCCCCGAGGGGGATCGAGCCTTCTACGGCGCCTATTTCCGCGATCCCGACGGCCACAAGTTCTGCGTCTTCCGGATGGGCCCGGCATGACGGGCCGCCGCGGTTGAAGATCGTCGTGATCGTCAACCGCGGCGGAGGCTCGGCGGATGGGGCCGAGGCCCGGATACGCGACGCTTTCGAAGGCACCGGAGTCGAGCCGGACGTGCGGCTCGTCGAGCCGGGCGAGCTCCAGCGCCTTTGCGCTGAAGTCGTGGAGCGCGGAGAGGCGGACGTGCTCGTCGCGGCCGGCGGCGACGGAACGATCGGCACCGCCGCCGCGGCGGTCGCGGACACGGACGTGGCGCTCGGCGTGCTGCCGATGGGAACGCTCAACCATTTCGCCCGAGATTCCGGCGTTCCCCTGGATCTCGAGGCGGCCGCGGCCGCGATCGCGGCGGGCCGCACCCGGCAGGTCGACGCCGCGGAGGTGAACGGCCGGCTGTTCGTCAACAACAGCGCGGTCGGTCTCTACCCGCTGCTGGTCCGGGAGCGCGAGGCGCAGCAGCGGCATCTTGGACGCGGCAAGCGTCTGGCGATGCTGGTGGCGACGGCGCGGGCCCTGCGGCGCTTTTCGAGCCGGCGGCTGACGGTTCGCGCCGCCGGGATGAAGGGGCCGGTCGAGACTCCCTTGCTCTTCGTCGGCAACAACAGATACGAAACGAGCCTGCTCGGCCTTGGCCAGCGGTCCGCGATCGATCGCGGCGAGCTGTGCCTCTACGCGCCCCTCGCCGGCTCCCGGCTCGGCTTCGTCTGGCTCTGCCTCCGCGCCGTGCTCGGTCGCCCGGACCGGCAGAGCGACTTCCTGACGCTAGAGGGGATCGGCGAAGCGGAGATCGGCTCCCGGCGGGAGAGGCTTACAGTGGCCGTCGACGGCGAAGCCTGCTCGATGGAGACGCCCCTGAGGTACAGGATCCGGAAAGGGGCCCTGAAGCTCGTCCTCCCCCTCCACGACCGGGCCGGCGGCTAGCCGGCGCGAGCCCGCTGCCCGCCAAGGCGAATCTGGGGCGCCCGGCGTCTGGAACAGGAAGGCCCTTCGACAAGCTCGGGGCGAACGGGGACGGGGCCCTGTTCTGCCGGATCTAGGGCAGGCTGAAGCTGCGTCCGGCTTCGGTCGTCACGAAGCGCGCGGGCGCGATTCCGCGCGCCTTCAGCGCCGCCGCCAGCCGCCGCGGCGGGTCGTCGATGCTCTCGAAGGTGAGCTGGAAGGTGCCCCAGTGCATGCCGAGCGCGACGGCGGGCTTGAGCAGCTCGAAGGCGCGCACGGCCTCGTCGGGGTCGAGATGATTGGGCTGCATGACATCGCGCGGCTCGTAGGCGCCGACCGGGAGGATGGCGAGGCGATAGGGACCGTGGCGCGCCGCCTCGGCCACCCAGCTGCCGTCGCCCCAGCCGGTGTCGCCGGCGAAGAAGAAGCTTCCGCCCGGAATCCGCACGGCGAATGCGGACCACAGGGCCCGGTTGCGGTCGGTGCCCCAGCGCGAACCCCAATGATGGTTGCGCAGCACCTGCACCTGGGCGATCGGCGCCGGGCCGGCCGCCGTCATCTTCCATGCCGCCATCGCCTCGCCCTCGGCCAGGGTGCTTGAGCCCCAGTCCAGGGCCTCCACGCCCGGGCAGCGGCCGCAGTCGGTGACGGCGTTGCGGGCCGGGATGCCCGCCCGGCGCAGGATGGTGTCGTTGCCGATGCTGGTCACGATCACCGGCCGGTCCCGCGCCCACAGCCGCTTCAGGGTCGGCAGGTCGAGATGGTCGTAATGATTGTGGCTGACGAGGACGAGGTCGATCCTGGGCAGGTCCTCGAAGCGGACTCCGGGGGCGCGCACCCGCCTCGGGCCGACGAAGGCGAAGGGAGAGGCGCGCTCGGACCATATCGGGTCGGTGAGGATGTTGAGGCCGGCCGTCTGCACCAGAACGGTGGCGTGGCCGATCCAGGTGACGAGCATCCCGGTGCCCTCGACCCGCCGGGGCGGAACGGTCGGAGCCACCTCTACCCGTTCCGGCCATCGCGCTCGCTCGTTGGAGCCGATGAAGCGGTTGATGAACCGGGCAGGGCCGCCATGGGCGGCGGACCGGGGCCCGGGCGTCGGGTTGAAGAAGCGCTCGCCGTCGAAATGGTCCGAGCGCGGCCCTTCATAATAGACCCGATCCAGGAAGGGCGGGATCAGCGACGGCGCCAGGCACAGCGCCACGGCGAGGAAGAGGAGCGTCGTGCCGAGACGGCGGAGCCAGGTTCGCATCGCCGCTTCCCAGCCGCCGCCGATCAGCGGCCGTCGAGCGCGAAGCCGGGGGCGGCCCGGGTCTCGACATGCTCCTCGTGATAGAAATCGAAGGACAGGGCGACCCGCCCCGGCTCGGCCAGGCCGCAATCGAGCGGATAGGTCTCGGTGAGGGTGCCGTAGGCGCCGACCGCTCCGGAGCTCCGCGGTCCCACCTTGGGCCTCGAGCCGTCGGCGCAGCGAAGCCGGGCGATGTAGGCGCGCGCGCCCTCGGGACCGCCGACACGGACCGGGTTCTGAGCGGTCCCGAGCGGGTGCGCCGCCGCGGCGGCGGCGATTCGCTCGATCTCGGCGACCGGGTCGAGCGCCGCTTCCTCGCCGAGCACCGGGTCGGGGCTTGCGGTTCGGGCGCCGAGCTTCTGGGCGGCGGCGGGCGCGGCCAGCAGGGCCGCGGCGGCGAGGATCGGGAGGATGCGCATGGGCCGCCGCTAAGCCGTCGGGCCCGAAAAGGAAAGCGGCGAAGACGGCCGCTCCGGGCCCGGAGCCTATTCGAGCTCGAAGGATACCGACAGGCTGACCGCGACGCTCTGCTCGCCGGGATCGACCGAGGTCGAGTCGGCCGCGTTGCCGCGCGCCGACTGGCGCATCATGATCATCGGCAAGGCGTTGACGGCGCCCGTTTCGCTGATCGAAAGGATCCGGCCCACCCTCTTGCCGATCGCCCTCGCGTAGAGCTCGGCGCGGGCGCGGGCGTTGGCGAGCGCCTGAGTGCGCGCCTCGTCCAGCGCCGCCTCGGGCTTGTCGATGCTCAGCATCGGGCCGTTGATCTGGTTGGCGCCCTGGGCGACGAGGGCGTCGAGGATGCGTCCGGTCGCGGCGATGTCGCGGAACCTGATCGAGACCTCGTTGCTGGCGCGGTAGCCGACGATCTGCGGGTTGTTGCCCTGGGCGTCCTGGCGGTAGTCCGGATAGAGGTTGATCGAGCTCGTCTGGATGTCGCGGTCGGCGACTCCCGCCCGCTTCAGCGCCGCCCGGACCGAGGCCATCTGGGTCGCGTTCTGAGAGAGGGCCGCGGTGGCGGTCGGCGCCACGGTGACGACGCCGGCGGTGATCCGGGCGACGTCGGGGACCCGGGTCACCTCGCCGTTGGCGACGACGTCGAGACGCGTGCCGTCGAGGAGGATCGGGGCCGCCTGGGCCTGGGCGGCGGCGGGCGCGAGGGGCAGCGCCGACGCGGCGAGGGCCGCGGCGAGGACGAGGATGCGCATGGGACTTCTCCGAAGGTTACGGTACCGGTCCTTTCAACGCGCCGCGGCCTGCACCGTTGCTGAACCGCCCCGCATTCCGGCGAAGGCATGGATGGCGGGCGGGCCGGCATGAGGATGCGCCGTAAAGGATTGACTTGCAGGGCTTTAGCTGAGACTTGGGGGGCGATGACGACCTTCGCGACCCGCACCGGCCCCGCTTGCGCCTCTTCCGCGCCGGCCGCTGCGCACGCCTGGCGTTGGTGGTGGGAAGATACCTCCGCCGCGGCGCGCGACCATCGATGGTGAACCGGACCTCCTAGTCCGAACTCCCCAGAAGAGGCCCGCCGCTCCCGGCGGGCCTTTTCTTTTGCGCCTCCCAATCCAGGAAACGACCATGTCCACCCAGCCGAAATACGCCCTCCCCACGTCCGAATTCCCGTCTGCCGAAGACTCGCTCGCCCGGCTCTACACCGGCGAATCGCTCGCCGAGGCCGAAGCGGAGGTCCTGTTCGCCGAGATCGTGGCCGGGCGGCTGCCCGAGCCCGCCATCGCCGCCATGCTGGTCGCGCTCCGCCTCAAGGGCGAGACGGCCGAGGAGCTGACCGGCGCGGCGCGGGCGCTGCGCGCCGCCGACGCCGACTTTCCGCGTCCCGACTACCTCTTCGCAGACAGCTGCGGCACCGGCGGCGACGGCTCCGCCTCGATCAACGTCTCGACGGCCGTCGCCTTCGCCGCGGCCGCGGCCGGACTGCCAGTGGCCAAGCACGGCAACCGCTCGGTGACGTCGCGCTGCGGATCGGCCGACGTGCTCGAACAGCTCGGCGCGAAGCTCGATGTAAGCGCCGAAGTCTCGCGCAGGGCGCTCGACGAGACCGGCATCTGCTTCCTGTTCGCGCCGCTCTACCACCCCGGCATGCGCCATGCCGGCCCGGTGCGGCGGATGCTCAAGGTGCGCACGATCATGAACATGGTCGGCCCGTGCGTTAACCCGGCCGAGCCCCAGGTGCAGCTGCTCGGAGTGGCCGATCCGGCCCTGCTGGCGCCGGTGGCGAAAACCCTTTCCGCGCTCGGCGTCGAGCGGGCGCTGGTCGTCCACGGCTCGGGCCTCGACGAGATCGCCCTGCACGGCGAGACCCAGGCCGTCCGGGTGCGGGGCGGAATGCTCGAGAGGGTCACGATCCGGCCCGAGGATGCGGGGCTCGAGCGGCGGCCCGTGCAGGTGCTTCGCGGCGGCGGGCCGGAGGAGAATGCCGAGCGGTTGAAGGCGCTCCTGATGGGCTACGGCCTCGCCGCGGAGACCGACGTGGTGGCTCTCAACACCGGAGCCCTCCTGCTTACCGCGGGCCTCGCCGCCGACCTTCGGGAGGGAGTCGCTATGGCGCTCCAGGCGCTCAACTCCGGCGACGCCCATCGCCGGCTCGAACTGTTCATCGAGGCGACCAATGGCTGAGGAGACCGGAGTGCTCGCCGAGATCGTCGCGAGGAAGCGCGTCGACGTCGCCGCCCGGCTCGCCGGCTTCGGCCTGGATTCGGCCGAGCCGACCCGCCGAAGCCTCAGGGCGGCTCTGGCCAGGCCGCGCGCGCGCTTCATCATGGAGGTCAAGCGCGGCTCGCCTTCCGCCGGGCCGATCCGGCCGAATGCGGATGCCGCGGCGCTCGCCCGCGCCTATCGTGGGGCGGCCGACGCCATCAGCGTCCTCACCGACGCGCCTTATTTCGGCGGGTCGCTGGACGATCTCCGGGCGGTCCGGCGGGAGTTCCCCGGGCCGATCCTGGCCAAGGACTTCGTCGTCGATCCGCGTCAGGTGTCCGAAGCCCGGCTTCACGGCGCCGATGCCGTCCTGGTCATCCTGGCGGTGCTCGCCGACGCCGAAGCGGCGGCGGTGATGGCGGCGGCCCGGGGGCTCGGCATGGACGTGCTGGTCGAGACGCATAGCGCGCAGGAGGTGGCCCGGGCGGTAGGGCTCGGGGCCGAAATCATCGGAATCAACAACCGCAACCTCGATACCCTGAAAGTCGACCTCGCCACGACCGAGCGACTGTCCGCTCTGGTGCCGCCCGGCACGCTGGTAATCGCCGAATCGGGGATTTCGAGCCGGTCCGACGTCGAGCGGCTCGCGCCCTTCGCCGACGCCTTCCTGGTCGGCTCCTCGCTGATGCGCTCCCCGGATCCCGGCGAGGCGGCGCGGGCGCTCGCCTTCGGACGGGTCAAGGTCTGCGGGATCACCGACGGGCACGACGCGGCCATGGCGGCGGACCACGGCGCCGCCTATGCGGGCGTGGTCATGGTGCCGAATACGCCGCGGGCGGTCACCTGCTCGCAGGCCGAGGCGATCGCGGAGACCTCGCCGGTCCCGCTCGTCGGAGTCTTCCGCAACGAAAAGCCGATGCAGGTCGCCTACGGGGCCCGCGCCCTCGGCCTGCGCGCGGTTCAGCTCCACGGCGAGGAGGATGCGCTCTACATCAGGGCGCTCCGCGGCCTCCTCCCCGACGAAACCGAGATCTGGGCCGCCGCCGCGGTCGGCCGGGACGTGCCCCGGCCGCGCCTCGGCTCCGACCGGACGTTGTTCGACAGCCAGATCGGCGGGCGGTCGGGCGGGACCGGGATCGCTTTCGACTGGTCCCGGCTCGAGGGCAGGGCCGATCTCGGGCGGTCCGTGCTCGCCGGCGGCCTGAGGCCGTCCAACGCCCGCGCCGCCGCCCGGGTCGGGGCTTTCGCCCTCGACGTCGGCTCGGGCGTCGAGATGGCCCCGGGGCGCAAGGATGCGGGTCGGCTCTACGCCTTCTTCGAGGCGCTTCGGCCTGCGGCCCGGGGGGAGCCGGCGGAGTGACGGTCATTCCCGCCCGTCCCGTCCTTCCCGCGAAAGCCGGGATTGGGCCTTGGTCCCTATCCCGCCCGCAGGAAGGGGGGGCTTCCGCGTTCGCGAGGACGATCCCATGCGGCTGAGCGGACGCTTCGGCGCCTTTGGCGGGGCCTATGTCCCGGAGATACTCGTGCCCGCCATCGAGCAGCTCGAGGGCGCATTCCTCGAAGCCGCGCAGGATCCCGCGTTCAAGGCCGAGCTGGACGGGCTGCTCGCCCGCTATGCGGGCCGGCCGACTCCGCTCACCCGCTGCCGCAACCTCGGCTCCGAGCGGTCGCGAATCTATCTGAAGCGCGAGGACCTTCTGCACGGCGGCGCCCACAAGACCAACCAGGTGCTGGGCCAGGCCCTGCTCGCCCGCCGGATGGGGAAGAGCCGGCTGATCGCCGAGACCGGGGCGGGCCAGCACGGCGTCGCCACCGCCCTTGCCGGAGCCTTGTTCGGGCTGAAGACCCGAATCTACATGGGCGCTCAGGACGTCGAGCGGCAGAAGCTCAACGTCTTCAGGATGGAACTGATGGGCGCCGAGGTGGTCCCGGTCGAGAGCGGCTCGCGGACCCTCAAGGACGCGATCAACGAGGCGCTGAGGGACTGGGCGGCGAGCTTCGCGGACACGCATTACCTGCTCGGCACCGTCGCCGGCCCCCATCCCTTCCCGCTGATGGTCCGCGAATATCAAAGGGTGATCGGCAAGGAGGCCCGGGCGCAGATACTGGAGGAGGAAGGCCGGCTTCCCGACGCCTGCATCGCCGCGGTCGGGGGCGGCTCCAACGCGATCGGTCTGTTCGCCGATTTTATCGGCGACGAAGGGGTGAGGCTGATCGGAGTGGAGGCCGCCGGGCGCGGGCTCGACGGCCGCGAGCATGGCGCCACCCTCTTGCGCGGCCGGCCCGGCATCCTCCACGGCGCGGAGACCTACGTCCTCCAGGACGAGGACGGCCAGATCGACGAGAGCTGGTCGGTCTCGGCCGGGCTGGACTATCCCGCGGTCGGGCCCGAGCACGCCCATCTCAAGGACAGCGGCCGGGCCGAATATGTCGGGGTGACCGATTCGGAGGCGCTCGCCGCCTTCGCTCTTCTCGCCCGCTCGGAGGGGATCATCTGCGCGTTCGAATCGGCCCATGCGCTCGCCTGCGCCTTGAAAATGGCGGAGGACGCCGCCGGGGAGACCGTTCTGGTCGTCAACCTCTCGGGCCGCGGCGACAAGGACATGGAGCAGGCCCGAAAGCTGCTGGGGGCCTCGGCATGACCCGCTACGCCGCGATGTTCGAGCGCCTCGGAGCGCGGGGCGAGGCCGCGCTGGGCGCCTTCGTCATGCTCGGCGACCCCGATCTCGCGGCCAGCGCCTCGGTCCTGGACGCGCTGGTCGAAGGCGGGGCCGACATGATCGAGGTCGGAATCCCCTTCTCCGATCCGGTCGCGGACGGCCCGGTCATCCAGGCCGCGGCGGTCCGGGCGCTGGCCGCGGGGACGCGAACCGCTGACTGCTTCAAGCTCCTCGCCGAATTCCGCGCCCGCCATGCGCAGGTGCCGGTCGGAATCCTGACCTATGCCAACCTGGTCGTGGCCCGGGGCCGGGACGCCTTCTACCGGTCGGCGCGGGAAGCGGGGGTCGACAGCGTCCTCGTCGCCGACGTCCCGCTGATCGAGGCGGACCCGTTTCTCGCCGCCGCCCGCTCGGCGGGCGTCGCGCCGGTCCTGATCGCGGCGCCGAACACCCCGCCCGACCGGCTGGCCCGGATCGCGGCGGCCGGGGAGGGTTATACCTATTGCGTCGCCCGCCCCGGAGTCACCGGCGCGGACGCCGAGGTGCGTTTCGAGGGAGACGTGATCGCCGCGCTGGTCGCGGCCGGTGCGCCGCCGCCGGTGCTCGGCTTCGGAATTTCGGAGCCGGGCCATGTCCGCCTCGCCCTCGGCGCCGGCGCCGCCGGCGTCATCTCGGGCTCGGCGATCGTCGACCGGCTGGGGCGGGGCGAAGACGTCCGCGCCTTCGTCGGGCAGTTGAAGGCGGCGACGCGCTCCTGAGCCACCGCTCGCCGCGGGCGGGGAGTCCCGACCCTAGCGGCGGCGCGCGATCAACCGGTAGATGAACAGGATGATGATCGCTCCCAGAACGGCGGCGATGAAGCCCGCCCCCTCGCCCCGCTCGTACCAGCCGAGCATGTTCCCGAGCCAGCCGGCGAGCAGGGCCCCGCCGACTCCGAGGAGGATGGTGACGATGCAGCCGCCGGGATCGCGGCCCGGCATGATCAGCTTCGCCAGCCCGCCCGCGAGCGCCCCGATCAGGATCCACGCGAAGATCCCATAGTCCGCCATCAGGTTCACAGGTCCCTCCTTACCCTCGCTTGCTCGTTCGCGAACCTACCGCTTTCGAGTGGCCAAACCCCAACAAAAAATGTAGAGCCCGGTTCCGCCGCTTGGGGGCGCGCGACAGATTAGACTTGAGGCAGGTGCTATATTCGGCTAATACAGTGGCCGAAGCGGCATGCCGCCCGTCCGGTGTGGGGAAAGATGAGAGCTATGAACTTCGAGTCGCGCAAATGGCGCAGCGGCGCCGCCGATAGCGAGGTTGTCGTCGTCGACGACGCCACGGCCGCGCGCCGCCGCCGGAGGAACATCATCCTCGCCGTGGTCGCGGTCCTCGTCCTGCTCGCGGCCGCTTATTTCATGTTCGGACGCGGGGGCGGCGAAACCAGCGTCGCCGTCAAGGCCGGCGGCGAGGGCGCCGAGTCCGCGCCGGCGGTCAGCGTCGTCGTCCCCGGCCGGCAGCAGGTCGCTCGAACCATCTCCGCCACCGGCCAGCTCGCCGCGCGCTACGACATGCCGGTCGGCATCCCCGGCGAGGGCGGCAAGGTCGTCAGCGTCCTCGTCGAAGCCGGCCAGTGGGTGGGCGCCGGCCAGACGCTCGCCGTCATCGACCGCTCCGTCCAGGCCCAGGAGGCCTCACAGCTCGCCGCCCAGATCGACGTCGCCCGGGCCGACGCCCGCCTCGCCCAGCAGGAGCTGGACCGGGCGCAGGCGCTGGTGACGCGCGGCTTCGTCTCCAAGGCGGATGTCGAGCGCCGGGTCGCCGCCAGGGACGCCGCTCTCGCCCGCGTCCGGGTCGCCCAGGCCAATCTCGGCGCGAGCCGGGCCCGGATCGGGCGCCTCGACGTCCGGGCGCCCGCCGCCGGGCTGGTTCTGACCCGAAGCGTCGAGCCCGGCCAGATCGTCGGCCCGGGCTCCGGCGCGCTTTTCCGGATCGCCCGCGGCGGCCAGTTCGAGATGATGGCCCGCCTGCCGGAATCGGATCTGACCTCGCTCAGCACCGGAGTCCCCGCTCAGGTCACTCCGGTCGGCTCGGCGAAGACCTATCAGGGCAGCATCTGGCAGGTGTCGCCGATCATCGATCCGGCGTCGCGCCAGGGCGTCGCCCGGATCGCCGTGCCTTACGACCGCGACCTCAGGCCCGGCGGCTTCGCCACGGCGAACATCACCGCCGGCTCGACCGACGCTCCGATGCTTCCCGAATCGGCGGTCCTGAACGACAGCCAGGGCAGCTATGTCTACATCGTCGACAAGGACAATGCGGTCCGCCGCCGGCCGGTGAAGGTCGCTTCGGTCACCGACCGCGGAGTCATCGTCGGCGAAGGGTTGAACGGCACGGAGCGAGTGGTGCTCTCCGCCGGTCCGTTCCTGACCGAAGGCGAGAAAATCCGGCCGCAGCGGGCGGTCGCCGCCCGCTGACCAAGCTCTGACGAAGGTCGAACGACATGCGTAATATTTCCAGCTGGGCGATCCGGAACCCGGTCTTCCCGCTCGTGCTGTTCGCAGCTCTGGCTCTGCTCGGGCTGGTCACCTTCCTGCGCATGGACGTGAACAACAATCCGGACATCAGCTTCCCGGCGGCGCAGGTAACGGTCGTCCAGCCCGGCGCTGCGCCGTCGGAGCTCGAGACGCAGGTGACCCAGCGAGTCGAGGCGGCGATCCGGGGAATCAACGGCGTCGACGAAATCCAGTCGACCGCGCGCGAGGGCTCGAGCTCGACCTTCGTCCAGTTCGACATGGGCACTCCGGTCGACCGCGCCGTCAACGACGTCCGCGACGCCATCGCCAACATCCGCTCCGACCTTCCCGACGGAATCCTCGAGCCGCAGGTCGAGCGGGTCGAGGCCGATGGCGGCCCGATCGCCTACATGGCGGTCGAATCCACCGCAATGGGCCTCGAGGAGCTGAGCTGGTACATCGACAACACGATCAGCAAGCGCCTGCTCGCCATCCCCGGAATGGCCAACGTTTCGCGCGGAGGCGGAGTCAGCCGCGAGATCCGGATCATCCTCGATCCGGTCAAGATGCAGGCGCACGGCATCACCGCCGCCCAGGTCAACGCCCAGCTCCGTCAGACCAACGTCAACGCCGCCGGCGGGCGCGCCGAGATCGCCGGCTCGGAGCAGTCGGTCCGGGTCCTCGGCAACGCCGACAGCGCCCGCGATCTCGGCGAGAAGAACATCTCGGCCGGCAACGGCAGGACGATCAAGCTGTCCTCGATCGCCACCGTCCGCGACCTTTATGCCGAACAGCGCAACGTCGCCCTGATGAACGGCAGGCAGGTGCTCAGCTTCTCGGTCGAGAAGGCCAAGGGATCCTCCGACGTCACCGTCTGGAAGGCCGCCGAGAAGGAGATGGAGAAGCTGGAGAAGGAAAGCGGCGGCAAGATCAGGTTCCGCCTCCTCTTCACCAGCGTCAAATATACCGAAGGCCAGTATCACAGCGCCATGGAGGCCCTGGTCGAGGGCGCGGTGCTCGCCGTCCTCGTCGTCCTGCTCTTCCTTCGGGACTGGCGCGCGACGCTCATCTCGGCGGTCGCCATCCCGCTCTCGGCCATACCGACCTTCTGGTTCATGGACCTGATGGGCTTCACCCTGAACGGCGTAACCCTGCTCGCCCTCAGCCTCGTCGCCGGAGTGCTGGTCGACGACGCCATCGTCGAGATCGAGAATATCGTCCGCCACATGAGGATGGGCAAATCGGCCTATCAGGCGGCGATCGACGCCGCCGACGAGATCGGCCTCGCCGTCGTC
>DASTLX010000062.1:0-100728 GCA_035714565.1 Allosphingosinicella sp.
CGACAATGCCGGCGGCGCCGGCTACCACGAGGCCCAGGCGAGCGTCGTCATCGGCGTCGCCGACGCGAACGAGCCGAACAGCATGGCGGCGAGCTTCGGCTTCGGCGTCAACGAGAATGTCGGCCTCGGCACCGTCGTGGGAACGATCGTCGCCAGCGATCCGGACGGCCCCTCCGCCGCCTACGGCCAGCAGCGCTTCTATTTCCTCAACGGAGCGACGGCCGCCGCCCTGTCCTCCGACGGCCGCTATGCGATCGACTCGGTCAGCGGGACGATCACGACCAACGCCGCGCTCGACCATGAGACGATGACGGCGCCGGTCACGTACACGGTGATCGCGAGGGACAATCAGGGCGCCGCCGGCTACAATCAGGCCTCGACCTCGGTCACGATCGCAGTCGCCAACGTCAACGAGGCGCCGTCCGCTCCGGTCGTGCTGTCGCTCCCGCCGATCGCGGCGGAATCCTCCACGACCTGGGCCGCGAGCTTCCAGCTCTCCGATCCCGACGGGACCGTGCCCGCGCTCCGCCTGGTCAGCAATCCCGACGGTGCGTTCGCGGTCTTCGGAAACGAGATCCGCTTCGCCGGCGGGACCGCGCCCAATTTCGAGACGCTTTACGCGCAGCGCGCCGCCCAGGGCATCGCCGCGGTGGACAGCGACAATGACGGCTATTGGGAGATATCGCTCGGCGCATCGATCGATGCCTATGACGGCGCCCTCGCGTCTCCGGTGGTGGCCGGAGCAATCATGCTCGAGGACGTCAACGAGGCCCCGACCAGCCTGAACTGGACGCCGGCCCTGGCGTCGGTGGCGGAGCGGGACCGGGTCGCGGCCGGCACGGCGCTCCCCGCGATCACGCTCGGCACGCTCGGAGTCACCGACGCGGACCTCGCAGGCTTCGCGACCGGGTCGTACAATTACTCGGTGGCCGACGACCGCTTCGAGATCGTCGGAACGACTCTCCGCCTGAAGGAGGGCAAGGCCTTCGACTTCGAGGCCGGCGCGACCGTGGCGGTCGTCGTGACCGCCACCGACAAGACCGGCGCGCCGTTCAGCATCCAGCGCGAGATCGTCTTCGCCGTGGAGAACCGGGACGACGTGCTCCAGGGCGACGCCAATGCCAACACCCTCACCGGCCAGCAGAATCGCGACCTGATCTACGGCTTCGCCGGCAACGACGTCCTCGACGGCGCGAGCGGCGACGACGACCTCTTCGGCGGCTCGGGCGACGACCGCGCGGCCGGGGGCGCCGGCGCCGACAAGCTCTACGGCGAGGACGGCTCCGACAAGCTCCTCGGCGGGAGCGAGGGCGACCTGCTCGAGGGCGGCGCGGATTCGGACACCCTTTACGGCGACGACGGCAACGACGTCCTGAGGGGCGGGGCCGCCGACGACATCCTCTACGGCGGCGCCGGCGGCGATCAGCTCGACGGCGGCGACGGCGTCGACTGGGCCATATATTCCTCGCTGACGGAGACCGTCGCGGCGACGGCGGCGGTCACCGTCGATCTCCAGACCGCGTCGGCCAATTCGGGCGCCGCCGCCGGCGACACCTACATCGGGATCGAGAACGTCTGGGGCACCGCGCATGGCGACACGCTTCGCGGCAATTCGGGCGCGAACGCGATCGGCGGGGGCGGCGGCGACGACCTTCTCGAGGGCCGGGGCGGCGACGACACGATCACCGGCGGCGCCGGCGCCGATACGATCTACGGCGACTATGCCGACGATCCCGTCGACGGCCCTTCGTCCACGCACGCCGACCATGGCGGCGACACGCTCTCCGGCGAAGCGGGCAACGACACGCTCTACGGCGGCCGCGGCAACGACACGCTCGACGGCGGCGACGGCGACGACGTCCTGCGCGCCGAACATGACGGCGACACCCTGATCGGCGGCACGGGCAACGACGTCATGTACGGCGGGACGGGGAGCGACACCTATATCGTCACCCGCACCTCCGGCGCCGACACGATCCACAATTTCGACCCCACCGGCACCGATACCGACGTCCTCGGGCTGCAGAGCGTCGACGGCACGATCAACGATGCCGACATCTGGTTCGAGCAGGTCGACAACGCCGGCGCTCCGAACGTGAACGGCTCCGATCTCAGGATCAGCGTGATCGGCTCCACCACCAGCGTGACGGTCAAGAACTGGTTCCCGGAGGCGAGCAACTCGATCTACAAGATCGAGTTCATCACCACGGAAGGCCGGTATACAAGGGACGTCGACGTCGCCGGCCTCGTCGCCCTGATGCGGCCCAAGACCAAGCCGGCCACCGCGGCGGCGCGCGACGCCATCATGGCCGACAACGTCTATCTCAACCAATGGGCGAACTACTGGCACACCAACCAGAAGCCGGTCGTGACCGACGTCCTCGACCAGGCGATGAACGAGGACGGCACGCTCACGCTCACCATCAAGGCGACCGACGACATCACCCCGGCGACGGGCGTGACCGTGGCTCCGATCGTGATCGCCGGAAGCTCGATCATCGCCGCCAGCGACATCGTCGTCGGCGCCCCGGCGGCGGACGGGACCCGGACCGTCACGATCAAGCCCAAGGCCAATGCCGCCGGAGTCGCGACCATCCAGCTGATCGCCACCGACGCGGGCGGGAATAGCTCGGATCCGCCGGTGGAGTTCACCGTCACCGTCGCGGCGGTCGCGGATACGCCGACCATCGCCCAGTTCGCCGCGACGCCGGGGACGTCGGGACAGGCGGGCGGAATCGCCCTCAGCCTCAACGTGTCCTTCCCGGACTCCGACGGCTCCGAGGTCCATGAGATCGCCATCGCGGGCGTTCCGGCGGGGGTGACGCTAAGCGCCGGGACTTACGACGGCGCCGCCGCCCTCTGGCGGCTGACGCCGGCCCAGCTGCTCAATCTCAAGCTCAATGCGCCGGCGGGATGGAGCCAGGACCTGACCCTCACCGCCACCGCTCGGGCGACCGAGAACGGGACGACCGCCACGTCGGCCGCGAAGACGGCGACCGTCGTCATCAACGCGCCGCCCACGGGCGCGACCTTGTCCGGCTCCGCGGCCGAGAATGCGGCCAACGGGACCGTGGTCGGCGCCGTCAGCGGCATCGATCCGGATTCCGGCGACACGCTCACCTATACGCTGATCGACAATGCCGGCGGACGGTTCGGCCTGAGCTCGACCGGCACCCTGACCGTCGCGAACGGCTCGCTCCTGAACTACGAAGCGGCGACGTCCCACTCGATCACGGTCCGGGTCACGGATTCCTTCGGCCAGTATAAGGACCAGGCGCTGACCGTGCCGGTCACCAACGTCAACGAGCAGAATGCGCTCGGCGCGATCCCGGCGATGTCGGTCAACGAGAACGTGGCGGTCGGAACGGTGGTCGGAACCGTCCCGGCGGCGACCGACCCGGACGGCCCGTCGAACGTCTTCGGGCAGCAGCGTTATTATTTCTGGAATGGCGCGACGGCGACGTCGACCTCGTCGGACGGCCGCTACACGATCAACGCCACCACCGGCCAGATCGCCACCGCCGCCGCTCTGAACTTCGAGTCCGGAACGCCCGGCGCGACCTACACAATCGTCGCCCGGGACAATGCCGGCGCCGCCGGCTACAACCAGGCTTCCTCCACCGTCACGATCGGAATCGTCGACCTCAACGAGCAGAACGCGCTCGGCGCGATCCCGGCCATGTCGGTGAATGAGAATGTCGCCGTGGGCACCGTGGTCGGCACCGTGCCGGCGGCGACGGATCCGGACAGCGCCGCGGGCGCTTTCGGCCAGCAGCGCTATTATTTCTGGAACGGCGCCGCGGCGACCTCGACCTCGTCGGACGGGCGCTACACGATCAACGCCACCACCGGTCAGATCACGACGGCGGCGGCGCTGAACTACGAGGCCGGACCGGCCAGCGCGGCCTATACGATCGTCGCCCGCGACAATGCCGGCGCGGCGGGCTACAACCAGGCCTCCTCGACGGTCACGATCGCCATCAACGACGTCAACGAGCAGAATGCGCTCGGCACGACCCCGCCCATGTCGGTCAACGAGAACGTGGCAATCGGCACGGTCGTCGGCACCGTCCCGGCCGCAACCGACCCCGACGGGGCGGCGATCCCCTTCGGCCAGCAGCGTTACTATTTCTGGAACAGCGCCACCGGCGCCGCCACGTCGACCTCGACCGACGGCCGCTACGCGATCAACGCGACCACGGGCCAGATCACGACCGCGGCCGCGCTGAACTTCGAGGCGGGCCCGGCGACCACCATCCATACCGTCGTCGCCCGCGACAATGCCGGCGCCCCGGGCTTCAACCAGACCTCCTCCGACGTCACGATCACCGTCGTCAACCTGAACGAGCAGAATTCGCTCGGCGCGATCCCGGCCATGTCGGTCGCCGAGAATGTGACCGTGGGGACCCTCGTCGGCACGGTGCCGGCGGCGACGGACCCGGATGGCGGAACCGTCGCCTACGGCCAGCAGCGTTACTATTTCTGGGACGGCGCGAATGCGGGCTCGACCTCGTCCGACGGCCGCTATGCGATCAACGCCGTCACCGGCCAGATCACGACGGCGGCGGCGCTGGACTACGAAAACGGCCCGGTGAGCGCCACCTACACCGTCCTCGCCCGCGACAATGCCGGCGCCGCCGGCTACACCCAGGCGTCGAGCAGCGTCACGATCGGAATCGTCAACGTGAACGAGCCGAATGCGCTCGGCACAACTCCGCCCATGTCGGTCAACGAGAATATGGCGGTCGGTACCGTCGTCGGAACCGTTCCGTCCGCCACCGATCCCGACGGCCCGTCCAACGTCTTCGGCCAGCAGCGTTACTATTTCTGGAACAGCGCCACCGGCAGCGCCACGTCCGTCTCGTCGGACGGCCGCTACGCGATCAACGCGACCACCGGCCAGATCACCACCGCGGCGGTTCTGAACTACGAGGCCGGGCCGCCGAGCGCGACCTATACGGTCGTCGCCCGCGACAATGCCGGCGGTCCCGGCTACAACCAGAATTCTTCCGACTTCACGATCTCCATCGTCAATCTGAACGAGCAGAATTCGCTGGGCGCCATCCCGGCCATGTCGGTCAGCGAGAACGTGGCGGTCGGGACCCTCGTCGGCACGGTGCCGGCGGCGACGGACCCGGACGGAGCCACGGTCCCCTACGGCCAGCAGCGCTACTATTTCTGGGACGGCGCAACCGCCGGCGCGACCTCGTCGGACGGCCGCTACATGATCGACGCCCTCACCGGCCAGATCACCACGGCGACCCCGCTGAGCTACGAGGACGGCCCGCCCAGCGCGACCTACACGGTCGTCGTCCGCGACAATGCCGGGGCCGCGGGCTACACCCAGGCGTCGAACAATGTCACGATCGGAATCGTCAACCTGAACGAGCCGAATGCGTTCGGCCCCGTCCCGCCCATGTCGGTCAACGAGAATGTGGCGGTCGGGACCCTCGTCGGCACCGTTCCGGCGGCGAGCGACCCGGACGGTCCGTCGAACGTCTTCGGGCAGCAGCGCTATTATTTCTGGGACGGCGCCGCGGCGACCTCGACCTCCGCGGACGGCCGCTACACGATCAATGCGATCACCGGCCAGATCACGACCGCATCGGCCCTGAATTACGAGGCCGGGCCGGCCAGCGCGGCCTATACGGTCGTCGTCCGCGACAATGCCGGCGCCGCGGGCTATAACCAGGCCGCCTCGACCGTCACGATCGGCATCAACGACGTCAACGAGCAGAATGCGCTCGGCGCGATCCCGGCGATGGCGATCGCGGAAAATGTGGGGGTCGGCACCCTGGTGGGCACGGTTCCGGCAGCCGGCGATCCGGACGGGGCCGGGACCCCCTTCGGCCAGCAGCAATATTTTTTCCTGAACGGCTCCGTCGCGTCCGCCACTTCGTGGGACGGCCGTTTCACGATCAACGCCGCGACCGGCCAGATCGCGACGGCGGCCGCCCTGAACTACGAGGCGGGGCCGGCGAGCGCGACCTACACCGTCGTCGCCCGGGACAATGCCGCCGCCGCCGGCTACACCCAGTCCACCTCCGACGTCACCATCGGCATCGTCAACGTCAACGAGCAGAATTGGCTCGGCGCGATCGGGGCCATGGCGGTATATGAGAATTCGGCGGCCGGAACGGTGGTCGGAACCGTCCCGGGCGCGAGCGACCCCGACGGCCCGTCGGACGTCTTCGGCCAGCAGCGTTATTATTTCTGGGACGGAGCGAATGCGAGCACGGCGTCGTCGGACGGCCGCTACGCGATCGATTCCGTGACCGGCCAGATCACGACCGCGACCGTACTCGACTATGAGGGATCGCCGCCGAGCGTCAGCTACACCATCGTCGCCCGCGACAATGCGGGCGCCCCCGGCTACACCCAGGCCGCCGCGAGCGTCACCATCGCCGTCCAGGACGTGAACGAGCCGCACGCGCTCCAGTCGGTGTCCTTCACGGTCAACGAGTCGAGCTCGCCGCTGGGCCCGATGACGCCGGTGCCGACGAGCGGCGGCAGCGTGATCAACCTTCGTACGTCGATGCTGTCGGATCCGGAGAACCGGAACATGCGCTGGCAGTTCAGCGACGGCTCCACGACCTGGGGCCCCTGGCAGCTCGAGCAGGACGGCACCCTGCGGATGATGGCCGCCGTCGATTATGAGTCGATGGCCGACTGGTATGAGGAGCACGAATATTACGACTGGGAGACGGGGCAGACCTATACCCAGTGGGACTATATGGGCCGCGACCCGTCGCGGGCGGTGTTCAACCTGGACGTGCAGGCCGTAGACGACAGCACCGGCGTGGTGAAGGAGGCCAACCTCACCCTCCAGATCGCCGACGTCAACGAGATGCCGACGTTCGGGACCTACGTCCTCGACGGCTTCGAAGGGGCGAGCTCGGAGAACCAGGTCTATCAGGACGGAACCGGCCAGATCCGGGTCTACCGCCGAACGCGCGCCCGCTTCGCGAGGGTCTGGGGCAGCGATCCCGACGGCAAGGGCGGCGTGAGCTATCAGATACTGGGGGGGTCGCCGATACCGACCTCGTCAGGCTCCTACGGGACGGACAGCAACCTCAACGGCAACGGCACGCCGCAACTGTGGATCGACGGCGCCGGCTACATCAGCATGTACGTCCCCAACGACAGCAAGAACGAATGGCGGGGCGGGGTGATGTCCCAAAAGGTCACCCTGACCTACAATTTCACGGTCCGGGTCACGGACGTCGATGGCGGGTTCAGCGACGTTCCGATGACCATCACCCTGTTCCAGCGGGACATCGACATCGATCCCATCGTGCTCGACCTCGACGGGGACGGGATCGAGCTGGTCGACATCGCCGCCTCCGCCGCATCCTTCGACATGGACGGCGACGGGGTCCGGGACGACACCGGTTGGGTCGGAAGCGACGACGGTCTCCTCGTCCTCGACCGGGACGGCAACGGCGCCATCGAGGGAATCTCGGAAATCTCGTTCCGCACCCCCGACGGCAACGAGGCTTCCGAGCTGGAAGGCCTGATGCGCTTCGACACCAATGCGAACGGCTTCTTCGATACGGGAGACCAGGATTTCGCGAAGTTCCAGGTCTGGCGGGACTCGGACGGAGACGGCGTGACCGACCCGGGCGAGCTCAAGACCCTCGGCGAGATGGGGATCAGCATGATCAATCTCACGAGGACCCTCACCGGCCAGCAGCCGGGCGGCGCCAATACCGTCTTCTCGACGAGCGAATATGTCCGCTCGGACGGCACCAGGGGCGTCGTCGGGGATGTGTTCTTCATCTACGAGCCATCCGATTTCGACGGCCTCGCGGCGCCGATCGTGTTCGATTATGACGGCGACGGCAGCGGCCTGGTGTCGCCGGGCGACAGCGCCGCGTCCTTCGACATGGACGGCGACGGCGAACGCGACCGGACCGGGTGGATCGAATTCGGCGACGCGCTCCTGGCGCTCGACCGCAACGGCGACGGCGAGATCGCGGGCATCGGCGAAATCTCCTTCATCGGCGACCGTCCGGGCGCCCGGACCGATCTCGAAGGGCTGGCCGCCTTCGACAGCAACGGCAACGGAATCATCGACACGCACGATTCGAGATTCGCCGACTTCAAGCTGTGGTTCGACAACAATGGCAACGGCGTGTCCGAGACGGGAGAGGTCCTGAGCCTGACCGAGGCGGGAATCCGGGAGTTCAGCCTCACCGGACAGGTGGTCGCGGAATCGGTGCGGAGGCCGGGAGACAATATCGTCTATGCCACCGCCTCGTTCACCCGGGACGACGGATCCACCGGTTCTCTGCTCGACTCCGCTTTCGCTTATGCGAGCGCAGGCGGCTCAGCCGTACCGGCGCCCTCGCAGGACGGTCCGCCGCTCGCCGCTCCGGAGCCTGCCGCGGAGCCGCTCCCGCCCGCGGCGGAATCGGCTTCGCAGCCCGCGTCGCCGACAGCGGACTCGCCCGCCGGGGCGGGCGCCGACGCCACCGCCGCGGCGGAGCCGGCCAGGGGCATCACGGTCGCCCGCCAGGCGTTCGCGAGGAAGGGCGGCAGGTATCTGATCGCGGCCCAGGGCGGCCAGCTCTTCGTCACGCTGCGCAAGGCCGAGGGGGCGCTCGATCCCGGCGCCGGCCGGATCGGTCCGGCCACCCTGCTGGCCTTCAAGGACAAGACCATCGGCATGCTCGCGCCGGTCGTCCTCGACCTCGACGGCGACGGCATCGAGCTCGTCGAGCGCGGCAAGTCCAGGGCGAGGTTCGACATGGACGGCGACGGAAGCCTCGACGATACCGGCTGGATCGGCAAGGGCGACGGTTTCCTCGTCATCGATCGCGACCATGACGGCCTGATCACCGGCGCCGCGGAGCTCAGCTTCCTCACCGAGAAGCCCGATGCCCGAAGCGACCTCGAAGCGCTGGGCGCGCTCGATTCCAACCGCGACCGGAAGATCGATTCGACCGACCTGCGCTTCGGCGAGCTCAAGGTGTGGGTCGATTCCAACCGCAACGGCCTCACCGACTCGGGCGAGCTCAAGACCCTGCAGGAGCTCGGAATCGCCTCGATCGGACTCGCCGCCGCCGCAACCGACGCGAAGGTGAAGCCGGGCCGGAACCTGCTCCTCGCGACGAGCAGCTACACGCTCGCCGACGGCAGCGTGCGCAGCGTCGGCGACGCCGCCCTGGCCTTCCGGCCCGGCGGCGGGGGATCGACGATCGCCGCGGCCCTCGACGGGCTGCTCGGGAGCGGCCTCGACCGGCGCCTGCCGCGGCTGCCGGAAGGCTCCGCGGCGGAGGGCGATTCCAACGCGGCTCCGGCCCCGGACCTGACCCGGGCGCTGCGCGCGGGGCTCGATGCCAGTCGCGGGCCGGCCGGCGCCTCCGGCCTCGCTTTCGGTTTGCCGCCGGGAGTCGATCCGTTCGACGCCTTCGCGGCCCCCGCCGCGGCGGACTCCGAGCCGGCGCTCCCGGGCAACGACAACGCCGCGCCGCCGGGCCCCGACATGCACTCGATCGAGGATGTCCGCCTCGCCTCGATGATCCAGCAGATGGCCGCGTTCGGGCGAGCCGCCGGCGAGAACGACTGGAGCCGGCGCGACCGGGCGGGCGAGACGCGCTACGATTATTTCGCCTGATCGCAAGCCGGCGAAGCTCCGGCGCCGCCGTCCTCGGCCACGGCCGCCAGGGCGACCACATGGCCGGGCAGCCGCCGGTACCGGCCTGTCAACGTCGCCCGGCCCAGCCTCGCCGCCGCGACCGGATCGACGAGGCGCGCGCACCAGCTGAGCCCGTCGGGAAGCAGGCCGACCTCGATGTCCCTGAAGTCGACGAGGTCGCCGGCGAGCGGCCGACAGGCCTTGATGAAGGCCTCCTTGATCGCGAACAGCGTCGTCAGGCGATCGTCCCCGTCATGGCTTTCCAGCTCGGCGTCGGTGAGCACCACGGCTGCCACCGACGGAGAGACCGCCCCGGCGACCTCGAGATCGACTCCGATCGACCGAAACCGCTCGCTCTTGCCGACCACCGCGAGGCAATGATCCGAAGTGTGCGAGATCGATCCGGCGAGGCCCTCGGGCCAGAGCGGACCGCCGTCGGCCTTCATTCCGATCGGCTGCGCCGGACAGCCCAGCGCCTCCATGGCGGCCCGGGCGCAGGCCCGCCCGGCCAGGAACTCCCTCCGACGCTTCGCGCGGAATCCCTCGGCGATCGACGCCTCTTCGGGAAACGTCGCGGCTGGACAGTCCGGTAGGCTCGCCAGGCAGGCCGCCGTGCCGTTCGGAAGCAGCCCCGAAGTCCTGGGCTCGGCGGCCGCGATCGATGCCCACAGGCTCGGTCCAGGCTCGATCGCGAGGCCTTGGCACAGCCAGATCCCGGCTTCGACCGGCGAGGAAGCAAGGGGTTCGCTCACCCGAGATCCAATGGGCGAAGCGCCTGGACGGGAGCGTCGGGCCGCGATGTGGCGCCGCGCAACAGGGTGACGAAGTCGTCGGCCAATCGCTCGATCCGCTCCAGATCGAAGAGATCCGGGACATAGTCCACTCGAACGGACAGGGCGCGCGGGGATTCGAGGAACAGGAGGCCGAGATCGAACTTCGCGGTTTTCGGCTCGAACGGCATCGGCGAGACTTCAAGGTCCGCCCATCTGGCGGCATCCTCGTCCCGGAGAATATGGTTCACCGTGACCTGGAAGATGGGATGGCGGCTGGGATCGCGCGGAGGGTCGAGCGCCCTCACGAGCCGGTCGAACGGCGCCTCCTGATGAGCGAACGCCTCCGAGAGGGCGTCCCGGGTGCGATCGAGGTGCGCCGCGAAGCTTTCCCCGCCCGGCACGCGCGCGCGGAACGCGAGCATGTTCACGAAGAGGCCGACCACGCCCTCGAGCTCCGGCCGTGCCCGTCCCGCGGCCGGGATGCCCAGGACGAAATCGTCCTGGCCGCTATAGCGGGCGAACAGCAGCTGGGCCGAGGCGAGAAGCGCGGTGAACAGGGTCGTCCCCCGGCTCCGCGCCAGGGCTCGAAGCGCGGTGAGCTCGTCCTGCGGGATCGGGAACGCGAAGCTCTCGCCGCGATGGCTCTGAAAGGGCGGCCTCGGCCTGTCGAGGGGGAGCTCCAGCGGAGGGGCCCCGACGAGCGTGTCGACCCAATAGGCAAGATGCGACCGGGCGACCGCTTCGCCGTTGCGGCGTTGCCAGGCCGCGTAGTCGGCATATTGGAGCTTCGGCGGAGCGAGCGGCGGTACGTCGGCGAGCGCCGCGCGGTAGAGGCCGCCGAGCTCGTCCCGGATCAGCTTCATCGACCAGCCGTCGGTCACGATATGGTGGATGCAAAGGACCAGCACATGATCCTCAGCCGCCAGGGAATATAGGGCCAGTCGCATGGGCGGGTCGTCGGCGAGGTCGAACGGCCTGGCCATGAGCGACCGGATTCGGCGGTCCAGCTCGCGGCGACGATCCTCCTCCGACGGGAATCCGGACAGGTCGACGAGAGGGACCGCCGGCCGGCGCGGCGGGTCGACGATCTGCATCGGGGCGCCGTCGAAGAGGTCGAAGCGGGTGCGCAGCGCTTCGTGACGTTCGACGAGTTGCCAAAGCGCCCGCTCCAGAGCGGCCAAATCCAGCGGGCCGCGCATTCGGACGATTTCCGGGACGACGTAGTGCGGGCTGCCGGGGTCGAGCTGATGGAGCAGCCACAGGCTCTCCTGGGCGGAGGAGAGCGGCATGGGCCCGTCGCGAGAGGCCGGCGCGATCGGGTCGTCGGCCGGCCCGCGCTTCGGCGACGAATCGATTTCGGCGGCGAGCTCCCGGACGGTCGGCGCCAGGAACAACGCCTTGAGGGGGAGGGCGATTCCGAATTGCGCGTTGACCCGGGATACGATCCGAGCCGCGAGGAGCGAATGGCCGCCAAGATCGAAGAAGTCGTCGTCGATGCCGAGGTGCCGATCTCCGAGGACCTCCGCCCACAGGGCGGCCAGGGTCTTCTCCGTCTCGCTTGTCGGAGGGGCGGATGACCTCGCCTGCGGCCGCGGGGCGGGCAACGCCGCGCGATCCAGCTTGTCGTTGGGCGTGAGCGGAAATTCGTTGAGGGGCACGATCGCCGAAGGGACCATATAGCCGGGCAATCGCCGCTGGAGCTCGGCGCGCAGCGAATCGGGGTCCGTTTCGGAATTCGCGGCGGGAACGACATAGGCGACGAGGCGCCGATCGCCCGGCATGTCTTCGCGCACCGCCGCGGCCGCGCTCGAGATCCCGGGCAGGGATTTAAGGACCGCCTCGATCTCGCCAAGCTCGATCCGGTAGCCGCGCAGCTTGATTTGGCCGTCGATCCTGCCGAGGAACTCGATCTCGCCGTCGTTTCTCCACCGCGCCCGGTCGCCCGTCCGGTAGAGCCGGTCGCCGGCTGTGAAGGGGCTCGGGACGAAGCGCTCGGCCGTCAGGTCGGGCCGGTTGAGATATCCGCGCGCCACGCCCGCGCCCCCGATCCAGAGCTCGCCGGGCACGCCGGTGGGCACGGGCTCGAGATAGGGGTCGAGGATGTAGACTCGCCCATTCGCGATCGGCCGGCCGATCGCGACCCGCTCGGCCGACGGCGAGACCTCGCTCCACAGAGCGTCGATCGTGGCTTCGGTCGGCCCGTAGAGGTTCACGCATCGGGCGCCGGTCTGCCGCGCCAGGTCCGCGACCGATCCGGCGGGCAGCGGCTCGCCCCCGCAGAAGACGAGACGCAGACTCGGCAAGCCGCGAAACGCCTGCGCCTTGAGCAGGACGTCGAGGAAGGAGGGGACGCATTGCAATATCGTCACCCGCCGGGAGGCGAGCAGCCCGGACAGCGCGACCGGATCCGATCGCTCGTCCTCCGAGGGAAGGACGAGCGTCGCGCCGGACGAGAGGGTCGAGAAAATCTCCCAGACGGAAGCGTCGAAGCTGGTCGCGGTCCTTTGCAGGACATGGTCGCCGGGTCCGAGATCGAAGGCTTTGTTGAACCACACGCTGTGGTTCAGCAGGCTGCCGTGCTCGACCATCACTCCCTTCGGTCGGCCGGCGGAGCCCGAAGTGTAGATGACGTAGGCCAGGTCTTCCGGGGCGGCCCGGCGCTCGGGCGCGCGGGTGACGCCTCGATCTCGGACGCGGAACTCGTCGATCGTGGTTATGGACGGGACATGCTCGCTGAACCTGCGGGCTAGATCGCCCTTCGTGACGACGAAGCGAACGGATGAATCGCCGACCATGAACGCGAGGCGCTCGTCCGGATAACCGGGATCGAGCGGAAGATAGGCTCCGCCGGCCTGCAGGATCGCGAGGACGGCGACGATCAAGTCGGGCGAGCGGTCGAGGCACAGCCCCACGATCGATTCCGCCTTCACCCCCCGCTCGACGAGGAGCCCGGCCAGCGCTCCCGACCGCTCCTCGAGCTCGCGGTAGGTGAGCTGGCCGTCCCGCCACGATATCGCCGGCTGGTCCGGGACCGAGCGCGCCTGCTGCCCGATGAGCTCGAGAAGGCTCGCCGACCCAATGTCGAGGTGCTCGCCTTCGCCGCGTTCGAGCATCCGGTCCCGCTCCGACGCCTCGATGAAGGTCAGTCGCGAAAGGGGGGCATCGGGGTCCCGCAATGCGGCCTCGATAAGCCCCAGGAAATGCCTGGCGATGTTCCGGACCGTGGATGGATCGAACAGGCGAGCGGGATGATTGAAACGGGCAAGCATTCCGGCGCCCGATCGCTCCAGCGTCAGGTCGAGGTCGGACACCGCGGACAGGGTGGGAAGCCGGCGCGCCGTCGCCTCGAAGCCGCATAGCGCCAAAGCCGAGGTGTCGAAGCTTCTATAATTGATCATCGTCCGAAAGAGGGCGTCGCCCTTCAGGTCTCCCGACGAGATCAGCTCCTCGACGACCCGCTCGATCGGCACATCCTGATTGGCATAGGCATCGCGCGCGCGCTGCCTGAGCTGAAGGAGCAGCTGTCCGAACGAAGGGTCGCCCGCCAGATCGGCGCGAAGCGCCACGGTGTTGACGAACAGGCCGACTCGGTCGCGAGTCTCCTCCGATCGGCCCGCGACCGGCACTCCGACCAATATGTCCGTCTGTCCGGTATAGCGGGCGAGCAGGGCCTGATAGGCGGCGATCAGTGCGGTGAAGAGCGTCGTCTCGAACTCGCGCGCGAACGCCGAGAGCCTGTCGACGAGCTCGGGCGGCAAGGCGAATTCGTGGTAGGCGCCCGGGCCCGCCGGACGCGCGGAGCGCGGGCGGTCCACGGGTAGCTGGAGCTCGACCGGGACCCGCGCCAGCTGCTCGCGCCAGAAGCGCAGCTGGCCTTCCTCCACGGCGTCCCGGTCTTGCCCAGGCCGGGAGCCCGGCTCGGAAAAAGCGGCCTTGACGCGCGGCGGGGGCATGGGCTCGCCGTCGCGGATCGCCCGGTAGATCGAGCCCAGGTCGGAAAGCAGGATGTTCACGGACCGGCCGTCGGTTATCAGATGGTGCATCATCACAAGGACGGCATGGGCGGTCGGACCCAGCCCGTATGTGACGGCTCGAACGAGCGGGCCTTTCTCGAGATCGAATAATTTCGCGCTTTCCACCCCGATCAGTCGATCGAGCTCGGCCTCCTGCTCCTCGCCGCTCAGGAAGGACAAGTCGACGAAGCTTTGCGCGAGCGCCAAATCGTGTTCCACGATGCGCAACGGCCGGCCGTCGACATCGGTGACGAAGCGCGATCGAAGTGCCGGGTGGCGATCGACCAGCTGCTGAAGCGCGCGCTTCAGGGCGTCCCGGTCCAACGATCCGCCCAGGCGAAGGAGAAGCGGGATATTGTAGGTCTGCAGTCCCGGATTGAGCTGCTCGAAGCGCCAGACTCTTTGCTCGGCGGAGGTCAGCGCATAGGATCGAGTGTCAGATCGCGGCGCTTCCATAGGACGTCCAGGCTCCTTCGGAAGGTGCTTCGGAAGATTAGTATAGGCCAGAGCCGATTAAAACTCGAAATGCGGGCTCTGAGGGCGGAGAGACGACGCGTGGAACCGGCCGCCGCCTCACCCGGCCGTAATAATGGCGGACGGGAGAGCCTGCGGCCCAGGCTTGCGAGCGGGCCGGGCGGGGGCTGGCGCCGACTATCGTGACGCGCGGCCTGTGCAGCCCGGCCGTTGCGCGGAACGCGTCAAGTCGCTGGCCTCGGCCGAAAGTCGCGGTTTCGTGGCGCGCGCCGGAATCCCAAGTCGAGCGTGCCTGAATCGCGCTGGCGAAAGCTCGAGACCACGATCTCCGTCGTCCGTGTGTCGACGCGCGCGCCTTGTTGCTGCCAGGCGACCGTGGCCGGCGCCTTCCCGACCGTAAACGACGCCCTCGCCGTCGATGCCGACTTGCCGGCTTGCATTGAAATACCCAGGCTGCCAATTTCGACGGGCATCCGCCGCGGCCTGGAGGGGCTCAAGTTGGAAATGCGCTTGTGATCGTGAAGCCGGACAGCGCGCGCGCTCGGAGCGGGGCCGATGCGGCTCAGGCGCTCCGCCGGGCCGTCGAAGCGCAAACCATGTTCGACCTGCTGCGGGACCGCGCCGACGAGCACCCGGATCGTCCCGCGGTCGAATATGGCCCGCTCGCGCTCACCTATCGAGACTTGCTGGTCCGAGCGGAATGGCTGGCGGGCTTGCTGGCCGAAAGGGACGTGGGAGTCGGAGACTCGGTCCTTCTCTATCAAGGCCGTTCGGCGGGCTTCGTAGTGGCCCTGTTCGCCCTCTGGCGCCTCGGCGCGATCGCCGTGCCCGTCGATCGGGCGACGCCCGAGGAGCGGCTTGCCGAATTGCTCGCCGACTGCTCGGCGAAGTTGATCCTCGTCTCGAACGAAAGCGACGTCTCCGACAGCGCGGTTCCGGTCGTCGCCGTCGGTGCGGACGGTCCTCCCCCAGGCGGCGCGGCCCCGAGGCTGCCCCTCGACGCGGATCGGGCGGCATGCGTCGCTTATTGCCTCTACACGTCGGGATCGACCGGCCGGCCGAAGGGCGTGCTGATCTCGCAGCGTTCGATCGTCCATTATTCGCGGGTGGGCGCCGCCACCCTGGAGCTGACCGGGCGCGATCGCTGCCTGCAGATCTGCTCGATCGGCTTCGACGGGGCGATGCACGAGATTTGCACGGCCGTCGCGGCGGGAGCGTGCCTTGTCGTCTACCCGCAGGGCAGCGACGTGACGAGCGTCGGTCTGGACGAGTTCATCGCTCGGCACGGCGTCTCGACGGCCCTGTTGCCGACCGCATTGTGGCGCATCTGGGTCGTCGAGCACGCCTGGGCCGGCGAGCATCTGCCGTCCTGCCTGCGGCTGGTCATGACCGGCGGCGAAAAGCTCGAGCGTTCCGACTTCGAGGCGTGGCGATCGATCGACGGCGCCGGCTCTCCGATCCTCGTCAATGCCTATGGCCCGACGGAGGCCACGATCGCCGCGACGATGTGGGTCTACAAGCCCGGCGATGCGTTCGCGGCAGGCGACGACGTGCCGATCGGCTCGCCCCTCGACGGCTATCGCTGCCACGTCGTCGACGATCGGTTGGGGGCGCTGCCGGCGGGCGAGATCGGCCAGCTCGCGATCGGCGGAGCGGGCGTCGCCATGGGCTATCTCGGCCGTCCCGAGGAAAGCGCGGCCGCGTTCGTGCCGGATCCGTTTGTCACGGCCGGCGACGAGCGGATCTACCTGACCGGAGACCAGGTCCGCCTCAACGAGGCCGGGCTCTTCGAATTCGTCGGGCGGGCCGACGCTCAGGTCAAGATCCTCGGTCATCGGGTCGAGACGGGCGAGGTCGAATGCGCGTTGCGCAGCCATCCGGACGTGGCCGATGCCGCCGTGGTGGCTTGCGATTCGGGTCGCGACAAGCACCTCGTCGCTTTCTGTCAGCCCAGGCCCGGCCGCGGCTTGAGCGGCAGCCGGCTGCGCGAATGGCTGGCGAGCGCCAAGCCTCATTATCTGGTGCCCCGCCGGATCCAAATTCTGGAGGTCTTTCCCACCACGATCAGCGGCAAGATCGACCGCCGCGGCCTGCTGGATCGCGCGACGCTCGCCGAAATCGCCGAATCCGAGCCGCCCTCCGAGATTCTCGACGAGAAGCTGGCCGCGATCTGGAAGCTGACGCTCGGCGTCGAGAGCGTGGCGGCAGAGGACAATTTCTTCGCCTGCGGCGGTCACTCGCTGCTGGTCGCCAAGCTGATCTGGTCCGTCAGGCAGGCGACAGGCGCCCAGTTGAGCTACCGGGACTTTTTCGCCAATCCCACTTACGCCGGCCTGGCGCGGATGGTTCGGGACCGTGCCGCCCCGGAAAGCGACACCGAGCCCGGGCCGGCGGCCGATTCGGACTGGGCGGCCGGCGGCTGGGGCCCGGTGACTTATCAGCAAAGGCGCCTGCTGAACCAGGCGGATCAGGATTTCGCCACCGCGATCCGCGTCGTCCCGGTCATGTTCGAGCTTTCGGGGCCGCTGGACGTGGACCGTCTTCAGCGCGCGCTCGAGCGCACGATAAACAGGCATGCCGTTTTCCGCACCCGCTTCAGGCGAACCGCGGGCGGCGAATGGCAGCAAAAGGTGACCGAGGGCAGCGCGATCGAAGTCGAGCGCACGGCGGTCCGCGCCGGCGAGCAGGATCCGCGCGAGGCCGCCACGGCGGCCGCGTCCGCCTGGGCCTTTCGGGGCATGGACATCCGCGCCGGTGAGCTCGTGCGCGCGAGAATCCTGACGAGCGGCCTCGATCGGGCCTGGCTGGTGATCGCCTTCCACCATATCGCCATGGACGCCCAGTCGCTGTCCATTCTCCTGGCCGAGCTGTTCGGCGCCTATTCGCGCGACGCCTGCGAAAGTTCGGTCGAATCGCTTTATCTGCACTATGCGAAGGAGCAGGCGGGGTGGGTCGAGTCGGGGGCCAGCGCGCGGGCTCTGGATTTCTGGACGCGATACCTCGAGGGCGCCGAGCCGGTCATGCTGCCCCGGGCGCCGGACGGCGGGCCGGACCGGCCGGCTCTGCCGCGATCGCACGCCGCCTTCATCGACGGTGAGTCCCTGCTTCGCCTCCAGGCCCGAGCCGCCGAGGAAGCGACGACCGTCTTTACCTTATGCCTGGCCGCCCTGGTCGTCCTCCTCGCGGAGATTACCGGCCGAGACGATGTCCTCGTCGGGGTTCCGCATCATAATCGCCCCGGTTCCAGATATCGCGACTGCGTCGGCTATTTCGTCAACAGCATCCCGGTCAGGGTCAAGGTCGGCGACTACGGCACCATCCGCGAACTGCTGGCGGACGTCCACGGCCACCTGCAGGCCGCGCCTCGGCACCTGGGCGTGTCGATGGCGGACGTCCCGCTGCCCGCAAGGGACGGCAGCTCGCGGGTTTTCCAGGTGATGATGGCCGACGAGCACGTCAGGCCTTTCGGCGCGATAGGCGGGGTGGCGATCGAGCCGATCAGGCTCGCCGCCCCGTTCATCAAGAGCGATCTCGACGTCGGGCTCAGCGACCGGGGAGAGCGGTTGCAGGTGAGCTTCGGCTTCGATCCGGCGCTGCTGGGCGATTCGGACGTGTCGGCCTGGCTGACGACGTTCGTCGGGCTGATCGACCGGCTGGCGAGCGCGCCGAGCGGGCTGGCCGGGCTGACCGTCCGCGAGGCCCTGGACGGGCTCCGGCCCTGAACGGTCAGCGGAAGGCGGTTCGCCGCGCCGACGGGCGCGTCCGGAAGCCATCGGCGAAATCGAGCAGCGACCGGTAGCGGCCGATCGGCACCGTCGGGCCGAATTCGAGATGCTCGACCAGGCAGAACAGCTCGACCTCGAGCGTCGAGAGGCTCCGCTCGGGCGGAAGAGTCGCGATGATGCCGGCCAAATGCCCGTCCAGCCAGCGCAGCGAGCGCTCGAGGCCGGCCAGGGTCTTGGCGAGGAACGCGTCGCCGGGGGCGGCCTTGCCGAACTCGGTCGCCATGAGCAGCTGGACCTGGGCCGCCATGCTCTGCCGGACAAGCTCCTGCGCGTTCATCGCCGCCGCGCCGGCCAGGTCCTCCGGCCAGACCGTGCGGAGCGGCCGGGTCGAGCGGGCGGCGAGGGCGCGGCAGATGTTCTGCGACCCGAACAGTTCCCCGCCGGGCAGGCGCAGGACCGGGATGCGGAGCGCGGGATTGCCCGAATAGGCCGCCGGGTCGTCGGCCATCAGGTCCTCGAGGACGATCAGCTCGTAATCGACACCGGCCTCTTCCGCGAAGATCAGCGCGACGCGGGTGAATAGCGATCCGGTGCGACCCAGGATCGCAAGCCGCGGCGCTTCCGCCGGAGGTCGGGACGTCGCCTCGGTCACAAGGGCTGCGTCAGCACCAGCCTGAAGGTGCGCGGAGGATAGCGCACCAGGGTCTGCGACGGCTGGGCTACCCATCGTCTCACGTCGGACGCATTGATGACCTGCACGCGCAGCATCGGACCTTTGGGTCCGAGCTCGTAGCGGGCGCCCAGATCGAAGACGGCCAGACCTCGGGTCCTGATCGTGTTCGCCGTGTCCGCCCAGCGCCCCCCCTGAAGGGTGACCTGTCCGTCCAGCGTCAGCGCCCGGAGGAAGCGCGGCTGATAGCTCAATCCTATCAGGCCCTGGCGCTCGGCGACGCCGACCGGCTTAAGGGTCGGCCCTCCCGGCAATCTTTTCCGGTCGGCGTCGATCAGGACGGCGCCGACGACCATCGAGGAATTCCGGGCGAATCGCCAGTTGGCGGAAGCCTCGATCCCGCGGTAGCGCGCGTCGCCGACCAGCCGGAAAATATTGTCCGTCCCGAATTCCGGAGTGGGCTTGGTGATCTGGAAGCCGGCGGTCGAGACGCTGAAGGTCTTGGACGCCTGGACCCGCAAGCCGGCCTCGACCTGCGTCGCCTTGACCGCCGGAAGCACCTCGTTCCGGTTGAGAGCCCTCGCCGGGGCCAGCCCGGTTTCCTCGATCCCTCGGGTGGCGGCGCCGTAGAGGGTCAGCGCCTTCCCTATCTTGGCGGCGGCCGAGAGGTTGAACAGCCAGTCGTTGGAGACGTTGGACGAGACGGTCCCGTCGACGGCCTGCGCCCGCTTGCTGTACCGCATGCGCTGCAGGCCGACGCTGGCTTCGACCCGGTCCTTGTAGGAGATTCGATAGCCCGCGCCGAACGCGACCTGCTCGATTCGGTCCGAATAGGCCTGTGTCGGCTCGGGGCGATCGTCGCTCGCGCGTCCCAGGCGGGGGCCGTTGATGACGATTTCCCCCAGAGGCACCTGCTGACCGAACGGAGCGCGATTGCGACTGTAGCGCCCGCGCAGGGAGGCCGTGACCCGGTGCTGCCAGGTGCCCCGCCCCAGTCGCCGGGCGATATTGGCATCGCCCGACCAGGTCTCGCGACGCTGGTCCGGCGCGGTCAGGAAGGTCGCCTGGCCGCGGCCTTGCGGGTCGAGACCGGAGATCAGGGTGAAGTCGGCCTGCGGAAGCTCCCGTCTGGAATAGAAGAGAGCGAGGCCGAGCCGGGCCCGATCGAACGAATGGTCGACCATGAGGCCGAGATTGGCGTTGCGCTGCTCGACCACGGCATTTTTCGGTCCGAGCGGCTTCGATCGATCGACGAGGGGCGGCAGATCGGCCCCCGCGGTGACGAAGCCGACGTCGCCATTGTAGCGGAACCGGTCGATCCCGATCAGGCCGCGGATCCTCAGCCTGGGGGTGGGTTGCCACTGCGGGACGAACCCCAGGGAGTAGAAGTTGCCGACGCTGCCGTCCGCGAAACGGCTGCTCGGATAGGCCTGGATGCCCCCGGCCACTCCGAGCGCGGGCCCTCCGATCGAGAAATCCATCTCGGCGAATGGCGATGCGTAGCGGTTGATGCCGGCTCGAGCCGTGGCGAAAGGCGCCTTGGCCGGTCCGCGAAGCGTGTAGTCGACCATGCCCGAGGGCGCCGGGAAATCGAAAGGCAGGGAATTGACGCCGACGCGCACGGTGGCGGTCTCGATGAGCGGATTTATCGGGCTGGCGGCGGGCACGAAATAGCGTCCGTCGATCCTGTAGTTGGCGGCCGCCTCCAGGCTGAAGCCGCGAGCGAAGGATTCGGTGTAGAGTCCGAACCGCTCGAGGCCGATCCGCACGCCGAAGGCGTCTTCCGCCTCGCGGACGACGTCCTCGCCCTTGGCTTGCTTCGCTTGCGCGAAAGCGGCCGTGCCGACCGCTTGCGACAGGGCGAGCGAAACCACCGGCCACAGCCACCGGCGAGGACGCGGCGGTCTCATGCTCGGCACGCTGCCACGGACCGCCGCCGGGTCAAGAAAGCTTCGCGAATAGGCCAGGCCAGACGAACAAGAAGCAAGTTGACCACAGGTGCCACGCGCCACCTTCGTTGTCGGCCCCAGTCTCGTCGAACGTCCGGGAGACTCTCGGAGTATTCGTTGTCAAGGATAGTCATTCTTTCACCGCGAGGTGTCAAGAGTAGCAGGACAGTTGCGGGGCCGGTCAAGCTTTGTCGCAAGTGTATATCTAATAGATGAATGCGGCGCCGCCTTTCGCTGTCGCATGGCAAATCATGACCGGGGCCGATGCGATCGTCGGCTCAGCAAGCCTCGCCGCCCGCTCGGCCGGCCGGCGCCGATCCGGCGGACCGAATGAGCCGGAGCAGTGCGAAGAGGCAGCACAGCGCCAGGACCGCGATCGTGAGCCGCTCGCCGGCCGCGGCCCCGTCCATGAACGCGGCGAGCGGAGCGATCCGCGCCAGCGTCGCCAGGCTTGCCTGAACCAACAAGGGCGTCGCCGCGTACATCAGCGGCACGACGGCGAAGGCGATCATCCGCCGGGTGGAGAAAACCCGTCCGAGCACCGCCTCGGGCGTCAGCTCCTGCCAGAGTGTCTGGCCCTTCGCCTGCATGCAGGTGAGCGTCGCGCCGATCGCCGCCTGCAGGGCGAGCACGCCGTAGAGGGGCGGTCCGAGCGCGATAGCCATCAGCAGGATGGTCGTCAGGGCGGCGCCCGTCATCACCGAGCGGACGCCCCAGCGCCGCATGACCGGCAATTGGGCGGCCAGCCCTCCGGCCACCATGCCCAGCGCGAAGCTGGCCCGGATCAGGCCCGCGTCCCGCTGGTCGAACTGCTTCAGGACCATCGGATAGAAGAGAACGATGTAGGCGGCCATCAACCCGTTCAGGATGGCCGAGGTTATCAGGAGGCCGGCGAGGCTCGGCCGGCCGAAGATTAAGGCGAGCGTATTCCTGAGCTCCTGCAGCGTCTCGCCGCCGGCCTTGCCCGACGCGCCGGCGGCTTGCGGTCCGGCCTGGGTCGCGGGGATCCGGAGAAGGATCAGCCAGGCCGCCGCGGCGATCGCGGCGGCGCCGAGCATGACCTGCACCGGGGCGATCGCGGCGATGAGGACGCCGCCGAGGACCGGTGCGATCATGATCGAAAAGGAGCGGGCGGATTCGGTGATTCCGTTGAAGCTCTGCAGCCGCGGCTTTGCGATCAGCTGCGCGGCGGCGACGCCGTAGGCGGGCGCCTCGATCGCGTCGGCGATCGCGATCGGAAGGGTCACGAGCAGCGCCAAGGCCAGCGGCGGCATCGCGAGGGCGATGCCGATCGCTCCGGCGAGAGCGGCGCCGGCGAGCGTCGCGGCGGCGCGCCGGAGCGCATCGACCTTGTTGGTCCGGTCGAGCCAGACGCCGATCCTGGGCGCGAGCAGGATATTGGGAAGGAAGCCGACGATCGACAGGATCGCGAACGCGACCACCGACTGGGTGACCGTATATACCCAGATGGCGAGGATGAATTTGACGAACTCTCCGAAGAAGCTCGTGCAGACCGCGGCGCCTATCAGCAGGCGCTCGCGCCTGGTCGCGTCAGCCGGCATTTCCCGCGATGGAGGGTCCGGCAGAGCGGTCACTCCGCCGCTTCGAGCGTCTTCCGCATCATCCTCGCCCGCGCGTTCACGAAGCAGAAGAACGGATCCGGAAAAGTCCCGTACATGTGCTTCGCGTCGGAGGCCTCGACCTTGCCATCGCGAACGGCGATGATCCGTTCGAAGATCCGCGCGCGCCCCTGATAGATGACTTCGACCGAGGAGTTCGTCCCCTCGAGCAGCTCTCGCGTGGCCCCGCCGCTGATATGCATGAAATAGGCGGCGGCGTCGTTCTCGCCCATCCTCGTCTCGGGGTTCGGCCCGGAAAAGTCCGCCTGGAAGCAAATCCGTTCACCCCCGCCCAAGTGGACGACGAACTGGCAGACGATGCCCCATTCCATGAACGGCTTGAGAAGCTTCGGATGCTGGGCGATCCAGTTGGAGAACTCGCCGTTGGCGACGAGCCTGGTCAGCTCGCCGCGAAGCTCCTCCCTTTTGTCGGCGGAAGCGATGCCCGTCAGATGCTCGAGCTCGATCGGTTCCCATCGGACCACCGTGTCGGGCGCGCCCTGGCGAACGAAGGCGCTGGCTTGCCTGTCGACTCGCACCCGACCGTCTTCGATCGAGATGACGTCTCCGGGCTTCATCACCGTCGCCTCGCCGATGCCCGCGAGACGCTTGGCCAGGACCGATCGAGCGAACTCCGGGGAGATGGGATAGGCGTAGCGGTTCAGCCAATGGTGGTCCTCGGACAGGCACAGCCCCGAGGCATAGGGGAAAGCGAGCTTGGGACGGCATGCGCAGGCATGCTCGAGCCAGCGCGCGACGGTGCTGCGGTCGAAGCTCGAGGAAAGATTGTGAACATAATTCAGAAGCGGGTCCGGCGGCTGATACTTGACCGTCACGAAGTCCATCGGTCCGTGTTCGGCGAGGATCCGGGCCGAAGTATCCTCGCTCGGCTCCGCGTCCGACATATGCCAGAAGCGCGCGCCTTCGGCTTCCACCACCAGGCCCAACTCGATGACGTCCGCTTCCGAGGGCGTCGCCGTCAGGCGCACGCCGCCGAAGACGGCGTGCTCCCAATCGCCCAGGCGGGTGAAGGTGGAGAAGCCGATGTTGCGCAGGTCCCGCTCCAGCCGCTCGTCCGGCGGGATCACCATTGGGAGGTCTTTCGGCAGCTTCTCCAGCGTCTCCGGATCGAAGTGATCGTAATGCTCGTGCGTGATCACCAGCAGATCGGGTCGCGGCATCGCTTCGAGGTTCAGCGCCCTGGGATATTGATGCACGACGCTGCCCAGCAGGCTCGTCGTCCGGAGAACCGGATCCAGCAAGATGCGCTGGCCGGCGGCCTCGATGAAGAGGCTGGCGTGGCCGAGAATGGTAACCTGCATTACATCCTCCCCATAGCGGACTTGGAAGCTATGATCCGATCGGCAGACGGTCCATTTCCCGCATCGCCTCTCCGCAGATCGACTCGACGGTTTCGATTTCCGCGGGCGTCAGTTCGCTCGCCCACTTGCCGATCGAGGCGTCGTGAACCGGCCGCAGCGCCGCGGAGATGTGCTCCTTCTCCCAGCCGTCGCGGTCCCTCAGAGCCGACGCGGTCAGGGCGTCGCGCCCGTGGACCATCTCCGGGGCGTAATTCTCGCCGATGAACTCGCACACCCGCCGCGCCTCCCCGACGGGGTCGCGAACGAGCTTTTCGTAGCGAACGAAGGCGATTCGCGGATCGGACGCCCAGGTCGTCGCGCGCTCGACCCCGGCAGCCCAGGCCCGGGCATGATCCTCGACCGAGATCTCGCTTCCCCACGGCGTCTTCCGCAGGGAGCTCACCACGGCGCGCGGGTCGCGGATCATGTAGATCGCCCGCGCGTCGGGAAACCAGGCCAGCAGCGTCTCCAGGTGGCTCTCCGCGAGCGGGGTCTTCTCGCCCCAGCGACGTTTGCCGAGGTTGGCGGCATAGGTTTCGAGCGTCGAGATATAGACGCCCCGGAAGGAATGGTGGCGGTGGGCCTCGATGTGCTCGCGAACGGCGGCCGGATCGACGCCGAGATAGCCGAAACGACTGTTGCGGCTGAACGCATTCCAGAAGCGATCGAAGTCCGGTCCTGACGAGAGGTCGAGCCGGCGGCCCTGCTGCACCCAGCCGTAGACATAGTGCAGGTCGGGAGCGATGGCGATGGCCGGATGCGCCGACAGCATCGAGCTCATCAGGGTGGTTCCCGAACGCACGGCCCCGACGACGAAGATGGGACTGAGGGCGTCTTCGCTGGCATCTGCCGCTGGGCTGGCGCGGGCGGTCAGGGTCATGGTCGGTCCACGATGCTCCGAAGCGAACGCGCGCGCCCGGTATCCCGCGGCGGTTCGCCGCTGCCTCGACGAAAGGCGGCCCGGCTGGACCGCCGAGCGTCACGCCTGGAAGCCGATGCCACGGAGATCAAGGACGCCGCTGACGCAAGATCAATGAAAATGCGAGCGCGCACGACCGCTGACAGGCCGAAGACAAGCAGGTACAGCCATGCCGGTCACACTGCCCGGCAACGATCGTGCGACTATATGGTCAGCTCAATGCCGGGGGAAATAATCCATGTCCCACTCGTCTTCGACGTCCAGAGTGACCTTGGCGATGTCGAGCTTCATTGCATCACTCCTCTTTGCAAGTATCACAATGCGGAGCGCGATGAGGGAGAGTGGTACCTCCGAGTCACCGGTCTCCATCTTGACTCTCAAATTTCATTCCTCACGAGTCAAGCCTTAATATGTCCATTAATAGACCTAATCCCGGCCCGGCGATGCTTGGCGTCGATTCGAAGGCTTGGCTGGGTCGCTCCGCGCGCAACTGCGGGGAGCCCGTCGCCGGGCGCGGCTGGTCCTCGCTCAAGCCTGGCTAAGGCGCCCGTGCCGGCTCGACGACTCGGCTTCACCGCGCCGGCTTGCGGCCGATCGCGCTCAGGAACGTCATCTGCCCGACCCAGCGACCCGCTTCGCATCGGCGCCGGGCTTCCGCGCTCAGGGCCTCAGCGAGCTCGGTTCCGATCGCCCCGACGTCCGCGAGCGCCTTGGCGCCGCGCTCGATCCAGCTGGCCATGTAGCCGCCCTTCGGATCCTCGACATAGCCATGGCTGCGCACGCGCACGTCGTCGAAGCCGCCCTCCGCCAGCAGCGTGGGGAATCGCCTCACCAGATACATGTCGTGGACCGGCAGGACGTCGACGCAGGCCTGAAGCGGGTCGCAGCTCCGCGTCGCCACGGTGGACGTCGCATAGTCTCCGTCGAAAAGGGCGATCCAGCCGCCTGGGCGCAGAACGCGGAACGCCTCGGCGACGAGCTTTTCGGGCTGCGAGACGTGGGTGATGACCGTGTGGGAGACGACGACGTCGAACGTCTCGTCGTCGAAGCTCAGGGCGCGGGCATCGCCTTGCTCGAAGACGATGTTTTCGGCGCCCCTCGCCAGCTCGCGCGCCCGGCTCAGGAAGGCGTTTATCGGGTCCACGCCCGTCGCCTTCGCCACGCCGGGCCATGCGGCGAGCCGCCGCGTGACGGCGCCCGTGCCGCAGCCGATATCGAGCACCGAAGCGCCGTCGGGAAAGGTCAGGTCGGACAGATAGTCGCGCAGCATCGCTTGCTGCCTGGGATCCTCGAAACGCGCTTCCAGCCGGTCGGCATGATGCTCGAATATGGCTTGATCGACTTCGGCGTGGGCATCGTAGGCGTCCTTCATCTCAGGCGCTTCCTTGACTGGTGGCGAGCAGGACCGTCTCGAGGAAAGTCATCTGGCGACGTCGTGAGCTCGATCGATCAGTTGCTGATGAAGAAAAACAAGTTCCATGGCCCCGTTCCTTGCCATTTCCTCGAGACCGGTAGCTGTCTGATGACCGCCCTGCAAATTTTCGAAGAACAGACTCTCGTAGCCCAGTTGTCGCATGCGCGCGTGCATCTTGCGGGCATGACCCGGGTGAACCCGATCGTCGCCGGTGGCGGTGGTGAAGAATATCGTCGGGTAATCCCGGCCTGGAGCCAGGTTGTGATAGGGCGAGAGGTCTTCGAGGTGTTCGCGGTCGCGCTCGTTGTCGGGGTCGCCATATTCGGCGATCCAGCTCGCCCCGGCCTGCATCTTGTGAAAGCGAAGCATGTCGAGCAGCGGCACCCGGCAGATGATCGCTCCGAACAGCTCCGGACGCCGGGTCAGCATCGCCCCCATCAGCAATCCGCCGTTCGATCCGCCCTTGATGCCGAGTAGCGGCGGCGAGGTGATTCCCGTGCGGATCAGGTCCTCCGCGACGGCGATGAAATCCGCGAAAGCGACGACCCGCTTTTCGCGGAGCGCGGCCCGATGCCATTGCGGGCCGTATTCGCCGCCGCCGCGGATGTTGGCGATGGCGTAACCGCCGCCCGCGGCAAGCCATTCCTGGATCATCGGCGCCAGGTAATGAGGCCGGATCGATCGCTCGAAGCCCCCATAGGCGAAGAGCAGCGTGGGCAGTCCGGCGCCCGTCGGCCGCGCTTCGGGGGCGATCAGGAAATAGGGGATCGCGGTGCCGTCGGCCGAGCGCGCGAAACGCTGCGCCACGGCATAGGGCGCCGGATCGAATTGCCTGGGCGCCTTGCGGATCGGGCGCATCGCGCGATCCCCGTCGAGCAGGTACAGGGTCTCGGGCTCGAGAAAGCTGGCGAAGGACAGCAGAGCCACGTCGGAGTGGCCGTCCACGCTCTCGATCGTCGCGGCTCCGAAGTCGGGCAGGTCGAGCGGTTCGGTCGTCCAGCCGTCGCCGAGCGGCTTGGCCCTGAGGAGGCGGCTCTTCACGTCCTGCCCGACCACGAGAATGACGTCGTCGCGACGAGCTCCCACCCCCGTCACCGAACTGCGCGCGCCGGGCGTGAAGATGGGGCTCACCCTCGGCGTGGAGGAATGTCTCAGGGCGTCCAGATCGAGCGCGACGAGGCTGCCCGGCTCCAGCCTCTGTCCGCCAGCGTCCCACGGCTCCTTGATCCGCAAGAGGGCCTGTTGACGGCAAACTCCGGCGAGCTTCGCGCTTCCCGGCACCGGCAGCCCGAGGAGGGTGCCGTCCTCTTCCAGACGGAAGACCGTCGATTCGAAGAAGTTCTTCCGTCGCGTGACGAAGACCGACCGTTCGCCAGCGCACAGGGTGCCGCTGACCTGCACGGCCATGTCGTCGGGATCGCCGCGGAAAATGACCGTCGCGTCGGCGAGCGCCATGCCGCGCTCCAGCATTCGCACCGTGATCCCGTAGCCGGCCTTGCTGGCTCCCAACGGGTCGGCGCTCGACGCGACGATCAGGCGGTCGCCATCGAACCACGCCGCACTCTGCTTCGCCCGGGCCGTCTCGAAGCCGCAGCGAACGAATGCCCGCTCCAGCAAGTCGAATTCGCGCATGACGACCGCGTCCTTTCCCCCGTCCGACAGGGAAAGGAGCGCCTTGCTCTGGCCCGGCCCCAGGAAGCTCGCGCCTCGAAACACCCAATGCGCGCCCTCGAGCGCGTTGAGTGCATCGATGTCGAGCAGCGTCTCCCAGCACTGCCCGTCGTTCAGATATTGCTCGAGCTCAATTCGGCGCCAGATGCCGCGACGATGCTTCCGATCTTGCCAAAGATTGTAGATGAAACCATCGAAGTGGCGGCCCGAGACGAAACGGTCATGGGCCGTCAGCTTGGATAAGATGCTGTCGAAAAATTTCCGGTAACGTGCGTCGCTCTCGAACCTGTCGCGCGCAACGGCGTTTTGTTCGTTCACCCATTCGAGCGCCGCGCTGCCGTCGACTTCCTCAAGCCAGGCGTGCCCGTCATAGTCGCGCATAGAACAACCGCCATGCCAGGTCCCGCGCTCCACTAGTGGCGGCGGTGGGTCCAATCCCTCGGGATTATAGGCAATCTAGTATATTCGGCAAGACTGGCGAAGTGCCCGGACCGATACATCGGATCATCAAGTCGATCTCTTCTCCCGACCGGGCGCCGCAAGCCGTCCTCAACTGTCGTCGCACCTTGGCCCCGATCCATGTTCGCGCCCTGCAACCAGCGCTCGCCAGGGTGCCGCGGGCAGCAAGTTTGTGGCGGGCACGAGGCTGTACCACATCCGTGCTGCCCGAAGACCTGTCTTGGCCTCCCTTGGCAAGGCCGGCGCGACCTTGAGCCAAAGGACAAAAGGCTGGCGCGCCCGGCAGGATTCGAACCTGCGGCCCCAAGCTTAGAAGGCTCGTGCTCTATCCAACTGAGCTACGGGCGCGCACCGTCGCGCTGTAGCGCGCTTTCCCCGCGAACGGAACGGCGCTAGCTTCGCCGTCATGGAACGGGGCGAGGTGAAAGCGGTCGGAGGCGCGGCGCTCAGGGGCGCGCATTTCCGTTACTACGATCTGGTGATGGCGGCCTTCGTGGCCATCCTTCTCCTCTCCAACGTTCTCGGCGCCGGCAAGCGGGCGGAGATCGACCTGCCGTTCGTCGGGCTGTGGCCGTTCGGCGCGGGGATTTTGTTCTTTCCGCTTTCCTACGTGATCGGCGACGTCCTGACCGAGGTCTACGGCTATGCGCGGGCCCGGCGCTGCATCTGGGCCGGGTTCGTCGCGACCTTGTTCATGGCCCTGATGAGCTGGGTGGTGGTGGCGCTTCCGCCCGCTTCCGACTGGCCCGGCCAGGCGGCCTACGAATCCGTGTTCGGCCAGGTGCCGCGGATCGTCCTCGCGTCGGTCGTCGCCTTCTGGGCGGGCGAGTTCGCCAACAGCTACGTCCTGGCGCGCATGAAGCTGCTGACCGAAGGGCGCCATTTGTGGAGCCGGACGATCGGCTCGACGGTCGTGGGCCAGGGCATAGACAGCCTCATCTTCTACCCGCTCGCTTTCTACGGGGCGGACGGCTGGCCGGTCGATGCGATGCTGGCGGTGATGGCGAGCCAGTTCGCGCTCAAAGTGGCCTGGGAGGCGCTTCTCACTCCGGTCACCTACGCCGTCGTCGGCTTCCTGAAGCGCCGCGAAGGCATCGACGTCTATGACGAAGGCACCGATTTCACGCCTTTCCGGGCCCGCGTCTGAACGATGAGCGCGTTCCAGCAGGCCAAGGTCGCGCTCGTCCAGTTGCTCGGGCTGCCCAAGGACGCGCTCCACATCTATGTCGGCCTCGCGGTCTTCCTCCTCGCCGCGGCCCTCTCGCGCAGGTCGCTGGCAAGCCGGCTGCCGATCGCCGCCGTCGCCGCCGCCGCTCTCGCCGGCGAGATCTGGGACCTGCTCGATACCCACTCGGCCGGCGCCCGCCCCCACTGGGACCGCAACTGGCACGACATCTGGAACACCTGCTTCTGGCCGGCGGTGCTGTTCGTCCTCGCCCGCTACACGCGCCTGCTCGCCCGCCGAGGTTGAAGCTTTCGCCCCGAAACATTTGAAACACTTCTCTTTCGCCGGCGACATCGCACGGAAAAGCGGCTGGCCGAAAAGCCCTTCCGCCGCCCGGCCACTCAGCGGGCGGTTCGTGGAGTAAGAGAACGTGAACCGCATAGGCACAAGGGTCGACTGACCCGATCGGCGCACGAGCGCTTCCCCACCCCCCCTTCCGTCATCACCCGACCCGTCCCGCCGCCCGGCGGGGCCGACCCATCCCGCCCTTTTCCAGGGCCTGTAAGGAGTAAGACAATGGCGATCTTCAACGGCACCAACAAGGCCGACACCCTGAACGGCACCGCCCAGAACGACAGCCTCTTCGGCGAGAACGGCAACGACCTCATCAACGGCGGCGCCGGCGACGACCATATCGACGGCGGCAACGGCAGCGACACGCTCTCGGGCGGCGCCGGCAACGACGTCATGGACGGCGGCAACGGCCAGGACACCGTCGTCTTTGCCGGCAGGCGCTCCGACTACCGGATCCTCGAGGGCCTGAACGGCGCGGTCATCGTCCGCGACCTGCGCTCCGGCCGCCCCGACGGCGAGGACCGCCTGTTCAGCGTCGAGCGGATTCAGTTCTCCGACGGCACCTTCAAGCTCGACGACCTCGTCCAGCCCAATCTCGCCCCGGTCGCCCGCAACGATTCGCTGACCCTCGGCGAGACCGCGGGCAAGACCGAGATCGGCTCGATCCTGCTCGCCAACGACAGCGACCCCGACGGCGACGCTCTCGTCGTCAGCTCGGTTCAGGCCGTGTCCGCGAAGGGCGCGACGGTCAGCATCGGCCCGGACGGCAAGGTCAGCTACGACGCCGGCAACATCTTCGCCAATCTCGACACCGGCGAGACCGCGACCGACAGCTTCACCTACACGATCTCCGACGGCGCCGGCCACGTCTCGACCGCCACCGCGACCGTGACCATCACCGGGATCACCCAGAATGCCGCGCCCGTCGCCCTCGACGACGCGCTGACCCTCGCCGAGGATGCCGGGGCGGCCGACATCACCTCCAGCCTGATCGGCAACGACAGCGATCCGGACGGGGATTCCTTCCAGGTCACCTCGGTCCAGGCCGTTTCCGACAAAGGCGCCGCCGTCACCGTCGGCCCCGACGGCAAGGTCAGCTACGACGCCGGCTCGATCTTCGCGGACCTCGACACCGGCGAGACCGCGACCGACAGCTTCACCTACACGATCACCGACTCGAAGGGCGCGACCTCGACGGCGACGGCGAGCCTGACCATCACCGGCATCTCGCAGAACAGCGCCCCGGTCGCGGTCAACGACCTGCTGGCGCTCGCCGAGGATGCCGGGAAGACCGACCTCACCGCGCTGATCCTCGCCAACGACACCGATGCCGACGGGGATAGCCTGACGGTGGTCACCGTTCAGGCCGTCTCGGCGCGGGGCGCGGCGGTGACGGTCGATGCCGCCGGCAAGGTCGTCTACGATGCCGGAGCGATCTTCTCGAGCCTCAAGGCCGGCCAGACCGCCACCGACTCGTTCAGCTACACGGTGACCGATGCCGACGGCGCCACGTCGACCGCCACGGCGACCCTGAAGATCGCCGGAATCACCCAGGCTCCGGACTTCTACTTCTACGTCCCCGAGGACGGCGAGAAGACTGGGATGATGTCGATCCTGCAGAATTATTTCGACATGAACATCGAGAGCGTCGAGCAGCCGGCGATGGGCGGAACCGTCAAGTTCGACGACTCCGCCGGAATCCTGTCCTTCGCGGCCGACCATGACAGCTTCGACCGGCTTCTCCCGGACGGCAAGATGGAGAGCTATTTCACCATCGTCGGCGAGCATGGCGAGAAGAAGCAGATCGGAATGGTCATCGAGGGCCAGAACGACCAGATCATCGCGGTCGGCGACGTGGTCGCGGTGGGCGAAGGCGCCACCACCGGCAACCTGTGGACCAGCCTCATCGCGAACGAGATCGACCCGGACAGCGGCGTCGCCAGCCGCCGGATCGTCTCGGTCGACACCAACGGTACCCAGGGCACGGTCGCGATGGACGCCTTCACCCGGACCCTGACCTATTCGGCCGCCGGGATCGACCTCGCTCCGGGCGAGACGCGCACCGACACGTTCAGCTACACGGTCACGGACGGCTGGGGCTCCTCCGACTCCGCGACCGTCACCGTCACCATCACCGGCGGCCCGGACGGCGCTTCGGCGGCCATGGCCGGCGGCGAGTCGATCATGTCGGCTTTCCTCCCGCTCGGCGCCGGCCTGTCGCACGTCGACGACGACGCCTTCGCCAGCTTCCCGTCGATGCAGTCGATCCAGTCGATGCAGGAGATGCTGGTGGCGGATGCGCCGATCGCCTGATCGAGCGCCGTCCCGGCACGCGAAGGCCGCCCTCCGGAAAGGGGGCGGCCTTTTGCCTTACCCTTGTCTCGAGCCTCCCCGGAGGGCCTAGCCGACCGCCTCGAGCAGCCCCTCGAACAGCCGCCGGCCGTCGGTCCGGCCGTGGGCGGGCTCCGCCATCCGCTCGGGATGGGGCATCATTCCCAGCACGTTGCCGCCCTCGCTGACGATTCCGGCGATGTCGCGGGCCGACCCGTTGCATTCGCCGGAATAGCGGAAGGCGACCCGGCCTTCGCCCTCCAGGCGGTCGAGGGTCTCCGTATCCGCCTGGTAATTGCCGTCATGGTGGCCGACCGGGATGATGATGTCCTCGCCCGCTTCGTAGCGGCTGGTGAAGGCGGTCTGGCTGTTCTCGACCTTGAGGGGAACGTCCCGGCAGACGAAATGGAGGTTGGCGTTGCGCATCAGTGCGCCGGGCAGGAGCCCGGCCTCGGTCAGGATCTGGAAGCCGTTGCAGACCCCGAGCACGGCGACTCCGCGACCGGCCGATTCCGCGACCGCCCGCATCACCGGCGAGCGCGCCGCCATCGCCCCGGAGCGCAGATAGTCGCCGTAGGAGAAGCCGCCGGGGATTGCGATCAGGTCGAGGCCGTCGGGCAGCTCGGTCTCGCGGTGCCAGACCATCGCCGGCCTGTTGCCCGTCACCTGCTCGAGCGCGACCGCCATGTCGCGGTCGCAATTGGAGCCGGGGAAGACGATGACGGCGCTCTTCACGCCGCCTCTCCCGGCGCCGCCTCGCGCTCGATCCTGAAATTCTCGATCACGGTGTTGGCGAGGAGCTTTCGGCACATCGCCTCCACCTCCTCGTCGCCGACGCTCTCCGCCAGGTCGAGCTCGATCAGCTTGCCGGCGCGGACGTCGTTGACCCCGGCGAAGCCGAGCCCTTCGAGCGCATGGTGGATGGCCTTGCCCTGAGGGTCGAGCACGCCGTTCTTCAAGGTGACGTAGACGCGGGTCTTCATGGCCGCCCTATGCCGCCAAAGCGGCCACCGGCACAAGCGTTCACCGCCCGTTTACGGGCTTTTGCGACGATCCCGGCCGGAAGCATGGGGAGAGGCTCATGGTCGGCCTTGCATTGGCGGTGTTCCTCGGGCTGTTCGCCTTCGGCGCCCAGCTGATGGGCTGGTCAGATCCGAACGGACAGGTCCAGCTCGGATTATTCATGTCCTTCCTGTTCGGGATCATCTGCGGGTACAAGGTGAGGAGCTGAGCGGACGCCGCGCTTGTGGGCGTCCTCCGCACGCCCTATCTTGCCGTCATGGCCGAACCTTCCGAAATCGCCCTCACTCCCGCCGCGGCGGCTCGGGTCGCGGCGATCGCCGAGCGTCAGGGCAAGCCAGCCATCCTCCGGCTCAGCGTCGAGGGCGGCGGCTGTGCCGGCTTCAGCTACCGCTTCGGACTCGCCGACGAGGTGGATTCGGACGATCTGGTCGCGGGCGAGGGCGGGGTGACCCTGGTCGTCGATCCGATGACCCACGACCTGGTGAAGGGCGGCGCCGTCGATTACGTCGAGTCGCTCGGCGGAGCGGCCTTCCAGGTGCGCAACCCGAACGCGGCCTCGGGCTGCGGCTGCGGCTCCAGCTTCTCCATCTGACCTGCGCCGGCCGACTCGGCTTTTTCGGGCAGGCTCGCGACGGTTCCTTTTCTCGGCGCTTGTGCCCGGGCCCCTCCTTTGCTCAACCCGAGCGATGCCGCGACTCCCTTCCGCTGCGCTCCTGGCCCTTCTCTGCGCGGCCTGGCCGGTCGCGGCGGCGGGGGCCGTGCCCGACGACCCCGGACTGGAACGGGTCCGTACCGTCGTGAGCGGGATCGAACGCTTCTACCCGGCCCCGGTGGACTTGCCGGCGACGGTGGCACGCGGCGTCGAGGCCGTCCGCCGCGAAGCGCAGGCCTCGCCGGAGGCCTTCGGCCGATGCATGGGGCCGGGCGCCGGCCGCGAAGCCGCCCCGGATTCGGCGGCCCGCCTGGTCAGCCGAGCCGTCGGCTGCGCGGGCCAAGCTCCGGAGCGGTCCGAGGCCCTGATCGACGAGGCCTTGCGGGCGATGGTCGGCGGGCTCGATCGCGAGAGCCGATATTATGGGCCGCAGGACATGGCGTCGCTCCGCGCCCTGGGCTCCGCGGGCGCGACGGGCCTCGTCGTCGAGAAGCTCGGGCAAGCGTTCCGGATCGTCTCGACCAGGCCCGGCTCGCCGGCGCGGGCCGCAGGCCTCGCCGGCGGTGAAATCCTCCTCGCGATAGACGGAGCGCCGATCGCTTCACGAAGCTTCGACGAAATCGGCAAGATGCTCGCCGGAACGGCCGGAAGCCGCGTCCGGCTGACCTTGGGCGACGGGCGCGGAGCCGGGCGGGACATCGAGCTCGACCGGGTGCGGTCGGACAGCCTCCCCGACGTCGAGGCGGTCGTGCGCGACGGCGTTCTCGTCCTCTCCCTCTACGCGCTCGGGTCGATCCTCGAATATCATGTCCGCCGGGCGGTCGCGGCGGAGGAGGCGCCGTTCCGCGCCGTCCTCATCGATCTTCGGTCCAACCGGGGCGGAATCTTCGATCAGGCCTGGGCGATACCCGATGCATTCCTCGAGGACGGGCTGATCGTCACCACCCGCGGCGCGCGGAACCGCAAGCGGAACTATCGCGCACGCAAAGGGTCGACCATGCCGGACGTCCCGGTCGTCGTCCTCGTCAACCAGGACACGGCCGCGGGCGCCGAGGTCGTTGCGGCCGCTCTCCAGGACAACAAGCGCGCGATCGTCGCCGGGCGGACCACCTCGGGAGCAAGCTCGATCCAGTCCCTGATCCCGTTGAGCCCGGAGCGCGCCTACCGGCTCACCACCGCTTATGCCTACCGCCCAGACGGCAGGGCCCTGGCCGAGGCGCCTGTCGTCCCGGACTGTCCGTCGGCGGCTCATGGCGAAGCCGCGCTCCGCCAGGGCCTCGCCCTCGCCGCCGGGGACCGCTCGGCTTGCGCGGGGGCGCCCTGAGCGGGGCGGGGAGGGCGCAGGCGCGAATGCGCTCGGGCCCGCGATCAACTCCGGGATGACGGGCCTCGCGCGAGCCGTTAAGCGGGCGCGATGAAGATCGTCACCTACAACCTCAACGGGATCCGCGCGCGGCTGCCCCGGCTGGTCGAGTATCTCCAGGAGGAGAAGCCCGACGTCCTGTGCCTCCAGGAGATCAAGTGCGCCGACGAGGCCTTTCCGATCGAGGACGTCAGGGCGGCCGGCTATGACGGGGTCTGGCACGGGCAGAAGGGCTTCAACGGAGTCGCCATCCTGACCCCGGCCGAGGCGGGGCTTCCGGCGCTGCGTCGGACCGGTCTGCCCGGCGATCCCGACGATACGCACAGCCGCTACATCGAGGCCGAGGCCGGCGGGGTGATTGTCGGCTCGATCTACCTGCCCAACGGCAATCCGGTCGGAACCGAGAAATTCGCCTACAAGCTCGCCTGGATGGAGCGGCTTCGCGAGCACGCTTCGGCCCTTCTCGCCGAGGAGCGGCCGGTAGTCCTCGCCGGCGACTGGAACGTCATTCCGACCGACAGCCACGACGACGTCTTCTCGGTCCGGGCGATGGCCCACGACGCACTCATGCAGCCGGAGAGCCGGGCCGCCTTCCGTCGGATCCTCCACCACGGCTGGACGGACGCGATCCGGGCCCGCCACCCGGACGGCGCCGTCTATACCTTCTGGGACTATACCGCGGGCTGCTGGCAGCGCGACGCGGGGTTCAGGATCGACCATCTGCTGCTTTCCCCACAGGCGGCGGACCGGATGCTCGACGCCGGCGTCGACAAGAGCCATCGCGGCCGCGAGAAAGCGAGCGACCACGCGCCGACCTGGGTCCGGCTGGAAGACCAGGGTGAGCCGACCAGCCGACCCCAAACCCGTTCGGGCTGAGCCTGTCGAAGCCCTTCGACGAGCTCGGGGCGAACGGAGGAGCGGATCGCACCGTCTCAAGTGAAGCCGTAGAGGACCGATCATGCAGCCATTCACCCGCCGCCATTTCCTCGGCACGGCCGGAGCGGTCGCCGCTCTTCGGCTGCTTCCCGGCTGCGCCGCGCGGCAGGCTTCGCAGAGCGAAGGCTCGGTCGATGCCTTTCTCGCTCGGATGGCCGAGCAATTGCTGGCCGAATATCCGGAGAACGCCACCGCGCTTGGCCTCGAAAAGGAGGCGCGCGCCGGGCTCAAGTCGCGGCTCACCGACCGTTCGCTGCACGGGCGGGCGCGCCTCGCCGGGGCCGCGGCGGACCGGCTGCGCAGGCTTCAGGCGGCGGATCGCTCCGGCCTCGATCCCGCCGCGCAGATCCACCTCGGAGTCGCCGAGACGGCGCACCGGCTCGCCGTCGAAGGCTTCCGCTTCCCTTATGGCGACGTCGTCACTCTCAACCAGCAATGGTCCTACCGCAACGCGCCTTACGTGGTGGCCCAGAATACCGGCGATTTCGTCGAGATCCCTGACTTCCTGGAGAGCAACCATGTCGTCGCCACGGCGGCGGACGCCGAGGCCTATCTGGCCCGTCTCGAAGCCTATGCGGGGACGCTCGACGGGGAGACGGAGCGCCTCGCCCACGACCGGGGCCTTGGAGTGGTCGCTCCCGACTTCCTGCTCGACAAGACCCTGAAGCAGATGAAGGGCGCTCGGGCGCAGCCGATCGGCGAGTGGGGTCTGGTGACGTCGCTGGCCCGGCGGACCGGGTCCATCCCCGGCGACTGGCGGGGCCGGGCGCTGACGCTGGCTCGGGACAAGGTGGCTCCCGCGATGGACCGGCAGCTCGCCGAGCTGGCCCGCCACCGCGCCCGCGCCGACAGCCGCGCCGGAGCGTGGAAGCTGCCCGACGGCGACGCCTATTACGCCTGGGCGCTTCGGGCCGCGACGACCAGCAGCCTGTCGCCGGCGGAGGTCCACCAAATGGGTCTCGACCAGCTCGCCGAGCTTCAGGGACGGATGGAGCCGCTGCTTCGCGCCAGGGGCCTGACCCGGGGCACGGTCGGCGAGCGGATGACCGCCCTCGGCAAGGACCCCGAGCAGCTCTTCCCGAACACCGACGCCGGGCGCGCCCGGATACTCGATTATGTGAACGGGCGGGTCGCGGACATCCGCACCCGGCTGCCGCGGGCTTTCACCACTCTGGTGAAGGGCAATCTGATCATAAAAAGGGTGCCTCCGGAGATCGAGGCGGGCGCTCCGGGCGGCTATGCCGCCGCCGGGACGATCGACGGATCCGTGCCGGGCAATTACTACATCAACCTTCGCGACACATCGATGTGGCCGCGCTTCAGCCTCGCGACCCTGACCTATCATGAGGGCATTCCCGGCCATATCTGGCAGGGCGAATATACCTACAAGCTGCCGCTGATCCGCTCGCTGCTCGCCTTCAACGCCTATTCCGAGGGCTGGGCGCTTTACGCCGAGCAGCTCGCCGACGAGCTCGGCGCCTATGAAGAGGATCCGCTCGGCCAGCTCGGCTACCTGCAATCCCTGTCGTTCCGCGCCTGCCGGCTGGTGGTCGATTCCGGCCTCCACGCCCAGCGCTGGACTCGGGCGAGGGCGATACGGTGGTTCGCCGAGACCAACGGCTCGACCGTCGAGGAAGTGCAGGGCGAGGTCGACCGCTATTGCGCCTGGCCGGGCCAGGCCTGCGGCTACAAGGTGGGGCACTCGGAGATCGTGAGGTTGAGGGAGAAGGCGAAGGCGGCGCTGGGCGGCCGGTTCGACCTGAGGACGTTCGACGACGCGCTCGTGCTCGGCGGCAACGTGCCGCTGACCTTGCTCGAGACGGTGGTCGACGGGTACGTCGCCGGCGCTCGCGGCTAGCGCCGAAACGGACCGGACTCCGGCCGGCGCGGGCTTGACTCTCGCATGGGCCGGGCGGACCCTCGGGCGGGGAGGGGCTGCGCGGATGGATGGCGTGGGTCCGTCAGGATGGAGACGGCTGAGCGCGGCGGGCGCGATGATGCTGCTCGCCCTGCTCGCCTTCCAGGTCCCGCTCCACGCCCAGCCGGGGCCGCGCGAGGCCAAGGTTCGGCTCGGCTGGAGCCCGGAATGGACGGAGACCGGAATCACCCTGGCGCCGGGCGAGACTCTGACCATTCGCGTGAGGAGGATCAGGGGCTCCGCGAACGACCGCCCGCCGAAGGAGACGATCGACCCGGCTACCGGCACGGCCGTTCAGCGGCCCGAGCGGGAACGCGAGAAGGATTCGATCGCGGACAGGCTCCTCAAGGCGGGCGCGCGGCAGATGATCGTCGGCCGGATCGGCGAGGGAGGGCCCTTCGTGGTCGGACGCGAATATGAGAAGGTGGTGCGGACGGGCGGCGACCTGTCGCTTCGCTGGAACGTGCCGAGGGAGATGGCCGCCGCCGAGCGCGGCTTCGAGGTCGCGATCCGGGTCGATCCCGCGCCGGTCGTCGAGAAGGAGCCGGACGACCCGGATACGGGCAACTCGATCGTGGTCGATCCGGTGCGCAACTCGACGCTCCCGGTCGATCCCGATCCATATGACCACCCTCCCGTCGAGAACGGGTCGGCGATCGGCACCGATCCCGACCCTGGCAATGCGGCGCAACCCGAGCAGAACCTCGTCGTCCCGCCCGACCCGGAGACCGCGGTCACGCCCAGGCGCGAGGCAACCAAAATCAGGCGCGCGGAGTCGGTTACGCCGGACGGACCCGAGACGGGCCTGTCCGCGGCGCAGATGGCGCTCGTCGGCGGGGGAGTCGCGGCCTTGCTGCTGGCGCTGGCGGCCGCCGGAGTCGGCGTCCAGCGCTGGCGACGCCGGAAGCTTGTGAACCGGACCCGCTCGCTGCTCGCGCTCTCGCCGTCGCTCGACCTCGGCGAGGGGGCGTGCCGGGCCGGCAGCCTACCCGCCGAAGGCCCGGCAGCCTCGCTTCGGGCGAGGCTCGAGGAGGGCGCGATCCGCTCTGTTGAAGGAGGTGAGGATGGATGAGCCGCGGCGGCCGACGGTCGGCGACCTGCTGCCCGAACGTTTCGACGGCCTGGAGGACCGGGTCAAGGAACAGCTCTGCGAGGATCCCGGCGTGGGTTCGGACAAGCTCGCCTGGGACCTGATCGGGTCCGAGGTGGAGGGGGCGCTCCGCTCGGTCCTCGACTGCGACCTGATCGAGACCCTGGCCAAGGCCTGGACGACGGCTAGGGCGCTCCAGGACTATGCCGATCCGGCCAAGCATCCTCCGGGCGAAACGTCGGTGGTCCATCTCGGCGAGCGCGAGGTCGAGCGCGAGCTTCACCCCGTGGTGGCGGTGACGATCGGCCAGTGCGAATGCATGGAGCTTCGCTTCACCCTCTGCCTGGCCGCGACCTTCAGCGGCCTGGCGCTGTCGATCCGGGCTCCGTACATCACCGGCGGCTCGGCGGGCGACCTCAAGGTCAGCGCGCAGCTGAAATATGGCCAGGTAAAGCTCCACAAGGCGGCCGAATCGCGCAAGATCGAGCTGCCCGGCCGCTTCGCCCTCGGCACGCCGATGGAAATCCCGCGCCGCGCCTGACAGGGAGGGCTTCGACGAGCTCGGCCCGAGCGGGGCGGGGGGCGGCGGATCGCGCTAGCGGATCGCGCTCAGCTCGGTGCCCCTCGTCTCGCGCGCCAGCAGGGCGCTGACCCCGCTGATCAGGCAGGCGGCGCCGACGTAGATCGCCACGGGGACGGCCGAATCATATTCCCTGTACAGCCACAGGGCGACGATGGGGGCGAGGGAGCCGGCGAGGATCGAGGTCAGCTGGTAGGCCATCGACACGCCCGAATAGCGGATCCGGGTCGGAAACAGCTCGGTGATGAAGGCGGCCTGAGGCCCGTACATGGCGCTGTGAAGGACGAGGCCGGTCACGAGGGCGAGGACGATCAGGGTCGAATCGCCGCTCGCCAGCATCGGAAAGAAGGCGAAGACGAAGGCGGCGAGGCCGAGGCCGCCGAAGGCGTAGACCGGGCGCCGGCCGATCCGGTCGGAAAGCCGGCCGAACAGCGGAATCGCGAAGAACTGGACCGCTGCGCCGATCAGAAGCGCCTCGAGCGCGAGGCTCCGGCTCTCCGCGGCGACGTCGACGAGGAAGGTCAGCGAGAAGACGGTGAGAATGTAATAGGAGATGTTCTCGCCGACCCGGAGGCCGGCGCCGAGGACGACCGCTCCGGGCCGCTCGCGAAGGACGTCCATCGCCGGCAGCCTGGGCGGCGCCTCGGCCTCCTCCAGAGCCTTCTCGAACATCGGGCTCTCCTCGACCCGGTGGCGGATATACCAGCCGACCGCGACCAGCACGGCGGAAAGGAGGAAGGGGATCCGCCAGCCCCAGGCCAGGAAATCGGAGTCGCTCTGGAACCCCGCGATGAGAGCCAGCACTCCGGCCGACAGCAGGCTGCCCGCCGCGACTCCGGCCTGAGGCCAGCTCGCCCAGAAGCCGCGGCGGGCGCCGTCGCCATGCTCGGCCGCCATCAGGACCGCCCCGCCCCATTCGCCGCCGACGGCGAAGCCCTGGACCAGCCGGAGCGCGATAAGTCCGGCCGGGGCCCAGACTCCGATCTGGGCGTAGGTGGGCAGGAGGCCGATCAGGACCGTCGCGACGCCCATCAGGATGAGGCTCAGCATGAGCAGCCGCTTGCGCCCGATGCGGTCGCCGAAATGGCCGAAGACGATACCGCCGAGCGGCCGGGCGACGAAGCCGACGGCATAGGTGGCGAAGGCGAGCAGGGTCCCGACGAAGGGATCGTAGGACGGGAAGAAGAGCTTGTTGAAGACCAGGGCCGCGGCCGAGCCGTAGAGGAAGAAATCGTACCATTCGATCGTGGTCCCGATCATGCTCGCCGCGACCACGCGGCGGAGCCTTCCCGGCTGCCATTCCGCGCTGTTCCGATCTTCCGCCATGCCGTCTCCTCGCCCGCTCCGCCTTAGCCAGCCCTTGCCCGGCGCGAAAGCCGGGCGTAGCGGCGCGTCATGCGCTTCCTTTTCCCGATCGCCCTGCTCTTCGCCGGCGCGTGCGCCTCAACCCCCTCGCTCGATGCGGATCCGGCCCGCTGGCGGGAACAAGCCGAGCGGGTGACGATCACCCGGGACGATTGGGGGATCGCGCACGTCCGCGGGAAGACCGACGCGGACGCCGTGTTCGGAATGATTTACGCCCAGGCCGAGGACGACTTCAATCGGGTCGAGACCAATTACCTCACGTCGCTCGGGCGGACCGCGGAGGCCGAAGGGGAGAAGGCGATCTGGTCCGACCTGCGCGCCAGGCTCTACATGGATCCCGACGACCTGCGCGCGCGCTACGCGGCGAGCCCGCCATGGCTTCGGCGGCTGATGGATTCGTGGGCGGACGGGCTGAACTATTATCTGGCGAAGCATCCGGACGTGCACCCGCGGGCGATCAACCGCTTCGAGCCGTGGATGGCGCTGAGCTTCACCGAGGGCAGCATCGGCGGCGACATCGAGCGGATCGACCTGGAGGCGCTGGAGGCTTTCTACTCGAAGCGCGGGAAGGCGCTCGCTTCGGCCGCACGCCCCGGCGATGCGGAGCCTCGCGGCTCGAACGGCTTCGCGATCGCCCCGTCGAACAGCGCGGATGGGCACGCGCTCCTGCTGATCAACCCGCATACCAGCTTCTTCTTCCGCTCCGAGCTTCAGGTGGCGAGCGACGAGGGCCTCAACGCCTATGGCGCGGCGACCTGGGGGCAGTTCTTCATCTATCAGGGCTTCAACGAGAGCGCCGGCTGGATGCACACGTCGAGCGGGGTCGACGTGGTCGACGAGTTCCTCGAGACGGTGGAGCAGAAGGGCGGCGGCCTGTTCTACCGCTACGGCAACGAACTCAGGCCGGTCGAGACCAAGACCATCTCGGTCGCCTATCGCCGGCCCGACGGAAGCATGGCGAGCCGGAGCTTCGAGACCTACCGCACCCATCATGGGCCGATCGTTCGCGAGGCGGGCGGCAAATGGGTCGCCTTCGCGATGATGCACAAGCCCGTCGAGGCTCTTCAGCAGAGCTTCCTTCGCACCAAGGCCCGCGACCATGAGGGCTTCCTGAAGGTCGCGGAGCTGAAGGCGAATTCCTCGAACAACACCATCTTCGCCGACTCCCGCGGCAATATCGCCTACCACCATCCCCACTTCATCCCGGTCCGCGACGACCGGTTCGACTACACCAAGCCGGTCGACGGAAGCGACCCGCGCACCGACTGGCACGGCCTGCACGCGCTCGCGGATTCGCCCCACCTGCTCAATCCGGCGAACGGATGGATTCAGAACACCAACAACTGGCCGTTTTCAGCGGCCGGCGCGAACAGCCCCAGGCAGGCCGATTTCCCCCGCTACGTGGATAGCTGGGGCGAAAATTCGCGCGGGATCCACGCCGTGCAGCTGCTCTCGCGCGAAAAGCGCTTCACGCTGGAGGGCCTGAAGCGGGCCGCCTACGATCCCTATCAGCCCGCCTTTGCCCGGCTCATTCCCGGGTTGATCCGCGCGTGGGATGGGCTGCCGGCCTCCGACAGGCTGAAGGCGCGGCTCGCCGGTCCGATCGCCGAGCTGCGGACCTGGGACTATCGCTGGAGCGTGGATTCGGTCGCCAACACCCTGGCGATGTTCTGGGGCGAGGCGCTGCGAACTTCGGCCAAGGCTCCGGATTGGGACGACGGGGTGTGGATCGACGAGCGGCTCGACCGCCTGCCATCGGCCCGCAAGCTGGAGGCGCTCGACGCGGCGGTCGCGAAGCTCGAGGCGGACTTCGGCGGCTGGCGCACGCCCTGGGGCCGGATCAACCGCTTTCAGCGCCTCACGGGCGATATTGCGCATCCCTTCTCAGATGCCGGACCCAGCATCCCGGTGGCCTTCAGCTCGGCGCGGTGGGGCTCGCTCGCCTCGTTCGGAGCGGCGCCGAGGAACGGCTCGAAGCGCTGGTACGGGACGAGCGGCAACAGCTTCGTCGCGGTGGTCGAGTTCGGCCCGCGGGTGCGCGCGCTGGCGGTGACCGCGGGCGGCGAGAGCGGCCACCCGGGCTCGCCGCACTTCAACGACCAGGCGGAGCGCTACGCGAACGGAGACCTGCGCGAGGTCTATTTCTATCCCGAGCAGCTCAAGGGGCACACCGAGCGGGTGTACAGGCCGGGTCAATAGCGGCCTCCCCACCGCTTCGCGTCAGGCAGGCAGATCAGGACGCAAAGCCGTCGCTGGCCCGGATCAGCCCGTCGAGCACCGCCGGCTCGCTGAACAGATGGCCGCCGTGGACGATCTCGAGCTTCGCCTCGGGCCAGGCTTCGTGGAGGTCCCAGGCGGCCGCGGGCGGGGTGCACATGTCGTAGCGGCCCTGGACGATGACGGCGGGGATTCCCTTCAGCCGGCGGGCATTCGCGATCAGCTGGCCCTCCTCCAGCCAGCCGCGGTTGATCATGTAGTGATTCTCGATCCGCGCGACGGCGATCGCCACGTCGTCGCTGGTGAAATGCTCGATCGTTGCCGGGCTCGGCAGGAGCGTGACGGTTTCGCCCTCCCACCGGCTCCACGCCTTGGCGGCGGCGAGCCGAGTCGCCGGGTCGGGACCGGTCAGCCGGCGCCGGTAGGCCTCGACCAAGTCGTCCCGCTCCGCCTCCGGTATGGGGGCGAGGAAATCCCGCCACTTGTCCGGATAGACCTCCGACGCTCCGTAGCGGTAGAGCCAGTCGAGCTCGTTCCGGCGGAAGGTGAAGATGCCGCGAAGCACCAGCTCGGTGACCCGCTCCGGATGGGTCTCCGCATAGGCCAGGGCAAGGGTCGAGCCCCAGGAGCCGCCGAACACCATCCACTTGTCGTGGCCCGCCTCGCGGCGAAGCCGCTCGATATCGTCGACCAGGTGCCAGGTGGTGTTCGCCTCGAGCGAGGCGTGCGGCGTTGAGCGGCCGCAGCCGCGCTGGTCGAAAAGGGTTATCTCGTAGCGCGCCGGGTCGAACTGGCGGCGGTGGTCGGGGCTGCAGCCGGCGCCGGGGCCGCCGTGGAGAAAGACGACGGGCTTGGCGCCCGGAGTGCCGCAACGCTCCCAGTATAGGCTGTGGCCGTCGCCGACGTCGAGGCGGCCGCTCTCATAGGGCTCGACCGGTGGATAGAGGGTGCGTAGCTCAGGCACAGGCATGGTCCCTTTCCGTCATCCCGGACTTGATCCGGGATACATGAACACCGCCGCTTCGGCAGTCCAGCTTCCGTGCTCGTCGATGCCGGATCAAGTCTGGCAAGACGAATTTAGAAGCTCATCTCCTCGTAGATGCGCGCCACGTCGCCCTTCCACTCGCCGTGATAGCGCTCGAGGAGCATTTCGGCGGGCGTGGTGCCGCGGGTGACGATCTCCCGCAGGGGATCGAGGAAGCCGCTCTCGCTGTCGCCGGCGCCGTTGAGCCGGGCGCGCGCGTTGAGACCGGCCTCGGCGATGGCGAGGATCCGTCCGGCCAGGTCCCGAAGCGGCTCGCCGTCGGGGGTTCGGGCGGCGAGGCCGAGCCTGGGCACGTCGTCGCGAAGCCTCTGCCGCTCGTCCAGCGACCAGCCCTTGACCTCGGCCCAGGCGGCGTCGAGCGCGGCCTGGTCGTAGAGCAGCCCGACCCACAAGGCGGGGAGGGCGCAGATCTTGCTCCAGCGGCCGCCGTCGGCGCCGCGCATCTCGAGGAAGCTCTTCAGCCGAACCTCGGGGAAGGCGGTGGAGAGATGGTCGGTCCAGTCGGAGAGGCGCGGCTTCTCGCCCGGAAGCACGGAAAGTTCGCCCTTCAGGAAATCCCGGAAGGAGAGGCCGGCGGCGTCTATGTACCGGCCGTCGCGATAGACGAAGTACATGGGCACATCGAGCGCATAGTCGAGATAGCGCTCATAGCCGAAGCCGTCCTCGAACACGAAGGGCAGCATGCCGGTGCGGTGCGGGTCGGTGTCGGACCAGATGTGGCTGCGGAAGGACAGGAAGCCGTTGGGCTTTCCTTCGGTGAAGGGCGAGTTGGCGAAGAGGGCGGTGGCGAGCGGCTGAAGGGCGAGGCCGACGCGGAACTTCTGCGCCATATCGGCTTCGGAGCTATAATCCAGATTAACCTGTATGGTACAGGTCCGAAGCATCATGTCGAGGCCCAGGCTGCCTACCCGGGGCATGTGGCGGAGCATGATCTCGTAGCGGCCCTTCGGCATGCGCGGAAGCTCCGAGCGGGTCTTGTCGGGCCACATCCCCAGGCCGAGGAAGCCGAGCCCGAGCTTCTCGCCGACCTTCTTGACCTGCTCGAGATGGCGGCCGGCCTCGGCGCAGGTCTGATGCAGGTTCTCCAGCGCCGCGCCGGAGAGCTCGAGCTGGCCGGCCGGCTCCAGGCTGACATTGCCGTCCTTTCCGGAGAGGGCGATGACCTTGCCGCCCTCCTCGACCGGTTCCCAGCCGAACTCGGTCAGGCAATCGAGCAGGTCGCGAATTCCCCCGGGCTCGTCATAGGACGGGGCGCGATGGTCGGCGCGGCGGTAGACGAACTTCTCGTGCTCGGTGCCGATCCGCCAGGCGTCTTGCGGCTTCTCGCCGCGTACGAACGGGGCGAGCAGGTCGTCGCGGCTCTCGATCGGCGGGTCCACGCGCGCGGTTTCGGTCCGGGTCGTCATCGAGGCCCTCTAGCTCCGGCCGCAAAATCCCGCCAGTGCCTTACGTTGCCGAACGAAACCGGAATGGATCGACATCGATCCAGGCTCAAGTCGGGGAGGAGGAGTTCCAGTCGCCCGAAGCGCCCATCCACAGGGCGACCGCGGCCAGCGCCGCGGTGTCGGCGCGAAGGATCCGGGGGCCGAGCGAGACTGGCCGGGCCTGGGGCAGGGCCCGGATCGCCGCTCGCTCCTCCGCCGTGAAGCCGCCTTCGGGGCCGACCAGAATCGCCGCCGGACCGGGCTCGGCGGTCAGCGGCCCGCCGCCCGATTCGTCCGCGAAAAGCAGGCTTCGCTCCGCCGGCCAGTCCGCGAGCAGGGCGCCGAGCCTGAGCGGCTCGGCGAGCTCGGGGAGAGCCGTCCGCTCGCACTGCTCGGCGGCTTCGACGATATGGGCGCGAAGGCGCTCGAGGTTGAGGCGCTCGACGACGGTTCTCCGGGTGACGACGGGGACGAGGCGGGCGACTCCCAGTTCGGTCGCCTTCTCCACCAGCCAGTCGATGCGGCCGCGCTTGATCGGGGCGAAGAGCAGCCAGAGGTCGGGAACAGGCTCGCGCCCGCGCAGGTGGCCGATGACGGCGAGGGCCACCCGCTTCTTGCCGGCCTCGACGATCTCCGCGAGCCATTCGCCGGTCCGGTCGTCGAACAGCTTGACCCGGGCGCCGGCGGCGAGGCGGAGGACGTTGACGAGATAATTGGCGGGCGCGCCGTCGACGGTCAGCGTCGCGTCCGGAGCGAGCGGCCGATCCACGAACAGTCGCGGCAGGCTCGAAGGCGGCCAGGCGGGCGTTGCAGCCAAGGGCTGGTGATCCTCCAATCCGTTCTAGCTGAGCCTGTCGAAGCCCGTTCCTTCGTCGAGGGCAAGGAAAGAATCGCCTTCGACAAGCTCAGGCCGAACGGTAATGGAAGGGCATGGCCGCGACCGCCGACAGCGACATCGTCCCCGATTCGGAGCGCGGCGGCCTGATCGGAGCCCTGCCGGGGCCGCTCAGGCCCTATGCGTCGCTGATCAGGCTCGATCGGCCGATCGGGGCGTGGCTTCTCTTCTGGCCCTGCGCGTGGAGCGTGGCGCTGGCAGGAATGGGACCCAACGGCCCGGCGCTGATCCTGTGGCTGGCGCTCGGCGCATGGGCGATGAGGAGCGCCGGCTGCGTCTGGAACGACATCGTCGACCGCGACCTCGATTCGAGGGTCGAGCGCACCCGGCTCAGGCCGCTGGCGAGCGGGCGCGCGAGCCTGGCGGGGGCCTGCGTCCTCCTCGCCCTCCTCTGCCTGGTCGGCCTCGCCGTCCTGCTCCAGCTCGGGCGGACGGCGCAGCTGGCGGCCCTCGCCAGCCTCGCCCCGGTGGCGGCCTATCCTTTCATGAAGCGGATCACCTGGTGGCCGCAGGCCTGGCTCGGCCTGGTCTTCTCCTGGGGCGCCCTGGTCGGCTGGCCGGCGGTCCGGGGCGAGCTCGACCCGACCGCCTTCATCCTCTGGGCGGGATCCCTGTTCTGGGTCGTCGGCTACGACACGATCTACGCCCTCCAGGACCGGGAGGACGACGCCCTGGCCGGCATCAGGTCGTCGGCGCTGGCGCTCGGCCGCCACGCGCGAACGGGGGTGGCGGTTTGCTACGCGATCGCTCTGATGCTGTGGGCGGGGGCCCTGTGGCGGGTCAGGCCGGACGGGCTCGCCCTGGTCGCGCTCCTGCCCATGGCGGCGCACCTCGCCTGGCAGGTCGCCCGGCTTCGTCCCGACGACGGCGGCGACGCCCTCGACAAGTTTCGGTCGAACCGGATGGCCGGCCTTTTCCTCTTCCTCGCCTGCCTCGTCGTCGGCACCTCCTAGATTTCGGCCGCCATCCACCCTAGTTGGCGTTGATGCTGAGTATCGAAGAAGCCGAGGCGCGCGCCGCCGCTCTGGTCGAGCGCGCCGGCCGGTCGGGCGCCGACGCCTGCGACGCCCTCTATTACGCCAACGCCTCGACCTCGGTGCAAGTGCGGCTCGGCGAGCTCGAGGACGTGGCCCGCAACGAGGCCGAGACCATTTCCCTGCGCTTCTTCGTCGGGCGCCGCTCGGCCAGCGTTTCCTCGTCCGACCTGTCCGACGAGGCCCTGGCCGCCCTCGTCGAGCGGGCCGCCGCAATGGCCCGCGAAGCGCCCGAGGACCCCTGGTCGGGCCTCGCCCCGGGGGACATGCTGATGCGGGAGCCGGGGCCCGACGTCGACGCCGACGACGGCGGCGACCCGTCGCCGCTCGAGCTCAAGCGCCGCTCGCTCGAAATCGAGGAAGCGGGCCGCAGCGTCGCGGGCGTCACCAACAGCGAAGGCGCCGGAGTCAGCGCCGGCCGAAGCCTGTTCGCCCTGGCCACCAGCCACGGCTTCTGCCGCGCTTATTCGAGCAGCGGCTATTCGTCCTCGGCGAGCCTGATCGCCGGCTCGGGCAACGAGATGCAGCGCGATTACGACTTTCACAGCGTCCGTCACTATGCCGAGCTCGACGATCCGGAAACCCTCGGCCGCCGCGCCGGGGAGCGCGCCGTCGCCCGGCTGCGGCCGGCGAAGATGGCGAGCGGGACGATGCCCGTTCTCTTCGACCCCCGCGTCGGCAACAGCTTCATCGGCCATCTGATGAGCGCGATCGGCGGGCCCTCGATCACCCGCCGGACCAGCTTCCTTCTCGACAGGGAGGGGGAGCAGCTGTTCGCCGACGAGGTCACAATCCGGGACGACCCCCACCGGCCCAGGGGCCTGCGCTCGAAGCCGTTCGACGGCGAGGGGCTGCCGACGCGGCTGACCGACTTCATCGCTTCGGGGCGGCTTACCGGCTGGCTGCTCGACAGCGCGTCGGCCCGGCAGCTCGGCCGCGCGCCGACCGGCCATGCGCTGCGCGGCTCGGCCGGTGCGCCCAGCGTCGGCGCCACCAACGTCCATATGGAGCCGGGGCGGTCGACCGCCGGGCAGCTGATCGGCGAGGTGGAGCGGGGGGTCTACGTCACCCAGCTGATCGGCCAGGGGGTCAATCCGGTCACCGGCGACTACAGCCGCGGCGCCTCGGGTTTCATCATCGAGCAGGGCAAGCTCGGCCCGCCGGTGGACGAGATCACCATCGCCGGCAACCTCATCGACATGTTCGCGAGGATGGTCCCGGCGGACGACCTCGAGTTTCGCAACACCGCCAATGTGCCGACGCTGCGCATCGACGGGATGACGGTGGCCGGTGCTTGAAGACGTCTCCGCGATCGTGCGCGAGGCCGGAGCGATCGCCGCCGGCCGTTGCGGCACCGATTTCGAGCGTTGGGAGAAGGCGCCCGGCAACCCGGTCTGCGCGATCGACCTCGAGGTCGACGCCTTTCTGCGCGAGCGGCTGACCGCGCTCGATCCGGAGGCGGGCTGGCTCTCGGAGGAATCGCTCGACGAATCCGACCGGATGGAGCGCAAGAGACTGTGGGTGGTCGATCCGATCGACGGCACACGAGACTATCTGCGCCGCCGACCCGGCTGGTGCGTGTCGGTGGCGCTGGTCGAGGAGCGGGTGCCGTTGATCGGAGTCCTCGACGCGCCCGCTCGCGGGGAGCATTGGACGGCGCGCAGGGGCGGCGGCGCCCGGCGCAACGGCGAGCGGCTGAAGGTCAGCGGCCGGCGGGAGCTGGCCGGGGCGCGAGTTCCGGCGGACCAGCTGCCCGAGCCGGACCGCGACCTGCTTGCGGTCGCCAAGCCCAATTCGATCGCACTGCGAATCGCCCTGGTCGCCGCGGGGGAGGCGGACCTCGTCGCGACCCTGAGATGGGGCTTCGAATGGGACATCGCCGCCGCCGCCCTGATCGCCGCCGAAGCGGGAGCGACGGTGAGCGGGGCTCTGGGCCAGCCGCTCGCCTTCAACAGCGCCAGCGGCGAGGCGTTCGGCGTCCTCGTCGCGACTCCCGCCATCCATGCCGCCGCGGTCGCCAGGCTTCGGGAACGAGCGATGGACCTGGTCTGACTCCGGGGCGGGGTCTTCGTCGCAGCAGGCCCGGCTTTCGCCGCGACCGTTTCTGTTCCGGCCCCGCAGCTGCTATGGGGGCGCCAGGAGGATCGTCCATGAAGCTTCGGCTGCTCGTCTTGTCCGCCGCGGCCGTCGCCGGGATCGCCCCCGCGGGCGGCCAGGAGCCGCCGCCGGCGGTTCCGCCCGCGCTGGACGAGGCGGGAACCGTTCTCGGCACCGACCAGGACAAATGGGCGCGGATGACGGTGCCGGTGAACATAGGCCGCAACGGGCCCTACGCCTTCGTCGTCGACACGGGCGCCGAGCGCACGTCGATCGCCCAGGAGCTTGCGCACGATCTCCGCCTCGGCCTCGGCAACCGCGCCCGGCTTCACAGCATGACCGAGGTCAGCCACATCCAGACCGTGCTCATTCCCGCTCTCGAGGTGGGCGGCCGGCGAGTGCGCGACATCCACGCCCCCGCCCTCCAGCGGCGCTACATCGGGGCGGAGGGGATATTGGGCGTCGACTCGCTCCAGTCGCAGCGAGTGTCGTTCGACTTCGCCCGCCAGCAGATGACGGTCACCAACAGCAACCGGCGGGAGGAATACTGGCCGGCCGACACGATCGTGGTCACCGCCCGCAACCGCCTCGGCCACCTCGTGCTGGTCGACGCTTCGGTCGAGGGCCAGAAGGTCTGGGTGATCCTGGATACGGGCGCGCAGACCACGGTGGCCAACAACATGCTCCGGCGCAGGCTCGAGCAGAAGGGGCGGCTTCGGACGACCTATCCGATCATGCTCCAGAGCGTCACCGGCGGCCAGATGGCGGCGGACCAGACCGTCGTGAAGCGGATCCGCCTCGGCGGAGTGGACATCAACGACATGCCGGTCGCCTTTGCCGACGTCCATCCCTTCGCCCAGCTCGGCCTGTCGGACCGGCCGGCGCTCCTCCTCGGAATGGACGCCCTGCGCCTGTTCGACCGGGTCTCGGTCGACTTCCCCAACCGCCGGGTGCGCCTGCTGGGGGGATCGAGGTCGCAGCTTCAGGGGACGAAGTTCGCGGCGCGGCGCTGATCTGGAACCGTGATTTGCCTGTCGGCGTGACGGCGGCGGCAGAGGCCCCGCGCGAGCGACCCGGTCGCCTTCGCTCCCTGGGGCTCCAGCCTGCGCTGGGGCGATCAACTCAGCCGCGGCACCCGCAGCCTGGGGATGTCGATCTTGGGGCAGCGGTTCATCACGACCTTCAGGCCGGCCGCCTCCGCCCTCGCCGCCGCTTCCTCGTTGATCACGCCGATCTGGAGCCAGACCGACTTCGCGCCGGCGGCGATCGCCTCGTCGACGGCCTCGCCGGCGGCCTGGGGGCGGCGGAAGATGTCGACCATGTCGATCGGCTCGCCGATCTGCGCGAGCTCGCGCCAGACATATTCGCCATGGACATGCTCGCCGGTGATCTGCGGGTTCACCGGTATCACCCGATAGCCCCAGTCCTGGAGGAACTTCATCACGCCGTAGCTCGGCCGGTCGGGCCGGTCGGAGGCGCCGATCATGGCGATGGTCCGGGTCGAGGCGAGGAGATCGTAGAGGTCTTCGTCGCGGGTCAGGGGCATTGGCTCAATCCAGGATAAAGGCCGCTTGCTACTGCGGCTCGCGATTGTTCTGGCGAATGACCAGGATCGAGTAGGTCGAGCCGGCGACGCCGAGAAATATCATCGCGAGCCAAAGCCATTCCATGCTCATTCTCCAAGGCACCGCAGAAGCCGGGCGTCGGCAGCTGAGGTTGTACGACTCCGGTTTGCCTCGCTCAACGCGGGATTAAGCGTTTCGTCTCCCACGATCTGCTGGGCGAGGGTGCATTGCCGCTCCTTGCCCTGCGCCTTGCTCACCAGCCATTGGCCTGCCAGCCCGAACGAGCCGGTGACAAGCGCAGCGAGACTGACCGACAAAGCGGGAAGCGCCCACCAGGGGGATGAGCGAACATCTTTCTTGCCGGCAGACGTCTCGGGAGGCCTGGCCATCGTGTTTTCATAATAGATAAGATCGTTCGGTCAAGTCATCGCTAAGCGACGAAAATGCGCTTCAGCAACGTCGCGGCGATGGCCGCGAAGGCTTCGGATTCGGCACCTTCCCCCGCAGCCGGTGGAGTGCCCGAATCCGAGTCGCGGCGGATCGCCAGAGTCAGCGGTATCCGTCCCAGGAAGGGGATCGACATCACCTTGGCCGCCGCCTCCGCGCCGCCGGCCCCGAACGGGTCGGAGACCTCTCCGCAATGGGGGCAGGCATAGCCGGACATGTTCTCGACGAGCCCGAGCAGCGGGACGTCCATCTTGCGGAACAGGTCGATGGCCCGGGTGGCGTCGATCAGGGCGAGGTCCTGGGGGGTGGAGACGATCACCGCCCCGGCCGGCTTCCATTTCTGAATCAGCGACATCTGGATGTCGCCGGTGCCGGGCGGGAGGTCGACGATCATCAGCTCGCATCCGTCCCAGTCGCCCTCCATCAGCTGGCCGAGCGCGCTCGCGATCATCGGACCGCGCCACGCGAGCGCCGTTCCGGGCTCGACCAGCTGGCCGATCGACAGCATCTTCACCCCGAAGGCGTCGACGGGGACGATCCTTTTTCCGTCGAGCTCGGGGCGGTCCGAATTTCCCATGAGGCGGGGCAGGGAGGGGCCGTATATGTCGGCGTCGACCAGGCCCACGCTGCGGCCGGCGCGCGCGAGGGCGACGGCGAGGTTGGCGGCGACGGTCGACTTGCCGACCCCGCCCTTGCCGCTGCCGACGGCGACGATCGTTCGATTGACCTTGTCCGCCGTCATCGCGATCCGGACGTCGCGGACGCCGCGCACGGCGATGAGGGCGGCGCGGATCCGGCGCTCGAGGGCGGCGCGCTCGTCGGAAGAGAGGCCGCCGACGTCGAGCACCAGGCTGGCGATGCCGTCCCTCAGCCGCGGCGCCGCGATTCGGCCGGCGGCCTCCGCGACGGAGGCGAGGGCGGTGGCAAGAGGGTCCGTCTCGTCGCTCATCCGCCGCAGATAGGGGGTGCGGGTCGGCTTGCCACTGTTTTTCCGCCGGACCGCTACCTATAAAGGCGTATGGCAAGATTTTTCGGGTGGGGCGCGCGTCGCGGCGCCGTGTTGAATGAAAATCGCGGCGGACCCTGGGGTCCCTCCGGCGACGGCGGTTCGGGCGGCGACGGCGGCGGCGGGCCGCGCAATCCTTGGGGACAGCCGCCGCGCAAGCGCCGGACCCCCGGAGTCGGCGCCAATGTCGGCTCGATCGACGACTTCCTGAGGCGCAGCCGCGAGAAGTTCGGCGGCCGCTTCCCGCACCAGGAAGGACGGCCCTACTGGCTCTACGGCCTCGGCGTGTTCGTGCTCTTGTGGCTGCTCTTCACCTGCTTCCACCTGGTCGGGCCGCAGGAGCGCGGAGTCGTGACCCTGTTCGGCAAGTACAGCCGGACGGTGCCGAGCGGCATCGCCCTGACCCTGCCGCTGCCGATCGAGCGCCTGCAGAAGGTCGATGTCGGCCAGATCCGGACCCGCGACATCGGCTCCCCGGACGCCTCGGCGGAGAATCTCATCCTCACCGGCGACCAGAATATCATCGACCTCGCTTATTCGGTCCGCTGGACGATCCGCGACCCGCAGCTCTACCTGTTCCAGATCAACGATCCCGAATCGACGATCAGCGAGGTCGCCGAGAGCGCGATGCGCGCCGTCCTCGCCACCGTGTCGCTCGACGACGCGATCGGCGCCGGCCGGAGCGACATCGAGCAGCGGGTCTCGATCGTCATGCAGCAGGTGCTCGACCGCTACGGCGCCGGAGTGAGGATCGAGGGCATCGCGATCAAGCAGTCCGACCCGCCCGCGGCGGTGAACAACGCGTTCAAGGAGGTGTCGGCGGCCCAGCAGGAAGCGCAATCCTACATCAACCAGGCCCGCGCCTACGCGCAGCAGCAGACCGCCCGGGCGCAGGGCGACGCGGCCGCCTTCGACAAGGTCTACGCCCAGTACAAGCTTGCGCCGGAGGTCACTCGGCGACGCATGTATTACGAGACGATGGAGCGGGTTCTCTCCAAGATCGACAAGACCGTGGTCGAGACCCCGGGGGTCACTCCCTATCTTCCGCTGCCCCAGGTCCAGCGCCAGGCCCAGGAAGGAGCCGCGCGATGAGCCCCGCGATTCGCAATCCCATCGTCATCGCCTTCGTCGCGATCGCCCTTCTCATCCTCGCCGGAAGCACTTTCGCGACCGTTCCGGAGACGAAGCAGGCCGTCGTCGTCCGCTTCGGCCAGCCCAAGAGGGTGATCAACGCCTACCATCAGGGCGTGGATTTCGGCCAGACCGGGGCCGGCCTGATCGCGCGCTGGCCCTTCATGGAGCAGGTGGTCTGGATCGATAAGCGGATCCTGAGCATCAAGATGGACCGGCAGCAGGTCCTCTCGACCGACCAGCTCCGGCTCCAGGTCGACGCCTTCGCCCGCTACAGGATCGTCGATCCGCTGCAGATGTACGTCTCCGCCCGCACCGAGGAGCGGGTCAGCGACCAGCTGAAGCCGATCCTGGGCTCGGCGATCCGCAACGAGCTCGGCAAGCGCCCCTTCGCGGCCCTGCTCAGCCCGGAGCGCGGCCAGCTGATGGACAACATAAAGCGAGCGCTCGACCGGGTCGCCCGCCAGTACGGCGCCGAGATCGTCGACGTCAGGATCAAGCGCGCCGACCTTCCGGAAGGCACTCCCCTCGATTCGGCCTACGAGCGGATGCGCACCGCCCGCCAGCAGGAAGCGGGCGCGATCCGCGCGCAGGGCTACAAGCAGGCTCAGATCATCAAGGCCGAAGCGGATGCCGAAGCGGCGAGCACCTATGCCGAGGCCTACGGCAAGGATCCCGACTTCTACGCTTTCTACCGGGCGATGCAGAGCTACGAGACGACCTTCGCGCCCGGCGAGAACCAGGGCCGGTCGAGCATCATCCTGTCGCCCGACAACCAATATCTGCAGGAGTTCAAGGGGAAGAACCGCTAACGTCCACCCGGACGGCCGGCGGCCATCCGCGATTCGTCTGTTCGAGGTGGATTCTTGGCGTAAGCCCTATTCAAATTCGGTTCAGCGGCACCAAATACAAGTGTAATCGATAGCCCGGATCTGCCCGCCCGGGTCGAAGCAAGTGAGGAGATTGCAATCGTGCGCTACGTCTACGGCATCTCGGCCGCCATCCTATTGGGCGGAGCCGCCGCCACGCTGACGGTGGGCCCCGTCGGTGCCCAGACCGCCCAGAACGATCCCGGCACCATCGCCTCGGCCGCTCCGCGCGCCGGAGCGCCGATGAGCTTCGCCGACCTCGCCGCCCGGCTCCAGCCGGCGGTGGTCAACATCTCGACCAAGCAGTCGATCCAGATCAACCGGAGCCGCCAGGTCCCGCCGGGCTTCGAGGACTTCTTCCGCCAGTTCGGGGTGCCCGTGCCGGACGGCGGCGACGCCCCGATCACCCAGCGCGGCGGGTCGCTCGGCTCCGGCTTCCTGATCTCGGCGGACGGCTACGTCGTCACCAACAACCACGTCGTCTCGCCGGCGCGCACCGGCGCCACGGTCGAGCAGATCACCGTGACCCTGTCCGACCGCCGCGAGTTCGAGGCGACGCTGGTCGGCCGCGACGCGGCGTCCGACCTCGCCCTTCTCAAGATCAAGGGCAACGACCTGCCGTTCGTCCGCTTCGGCGATTCCAAGCAGGTCCGGGTCGGCGACTGGGTCGTCGCGATCGGCAACCCGTTCAGCCTCGGCGGCACCGTCACCGCCGGAATCGTCTCGGCGCTCCACCGCAACATCGGCGCCGGCACCTACGACCGCTACATCCAGACCGATGCGTCGATCAACATGGGCAATAGCGGCGGGCCGATGTTCGATCTGAACGGCAACGTGATCGGCATCAACACCGCCTTGATCTCGCCGACCGGCGGCAATGTCGGGATCGGGTTCGCCATCCCGGCCGAGCAGGCCTTCCCGGTCATCGAATCCCTGCGCAAGGGCCAGCGGCCGCAGCGCGGCTATATCGGGGTCAGCCTCCAGGCGCTGGACGAGGACATCGCCGCGTCGCTCGGAATCCCCAAGAACCAGGGCGAGCTGATCCGGAGCGTCACCGCCGGCGGCCCGGCCGCCCGCGCCGGGATCCAGCAGGGGGACGTCGTCGTCAGCGTCGGCGGAAGGCCGGTCACTCCCGACGAGTCGCTCGCCTATCTGGTGTCCAGGCAGCCGATCGGCTCGAGGGTTCCGATCGAGGTCGTGCGCGACGGACGCCGGCAGACGGTTAACGTTGCCGTCGGCGAGCGTCCGACCGAGGAGGAGCTGGCCCGGCTCAACGGCATCGAGGACGAGACTCCGGTCCGCGAGCCGGCCGAGGCCCAGCAGTCGAGCAGCCAGCGCTCGGCGCGCGAAAGCCTGGGAGTCACCGTCCAGACCCTGACCCCGGACATCGCCCGCTCCCTTCGGCTCAACGACGTCAACGCCAAGGGCGTCGTGATCGCGTCGGTCAATGCCGGCAGCGACGCCGCGGCCAAGGGCATCCAGCCCGGCGACATCATCCTCTCGATCAACCAGCGCGCGACCAGGACGCCCGAGGAGGCGGCGGCCGCCGTCGCGGCGGCGCGTTCGGCCGGCCGCAACAGCGTCCTGCTGCTGATCCGGCGCGGCAACACGCCGCCGGCCTATTACGGTATCGCCCTAGCGGGGCGGTAACGCATTTGCCTCCCCGTGCCGCGCATGGGGAGGCAATTCCTCCTGCTCCGCTTGCCGCCCCGGCTCACATCGGGGATAGGGGCTCCGGCAGCCAGGGAGCCCTTGCGTGGACGACGAGAACAGCATCTTCATCGGCCTCGGCGGCGGCCAGCCGCAGCGGCTCATGCTCAAGCGGGCGAATCGCCATGGCCTGATCGCGGGAGCGACCGGCACCGGAAAGACCGTCACCCTGCAGGGCCTGGCGGAGGGCTTTTCCCGGGCCGGCGTGCCCGTCTTCGTCGCCGACGTGAAGGGCGACCTGGGCGGCCTCGCCATGGCGGGATCGCCGATGGGCAAGCTGCACGAAGCCTTCGCCGCCCGCTCGGCGGAGATCGGCGATTCGGGCTGGGCCTATCGCGACAACCCCGTCCAGTTCTGGGACCTGCTCGGCGAGCAGGGCCATCCGGTCCGGACCACCGTCTCCGAGATGGGCCCGCTCATGCTGGCCCGGCTGATGGACCTGAACGAGGTCCAGGAAGGCGTCCTGACCATCGTCTTCCACGTCGCCGACAGGGACGGGCTCCTCCTCCTCGACCTCGACGACCTGCAGGCGATGCTGGCCGACTGCGCCAACCGCGCCGACGAGCTGACCGTGACCTACGGCAACGTCTCCAAGGCGAGCGTCGGAACCATCCAGCGCTCGCTCCTCCAGCTCCGCTCGCAGGGGGGCGACATGTTCTTCGGCGAGCCGGCGCTCGACATCGACGACTTGCTCCGCCTCGACGACGGCGGCCGGGGCGTCGTCAACATCCTCGCCGCCGACAAGCTCATGGCCTCGCCGAAGCTCTACTCGACCTTCCTGCTCTGGCTCCTCTCGGAGCTTTTCGAGCAGCTCCCCGAGGTCGGCGACCCGGACAAGCCGAAGCTGGTCTTCTTCTTCGACGAGGCCCATCTGCTCTTCACCAGCGCGCCGCCGGCGCTTCTGGAGAAGATCGAGCAGGTGGTCCGGCTGATCCGCTCCAAGGGCGTCGGCATCTATTTCATCACCCAGAATCCGATCGACATACCCGACGCCGTGGCCGGCCAGCTCGGCAACCGGGTCCAGCATGCGCTGCGGGCCTTCACGCCGCGCGACGAGAAAGCGGTCCGCTCCGCCGCCGAGACCTTCCGGGCCAATCCGAATCTCGACGTCGCCACGGCGATCACCGAGCTCAAGGTCGGCGAGGCTCTGGTTTCCCTTCTCCAGCCCGACGGCTCGCCCTCGCCGGTGGAGCGGACCCTGATCCGGGTGCCGGGCTCCAGGGTCGGCCCAGTCACGCCCGCGGAGCGGGCCGTGCTGGTCGAGACCGATGCGATCGGGACGAAATACGATTCGCCGATCGACCGCCAGTCGGCCGAGGAGCTTCTCGCCGCCAAGTCGAGCGAGGCCCAGGCGGCGGCGTCGGAGGCCAGGGCGAAGGAGGAGGAGGCGAAGCTCGACGCCGCCGAGGCGAAGCAGGCCGAGAAGGATAGGCTGCTCGCCGAGCGCGAGGCGGCCCGGGCGGCCAAGGAGCAGGAGCGCGCCCGAGTCGCCGCCGAGCGCGAGGCGGCGAGGCAGGCGCGCGAGGCGGCGAGGCCCAGCCTGACCGACAAGCTGGTCGAATCCGCCGCTCGCTCCGCGGCGAGCACGGTCGGGCGCCAGGTCGCGGGCAAGCTCGGCGGTCAGCTGCTCAGAGGGCTGCTGGGGGGGCTGTTCCGGGGACGGTGACCGCTAATTCCTCCCCTGCATTTGCAGGGGAGGGGGACCATGCGAAGCATGGGGGAGGGGGTCCTTGACGCTCGAAGAACCCCTCCACCGCGCTTCGCGCGGTCCCCCTCCCCGAGAAATCTCGGGGAGGATCTATCTGGTCGCATCCCGGTTGCCGGCTCTCGGCCGGTGCGCCAGAAGGGTCTGCAGCAAGGGGAAACCGACATGGCGGCTGAAGGCAAGATGCGCGAGCTTACCGTCCGGGCGATCCTTCTCGGCGGGCTCATCACCCTCGTCTTCACCGCCGCCAACGTCTATCTCGGACTGAAGGTCGGCCTCACCTTCGCGACCTCGATACCGGCCGCCGTCATCTCGATGGCGATCCTTCGCTGGTTCAGCGACTCGTCCATCCTCGAGAACAATATCGTCCAGACCGTGGCCTCGGCGGCGGGGACCCTGGCCGCGATCATCTTCGTCCTCCCCGGGCTCGTGATGATCGGCTGGTGGCACGGATTCCCGTTCGTCACCACGGCCGCGATCACCATGCTCGGCGGCATATTGGGCGTGCTCTTCTCGGTGCCGCTCAGGCGGGCCCTGGTCGTCGACACGCCGCTTCCCTATCCGGAGGGACGCGCCGCGGCGGAGGTTCTGCAGGTGGGCTCGAAGTCGGCGGAAGGCGCTGAGGAGAGCGCCCGGGGCCTCTCCGTCCTGCTCTGGAGCAGCCTCGCCTCGGCCGGGTTCGCCATCCTCACCCAGACCCGGCTGGTCGCCGCCGAAGCCGCCGCCTTCTTCCGGGTGGGCCCGGGGGCGACCGGAATCTCGGGAGGGCTGTCCTTCGCGCTGATGGGCGTGGGCCATCTCGTGGGAATCTCGGTCGGGATGGCGATGTTCCTGGGGCTGGTGATCGGCTGGTGGATACTTCTCCCGATCCTGACCGCGCAGATGCCGATGACGGGCGGCCCGGAGGCCTGGGCGGGGGCGATCTTCACTCAGCACGTCCGGTTCTTCGGCGCCGGGGTGATCGGAGTCGCCGCGGTCTGGACCCTGGTCAAGATCGCCGGGCCGGTGCTCGGCGGGATTCGGTCGGCGATGGCGGCGAGCGCGGCCCGGCGCGGCGGCCAGGCGCTCGCGCTCGAGGAGCGCGACCTTCCGATCGCGATCGTCGGCTTCGGGTCGCTCGCGGTCCTGGTGCCGACCGCCTGGCTGCTGTGGAGCGTGATCGCCGGCGGGCCCCTCGCCGGGTCGGCGGCCCTGCTGATCGCCGGAGCGCTCGTCTTCATCCTCGTCATCGGCCTGATGATCGCCGCGGTCTGCGGCTACATGGCCGGCCTGATCGGGGCGTCGAACAGCCCGGTCTCGGGAATCGGAATCCTCTCCGTGGTCGCCGCCTCGCTGATGCTGGTCGGCCTGTTCGGGCGCGACACTCCGCCGGGGACGTCGGAGGCGCTCGTCGCCTACGCGCTGATCGTGACCGGGATCGTCTTCGGGATCGCCACGATCTCCAACGACAACCTCCAGGACCTGAAGACGGGCCAGCTCGTCGGGGCGACCCCCTGGCGCCAGCAGGTGGCGCTCGTCTTCGGGGTGATCTTCGGCTCGCTGGTCGTGCCGCCGGTCCTCGAGCTGCTCTACAAGGGCATCGGCTTCGCCGGAATGCCCGGCGCCGGGCCGGACGCCCTGCCGGCGCCGCAGGCGGCGCTCATCTCCGCCCTCGCCAAGGGCGTCCTCGGCGGCGACCTCAACTGGACGATGATCGGCTACGGAGCCCTGACCGGAGTGGGCCTGATCCTTCTCGACGAGACCCTCGGCCGGGCCAGGACGCTGCGCCTCCCGCCGCTCGCGGTCGGGATCGGCATCTACCTGCCGATGGCGGCGATCCTCCCGGTCGTGATCGGATCGGTGATCGGCTTCTATTACGACCGCTGGGCGGACAAGCGGCCGAAGCCCGAATTCGCCCGCCGGATGGGCGTCCTCACCGCCACCGGCCTGATCGTCGGCGAGAGCCTGTGGGGCGTGGTGTTCGCCGGAATCGTGGCGGGCTCGGGCAAGGATGCGCCGCTGGCCGTGGTCGGAGAGGGATTCGAATTCTTCGCGCTGGTCGGCGGGACGGCGCTTTTCGTCCTGCTCGCGGCGTGGATGTACCGGCGGACGATGCGACTGGCCTAGGCCGTCGCCCCAGCGCAGGCCGGGGCCCCGCCGGGCGAAACGCGCCGGCGCCTTTCGCTTCCTGAGATCCCGGCCTGCCTGGACGACGCGCCTAGCCCGACTTGGCCTCCAGCCACTTGGTGATGTCGGGAAGCCGGGTCGTGCGCACCCGAATACGGTCCTTGATCGAGGCGATGGCGACGTCGACCCGGCCGCGCGACTGCGGGGTCATGTAGCGGGTCGCGAAAGCCTCCAGCTTGCCGACCATCGCCGGGTCGGCGGAGCCGCCGCCCAGGCCTGCGAGGTAGCGCGAGCGCGACGAGATATCGACCAGCGCTTCCACCTTCTCGCGGTTGCGGATGGCGAAATCGAAAGCGAGGTCGGGATGCTCGCCCGCCACCGCCGAGATGATCCCGGCGCTGGTCGTCGCCCCGGGCTCGTCGGTCAGGGCGAGGTCGAGGGCCCTGCGGGCGAGGGCCGGGTCGGCGGCGCTTCCGAGCAGCCGGTAGAGCTGCGCCTTGACCAGAGGGCTTCGCTCGGCCCGAGCCTGGGCCCTGAGGCGCTCCCAGCCGGCGGAGTCGAGGTTGCGGGCGGTGACGGCGAGGATCGTGCTGCGAAGCGGTCCGCTCGTCGCCAGCGGGTCGCCGGCGGCCAGCCGCCGGTTGGCCTCGCCGACCACTCCAGGGTCGCCCATCTCGCCGAGCGTCTTGATCAGGTCCGCCCGAAGCACCGGCACCGTCGGCGCCTCGCCGGCCCTGGGGCTCCAGCCGATCCGGGCGAGAACCGGCGACAGCTTCATCGAGGCGTAGCGGGCGATCATCGCGCGGTGCGCGGGATCGGCCTCGTACATGTTGTGGACGCTGCTCAGGATCGCGGCGGCCCGGCTCCACACCTGCGGATTGGCCCCGGCGGGGACCCGATCGACCATGTCGAGCGCCTCGGCCGCCGACTGGTAGCCGGCGAGCCCAAGGCCCCAATTGTCGGCGAGCAGGCCGATCTGGTCGATCGGCTTAAGGCGCGGGAAGGCGGCGGTGAGCCGCTCGAGCAGGGCCGGCGAATAGAGGGTGCGGTAATAGCCGGTCTGGCCGCTGTTGACGACGACCGGGCCGCAGCCGGGGACGCTGAGGGTGGCTGCCCCGCCCTCGACGAGGGTTCGCACCTCGGCCCCCGTGCCAGAGGCGATGACCGGCACCCGCCACGCCCGGGTCGCCTGCGCCTGCCGGTCGCGGCTGAATTCGCCCTGTCTCAGCGCGACGGCGGTCTTGCCGCCGCGGCAGCCCGCGCTCTCGACCCGGATCAGCGGCACGCCGGGCTGGAGCGTGAAGTCGTGGGCGATGGCGGTGACGGGCTTGCCCGCCGCCCTCTCGACCGCGCGCCAGAGGTCGTCGGTCTGGGTGTTGCCGAGCCGGTGGGTGCGGATATAGTCCTGGACGCCGCGCCGCCAGGCGTCCTCGCCGACATAATCCTCGAGCATGGTGATCACCGCCTCGCCCTTCTGGTAGGTGATCGCGTCGAAGGCCTGGCTGATCTGCTCGACGGTGCTGATCCGCTGGACGACCGGATGGGTGCTCGAGACCGAATCGAGGTTGATCGCCGATTCCCGACCGGAGACGGTGCCGAGCTCCGGATCCCATTCGGGATGGAGGGCGGTGGTCGCCTTGGTCGCCATCCACGAGGCGAAGCCCTCGTTCAGCCAGAGGTCGTCCCACCAGGCCATGGTGACGAGGTCGCCGAACCATTGGTGCGCCATCTCGTGCGCGGCGACCTCGAAGATGCGCTGGCGGGTCGCCTCGGTGGTGATCGAAGGGTCGACCAGCAGGATCGATTCGAACGAGAAGATCGCCCCCCAATTCTCCATCGCCCCGAAGAACTGGCTGCTTCCCGGCCCGGCGACGTTGTCGAGTTTCGGCAGCGGATAGGGCGTCCCGAAATATTCGTTGTACCAGGGCAGGATCTTGGCCGAGCTCTCCAGCGCCCAGCGGCCTTTCTCGCCGTCGCCGCGCTTGGCGACGACTCCGATCTCGGTTCCGGCCGAGGTCGTCGTGATCCGGTCGAACTCGCCGACGGCGAGGAAGAGGAGGTAGCTCGACATGGCCGGCGTGGTCTGGAAGGTGACGGTCTTGGTGCCGCCGGCGTTGGTCCGCACCCCGGCCTGGGGCATGTTGCCGACCACGTCCTGATCGGCCGGAACGGTCACGTTGAGATTGTAGGGGGTACGATATTGGGGCTCGTCCCATCCCGGGAAGAAGCGCCGGGCGTCGGGCGCCTCGAACTGGGTGAAGAGGGCGCGCTTCGTGCCTCCGGCGCCTTCATAGTCGAGCGCGAACAGCCCGGCGGCCTGGGTGTAGATCTTGCCCCGGTAGTTGATCGTGAGCCGGTAGCGGCCGGGAGCGATCTCGCGCCCGAACTCGAAGGTCGCGGTCTGCTTCTCCTCGCTGACGTCGATGTCGCGGGGATTGAGGGCGAGCGGCGAGGCTTCGCTTCCGCCGCCCAGCGAGACCTCGCCGAATTCGAGGTCGGCCGCGTTCAGAACTATGCGGTCGGTCGGCTGGAGGACCTGGATGTCGATATCGGCGCGCCCGGTGAAGCGCAGGTTGGCGGCGTCGGGAGTCGCGTGGATCGTATATTGGAGCGGTCGGACGTTGGTCGGCAGCTGGGTCGGGATCCGCCGGGGCGACTGCGCGGCCTCGGCGGCGGGCGTCGCGGGGGCGGAGGAGTCGGTGGTCCGGGCGCAGCCGGCAAGGGTGAGGGCGATCAGGGATGCGGTGGCGAATAGGCGCATGGAGCACTCCGGTACGGGACGTGGCTGCGCTCCTGCTGGGGCGCTTACCCCTTGTCAAACTCAGTAGCCGAAGATCGGTGCCGCCTTATGGCCTTCGAGGACGACGCCTCGAAGCTGGGCCGGCTCCCAGAGGAACTCGACGCCCAGCTCCGCCTGGCGGATCAGAGTGACGATCGTCTCGTTAACCGGCGCCTTGCGCCCGAGCCTGTTCGCCAGGGCGACGACCTCCCCGTTCAAATAAGCAATTTCGGTCGGCCGTCCCGCCTTGAGGTCGTCCGCCATCGAGGACCGCGCGTGGGCGTCGATCTTCTGGATCTTCAGGAACAGGTTGTTGAAGATGAAATCGGGCGAGGCGATGACGTGGGGGAGCAGGCGCGGCGGCACCGGCCCGATCTTCGCCGGCTCGATCCCGGCGGCGTCGAGCAGCTCGAGGGCCTCGACGATCGAGGCCGCGACCACGCGGCGATAGTCGCGCGCCTTGAGCTGGTCGAGCAGGGTCCGGCCGGACAGGGCGTTGACGGCGTTGTTGAGGTTGATCAGCAATTTGCCCCAGGCGACGGCGGGCATGTCGGCGGAGAGGCGAAGCCGGGCCGGCCCGTCGCCGATCCGCTCCGCGAGCGCCCGGAGCGCCGGCACGTCCTCCGCCATGAGGTCGCCGGCGACGCCTTTGTGGAAGCGCCCGTGGCCGAGTGCGGCGACATTGTACGGCACCATCCCCGCGACCGCCTCGAAGCGCGGCTTCAGGATCGAGCGGAGCAGATCGACATTGCTCACCCCGTTCTGGAAGCTGACCACCAGGGCGCCCTTTTTCGCGTTGCGCGCGATCTCCTTCGCCGCGGCCAGCGTGCCCGTGCTCTTGACGCAAAGGGCGATGACGTCCGCCTTGGCGAGCGCGTTTGGCCTGGTCGAGAAATCGACCTGCTCGGGGGCCAGCCTCGCCCGCCAGCCCGAATGATCGGTCAGCGTCAGCCCGTTCGACCCGATCTCCCGGCCGATCCGCTCCCGACCGACGAACCGGACCGGAATGCCGGCGGCCGCCCAGGCGCCCCCGACGAAGCAGCCGACCGATCCGGCGCCCAGGATCGCGACGTGCAATTCAGCCCCGCCCGCGATAGCCGGGGACGTCCTGGGCGGGGACCCAGAGGCCTTCGGGCGGCTGGCCCGACTGCCAGAAGACGTCGATCGGGATCCCTCCGCGCGGATACCAATAGCCGCCGATCCGGAGCCACAACGGCTTCATCTCCGCGACGAGGCGCTCCGCGATGCCGACGGTGACGTCCTCGTGGAATCCGCAATGGTTGCGGAAGGCGGCCAGGAACAGCTTGAGCGACTTGGATTCGACGATGGTCGCGGCCGGCGCATAGTCGATGACGAGATGGGCGAAATCGGGCTGACCCGTGACCGGGCAGAGCGCGGTGAATTCCGGCGCCGCCAGGCGGACCAGATAGGGCCGCCCGGGGCGCGGGTTGGCGACATAGTCGAGCTTCGCCTCCCCGGGCGAGGCGGGGAGGGGGCTGGAGCGGCCGAGATGGGTCAGGTCCATGGCTGCGCTTTAGGGGAGGCTTCCGACCAGGGGAAGGCATGCGGCATTCGACAAAGTTCCTTTTTTGTTCTTGACATGTAGGATTTTTCCTACTAAATAGGGTCGACTCGGGTAGTGGCTCTTTGACATCGTGAAGAAAAATCGGGGCGCGCCGCCGGGCCGGCGGCGAGCGTCGGGGTTTGTCCCGTTCAGGTCGGATCGTCATCGGCGCCGATACTTCCGGCAGCGCGCCTGGACCGCGGGTCGCGCGGAACAGGCGTTCGACCGGACGGGACAGACCTAGAGGGCGCGAACCATGCGGATCGCGGGAAAGCGCACTCCGCCGGGCATCGGAGTCTCGATCCGGCCGAGAGGGCGGAAGCCGAGCGCGGCGTAGAAGGCCTCGCCGTTGAGGCTCGCATAGACCTCGAACAGGGTGAAGCCGGCGGCTCGGGCGTCCGCCTCGCAGCGCTCGTAGAGGAGCCGGCCGACGCCTCGCCGGGTCCAGCCGGGGTGAGTCGCGAAATGGCGGATATGGGCGCGGCCGGGATCCCCGTCGGCCCGGTCGGGGGGATCGGCGCTCCAGCCGCCGCAGCCGGCCGGCCGGCCGTCGTCCGCCTCGGCCAGATAGTAGCGGCCCGAGGAGAGCAGCACGGGGTTGGCGCGGGTGATCGAGGGAAGCGTCCTGGCGAGCAGGTCCGGCGGATAGGCGGCCGCCATCAGCTGCGTGTAGGAAGGGCCGAGGACCGAAGCGACGGAGTCGGAATCCTCGAGCGTGGCGACGCGAAGGCGCATTCTGGGAAGGTCGCAGCGACGGTCGGGCGGGGCAAGCGCTTTGACTCGGCCGGAACGCGTGCGATAGCTCCGCGCCATGATCAAGATGCTGCTCGCGGCCTCCGCGCTCGCGCTTTCCGCCCCGCTCCTCGGCCAGCCGCCCACGGCGCCCGCCGCCAAGGAGACCGACAGCCCGGTCCCGCCCCCGGTCGTCTCGGTGACCCGCCACACCGGAACCTTCGGCGGCCAGCGCGTCGCCTACACCGCGACGGCGTCGGAGACCTATCTGAAGGCGGCCGACGGGACGCCCAAGGCGAGCATCTTCTCGATCGCCTATGTGAAGGAGCCGCGCGATCCCAACCGGCCGGTCGCCTTCCTTTTCAACGGCGGCCCGGGGTCGGGCTCGCTGTGGCTCCACATGGGCGCCTTCGGGCCGAAGCGGGTGGCGATCCCGTCGGACGCGCGCGACGACGGCGCTCCGCCCTTCCCGATCCTCGACAATCCCGACAGCCTGCTCGACGTCGCCGACATCGTCTTCATCGACCCCGTCGGCACCGGCTTCAGCCGGCCGCTCGGCAAGACCGAGGGCAAGGAATATTGGGGGGTCACGCAGGACGCCAAGTCGGTCGCCGAGTTCATCCGGATCTGGCTGGGGGAGAACGGCCGCTGGAACTCGCCCAAGTTCCTCGGTGGCGAGAGCTACGGGACGACCCGGTCGGCCGCCGTCGTCAACCAGCTCGAGGGCGCCTTCAACGACGTCTCGCTGAACGGGATCATCCTCATCTCGACCATCCTCGATTTCGGCGCCCAATCCTATGTGCCCGGCAACGAGATGCCCTACATCCTCTACCTGCCGTCGATGGCCGCGGCCGCCTTCCATCACGGCAAGGCTCCAGCCGATGCCGGGACCCTCGAAGGCTTCGTCCAGGAGGCGCGGGAATTCGCCGCCGGCGATTATGCCGCGGCTTTGTTCAAGGGCCAGAAGCTGCAGGGCGAGGAGCGCGCCGCCATTCGCCGCCGGCTCGCCCGATTCACCGGGCTCTCCGAGCACTTCCTCGATTCCGCCGACCTCAGGGTGAGCGACCAGCGCTTCTACAAGGAGCTGCTGCGCGATCGCGGTCTCGCCATCGGCCGGCTCGATGCGCGCTATACCGGGCGCGACTATGACAATGCCGGAGAGACTCCGGACAACGATCCCAGCTTCTACGGGATCGACGCCGGCTATACCGCCGCCCTCAACGCCTGGGTCCGCGACGGCCTCAGGTTCCGGACCGACCGCCAATATTCGACCATCGGTGGGGTCAGCGACTGGGACTGGGACCTCAAGGACCAGGGCGGCGAGTCGAAATATTACAAGAATGTCGCGCCCTATCTCGGCCGGGCGATGCGGGAGAATTCCGGGCTTCGGGTGTTCGTCGGCCAGGGCTATTTCGATTTCGCGACGCCCTTCTTCGGCGCCGAATATTCCCTTTCCCGGACCGGAATCCCGCAGGAGCGGATCGCCTATCATTATTACGGCTCGGGCCACATGATGTACGTCCGCGACGAGGACCGGGCCAAGCTGTCGCGCGACATCAGGGCGTTCATCCGCGGCCGTTGACGGCGGGACGAGCCCCGTCATCCCGGGCTCGACCCGGGATCCATCGAGACGGCGCTACGAAATCCGGACAACGGCGTTCGTGGATTCCGGCTTTCGCCGGAATGACGCATTCGACAAGTCGTGCCATAGCGACTGGCATTATGCGCTCTGTGCCTGACAATAGGTAATGGTCGCTTGACATAAAGTCAGGTTTGCCCTAGCGAGTCGCCATGGCCGGCGGAAGGGCTGCCGGCGGGACATGGGTCGGGACGGTGGAGCTCGGTGAGCCGGTGAAGAATCGATTGAAGGTGCTGAGGGCGGAGCGCGACTGGAGCCAGGCGGAGCTTGGCGGCCGGCTCGGGGTCTCGCGTCAGGCGGTCAACGCCATCGAGACCGGCAAGTACGATCCTTCGCTTCCGCTCGCCTTCAAGCTCAGCCGCCTGTTCGCGGTTCCGATCGAGGAGATTTTCGATGACGGCTTCGGGGGCCCGGGCGATGCGCGATAGCGCTCCGCAGGGGGAGGGGGAGCGCCGCGACCTGGCGCGCCGGCGCAAGAGGTGGCTGATCCTCGCGGCGATCGCCGTGCTCGGCGGAGTGCCGGCTTTCTACGCCGGGTTTCAGGACGGCGCCGCCATGGCCCAGAGCCGGCCGCTGACCTGGTCGCCGACGCTCGCCGCGGTCCTGGCCGGGCTGTACCTGGTGGTGATGGTCGGCGGCGGCCTGCTCATGCACGGCGTCACCGACGAGCTCGAGCGGCAGCGCGGCTACAAGGCGGCGAGCGTTGCCGGGCTCACCCTGATGCTCGTCTATCCGACCTGGTTCCTGCTCTGGCGCGGCGGCTTCGTCGCGGAGCCGGTCCACTGGATGCTGTTCGTCCTGTTCTGGCTGAGCCTCGCTCTCGCCAGCCTCTTCTACCGCTTTCGCTAGGACAAGATCATGATCGGGAAGCTCATCGTCCTCGCCGTCGTCGCGCTCATCGCCGCTCCGCTCGTCTCGCTCCACCAGCTCGGCGGGATCGGAGTCCACGCCTCGGTCCGGATCGTCGCTGCGAGCGGCGGCGGCGTCAGCCTGGAAGCGCTCGTCGCCGCGACCCGTCTGTGATCGTCGTCCCGGCTTCCGCCCGGGACGACGGCTCTCTGGACAAGGAGGCGGCGGCGCGACAAGGAAAGGCGCCCTCGCCGCGGAGTATCCGATGCGCCTCGTCCCGTTCCTCGCTCTCCTCGTCACGGCCTGCGCGACGGTGCCCGAGCCGCCGAGCGCCGCCGAGCGCGCCCAGCGCTGGTGGGCCGACGTCTCGACGCTCGCCGCCGACGACATGGAAGGGCGGCTGACCGGAACGCCGGGCTACCAGCGCGCCGCCGACTACGTCGTCGCCCAGCTTCAGGCGATCGGCCTCGAGCCGGCCGGCACCGACGGCTATTTCCAGCCGGTGGCCTTCGAGGAGCAGTTCGTCGACGCCGACCGATCGAGCGCGGCGCTGGTCTCGGGCGGGCGGGCGAGCGATCTCTCGATCCCCGGCGACATCATCATCGGCCGGGGCGACGGCCGCCGGCCCGAGCGGATCGAGGCGCCCCTGGTCTTCGTCGGCTACGGGCTTCACATGCCGGAAGCCGGCCATGACGATTTCGCCGGGGTCGACCTCAAGGGGAAGATCGCGGTCGTCATCAGCGGCGGCCCGGCCGACATCTCCGGCGCGCTCAAGGCGCACGCCCGCCGCGACCGGGCGCGCTTGCTGTCCGAGCGGGGCGCCGCCGGCCTGATCTCGCTGACCACGGCCAAGGCGGTGGAGGTGCCCTGGTCGCGCTCGATGGCCCAGGCCGGTCAGTCGGGAATGTATTTCGCCGATCCCGCGCTCCGCGACGTCAGGACCGAGTTCTTCAGCGCCAGCTTCAACACCGATTCGAGCGAGCGCCTGTTCGCCGGCTCGGGCCGAAGCTTCACCGAGCTGTCCGCGCTGGCCGACGATTCGAAGCCGCTTCCGAAATTCGACCTGAAGCCGTTGCTCCGCGCCACGGTGGCGATGCGGCACCGCCCCGTCACCTCGTCGAACGTCGTCGCCCGCCTCCCCGGAAGCGACAGGAGGCTCCGGTCCGAGAATGTCGTCTTCTCGGCCCATCTCGACCATCTCGGCATGTCGACGCCGATCAACGGCGACGGCCTGTACAACGGCGCCATGGACAATGCGGCGGGGGTGGCGGGGCTGCTCGACATCGCCCGAAGCTACAAGGCCCGGCGGCTGAAGCCCAAGCGCTCGATGCTGTTCGTCTTCGTCACGGCCGAGGAGAAGGGGCTGCTCGGCTCGCGCTATTTCGCGCTTCGGCCGACGGTTCCCAAAGCCTCGATCGTCGCCGACATGAATTTCGACATGGCCCTCCCGATCTTTCCGCTGAAGAGCGTGACGGCCCTGGGCTCCGACGAGAGCAGCCTCGGCGCCGTCGCCGCGGGGGTCAGCGAGGCCCTGGGCCTGCCGCTGGTTCCCGATCCCTTCCCGGACCGCAATTCCTTCGTCCGCTCCGACCAGTACAGCTTCATCCGAGAGGGCATCCCTTCGCTGGCCTTCAAGTTCGGCTTCGGGCCCAGGGACCCGGAGTCCGAGATCGAGCGGCAGTGGCGATCGACCCGCTATCACGCGCCGTCGGACGACCTTTCCCAGCCCGTGGCCAGGGAGGACGCGATCAGGCTTCACGATTTCGTCGCCGAGCTGGCGCTTCGGGTGGCCAACGCGCAGGAGCGGCCGGCCTGGGGCGAGCGGAGCTTCTTCCGGCGGTTCGCGAAATGAGGGCCTGCGAGGCCGCGGCCCCTCCACCGGTTGCCCTGGGAAAAGAGGGCAGAGGGGCCCGAGCCCTGGCGGCGCTGCTGTTGATGCTCGCGGCGCCGGCGGCAGCGCAGCCGACGCCGCCGCTGCTCGACCGCGCCGAGACCGAGGCCCTGGCCTCTGAGATCTCCGGGGCCGCCGCCAAGCGGACCGTCCAGGCGCTCTCGCTCAATCACCGGATGCGCGGGTCCGAAGGTTATCGGGCGGCCGCCGAGCTGATCCGCGACCGGCTTCGCGACCATGGGCTGAAGGAGGTCGACATCCTCTCTCTGCCCGCCGACGGAAAGGTCTTCTACGGAACCCAGCGATCGCGCCCGGCCTGGAACGCGAGCTTCGCCGAGCTCTGGGAGCAGCGACAGGAAGGCGGGCGCTGGCGCGACGTCGAGCGCATCGCCTCCTGGGCCGACCAGCCGATCACTCTCGCCCAGGACAGCGTCGGCGGCCGCGCCGAGGCGGAGCTGGTCGATGTCGGCTCCGGAGCCTCGGCGGCGGACTATGCGGGCAAGTCGGTGCGCGGCAAGCTCGTCCTGGTCTCCGGCCAGCCGGAGGCGGCGGCGAAGCTGGCGGTGACGGAGCGCGGCGCGGCGGGAATCGTCTCCTGGGCCCAGAACCAGAAATCCGCCTGGTGGGGCGAGGACGAGAGCCTCGTCCGCTGGGGCCATCTCAGCACCTGGGACGATCCGACCTTCGCCTTCATGGTCTCGCCCGCCCGGGCCCGAGCCTGGCAGGCGCGGCTCGCCAGGGGCGAGACGGTGCGTCTCCGGGCCGAGGTCAAGGCCGGCCGGACGGCGGGCGCCTATCTGATCCCGACGGCTGTCATCCCGGGCAAGGACCGGTCGAAGGAGATCGTCTTCTCCTGCCATCTCGACCATCCCTCGCCGGGCGCCAACGACAATGCCAGCGGCTGCTCCGGGATCTTCGAGATCGCGCGGACCTTCCAGCGGCTGATCGCGCAAGGCCGGCTTCCGCAGCCTCGGCGGACGCTGCGCTTCATCTGGCCGTGCGAGATCGAATGCACCATCGCGCTGCTCAACGCCCGGCCCGAATTCGCCCGCCGCACCCTGGCGACGATCCACCTCGACATGATCGGGGGCAATACGGACATCACCAGGGGAGCGCTCGGCGTGGAAGGCTCGCCGCCGAGCCTACCGAGCTTCGTCTCGGGCGTCGGCTTCGCAATGGCGCGCTGGGTCGATGCGCAGGCGCTTCGCTACTCGGAGCGCGGCGCGGCCGACTATCCCCTGCTCGACCCGGAAGGGACGAAGAACCCGCTCCGGGCCAGGATCGGCGGCTTTTCCGAAGGCTCGGATCACCAGGTGTGGGCGGAGGGAAGCTGGCGGATCCCGATCATCTACGTTTCCGACTGGCCAGACATCTACATCCACACCAACAAGGACGTACCCGGCAATCTCGATTCCACGAAGATGAAGCGGGCCATGTTCATCGCCGCCGCCTCGGCCTGGGCGCTGGCCAACGTCGAGCAGTCGGACGCCCCGGCCCTGGAGCGCATCCAGATGATCGAGGGCGATTTTCGAAGCGCGGAGATTTCGCGGCGCGCCGGCGGGCTGTCCGACGCCGACGGGGCCCTTGCGAGGCTCCAGCACGCCGATCACGAGGTGGCGCTCGAGCTTTCCCTGCAGCGCTTCGGCCTCACGGTCGGCGAGCCGGACCGGGAGGGCGTCCCGCCGGTTTCGGACGGGCCCGGCGCCGTCGTCTACCGGCGCGACCCGAAGCTGAAGGGGCCGATGGACGGCTTCGGCTACAGCTGGCTGGACGACAATCTGAAGAAGGCCGGGCTCGAGCCGCCGGCGCTGCTCGCCCGCGAGCCGGCCTGGGAGGGTCCCAGCTTCGGCTATGAGGCGCTCAACCTCGTCGACGGACGGCGGTCCGTCCAGCAGATACGGGACGAGCTCGCCCTGAGCGTCGGTCCGGCGCCCGTCGAGGAGGTGGCCGCCTATCTCGGGGCTCTGGAGCGGCTCGGCGTGATCCGGCGTTAAGGCGGCGATGGACAGCCTGGTCACCACCGATTGGCTGGAACGGGAGCTCGGAGCGGGCGATCTCAGGGTGATCGATTCGACCCTGTTCCTTCCCAGCGACTCTCGCGACGCCCGCTCCGAATATGAGGCGGAGCATATTCCCGGCGCCGTCTTCCTCGACCTCGACGAGGTGTCGGATTCGTCCAGCCCGCTCCCGCACATGGTCCCGTCGGAGGCGAAGTTCGCAAGCCGGATGGCCTCGCTCGGCCTTCGCGACGGCCAGCGCTTCGTCGTCTACGACAACAGCCCCCTGCACAGCGCCGCCCGGGCCTGGTGGATGCTGAGGAATTTCGGCGCGCATCATGTCGCGATCCTCGACGGCGGCCTTCAGAAATGGAAAGCCGAGGGGAGGCCCCTGGAGAGCGGCCGGCCGCAGGTCAGGCACGGCCATTTCAGCCCCAGGTTCGCCGCCGGCGCGGTGGCCGACAAGGCGGCGGTGGCCGGCCTGCTCGGCGACGGCGTCCACGAGATCGTCGACGCGCGAGGTCGAGGGCGCTTCACCGGCGAAGAGGCTGAGCCCAGGCCCGGCATGGCGTCGGGCCACATACCGGGCTCGAAGAACCTCCCCCAGGGCGACCTGTTCAAGCCCGACAACAGCTGGAAGCGGGGCGACGAGCTCCGCTCGGCCTTCGGAGACGCCGGGGTGGACCTGCGACGGCCGATGGTTGCGACCTGCGGTTCGGGCGTCACCGCCTGCGTCCTCCTTTTCGGAGCCCACCTGCTCGGCAAGGAGGATGTCAGGCTCTACGACGGCAGCTGGTCCGAATGGGGCTCGGATCCGGCCACCCCCAAGGCTACGGGCCCGGCATGAAGGAGAGGCGGACCGACACGAGGCTCGTCCATGGCGGCCGTCGCAAGGAATGGCGCGGCCGGCTGGTCAACCCGCCCGTCCACCGCGCCTCCACGCTGCTCTTCGACAGCGTCGCCGAGATGCGCTCCGCGGCGCCGGAATTCGGCAAGCCCTATTACGGCCTCCACGGCACCGAGACGCATTGGGCGCTCGCCGAGGCCCTGACCGCACTGGAGCCGGGAGCGGCCGGGACGACCCTCCATCCCAACGGCCTCGCGGCGGTGACCGCGGCGCTCCTGTCGGTCCTGTCGGCCGGCGACGAGCTCTTGATGACGGACAGCGTGTACGGCCCGACCCGCCGCTTCTGCGACGTCTTCCTCAAGCGCTACGGCGTCGCCACGCGCTATTACGACCCGCTCATCGGCTCCGGAATCGCCGGGCTCGTCGGCGAGCGCACGCGCGCGATCTTCCTCGAAAGCCCGGGCTCGCTGACGATGGAGGTCCAGGACGTTCCGGCGATCTGCGCGGCGGCCAAGGCGAGGGGGATCGCGACCCTGCTCGACAATACCTGGGCGACCCCGCTCTTCTTCCCGGCCCTCGGCGCGGGCGTCGACCTCTCGATCCTGGCCGGCACCAAATATGTCGGCGGTCATTCCGACGTCATGCTCGGCTCGGTGACCGCGAACGCCCGCTGGTTTTCCAAGCTCGAGCGGACCAGCTGGGACCTCGGCCAGTCGGTCAGCCCCGACGACGCCTGGCTGTGCTCGCGCGGGCTGAGGACGATGGGCGTTCGCCTTCGCAGGCACGAGGAGAGCGCGCTCCGGATCGCCCGCTGGCTCGAGGAGCAGCCGCAGGTGGCGGCGGTGCTCCACCCGGCCCTCCCGGATTGTCCGGGCCACGAATTCTGGGCGAGGGACTTCAAAGGCTCGTCCGGCCTTTTCTCCTTCGTTCTGAAGGGCGGCGACGACAAAGCGCGCACCCGCTTCGTCGAGGCGCTCGAGCTGTTCGGGCTCGGCTACAGCTGGGGCGGCTTCGAGAGCCTGGTGGTGCCGGCCGATCCCGAGCGGATCCGCTCGGCTACCCGCTGGGCGGCGGAAGGGCCGCTGGTCCGGCTGCAGGTCGGCCTCGAGGACGCCGACGATTTGATCGATGACCTGGCCTCGGCGCTCGCCGGTTACGGAAGCGCCGGATGAGGGGCCTGGTCGAGCGTTTCGGGGTTGCCTGGCCCACCTACAGCGACTGGGTCGCGGCCGCCGTCGCCGTTGCCCTCGTCGCCGCGGCCTGGGGCCTCGCCTGGCTGACCAGCCGCTGGCTGGGGCCGCGCCTCGCCTCGTTCTGGGAGCACCGCGCCGGCGGCCGCGGCGAGGCTCTGGCGCAGCGAATGTGCGATCTCACCCGCTACCTGACCGGAGCGCTCCTGATCGCCGTGGTCCTCAATGCGGATCATTGGCGGCCGCTTGGAGCGATCGTCCTCGGAATCGCGCTCGCCGCGTGGGCGGCGATGCTGGTCTCGGGACTGGTGCGCGGCCTGCAGATGCCGCGCTGGGTCGCGGCCCTGCTCGCCGGGGTCGCCTTCTTCGGCCTGCTCGCCCGGGCCGTCGGCGGACTCCGGCCGATCACCGACACGATGGACCGGGTCGGCTTCACGGCGGGCGAAACCCGCGTCTCCCTGCTGACGGCGCTCCAGGTGCTGGTGACCCTGGTCGCCATCTATGCGGTGGTGAAGCTTCTCAACCGCATCGTCAGCCATTCGATCCACCGGGCCACCAGCCTCGACGCGACCCAGCAACTGCTCGGCCAGAAGCTGGCCAGCGTCGCGATCCTGATCGCCGCCTTCTTCATCGGCATCGACCTCATCGGGATCGACCTGACCGCGCTCGCCGTCTTCTCCGGGGCCTTCGGGCTCGCCGTCGGCTTCGGGCTCCAGAAGACGTTCGGCAACCTCATCGCCGGGATCATCCTGCTCATGGACCGCTCGATCAAGCCGGGCGACGTCATCGTCGTCGGCGAGAGCTTCGGCCATGTCACCAAGATCGGGGTCCGGGCCGTGTCGATCGTCACCCGGGACGGCAAGGAGCATCTCATCCCGAACGAGAATCTGATGACCCAGGAGGTGGAGAACTGGTCCTATTCGAGCCGCGACGTGCGGGTCCACATCCCGGTCGGGATCGCCTATGATTGCGACCTCCCGCTCGCCCAGAAGCTGATGGTCCAGGCCGCGACCGAATCGTCTCGGGTCATGACGAACCGGCCGCCCAAGGTCTGGCTCACCGCCTTCGGGGAGAGCAGCGTCGACCATGAGATACTGGTGTGGATCAGCGATCCCGAGCAGGGGGTAGGAAGCGTCCGCTCCGAGATACTGAACCGCGTCTGGCAGCTGTTCCGTGAGAACGGGATCGACCTGCCCTTCCCGCAACGGGACCTCCACATCAAGGACTGGCCCGGGATGCCGGCGAGGGATTAGCGCTTTCGCCGGGCCGACGGCTAGGGCAGCCGCTCGTTCAGCGCCGCCAGCCCCTTCTCCAGCTCCTCCGCCAGCCGTTCGGCGGCGGCCCGGACCGGCATTCCGGCCTCGTCGAGCTTGAGCAGAGCGCCCACGCCGGCCGCGGCCCAGCGCGCGGTCTCGGCGGCGAGATTGTCGAACCGCTTCTGGTCGATCGGGAGCGCCCGGGCATAGGCCGCGCTGACTCGGGCGGCCTCGTCCAGGTCGCGGTCCCTCGGCGAAACGGACAGCCGTTCCGCCATTTCCTCGACCAGCGCCAGCACCTGCCTGAGCTGAGCGATCTGGGCGCCGGCGTCGGCCAGGCCCGGGGCGTAGAAAGGCGGCTGCTGCTGCGTCATCAGCGGCAGGATACAGCCGCAGGGCTAAGGAAGGGTGAAACCGTCGTTCCGGCGGAAGCCGGAATCCATGAACATCGCTTTTCGAGGACGGCGAACCGCCGTGCTCATGGATGCCGGATCAAGTCCGGCATGACGTGTCTTGTGCCTAGCGCGCCGCGCTTATTGGGGAGTCGTCACCGTCGCGTCGCGGCCCGCCCCGGACGGGGCGGCGACGATCGCCTGGGTGACCGCGCCCTTGTCGACCACGGTCGTGCCCGGATCCCCGGCAACCGAGCGGGCGCCGAGGGCGACCCGGTCGCTACCGGCCGAGTTCAGCATCGAGCGCTCGCTCTGGCTGCGCGGCGCCGGGCCTCCGAACAGGGCCTCGAGCGCCTGGGTGCGGGCGTCGGCGCCGACCGGAGTCGGCTCGCCGGTCTTCGGCGGGGTCAGGGCGTAATCGGGCGGGATCACGAGAGGCTGGTTGCGCGTGACGGCGAATTCGTCGGGCCGCTCGCGGCCGGCAATGCCGGAGGCGCCGCAGCCGGCCAGCAGCAGGGTTGCCGCGCAGGCGCCAAGGCCGAGCTTCACGATACGCATAGTCACTTTTCCTCCTCGGGAACCTTCCGTTCGCGCGTCAGCAGCGCCCGGACCAGCAATAGCAGGACGCCGATGGTAATGGCAGCGTCGCCCACGTTAAAGACCAAAAAGGGATGAACGCCGCCAATATGCAGGTCGGCATAGTCGACGACATACCCCAGCCGAACCCGGTCGAGGATGTTGCCGAGCGCTCCGCCCAGCACCAGGGCCAGGGCAATGGTGTCGTCGCGGCGCTTCTCGCGCCACATCCAGAAGGCGACGAAGGCGGCGATCGCGACGGTCAGGGCGACTAGGAGCCAGCGCGCGACCTCGCCGTCGGCGGGGAGAAGGCCCATCGAGACGCCGGTATTCTTCAGCCAGCGCAGGGTGAAGAAGGGCAGGAGCTCGATCGTCTGCCGGTGAGGCAGCTGGAGCGGGTAGGTCACCACCCATTTCACCGCCTGGTCGACGACGAAGATCAGCGCGGCGACCGCCAGCCCGACCTTTCGGTTCTTCCTCATCCGCTCGGCGTCGCGGGACAGATCAGCCATTCAATACCCCCTCGCAGCGGGCGCACAGGCCCCCGTCCTCCCCGACCTCGGGAAGCAGCCGCCAGCAGCGGCCGCATTTCAGGAAATCGGACCTGGTCACCTCGATCGTCTCGCTTTGCGCCGGGCCGACTTCCGAGACGATGTAGATCTCGGCCAGCTCGGCAAGCTCGGTGTCGAGCAGGTCGATCTGGTCGTCGGGATAAAGCACCTTGGCCTCGAGGCTGGAGCCGATCACCTTCTCCCGGCGAAGCGGCTCGATGCTCTCGGTCACGTTCTCGCGCGTGGCCCGGATCAGCGCCCATTTCGAGCCCAGCGCCTCGTCCTTCCAGCCGGACTCGATCACCGGCCATTCGAGCAGGTGGACGGAGCCGCCCTCGTCGGGATAGCGCGTCTGCCACACTTCCTCGGTGGTGAAGCACAGGACCGGCGCCATCCAGCGCACGAGGGCGTGGAACACCGTGTCGAGCACGCTCCGGTAGGCCCGGCGCTTGGGCGACGAGGCGGCGTCGCAATAGAGGCTGTCCTTGCGGATATCGAAGAAGAAGGCGGAAAGGTCGTCGTTCGCGAAGTTCGAGATGAGCCGGACGTAGCGGTTGAACTCGAACCCTTCGGCCGCCTCCCTGAGCTCGACGTCGAGCTCGGCGAGGCGGTGGAGAACCCAGCGCTCCAGCTCCGGCATCTGCGCGGCGGGGACCCGTTCCGACTCGTCGAAGCCGGCCAGGGCCCCGAGCAGGTAGCGGAAGGTGTTCCTGAGCTTGCGGTAGGCGTCGGTGGTGGTGGCCAGCACTTCCTTGCCGATGCGGACGTCCTCGAAATAGTCGGTCGAGGCCGTCCACAGCCTAAGGATGTCGGCGCCGCTCTCCTTCAGGACGGCGAGCGGGTCGATCGTGTTGCCGAGGCTCTTCGACATCTTGCGCATGTTCTGGTCGAGCGCGAAACCGTGGGTGAGCACCGCCCCGAAGGGCGCCCGACCACGGGTGCCGCAGCTCTCGAGAAGCGACGACTGGAACCAGCCCCGATGCTGGTCGGAGCCCTCGACGTAGAGGTCGGCGCGGACCCCGTCGCCGTAGCGCGCCTCGACGACGTAGCTGTGGGTCGAGCCGCTGTCGAACCAGACGTCGAGGATGTCCGTGACCGGCTCATAGTCGTCGAGGCTGTAGCCGTTGCCGAGCAGCGCCTGGTGGTCGGCCCCGAACCAGGCGTCCGCTCCGCCCTCGTGAAAGGCCCGGATGATCCGCGAGTTGACGACCGCGTCCTTGAGATATTCGCCGGTCTTGCGGTTGACGAAGAGCGCGATCGGAACCCCCCAGGCGCGTTGCCGGCTGATTACCCAGTCAGGCCGCCCCTCGACCATGGCGCGGATGCGGTTCTTCGACTTTTCCGGAACCCAGCGCGTGTCGTCGATGGCGGCGAGTGCGGTTTCGCGCAGCGTTTGAGACCCGCTCCGTTCGCCCTGAGCTCGTCGAAGGGCCTCACTTCCCTCCTCGGAGAGGGCTTCGACAGGCTCAGCCCGAACGGAATCGGTCCCGGGCCCGGCGGGCGGACTTTTGTCCATCGGGATGAACCATTGCGGCGTGCAGCGGAAGATGATCTTGGCCTTGGAGCGCCAGCTGTGCGGATAGCTGTGCCTGAAGTCCGCCGAGGCCGCGAGCAGGCCGCCGGCCTCGCGAAGGCCGGTGCAGATCGGCCCGTCCGGAGCGTTGAACTTGGCGTTGATGACGGAGCCCAGCCCGCCCAGCCATTCCCAGTCGTTCCGGTAGAAGCCGCCATCGTCGACCGCGAAGACGGGGTCGATGCCGTTCGCCTTGCAGAGCAGGAAATCGTCCTCGCCATGGTCGGGCGCCATGTGGACCAGGCCGGTGCCCTGATCGGTGGTCACGAAGTCGCCGGGGAGGAAGGGGCGGGGGCGGGCGAAGAAGCCGCCGAGGTGGTGCATCGGGTGGCGGGCGACAGAACCCTCCAGGTCTGCCCCCTTCCCGCGCCAGACGATCTCTCTCCAGAGATGCTGAGGCATGCGTCTTTGCACCTCAGGCAAGAGCGACTCTGCAATTAATAGCCGCTTAGCTTGCCGGCGAGTGCTGGTGGGGGTGTCAGGGCTTCCGCGCTCCGTCACCGGGATCAGTTCTGGCTTGTAATGATCGATCAGGACGTAATCGATCTCTGGTCCGTAAGCGAGCGCTTGATTAACCGGAATCGTCCAGGGCGTCGTCGTCCATATCAGCGCATGCGCTCCCAAGAGCTGGGAAACACGGGACTGCACGATCTCGAACGCCACATCGATCTGGGTCGACGTGATCTCCTCATACTCCACCTCGGCCTCGGCCAGCGCCGTCTTCTCGACGGGCGACCACATGACCGGCTTGGCTCCGCGGTAGAGTTGGCCGCTTTCGGCGAACTTCAAAAGCTCCTCGACGATCTTGGCCTCGGCCTCGAACTTCATGGTGAGATAGGGGTCGTCCCACTCGCCCATCACTCCGAGGCGCTGGAACTGCTCGGACTGGATGGCGACCCATTGCTCCGCATAGGCCCGGCATTCGGCTCGGAACTCCCGGGGCGGGACGGCGTCCTTGTCGAGCTTCTTCTTCCGATACTGCTCCTCGATCTTCCACTCGATGGGAAGGCCGTGGCAGTCCCAGCCGGGCACGTAGGGCGCGTCCTTGCCGAGCAGCGACTGGGAGCGGACCACCATGTCCTTGAGGATCTTGTTCATGGCGTGGCCCATGTGGATGTCGCCATTGGCGTAGGGCGGGCCGTCGTGGAGGATGAAGCGCTCGCGTCCGGCCCGGGCCTCGCGAAGGCGCTTGTAGAGGCCCATTTCGGCCCAGCGCGCGAGGATGGCCGGCTCCTTCTGCGCGAGGCCGGCTTTCATCGGGAAGTCGGTCCTGGGAAGGAAGACCGTGTCGCGGTAATCGGTTTTTTCGGACATTGGCGGGGGATTAGCCGGGAAGGGGGGGAATGGGAAGCGCCCCCCTCCCTCCCCGCAGGGAGGGGGCGGGGGGTGGGTGCCTCATCGAAGATTCAGGGCCGGGAGCCCACCCGTCGCAGGGAGGGGAAAGTTAATTCTCCAGCGCCCGCCCGACATTGTAGAAATCCTCGATCCACAGATAGCCGCGGAAGTCGCGAGGAACCTTGCCGAGCTGCTCGGGGCGCTCGAGGCCGGCAATCTCGCCTTTCTCGTAGGGGCCGAACAGGATCACCTTCGTTCCGACGCTCTCCATCCGGGCGATGAAGCGCTTGGGCCAGCCCCAGATCGCCCATTGATAGTTGAGCGGGATCGCGACCGTCGTGTTGTGACAGCTCTTTGGGATGTAGCTGGTCCAGCCGAACTTCACGTAGTCGGTGAGGCACGACCTCATCTCGCCCTTCCAGAAGGTCCAGGCGGCGGGGACGAGCTGCTTCATGCGGGCGGTGACGGCGGGGTGGCCGTAGAAAGCGAACTTGCCGTCTATCTCCACGCCCGCCCTCCGGAAGGCGGCGACGAGGGCGTCGGCGTCCCTCGGATCCTTGCTCTTGAAGTTGAAGAAGAGCCGCATTCGGGGAGCCTCCCGAAGCGCCTCCTCCACGGTCGGGATCCCGCCGACGCCGCGGCCGCGCAGCGGATAGGTCCTGCCGCCGTCGGCGGTGTAACCGTAGCCGACGTCGAGCCGCTTCAGCTCGGCCAGAGTCTTTTCGCGGACCGGCCCCTTGCCGTCGGTCCGGCAGTCGAGGGTCCAGTCGTGGAAGACGACCATCTGCCCGTCCTTCGTCGGATGGACGTCAAGCTCGATCGCGTCGGCTCCGAAGTGGCGCGCATTGGAGATGGAGCGCAGGGTGTTCTCGATGAAATCATGATCCGGAGGCCGGATACGGTTCGCGGTGCAGGTGTCCCGACCGACGCCCTCGCGGTCGAACTGCTGGGCGAGTCCGCGATGGGCGACGAGGACCAGCGGCTTCCGGGACCTCGGCGCGATCCAGGAAGCGTTGATCAGCGACACGATGACCGCGAAGGCCACGATTCCCGCACCCACCCATTTCCAGATCTTCATCGCGCGAGCCTCCGCCGGGCCTCGTCGCAATCCGCGGCCATTTGCGCCGCGAGGGCGTCGAGGCTGTCGAACTTCGCCTCGGGCCGGAGGAATTCGATCAGCTCGACTTCGACGGTCCGGCCGTACAGGTCGCCGTCGAAATCGAAGAAATAGGGCTCGAGCAGCTCCCTGGGAGGCTCGAAGGTCGGCCGGACGCCGAGATTCGCGGCCCCCGCCAGCCGCCGGCCGTCTTCTAGCCGCCCTCTCACCGCGTAAATCCCGAAGCGCGGCCTGAGATAGGGGCCGAGCGCGATGTTCGCGGTCGGATAGCCGATGGTCCGCCCTCTCTTGTCGCCATGCTCGACCACGCCCTCGATCGCGAACGGCCGGGTCAGCAGCCTCGACGCGGTGGCGCAGTCGCCCGCCTGGAGCGCGTCGCGGATCCGGCTCGACGAGATCGGGCCGTGCTCGTCCGAAACCGGGCCGACCGAATCGACCGAGAAGCCGAGCGCCGCTCCCGCGGCCTCGAGCACCTGGACGTTGCCGCCTCGCCCGCGGCCGAAGGTGAAGTCCTCGCCCGTCACCACCCCGGCCGCTCCGATCCGCTCGATCAGGGTCTTCGATATGAAGTCCTCAGCCGGGGTCGCGGCGAGCTCGGCTCCGAAGCCGAAGACGATCATCGCGTCGGCACCGGCGGCCGCGAAGAGCCTTTGCCGCTGATCGAGGCTGGTCAGCCGGAAGGGCGGGGATTGCGGCCGGAAGAAGCGCACCGGATGCGGATCGAAGGTCGCTACCAGCACGGGGCGGCCCTCGGCCCGGCCGCGCTCGACCGCCCGGCCGACCACCGCCTGATGGCCGGAGTGAAATCCGTCGAAATTGCCGAGCGCGACGATGCCCCCGCGAAGCGCCTGCGGAACCGCCGAGCCGCCGTCCAGCCGCTCCATGCGGCGCGGTATAGGAGAGGGGGAGGGGGCCCACAATCCTCCCAAAAGAGGGACAGTCCCTCTTTTTCAGGGCAGCCTCTGCAACAGCCTCAGCAGATTGCCCCCCATCACCTTGGCGATGTCCTCGTCGGTGAAGCCGCGGTCGATCAGCGCCTGGGTGACGTTGACGAGGCCGGCGGTGTCGAAGCCCGTCGTCACCGCGCCGTCGAAATCGGAGCCGAGGGCGACATGGTCGATGCCGACGAGGTCGCGGACATGGGCGATCGCGGCGGCGATCGCGGCGGGCCGCAGGTCGCAGACCGCCGCGTCCCAATAGCCTATGCCGACCAGCCCGCCGGTGCGGGCGACGCCGCGAATCTCGTCGTCGGTGAGGTTGCGGTTGACCTTGCAGGTCGCCTGCACCCCGCCGTGGCTGGAGACGACCGGCCGTTTCGCCATCGCCAGCACCTCGGCGACGGCGGCGTGGCTCGAATGGGCGACGTCGACGATCATGCCGCGCCGCTCCATTTCCCGGACGACCTGGCGGCCGAGCGGAGTCAGGCCGCCTTTCTTCACGCCGTGCATCGAGCCGGCGACCTCGTTGTCGAAGAAGTGGGCGAGGCCGGCCATCCGGAAGCCGGCGGCGTGGAGCCGGCCGAGATTGTCGAGCCGGCCCTCGAGGTTCTGGAGGCCCTCGACCGACAGCAGGGCGCCCGTCACCTCGCGGCCGGCGGCGCGATCGGCGAGCAGGCGCCGGACGTCGATTCCGCTTCGCACGATCCTCAAGCGCCCTTGCGAGCCCGCCTCGGCCCGCCGAAGCTTCTCGGCATGCCAGAGCGAGCGCTGAAGCAGCGAATTCCAGGTCCGCGGCGGCTGAAGCTGGGCGACGGCGAGCAGGGTGATGTTGTCGGTGTCGGGGCCGTTGGAATCGTAATTCTGGCCCTTCGGGGTCTTGGTCACCGACGAGAAGACCTGGAGCGCGACGTTGCCCGCCTCGAGCCGCGGCAGGTCGACCTGGCCGCGCGACGCGGGGTCGAGCAGGCTGCGCTGCCAGAGCAGGGTGTCCGCATGCATGTCGGCGATGGCGAGCCGAGCGTGCAGCGCTTTCGCGCGCTCCCCCACGGCCGGCATCGGCGTCGCCACCACCTTGTTCATCCCGCCCTCGACCATTCCCGGCCCAAGGATGAGGAAGGCGCCGGCGGCGATGACGAGCAGGGCCAGAACCCCGTAGACGATCTTGCGCATGATCCCCCCGCGTTTCGACGCGGTATAACCGGGTCTTCGCCCTCTCGTCATGTCGAACTTGCTTCGGCAACCCGCCCGGATGCTGCGGAGCGGCGCAGAACCGGACCCTGAAACGAGTTCAGGGCGACGGTGCCGGCTTCGCCCGCCGCTCGAGCCTGACGAAGCTGTAGCCTGGATGATCCTCCCTCGATGCCTCCCGCCACTGCGCCGGGTCGACCTCCGGCATGAAGGTGTCCGCCTCGGGCTCGTCATGAACCTCGGTCAGCTCGATCGCGTCGGCGCCGCGCAGGAAGAGGGCGATGATCTCCGCTCCGCCGATCACGGACACCGGCTGGCCGGCCGCCAGAGCCAAGGCCTCCTCGACCGAACCGGCGGCATCCGCGCCCTCGGCGCTCCAGGCGGGATCGCGCGTGAGGACGATGTGGCGCCGTCCCGGCAAGAGCCCGGGGAGGCTGTCGAACGTCCTTCGCCCCATCACCATCGCGGTGCCCATGGTCACCGCCTTGAAATGCTTCAAATCCGCCGGGATCCGCCAGGGAAGGCCGCCGTCGCGGCCGATCGCTCCGTTGCGGGCCCGGGCGACGACGATGGTGATCGAGCTCATCTCGTCACCCCAGCCAAGGCCGGGGTCTCGGCGGGTGAAGTACCCAGGCGTCTTTCACCCCCTGGGGCCCCAGCCTTCGCTGGGGCGACGGACCGGCTCAAACCGCCACCTCGGCCTTGATGTGCGGGTGGGCGTCGTAGCCGGTGATCTCGAAATCCTCATATTCGTAGCGGTCGATCGCTTCGGGGCGGCGCAGGATGCTGAGCCGGGGCAGCGGCCTTGGCTCTCGGGTCAGCTGCAGCCGGGCCTGGTCGAGATGGTTGGAGTAAAGATGGCAGTCGCCCCCCGTCCAGACGAACACGCCCGGTTCGAGCCCGCATTGCTGGGCGAGCATGTGGGTGAGAAGCGCGTAGCTGGCGATGTTGAAGGGCACTCCGAGGAAGGCGTCGGCGCTCCTCTGGTAGAGCTGGAGGTTGAGCCGGCCCCGCGCGACCTGGGTCTGGAACAGGCAGTGGCAGGGCGCCAGCGCCATCCGCTCGATCTCTGCCGGGTTCCAGGCGGAGACGATCTGGCGGCGCGAGGCGGGATCGCGGTTGATGAGATCGATCAGGTTGGCGATCTGGTCGACATGGACTCCGCCGGGGCCCTCCCAGTCGCGCCATTGCTTGCCGTAGACCGGCCCCAGCTCGCCGCCCTCGTCCGCCCATTCGTCCCAGATCCGGACCCTGTTCTCCTTCAGCCAGGCGATGTTGGTCTCGCCTCGAAGGAACCAGAGCAATTCGATGATGATCGAGCGCAGATGAAGCTTCTTGGTGGTGACGAGCGGGAAGCCTTCGGCCAGGTCGAAGCGCATCTGGTGGCCGAAGACGGAAAGGGTGCCGACGCCGGTGCGGTCTTGCTGCTCCGAGCCCTCGTCGAGGATTCGGGAGAGAAGCTGGAGGTAGGGCTGCATGAGGCGACTATGGCGGTTTCCAGCCCGCTCGTCATCCCGGCGAAAACCGGGACCCTGGTCGAAAAGGCGCCTTTTTCTCGATGAGGTCCCGGCTTTCGCCGGGATGACGGCCGCTAGGACTTGCGCTCCCGGGCTTCGCGAATCGCGTCCTTCAGGGCCTCGTAGCCGACGGCGCCCTGGAGGATCTGGTCGCCGACGACGAAGGTCGGGGTTCCGGTGGCCTCGAGGCCGCGGGCCAGCTCGAAATTCCTGGCCAGCTCGGGGTCGGCGACCGCGGCCGGCAGATCTGCGGCGAGGCCGACGGCCGAGCGCGCCCTGGCGAGCGCGTCGGCGGTGGGGCGGCCGGATGCGAACAAGGCGTCGTGGAAAGGCTTGAAGCGCCCGGCCTGGGCCGCGGCCAGGCTGGCCCGTGCGGCGGCCTCGCTGTCGGGGCCTAGCACCGGCCATTCGCGCCACACGACCTTGAGCTTGGGATCGTCGCGAAGCAGCCGATCGACGTCGGCATTGCTCTTGCGGCAATAGCCGCAGGCATAGTCGAAGAACTCGACGAGGACGACGTCGCCGTCGGCGGCGCCGGCCCAGGCGCCGGCGAAGGGTCGTTCGAGGGCCGCGCGGCTGGCGTTGACCGCCTGCGCCGCTTCCCGGGACCGGAGCCGGTCCATCGCCTGGGGCAGGATCTCCGGATTTTCGAGCAGATAGTCGCGGACCGAGTTGCGCGACACATAGGCGACCGTCCCGCCGCCGACGAGGGCGCCGATCAGCCCCGCCGCGAGCGCCGTCTTCCAGCCGCCCCCGGCCCGGTCAGTTGTCACGATTCTTTTTCTTCCGCTCGACCTCGGTGCGCGAAACCATCGCGATGTCCTGGGCGCGCAGCCAGTCGGGCGTGCCGGTCGGCACCGTCTTGAGCGCCTGCTCGGCGTTGACCAGAGCGAGGCGCGGCTCGCCCTGCAGATTATAGCGCTCGGCGGTGGCGAGCGCGGCGCGGCCCGGATCGCCCTCGCGATCGTAGACGATGCCGAGCTGGTACCAGGCGAAGGGGTTGCTGTTGTCGCGGCTGATCGCGGCCCGAAGCACCCGCTTTGCCTCCTCATAATGGTCCGGCCGCTCGGTCGCGATCAGGGCATGGCCGAGCAGGGCGGAGATGAGCGGCTGGTCCGGCGCATATCTGACCGCCTGGCGCAGCGATTCCAGAGCTTCGGTCGGACGGCCCGATTCGAGCAGGATCTGGCCCTTGAGCTCGAGGAAATAGGGATCGGCGGGCTGTTCGGCGAGCAGGCTTTCGGCCTCCGCGAGCGCTTTTTCCGGATAGGCGCTCTTATGCCAGGCGTAGGCGCGGGCATAGCGGGCGGGAACGCTCTTGTTGCTCTCGGGATAGACCACCCGGGTCCGCGTCGGGTCCTCGACATAGCCCATCAGCTTCGCCTTGACCCGCTGGAAGCTCGCCTCGAGCCTGGCGTCGGGCGGGCTGTTCCAGCCCGGCGCGCTCTTCACCGACTGTTCGAGCGCGGCGAGCCGCTCGCCGTTCAGCGGGTGGGTGCGCATATAGCCGTTGTCCTGGGGGATGGCGTAGCGGAACTCCTGGTTCTGGAGCTTCTTGAAGAAGCTGAGCAGCCCCGCTCCGTTAACCTTCGACTTGGCCAGGAAGCCGGCGGCGGCCGCGTCGGCCGACGATTCCTGGGTCCGGCTGAAGGCGAGGAACTTGCCCATCGCCGCCTGCTGGCCGGCCGCCATGACTCCCATCCCCGCCTCGCCCGCCCCCGCCGCCATCGCCGCGGCGCCGAGCACCAGCGAGAGAAGCATGATCCCGGTCGCGACCTTGATCCCGTCCTGGATCCGGATGACGTGACCGCCGGTGATGTGGCCCACCTCGTGGGCGATGACGCCCTGCACCTCGTTGGCGGAGTCGGCCGCGGCGATCAGCCCCGAATGGATGTAGACGATCTGGCCGCCGGCCACGAAGGCGTTGATCGACCGGTCGTGGATGAGGACGACCTGGACGTCGTCGGGCCTCAGCCCGGCCGCCTCCACGATCGGCCTCGACATGGCCTTGAACAGCGCCTCCGTCTCGGCGTCGCGAAGGATCGACTGGGCCGCGGCCGGCCGGGCGGCGAGACCGAAGCTCAGGATCAGGAGGAATGCCAGGCGGGCGGCAAAGGCGCTCCACCGTCTCAGCGTAACCGTAGCTTCAGCCATGCCGGATCCTATCCCTTCGCGGGGCTGAACCTGACATGAGCGCGCCGGCCGGGGCAAGCGCGCTCATGCCGATTCCTCACGCGCCGAAGGTGCGCTGCCACCAGCCGCGGCGGGGCTCGCCCGCCTCGGCCGGATCGGCCGGCTCCTCGGCCGCGCCTTCGGTGTCGTTGGCAGCCTCCGGCGCGGGCGCTTCGGCCGGGGCCTCGGCTTCCGCGCTCTTCTTGCGGCGGGTCCGCTTCGGCTTTGCGGGCTTCTCCTCCTCGGCAGTCGCCTCCGCTACGGGAGCCGGTTCAGGCTCGGCGGCCGGAGCCGGAGCTTCGGCGGCCTCGGGCTCGGGCGCGGGGGCCGGAGCTTCCTCCTTGCGGCGGGCGCGCGGGCGCCGGCGTCCTTTCGGCTTCTCCTCGGTCTCCACCGGAGCCTCGGGAGCCGTGTCGACCGCGACCGCGGGTTCGGCAACGGGCGCGTACTGGGGCTCGGCTTCGCCCGGCACCTCAGCCGCGGCCGGAGGCGATTCCGGCTCGGACGAGGGCTCGGACGAGCCGTGCTCGCCTTCCTCGCCCTCCCTGCGTCGGCCGCCGCGACGGCCGCGCCGGCGCCGCCGCTTGCGGCCGCGCTCCTCGCTCTCCTCGCGGCGCTCGCGCTGCTCGCGATTCTCGGGCCGCCGGGGCCTGGCTTCCTCCTCCTCGTCTTCCGCCTCGTCGCTTTCGTCGGTCTCTTCGGCGAGATCCTCGGCGAACTCCTCCTCGTCGACCTCGGGCTCGACGATCCGCTCGACCCGAGGCCGGGCAGCGGGGGGCGGGCCGAAGGATTCGACCGCCATCTTGGCGCCCTCGAACGTCTCCTCGATCAGGACCTCGATGAGGACGCCGTAGCGGGACTCGATCTCGCCGATCTCGCCGCGCTTGCGGTTGAGCACGTAGACGGCGGCCTCGCGGCCGGCTCGCAGCACGATCCGGCTGCCGCGCCCGCGGGCGGCTTCCTCCTCGAGCATGCGCAGCGCCGACAGGCCGGCCGACGAGGCGGTGCGCATCAGGCCGCTGCCCTCGCAATGGGGGCAGGGGCGGGTCGAGGCCTCAAGCACCCCGGTGCGAAGGCGCTGGCGGCTCATCTCCATCAGCCCGAAGGACGAGATGCGGCCGACCTGGATGCGGGCGCGGTCGTTCTTCAGCGCCTCCTTCATCGCCTTTTCGACTTTGCGGATGTGGCCGTTCGACTCCATGTCGATGAAGTCGATCACCACCAGGCCCGCCATGTCGCGCAGCCGCAGCTGCCGCGCGATCTCGGCCGCCGCCTCGAGGTTGGTCGCGTAGGCGGTCTGCTCGATATTGTGCTCCCGGGTCGAGCGGCCCGAGTTGATGTCGATTGAGACCAGCGCCTCGGTCGGGTTGATGACGAGATAGCCGCCCGATTTCAGCTGGACGACCGGCTGGTACATCGCGGCCAGCTGGTCCTCGGCGCCGTACCGCTGGAAGAGCGGCACCGGATCGACATATTGCCGCACCCGCCGGACGTGGCTCGGCATCAAGAGCTTCATGAAGTTGCGGGCGGCCTTGTAGCCCTCGTCGCCCTCCACGATGACTTCGTCGATGTCGCGGTTGTAGATGTCGCGGATCGCCCGCTTGATGAGATCGCTGTCGCCGTAGATGAGCGCCGGGGCCGAGCTCTTGAGCGTCCTGTCCCGGATCTCGTCCCAGAGCCGGGCGAGATAGTCGAAGTCCCGCTTGATCTCGGTCTTGGTCCGGGAAAGGCCCGCCGTCCTGACGATGCAGCTCATGCTGTTCGGCAGGTTCAAGTCGGCCATGATCTGCTTCAGGCGCTTCCGGTCGGCGCCGTTCGAGATCTTCCGGCTGATGCCGCCGCCGTGAGCGGTGTTGGGCATCAGCACGCAATAGCGGCCGGCGAGGCTCAGATAGGTGGTGAGGGCAGCGCCCTTGTTGCCGCGCTCTTCCTTGACGACCTGGACGAGCAGCACCTGACGGCGCCGGATCACGTCCTGGATCTTGTAGCGGCGCCTCAGATTCTGGCGCTTGCGCCTGAGCTCGTCGGCGGCGTTCTCCTCGGGCGCGCTCTCGGCGGCCTCGGGCGCGGCGGGGGCGTCCTCGTCGCCGTGCTCGGCCTCGTCGCCTTCGTCCTCATAGGACGCCAGCTCGGTGTCGTCGTGCTCGTCCTCGTCGTCGCGGTCGCCGTAGCGCGCCTCGTCGGCGGCGCGTAGGCGCTCCTCCTCCGCGGCATGCTCCGCTTCCTCGCGCAGCAGTGCCTCGCGATCCTCCTTCGGGATCTGGTAATAATCCGGGTGGATCTCCGAGAAAGCCAGGAAGCCGTGCCGGTTGCCGCCGTAGTCGACGAATGCCGCCTGCAGCGACGGTTCGACCCGCGTGACCTTGGCTAGATAGATATTCCCCTTGAGCTGCTTGTGCTCGGCGGATTCGAAGTCAAATTCCTCGATCCGGTTTCCCTTGACGACCGCGACCCGGGTCTCCTCCTGGTGGCGCGCGTCGATCAGCATGCGCATCGTCATTAAGTCTGCTCCATGCGCGCGCCTTCGCTCCGCCCTCCCGGAAAAGACCATGTGTAGGTGTCTTTGGGGGGTGGCCGAGGCGGTGCGCGCGCTCGAATGTGGACCGGGGCGCGGCCGTCGCGGCGCGCGCCTCATATGTCCGGGTTGAAAGGAAATTCGTCGCTTCTGCCGCAATCGGCTGGCCGGCGATGAGCGCCGGCCGCAAAGTCCCCGTCGCCACGCCCATCCGGAAGTCGGGGCGTTGCCAGTCGGGGAAAGAAAGCCTCATGCAGCGTCAACCTTCGAGGCCGGCGGACGCCGGCCGAAATCCCGGCGCGGAATGAGAAGGATGGACCTCCGTCAGCGTGCCGATGCCTGCTGCTAGCACCGGGGCGGCGATGCGGCAACCGCAATCGGGCGCGAAACGAGCCTTTCCGGCTGGACCGCCGCGGCGTCGCATGCGCAGATAGGCGCGTGGGATTTCTGCTCGCCCTACTCTCGCTGATCGCCGGCCTGGCCGGGCCGCGAGCCGACTCGCCGGACGGCGGCGTCACCGTCGAGGTCGCCGAGGCTTCGGCCGCCGCGGCCGCCGACCTGCCGCGCATCTACGGCTCGCGGGACCCCTCCCGCCCGCTCGTCGTCATCGATCCGGGTCACGGAGGGCACGATCCCGGTGCGGCCTCCCCGTTCCGCGAACGGCGTGAGAAGGACGTCACCCTCGCCATCGCGAAAGCGATCCGCGACGCCCTCGCCGCCTCGGGGCGGGTCCGCGTCGCCCTCACCCGCGAGGACGACCGCTTCCTCGTCCTCCAGGACCGCTACGGCATCGCCCGGCGGATGGGTGCCGACCTGTTCATCTCCGTCCATGCCGACGCCGCCCCGCATAACGACAATGCCCGCGGCGCCACGATCTACACCCTCTCCGAAGTCGCTTCGGACCGGGAAGCCGCCCTGCTCGCGGCGCGGGAAAATGAGGCAGGGAGCCTGCGCGGCGCGCAGCTGAGCGGCGACGAGGGGGTCAACCGCATCCTGATCGACCTCGCCCAGCGCGAGAGCATGGATGTCTCCGCCCAATTCGCCGCCCTCCTGCAGCGCGAGGCCTCGAGCTACTTCCCCTTCCGTACAGACTATCACCGCTTCGCCTCACTCGTGGTCCTCAAGGCGCCGGACGTGCCCTCGATCCTGTTCGAAACCGGCTACCTGACCAACGCCGCGGACGCGGCCTATATCGACTCGCCCGCAGGCCAGAAGCAGATCGCGCTCGGTATGAAGAACGCGATCGAGACCCACTTCGCCCGGCGCATCGTGCGCATCGCATCGCGCTGAGCCGCTTCACCTCCCCGCCATCCTCGGCTAGACCGCCCTCGAATGAACGCCGACAACCCGACCTCCACCCGTCTGACGCTGTACCGGGGCGCCGGCAGCCGCTTCGGCGCGGTCCTGCGCAACGCCTGGTCGCGCCGCTGGGTGCGGATCCTCGCCATCCTGGCGATGATGCCCGTGATCGCTTATTGCCTCCTGTGGCTGATCTTCGCCCGGAACCTGCCCTCGGCCGAATCGCTCCTGACCTACCAGCCGCCGCTGCCGACCAACGTGCGCGACATCAACGGCGACCCGGTCCAGACGTTCGCCCGCGAGCGCCGGGTGGAATTGAGCTTCGCGGAATTCCCGACGCAGCTGGTCGACGCCTTCACCTCGGCCGAGGACAAGACCTTCTTCAAGCATGGCGGCATCGACTGGCCCGGCCTGGTCGGCGCGATGGGGGACTATGTCCGCAAGGCGGGCTCCGGCGAGCGCGCTCGCGGCGCCTCCACCATCACCCAGCAGGTCGCCAAGAACCTCCTCGTCGGCAACGAATATTCGGTGACTCGCAAGATCCGGGAGGCGTTCCTCGCCCGCCGCATCGAACGGGTGCTCACCAAGCCGCAGATCCTGGAGTTGTACCTCAACCAGATCTTCCTCGGCCGAAACGCCTATGGCGTGCAGGCGGCCGCGCGCGCCTATTTCGACAAGGACGTCGACCAGCTGACCCTGCCGGAGGTTGCCTACCTCGCCATCCTCCCCAAGGCGCCGAGCAATTATGATCCCGCGCGGCAGACGAAGCGCGCGCTCGCGCGGCGCAACTGGGTCCTCTCCGAGATGGAGCGGAACGGCAAGATCAGCGCCGACCAGCGCATGGCGGCGCAGGCCGCACCGCTCGGCGTGGTGCGGGGGACGAGCAACAGCGTCCGCAACATCGGCGGCTATTTCATGGAAGAGGTCCGGCGCCAGCTGATGGAGCGCTACGGCGAGCAGACGGAGAAAGGCCCGAACGGCGTCTACACCGGCGGCCTGTGGGTCCGAACGTCGATCGACCTCACCAAGCAGAAAGCGGCGGAGACCGCGCTGCGCGACGCCCTCGTCCGCTACGACCGCGGCCGCGGCTGGCGCGATCCGGGCCTCTCGATCGACGTAAACGGCGACTGGCGCGGCCAACTCGCGCGCGCGCCGTTCGGCGTCGGCTATGCGGACTGGCGCGCCGCGGTCGTGCTGAGCAAGTCCGCCGGCGCGGCGGCGATCGGCTTCGTCGACGGCAGCACCGGCACCCTCCCCGCCTCCCTGGCATCGATGCCGAAGCGCGGCACCGGCACCGCCGCCTTCAGCGCGCTCCGCCCCGGCGCCATCGTAGCGGTGAAGCCCGAAGGCTCGGCGTGGGCGCTCCGCTCGATCCCGGAAGTGTCGGGCGGCTTCGTCGCGGAAGAAGTCGGCACCGGCCGCGTCCTCGCCATGCAGGGCGGCTTCGACATCAAGGGCGACGACTTCAATCGCGCTACCCAAGCTTATCGGCAGCCTGGATCGACCTTCAAGCCGGTCGTCTATTCGGCCGCGCTCGACAACGGCATGACGCCCGCTTCGATCATCGTGGACGGCCCCTTCTGCGTCTACCAGGGCGCTGCGCTCGGCCAGAAATGCTTCCGCAACTTCTCCGGCGGCAATGCCGGCCCGCAGACTATGCGCTGGGGCATCGAGCAGTCGCGCAACCTGATGACCGTCCGCGCCGCCAACCAGACCGGCATGGACAAGGTGACCCGCCTCGCCACCCGCCTCGGCCTCAGCGGCTCCGACGGCAAGCCCTATCCCAATTACCTCGCCATCGCGCTCGGCGCCGGCGACGCGACCGTGCTCAGGATGACCAACGCCTTTGCGATCATCGCCAACCAAGGGCGGGAGCTGAAGCCGACACTCATCGACTATATCCAGGACCGCAACGGCAAGATCATCTACCGCGCCGACCGCCGGCCCTGCGAGGGCTGCAACGCACCGGACTGGAACGGCAAACCGATGCCCCGCCCGCCGCTGCGCACCAAGCAGGTGCTCGATCCGATGACTGCCTACCAGATGGTCCACATTCTCGAAGGCGTCGTCCAGCGCGGCACCGCCCAGGTGCTCCGCGATTTGAAGCGGCCGCTGTTCGGCAAGACCGGCACATCGAGCGGCCCGACCAACGTGTGGTTCATCGGCGGCACGCCCGACGTTGTGGCGGGCGTCTATATCGGCTTCGACCACCCCCGCTCGCTCGGCGGCTGGGCCCAGGGGGGGACGGTGGCGGCGCCGATTTTCAAGCAATTCGCCCAAATCGCTTTCAAGGACCTGCCGCCGGTGCCGTTCCGCGCCGCGCCCGGCATCCGCATGGTCCGGATCGACCGCCGCTCGGGCCGCAAGGTGTTCGGCGCCTGGCCGACCGACGAGCCGAAGGCGGCGGTGATCTGGGAGGCGTTCAAGCCGGAGAGCGAGCCGAGGCGCTCGATCCGGCGCGAGCTGCCGGTCGCGACGGCGGTACGCAAGGCGCCGCCCAAGGCCCGCGCCGCCCGGCGGGCGAGCAGCGCGGACAGCGACTTCTTGCAAAATCAGGGCGGGATTTACTAGGTCCGCACCGCAAGGGGCGGACCGTCATCCCGGCGGAGGCCGCGATCTCGTCTCGCCCTTGGTGTCTTCTTGTCCCGAGACCCCGGCCTGCGCCGGGGCGACGGCCTCTAAGGATTAGAAATGCGCGCCGAAGCGCAAGCCTTTGCCGACCAGATCAACGCCGCCGTCGCGCTGCTGCGCCGCTTCCTCGACTGGGACCGGGCGCTGCGCCGGCTCGACGAGCTCAACGCGCGCGTCGAGGACCAGGCGCTGTGGAACGACCCGAAGCAGGCGCAGGAGGTGATGCGCGAGCGACGCCGTCTCGACGAGGCGATCGCCGCCACCCGCAAGATCCAGCAGGAGCTCGACGACACCATCGAGCTGATCGAGATGGCCGAGGCGGAAGGCGACGAGCCCCTCGTCGACGACGCGGTGAAATCGCTCGCCGAGCTCGCCGAACGCGCCGAGCAGGACAAGGTGAAGGCGCTTCTCGCCGGCGAGGCCGACGCCAACGACACCTATGTTGAAATCAACGCCGGCGCAGGCGGCACCGAAAGCAACGACTGGGCCGGCATGCTCGAGCGCATGTACACGCGCTGGGCCGAACGCCACGGCATGAGAGTCGAGGTGGTCGACAAGCATGGGGGTGAGCAGGCCGGCATCAAATCGGCGACCCTGCTGGTCAAGGGCGAGAACGCCTACGGCTATGCGAAGACGGAGAGCGGCGTCCACCGCCTCGTCCGCATCAGCCCCTATGACAGCTCGGCCCGGCGGCACACCAGCTTCGCCTCGGTCTGGGTCTATCCGGTGATCGACGACAATATCGACGTCGAGATCAACGAGAGCGAGCTGCGCATCGACACCTACCGCGCCTCGGGCGCCGGCGGACAGCATATCAACACGACCGATTCCGCAGTCAGGATCACCCACCTGCCGACGGGGATCGTCGTCCAGTGCCAGAACCAGCGCTCGCAGCACAAGAACAAGGCAGAGGCCTACAACCAGCTGCGGGCCAAGCTCTACGAGGCCGAACTCCAGAAGCGCGAGGCGGAGGCGAACGCGACCGCGGCCGCCAAGACCGACATCGGCTGGGGCCACCAGATCCGCTCCTACGTCCTCCAGCCCTACCAGCTGGTGAAGGATCTTCGCACCGGCGTCACCTCGACGGCGCCGTCCGACGTGCTCGACGGCGATCTCGACCGCTTCATGGCCGCCGCGCTCTCCCAGCGCGTAACCGGGGAAAAGGTGGAAGTGGACGATGTGGACTAGGAGCGCCCTTCTGGCCCTTGCGGTCCTTTCCGCCTGCAAGAAGCAGGAGGAGGCCTCCGTCTTTCCGCAGCCCAAAAGGCCGGTCTCGCCGATCGTCTCGTCGCGCTACTCGAACGAGGACGCCCGCGACAGTCTCGGCGAGGCGGAGACGGTGATGAAGCTCGCCGACATCCACGAGGGCATGTACGTCGCCGACATCGGTGCCGGCGAAGGCTATTATACGGTCCGCCTCGCGCCGCTGGTCGGCAAGCGCGGCCGCGTCCTGGCGCAGGACATCGTCCCCAACACGGTCTCCGAGCTGGCCCAGCGCGTCCACCGCGAGAATCTGGAGAATGTCGCGGTTAAGCTCGGTCAGCCCAACGATCCGCTGCTTCCCGATGTGTCGTTCGACCGGATCCTGATGATCCACATGTATCATGAGATCGCGAGCCCGAGCGAGTTCCTCTGGCACCTGCGGGACGACGTGAAGCACGGCGGACGAATCGTCGTCGTCGACGCCGACCGCCCGACCGACCGCCACGGCACCCCGCCGCGGCTCCTCATCTGCGAATTCGCCGCCGTCGGCTACCAGCTCACCCGATTCGAGCGGCTCGCCGATACCGAAAGCTATTTCGCCCAGTTCGAGCCCAAGGACCCGCGCCCCGAGCCGCGGCAAATCCCGGCCTGCCCGCTGCCCTGAGGCGTCAGAGAAGGCCGAGCGCCCGCAGGCTACGGCACTCCGCGCGCGCGAAGATCAGATGATCGTGAAGGAGGATGCCGAGCCGCTCTCCCGTCTCCGCGAGAATCCGCGTCGCCCGCCGGTCGCTCTCGCTCGGGCCGGCGTCGCCGCTGGGATGGTTGTGCGCGACCACCAGCCCCTCGGCCCCGAGCCGCAGCGCCTCGCCGAACAGCAGCCGCGCCGGCAGCTCGACCGCGTCGAAGCCTCCCTCGAACTCGCCGACGCCGAGCAGGCGCCGCTCGCCATCGAGGTGGAGAACGCCGATCCTCTCAACCTCCGCGCCGTCGAACACGGGCGCGAGCAGGCGCCGCGCATCCTCGGCGGTGCGGACAAACAGTGATTGCTGGCCGGCTGGGTCCACGTGCGTCTCTCAGCCGCACGCATTTGCCACTCCCCGCCGATCGCCGCGCCAGACTTCGAATCCGTTCCGAGGGCGATTCACTCCATTCCGGAGACACCGTCCGCGGCCGCTTGGAATGCGCCCCGCCAGCCGCCATAGAAGCGCTATGCAGCCCTACCTCCAGCTTCTGCGGCGAACCCTCGACGAGGGGGTTTCGCAACAGGACCGCACCGGCACCGGCACCCTCTCGGTCTTCGGCCACCAGATGCGTTTCGATCTTGCCGAAGGCTTCCCGCTGCTGACCACCAAGAAGCTCCACCTGCGCTCGATCATCATCGAGCTGCTGTGGTTCCTGCGGGGCGAGACCAATGTCGCCTGGCTGAAGGAGAACCGGGTCAGCATCTGGGACGAATGGGCCGACGAGAATGGCGAACTCGGCCCCGTTTACGGCAAGCAGTGGCGCGACTGGGAGGGGCCGGACGGCCGCCACGTCGACCAGATCGCCAATCTCGTCGCGCTGATCAACCGCGACCCCGCCTCCCGGCGCCAGATCGTCTCGGCCTGGAACCCGGCCGAGCTCGACCGGATGGCGCTCGCCCCCTGCCATTGCCTGTTTCAGACCCAGGTCGCGAACGGCCGGCTCAACCTCCAGCTCTACCAGCGCAGCGCCGACGTCTTCCTGGGCGTGCCCTTCAACATCGCCAGCTACGCCCTCCTCACCCACATGCTCGCCCAGCAGGCGGGGCTGGAGCCGGGCGTGTTCGTCTGGACCGGCGGCGACTGCCACCTCTATTCCAACCACCTCGACCAGGCCCGCCTGCAGCTCACGCGGGTGCCCAAGCCGCTGCCGACGCTGACCATCAGGCGCAGGCCGCCGGCGATCGATCAATATCGATATGAGGATTTCGAGGTGAGCGGCTACGCCGCGGATCCGCACATCCCGGCGCCGGTCGCAGTCTGAGCCGAAGCTATTCCGCAGCCACCTGCGTCACCGGCAGCGGTCTCGGGCGACGCACGAACAGACGCTCGCCCAAAGCCTTGAACGCGCCGCCGAGCATCGAGAAGGCCATCACCCGGTGCTCGCGGACGAGGCCGAACAGCTCGCGCATCCGCCCGTTCCTGAGATACAGCATCAGGTAGCAGAGGATCTGATACATCTTGAGCCGCCAGAGCGGCAGCCCGTCGAGCTCGAGCGCGCCGGTCGAATATTTGTCGAAATCCTTCCAGTCGGTCGAAAGCAGCCGATAGCCGCCCTCGCCGCGGATCGCCATTTCGTGGATCGGCGTGCCCGGGAACGGAGTCATGATCGAGACGGACAGGCGGTGCGGATTGAGGCGCGCAATGTATCGGATCGTGTCGCGGATGGTCGCGCGGGTCTCATTGGGATGGCCGAGGATGAACTTGCACCACACCATCAGATTCTCGGCCTTGGCGAGCTTCACCGCCCGGTCCACCTGATCGAGTGTGATGCCCTTGCGGATCGATTTGAGCACTTCCGAATTGCCGGATTCGACGCCGAGCTCGAGCGTCTCGAAATTCGCCTCCCGCAGCATCTTCATGAACTCGGCGTCCACCCGGTCGACGCGGGTCTGGGCGGAGAAGGTGACCTTGCGGTGCAGCCCGTAGGCGATGATCCCGGCGATAATGTCCTTGGTGCGTTTGAGATCCAGCCCGAACGTCTCATCTTCGAAGCGGATCACCTCGGGCTGGAAAGTCTCGACCGCGTAGCGCAGCTCGGCGAGCACGTTCTCGACGGAGCGGAAGCGCGTCTTGAAACCGCTATTGTGTCCGCAGAAGGTGCAGCGATAGGGGCAGCCGCGATGGGTCAGGACCGGGATCTGGGTGCTGACCTTGAACATGTCCCACGCGGGGAAGGGCAGCAGATCGTAGTCCTTGGGATAGGGCCGCGTCGCGTTGACGACGATTTCCCGGTCGCGGCGCCAGCAAAGCCCCGTGATATCCTCGAACGACCCCTCGCCGCCGACCGCCGCGATCAGCTCGTTCAACGCATATTCGCCCTCGCCCACACAGGCGAAGTCGATGGCCGAGCATTCGATCAGCGCCTGCTGCTTGACGGCGTTGACGTGGGCGCCGCCGACCACGATCGGCACGTTCGAACGGGCGCGGATCGCGGAGGCGATGCGCACCACCATCGGGAATTCGACCGTCATGCAGGTGAGGCCGACGATGTCCGCTCCGGCCCGGACCGCGCGGTCGCAAATCTCCTCCGCCGACAGCATGTCCAGCTTGCCGTCGAGCAGGATCACCTGGTGCCCGGCCGCGCGCACCGCCGCGGCCAGATAGGCGAGCCCAAGAACAGGGAATCGGGCCCAGTGCCGGTCGAACTCGGATGCCGGGGGCACCTGGATAAGGCAAACCTTCATGTCCGTCCTTCCCTCGCGGATGCCGCGACATCGGCGGCCAGGAACAGCCCGCCGCCCGATCTGTCGACCAACTCGACCCTGCGCCTGGCGAGACCGGCTGCGTCGGCGAGCGCCGCCACCTCCTCCACCCCGTAGAATTTCAGCGCAATTCCGTGCCGAGAGTAACGCCAACTGCGGACCCGCGTCCAGAGGGGCGAAGGCCGCGGAAAGGTCGCGATCACCTTGGATCGCGCCGCGGCAGCCAGCGTTCGCATCATCTCGGCGGGCGCATCGACATAGTCGAACAGGCCGACGGCGAGCACGATGTCGTGACGGCCGAGCGCCATCGCCTGAGCGTCGCCCTCCACCAACGTCGCCGCGAGGCCCGCCTTGTCGAGCCGCTGCCGCGCCAGAGCGAGCATGGCCGGCGAGATATCGATGCCCGTTACCGACGCGCCGCGGGCAGCGAGCGCTTCGAGGTAAAGGCCGGGACCGCAGCCGACGTCGAGCACGCTCAGCCCTGAGACATCGCCGCACTCTTCGAGCAACAGGCGGCGATATTCGAACAGCGCGCCGCGGGCAGCCCGGTCGATCGTCCGGCTGAACAGGCCGTCGGCGTCGTACAGCCTGGCAAGGCCGCCGGCGGTCGCGTCGAAATAGTCAGTCAGCTTCTGCAAGCGGCCTCCCGTCCTTGACAGTACAGGCTCGCGCCGGCTCCGCAAGCGAGGCGTAGGCCGCCAGTAAAAAGCGGGCTAGGAGGGCGGAATGACCCTTGTTCCTGCCGAAATAACCCTCGTCGTGGCGCGGGCCGAAAACGGGGTCATCGGCCGCGACGGCGCCCTGCCCTGGCACCTCCCCGACGACCTCAGGCGCTTCAAGGCCCTCACCATGGGCACGCCGATGATCATGGGCCGCCGCACCTTCGAGAGCCTGCCCAAGCTGCTTCCGGGCCGCCGCCACATAGTCCTCACCCGCGACCGCGGCTGGGGCGCCGAGGGCGCGGAAAGAGCAGCGACGGTGGAAGAAGCGCTCGGTTTCGTGGCCGGCGAGCCCCGCGTCTCGGTGATCGGCGGCGCCGAAATATTCCGGCTGTTCGAGCCGCTCGCGACCGCGGTCGAGCTTACCGAAATCCACGGCGCCGTCGAGGGCGACACCTTCCTCCCGCCGTTCGATCGCTCCGTCTGGCGGGAGACGTCGCGGGAGGATCACGCGGCGGACGGCGGTCGCCCGGCCTTCAGCTTCGTGTGTCTCGTGCGGGCTTCCGACGCCGCCTGATCGCCCCTATAGCGCCTCCATGGAGCGGCTGGACGGCGGCTCGGCGGTTCCGGAGCGGCTTCGCGGCGGCATCGTCGCGCTCGGCAATTTCGATGGATTCCACAAGGGGCACCAGGCCGTGGTCGGCCGGGCGGTGCAGCGCGCCCGGGCCGAGAACCGGCCGGCGCTGGTCGCGACCTTCGATCCGCACCCGGTCCGCTATTTCCGGCCGGAGACCCCCTGGTTCCGCCTGACCACGCTCGAGCAGCGCGAGCGGCTGTTCAAGGCGGCCGGCGCCGACGCGATGATCGTCTTCCGCTTCGACGCCGAGCTCGCCGCCACCACTGCCGAGGAGTTCGTCACCCACCGGCTGCGCGACCTGATGGGCGCCGCCGGCGTCGTGACAGGCGAGGACTTCACCTTCGGCCGCGGCCGCGGCGGCAATGTCGAGGTGCTGGAGCGCCTGGGGCACGAGCACGGCCTCTCAGTCGACGCGGTGGGCCCGGTGGCGGCCGAGGGCGAGCTGATCTCGTCCAGCCGCATCCGCGATGCGCTCAAGGCCGGCGATTGCGAGACCGCCTCCCGCCTCCTCACCCGGCCGTTCGCGATCGAGGGGGTGGTCGAGCACGGCGACCGCCGGGGGCGCGAGCTCGGCTACCCCACCGCCAATCTCGGCCTCGGCAAGTACCAGCGGCCGCGCTTCGGCATCTACGCGGTGCGCGGCCGCCTCGCCGACGGGGTCATGCTGGACGGTGCCGCCAGCCTCGGCATCCGCCCGACCTTCGATCCGCCCAAGGAGCTGCTCGAGCCCTATTTCTTCGACTTCGACGGCAACCTCTACGGCGAGACGATCGAGGTCGAGCTCCTCTCCTTCCTGCGCGACGAGGCGAAGTTCGACAGTCTCGACGCGCTCAAGGCGCAGATGGAGGCGGATTGCTCGGAGGCGAAGCGCCGGCTCGACGCCACCCGCTGATCCCGCAGGCGCCTGCTGTTGGTCCGCCCGCGGTGTCTGCCGGGCTCCACGGCGGCTTGTCGGCGAAGTCCGCATCGCAGAAGGTCGAGGAGATGCGAGCGGACGATCACGACCTTGAACTCGTTCGAGCATGGCTCACCGCGCGCTCGGCGGCACGGGGCCTGCCCGCGCCCATTCCGGACCGCGGCGGCTGGAGAGTCGACACAGGTTCGAAGGACGAGATCTGCCGCTGGGTCTTTGCGGACGCGAAGGAGGGGCTGGTCGAGCTTGGCCGGGCGCTGCGCGAGCCCGGTTACCTGATCAAGTTGTGCGGTGCTCGCGAGGCGTTGAGGGCGGCGCTGCCGGACAGGTGGAAGCTTCTCCCGCCCGCCTATTTCATGTCTGCCGCGACGCCGCTTGCGCCGAGGGCGCTGCCGGACGGTTATGCATTGCACCTGACTTGCGGCGGCGGCGTTGCGGAGGCGCGAGTCTCATCGATCGCGCAAGGCACGATCGTCGCCGGCGGCTTCGCAACGGAGGCCGCGGGCGTTTTCATATTCGACCGCATCCACACATCCGCCGAGCATCGCAGGAAGGGGCTCGGCGCGGCAATCGTCACCGCGCTGGTGGAAACCAAGTTCAGCGCCGCC
>DASTLX010000063.1:0-18247 GCA_035714565.1 Allosphingosinicella sp.
CCGCTGAAAGCATCTAAGCGGGAAGCCTCCCTCAAGATAAGTTATCATAGAGCCGTCGAAGACCACGACGTTGATAGGCCGGATGTGGAAGTGGGGTAACCCATGGAGCTAACCGGTCCTAATTGCTCTATTCGCGCTTGAGAATCCCACCATCAACGACAGCTTTGGCTGTCGGTTGGATCTCAGCCAGACGGTCAGAACGTGCACGATTTCTAGAATTTCTCATCCGCTCGCCACATAGCTTGGTGGCCATAGCGTCAGTGACCCACCCGATCCCATCCCGAACTCGGCCGTGAAACCTGACAGCGCCGATGGTACTATTGCCTAAGCAATGGAAGAGTAGGTCGTCGCCAGGCTTTGCGGCGAGCGGTTGAGAGAGCCCATTCACAAGATTGAGCCGCCTGCGGCGCGTCCCCGGACGCGTTGCGGGCGGCTCAGTCGCTTGGCGCGGGGTGGAGCAGCCCGGTAGCTCGTCAGGCTCATAACCTGAAGGTCGTAGGTTCAAATCCTACCCCCGCAACCAACGAAGGCCCCGCCGCAAGGCGGGGCCTTTCGTCGTTTCGGCTCTCCTCGGCCGTCCCGGCGGCAGGCGCGGGCCCGGCGGGCCCGGGGAGACGAGCAGGGCGCCGAAGTGCCGGCCGGGCCGCAGGATGGCGAGCTCGGCGCCGCGCGGAGGCGTGGGCGACCCTCCCGCGGACCGCGGAGCGGATCGCGCGCCCGTCGCCGGGAAGCCGATCGCTCGGCCGAAGCCGGCGCCGATGGCCTCCGGACGGGCCTCGATCCGCCGTGCCGCAGATCCCGGAAGCGACCATCCCAACTCGCCGTGAATCGCGCAGGCGCCGCACCCGCCGCCAGCCACCCCGCACCGTCCGCCCGCTCCGAAGGGCCGGCGTGGCAACGGCCCTCCGGCCGGATTCCCAGCCTCGCACAGGAAAAAGGCCCCGCCTCGCGGCGGGGCCTTTCTTCGTTCCGGAAGCGTCGTCGAGGCCTAGTGGATCCCGTGCGGGTCCGCCGGCGCCGCGTTGACGCTGGCCGAGGTTCCGCCCGGCAGGACGATGGCCACGTTCTGCATCATGCCCTGGTCCTCGTGGTCGAGGATGTGGCAATGGAGAACGAAGTCGCCGATGTAGCGCTCGTAGCGGCTGCGGATCGTGACCGTATAGTTCGGCTTGATCCACAAAGTGTCCTTCCAGAGGCCCTTGAGGCCGACATATTGCGGGTCGCCATTGTCGAACGAGCCCGGCACGCTGACGTCCACCGACGGGTTGTTGTTGTTGACGATCGAGACGATCTCGAACGGGTTGACGTGGATGTGGAAGGGATGGCCGACCCCGTTCGAGGTCAGCTTCCACTCTTCGGCGGTTCCCAGGGTCAGCTTCCGGTCGGTCCGCGCCGGATTGTAGGGCTGGGGATTGTAGCCGGCCGATCCGACGAGCTGGTTGGCGACCATGAACAGCGTCTGCGTGGGCTGGGCCTGGATGTCGAAGGTGAGCTGCTGGCCGCCCGAAAGCTCGCTCTGGGCGATCGTCTGGTGCGGGGTGAACCGGCTGAACCTCATGCCGTTGTTGAGGTCGGCGATGACCGCGTCGCGAACGTCGGCCGGCATCGTCTTCTGGGCGGCGTCGACCAGCTGCTGGGTGACGGTCCCGCGCTGCACATTGTCCTGGTCGCGGGCGACCTTGACGATCCCGAGCAGGCGCACTCCGGACGGCAGCCCGCCGACGCTCTCGGTCGACTGGCTGGTCACGTCGAGCATGCAATATTCGCCCTCGACCGGGAAGGACACCAGGGCGTCCCACCGGTAGCCCGGCTGCATCGTCGCGTTGCGGGTGTGCATGGCCTGCTTCATGGTCAGGCCGTCGGCCGCGACGAGGTCGAAGAACTGGGTCTGGAAGCTGCAGTTCGCCTGGACGAAAGCCTCCATGTTCTCGGCCGCGAGCTGCTCGCCGGGCCGCGGATCGACGCTCGGGCCGTTGGCCTTGACGAAGATGACCCGGATCGTGTCGCGGATGCCGCCGTGGATCATGCGCCAGCGCTCGACCGCGTTCTGCTTCATCTGGAAGGTCGGGATGACGTAGCCGTTGATGCTCGTGTAGCGGCCCGACTGGCCCCAGCTGGAGAAGGTCCCGAAGCCGAGCCCGTTCTTGTCCTGGTAGGTCTCGACGCCGCCGACGTCGTTCGCATCGCAGGTCCAGGCGCGGACGGCGTTGCCCTGGTTGTTGAGGATGAACTTGATGTCCTGGTTCTGATCGAAGCAGCCATATTGGATCTGCTGGAAGACCAGGGTCCGCTCCTTCATCGTCGAGACGCCGCCGAGCAGGGTGTCGAGGTCGCCGTTCCGGGTCGGGGTCGGAACCCTGTCGCCCTTGACGATCAGCGGGCCTGCCATTCCGCTCGAGACTTGGAGAGCGGTCGAGCCGTGCCGGTGGGTATGGTACCAGAAGGTGCCGGCCGGATGCTCGGGAGCGATCGCGATCTCATACTCGAACTTCACGCCGGGATTGATCGACAGCAGCACGTTGTCGCCGTTGCCCGACGGGTTCACGTTGAGGCCGTGGAAATGGAGGTTGCTGCCGTTGAAGCAGTGCGGGACGTTGTGCTCGGCGCTCGCGCAGCCGGCGTCGTAGGACGTCGTCGTCGCCGGCAGCTTGTTGTTGAGCGAGATGCGCACGGTGTCGCCCGGACGGGCGTTGATCGACGGCGAGACGTAGCGCTGCGGCAGAGGAAGGCCGTCCTGCGTGTAGCCGCGCAGCCGGACCTTGTCGTCCACGCCGGTCCTCGGGTTGTAGATGACTCCGTCGACATATTCGATGTTGAGGTCGAGCCGGATCTCCTTGCTGTCCGGGTCGAAGGGGTGGTCCGGCGACGCGCCGCGCTTCTTCAGCTCGGGCGGGTTGGGGATGTCCATGCCAAGGCCGGGCTGCGCCGATGCGGTCCCGGCCGCCAGAAACGCCGAAGCCGCCGCAGTACCCAAAGCTAAAGCGCGCAGGCTGAGCGTCATTTTACCACGAATGAGCATATACCATCCCCCCTGAAGGTGTCGGAGCGAGCATCGGTCCGACTCGCGGGTCAGGCTATTTGCGGACATTCCAATAAGCAATTGGCGCGGAACGCAAAATTACATCCGATTCAGGATGGATCACGCTCGTTATTGGAATTAACCATGGGATTTGTAACAATGAATGCACGTTTTTGATTGTATCCGTTGTCGGACCCATCGCCGTTCGGAGACGCTCAGCGGCGGGCGGACATGAAATCTTGCGAATTCTTCGGGACGACGGCCGGGACTTGCACCGATAGGTCGATCCCGCGATCCGCGGCCGCGGCTCGAGCACGGCAACTTCGCTCGCCGACGCCAAGCGGCGGCTAGCCTCGGCGTCCCGCCTCCCCTAGAAGCCGGGCAAGGGGGAATCAGCCATGGGATTATGGATTTCGCTCGGCCTGCTCGCGCTGGCCCTTCTCTATGCGATCGTCGTCTACAACCGCCTGGTCCGTCTTCGCGCGCTGGCCCGGGAGGGGTTCAGCGGCATCACCGTCCAGCTTCGCCGCCGGGCCGACCTGGTGCCTAACCTGGTCAGCACCGTCGAGGGCTATGCCACCCACGAGCGCGAGGTGCTGACCGAGGTCACCGCCCATCGCGCCGACCCCACCAAAGCCGGGGGAGTCCAGGCCACCGCCCAGGCCGACAGCGCCTTCGGAGCCATGCTCGGTCGGCTGATGGCGGTCGCCGAGGACTATCCCGACCTCAAGGCGGACGAGAATTTCCGGGCTCTCCAGGACGAGCTCGCCGAGATCGAGGAGCAGCTGCAGGGCGCGCGCCGCTATTACAACGCCACCGTCCGCGACCTCAACACGAGCGTCCAGTCCTTTCCCGACGTGCTTCTCGCCCGGCCGTTGGGTTTCTCCGAAGAGCCGTTCTACGAGGACGGCGATTCGAGCATCCAGACGGCGCCGAGGGTCAGCTTCGGCCGGGCCGGCTGATGCAGCGGCTCCTGCCGCCGCTGCTGGCGGCGCTCGCTCTGCTCTGGCCCGCCCCGGCGGCGGCGGAGGAGCGCATCCTCCACTATCTGAGCGACGTCCTCGTCGAGCGCGACGGCGAGCTCGACGTCACCGAGACCATCCGGGTCCGCTCGGAAGGCGAGCGCATCGATCACGGCATCTACCGCGATTTTCCGACCCGCTACGCCAGCCGCTCCGGCGGCCAGATCCGCGTCGGCTTCGAGGTCGTCGAGGTGAAGCGCGACGGCGCCGAGGAGCCCTGGCACACGGAGCGGGTAAGCAATGGCGTCCGAGTCTACATGGGCTCCGCCGAGACGAGCGTTCCGCCGGGCGAGCATGTCTATTCGATCCGCTACCGGACCACCCGCCAGCTCGGCTTCTTCAAGGATTTCGACGAGCTCTACTGGAACGCGACCGGCAATGGCTGGCTCTTCCCGATCGACGTCGCCGAGGCCCGAATCCGCTTGCCCGATCCGGTCCCGTTCAGCCGTCCCTCGGCTTATACCGGTCCTGAGGGTTCGACGGCTCGGGCCGCGCAGGTCGTCACCGAGATCCCCGGCGAGATCGTCTTCCGAACCACCGCCCCGCTCGCCCCGGCCGAGGGGCTGACCGTCGCCGTCGCCTGGCCGAAAGGCGTCGTCGCGCCGCCGCCGCCGCCGTCGGCCGCGCGCGTCTTCCTGGAAGCGAATGCGCCGCCCGCCGCGGGCGCGCTCGCGCTGCTCGGGCTGCTCGCTTATTATTTCCACGCCTGGCGCCGCGCCGGCCGCGACCCGAAGCCGGGGACGGTCGTCCCCCTCTTCACTCCGCCCGACGGCCTGTCCGCCGCGGCGATGCGCTACATCACCGAAATGGGCGCCGACAGCCGCGCCTTCGCCGCCGCCCTGGTCGAGCTCGGAGTCGGCGGCCATCTCCGGCTCGCTGAGGAGGATGGCGGCTTCCTGCGCCGCGACAAGACGAGGATCGACAAGACGGAGGGCGCGAGCACGCTGCGCGAGCCGGAAGCCTCGATGCTCTCGAGGCTGTTCGCGGGCGGCGATTCGATCCTGATGGAGCAGAAGAACCACGCTACCTTCAGCGGGGCCAAGGACGCGCTCGAGAAAGGGCTCAAGCGCGATTACGAAGGCCGGCTCTTCGTCCGCAACCGGATCTGGGCGGTCCGCGGGCTCGTCCTCATGATCGGCGCGCTCGCCGTCCCCGCGGCCCTGGCCGTGCTGACCGCGGCCGGCGACTATGGGCGCAACGACGTCCTGGTCGCGGCGGCGGCGCTGGTCCTGCCCGCGGCCGCGCTGGGCCTCTATTCCCTCCACCGCGGAACCGGGAGCGCCATGGCGGTGGCCGCCAAGCTCTTCGCGGCCTTTCTCGGAGTGATCGGGCTCGTCGCCGGAGTCGTCACCATCGGCAACGCCGTCGAAGGGATCGTCGCCTACGGCGATTTCAGGCGCCTCGTCCCGCTGGCGCTGCCGCTCCTCGCGCTGCCGGTCGTGCTCACCGCCTTCAGCTGGATGGCCGCTCCGACCCGCGAGGGGCGCGCCGTGCTCGACCGGATCGCCGGCTTTCGCCACTATATCTCGGTCGCCGAGGAGGAACGGCTCGAGGCCCTCCATCCGCCCGAGAAGACCCCCGAATTGTTCGAGCGCTACCTCCCCTACGCGATCGCGCTCGAGGTCGAGAATGACTGGGCCTCGCGCTTCACCTCGGTTCTCGCCGCCGCGGCCGCTTCCGGGCAGTCGCAGTCGATGGGCTGGTATTCGGGAAGCTCCGACCCGTGGAACGATCCGGGCGACTTCGCCGACAGCGTCGGCTCGTCGCTGGCCAGCACCATCTCCTCCGCCTCCGCCGCTCCGGGGTCGAGCAGCGGATCAGGGGGCGGCGGGTCGTCCGGCGGCGGCGGCGGAGGCGGCGGCGGGGGCGGCTGGTAGGGCCGCCCGGGCCGCCAGGATCCGCTCGGCCAGCTCCAGGTCCGCCTGCTTGTCGACGTCGATCGCCGCCTCGGCGAACGGAAGCACCACCGCCTTCAGCCGGAAGCCCGCCTTGCGTCCGGTCCGTTCCGCGGCGGCCTCGAGCGTGATCGTCCGGGTCACGGCGCGAAGGAACATGCCGAGCCCGAGGAAGCTGAGCAGCTTGAGGGTGCGCTTGCGGTCCTTCTCGGCCCGGGCCCAGAAGTCGGTCCCGCGCATCGACTGGGGGGTCAGCAAGGCGAACAGGTTGGCGCCGCTGAAATGGCCGTTGGCAGCCTTGAGCCAGGTCCGCTTCGTGTCGGGATAGGCCTTCTCGACCGTCTTTCGGTCGACCATGGCGAAGGCCGCGTCGACCCCGTCGGCGCCGGCGATGAAGGCCTCGACCATCTCGGGCCGGAGCAGGGCGTGGTCGGCGGTGGTGACCAGGACCGGATAGGGCGCGGCCCCGGTGCCGGCCACCCGGCCGACGCTGGCCGAGATGCCGTCCGAGGACTGCGCGGTCGTGATCCGGGGCTCCCGCGTCATCCACTCGAGCTCGCCGGCCAGAAGCGACTCGGCCTCCTGGGCGAGGATGACGACCCGCGCGACCGACGGCGAGTCGAGCAGGGCCCGCGCAACCCGGCCGAGCATCGGCTCGCCGCCGGCGCGGATGAGAGCCTTCGCCGGCACGCCATGCGAAGCCGCGAAGCCATTTTCCCCCGGCCGGCGCCCCGCCAGCACGATCGCGGTCCAATCCCCCATCACCCATCCAGCAATCCCAGCAAGCGGCGGCGGCGGCTATCGAAATTTGCGGGGCGGGGCCGTTAATCCCGCCGCCGTTGCCCATCCGCCACGCCCGCTTTGCGCTCCGTAGCGGAAAGGCTCGCAGGGCCGCTCGAAAGGGGATGGTCCCGCGCCCCAACTTTGCCCAAGTCAAACCCTAATAGCCGCGGCTCGAAAGTGTCGCGCGCTGGGCCGCGGCCTCGGGGGAAGCGGCGCCTTTCATGACCATCGACAAAGCGATCATCCTCAGCGCCGGCAAGGGTTCGCGACTTCTGCCGCTGACGGCGGAGAGGCCGAAATGCCTCATCGAGCTGAACGGGAAGAGCCTGCTCGAATGGCAGCTGGACGCGCTCCAGGGCGCGGGCATGGCCGACATCGTCGTCGTCACCGGCTTCGCCGAGGAAAAGGTCGCGGAGGTCGCGGCCCGGCGCTCCGGCGTTCGGACCTTGTTCAACCCCTTCTACCATGTCGCCGACAATCTCGGCTCGGTCTGGATGGCGCGCGCCGAGCTCGACCGCGACACCCTGCTGCTCAACGGCGACACCCTGGTCTCGCCGGCGCTGCTCGGGCGGGTCCTCCAGGCGGACCCGGGGCCGATCGCGGTCACCGTCGACGAGAAGGGGAGCTACGATTCGGACGACATGAAGGTGCTCCGCGACGGCGACCGCCTGCTCCGGATCGGCAAGGCGCTCGAGCCCGGCCAGTACAACGCCGAGTCGATCGGCCTCCTCGCCTTCCGCGGCGAGGGGCCGGGGCTGTTCGCCGGGCAGGTCGAACGGATGATGCGCCAGCCCGACGGCACCCGCCGCTGGTACCTGCGGGCGATCGACGCCCTCGCCCAGTCGGGGGCCGACGTCCGCACCGTCTCGATCAAGGGTGAGGAGTGGCAGGAAGTCGACTTCCCCGAAGACGTCGAAGCGGCGAGGGCGCTGACCGCCCAGTGGCTATCCCGTCATTCCGGCGAAAGCCGGAATCCATGAACGCCGACGGCGCCCCCGATCGGCGCCGCCGCGTTCATGGATGCCGGATCAAGTCCGGCATGACGAATTACCAATATCCGCGGAAATAGCTCGCCAGCGCCTCGACCTGCTCCGCCTCCAGCTCGACCGCCTCGCCGAGCGCCGGCACCTTCGGCCACCCCGCGTCCGCCACCGTCACTCCGCACGCCTCGCGCTCCCCTTCATAGCGCGGGATGACGTGGAAGTGGACGTGGGGGTCGACCATCATCAGCATCAGATAGTTGATCCTGTCGTAGCGGACGGCGGCTGTCAGCGCGGCTTCGATATCCGCGACGGCCCGCCGCAACTCCTCGAAGGCTTCCTGCGGCAGCTCTGCAAAGCTCTTCGCCTCCCCCTTCGCGGCGAGGATCAGGCTCCCAAGCGTCGGCTGCGCCGGCCGTAGCAGCACCACCCAATGCTCATATTCGCGGACAAGGGTGGAAGGGTAGCCGAAGCGAAGGATCGTCTCGTTCATTCCCGTTCCTTGAGAGCAGCCGCCCGACGAAGCAACCCATCCCGCAAGCGGATCGAGCGGCCGTCGCCATGCCGCGGCCGAAGGCCGCGATTCGGTTCGGATGTGCGAACCCATTCTCTCGGGCCTTCGAGGAGGGCGCCGCTCAGGCCAGCCAGGACACTACCGGCCGGCCCGCCGCTCGCGCCGCCATCGCCTGGAGGAGTTGGACGAGATGGACCGCGAGCGAGATCACGGTCCATCCCGCCACCGCCACCAGACCCCAGTCCGGCCGCCCCGCCGCCAGCGCGGCGAGGAGGATCACCATGTTGGGGTTGCGCCTCGCGGTGATCAGCCGGAAGCGGCTGTCGAAGCGGCGCCAGACGTGGATGTGCATCCCGAAGCGGAGGATGAAGGCGCCCTCGATCAGGCGCTGGACGACGTAGCCGCCGACGATCACCGCCAGCGTCCACCAGAAGAGATGGGTTTCCAGCGGCCGGCCGTAGGAATGGAGCCCGACCCCCCAGGCCCACCACCAGAAAGGGGGATGGACGAGGTCGACGCCATGGTCGATCGCCTCGCCCATCTTCGACGAGGTGATGGTGCAGCGGGCGAGCTTGCCGTCGACCGTGTCGAGCACCATGAATCCCAGCCCCGCCGCAAGCCCCGGCCAGTACCAGCCTTCGTGGAAGAGCCAGGTGGCGAGCAGGCACAAGGCCGCGCCGATCAGCGACACCTGGTTCGGGCTCATCCCGATCCGGGCCGCCCAGCGGGTCAGCACCAGGGCCCATTCCGGCCACAGATATTTGGTGAGCAGGTCGGTCACGCCCTTGTAGGCGCCGAAATAGCTCGCCCGCTCGAGCGGCCGCACCGTCTCCGGCGCGAGCCGCTCCATGAACGGCCGCTCCTTCTTGCGCAGCTCCTCGTTTTTCAGGTCGCCGGCCTCCTCCCAGGCGAGCACTTCTCCCCTCCCTGGATACAGGGAGGAGCCGGGGCTGGGCGGGCCTCCACCTGGCGGTGAATCTTCCGGAGGCGCACCCACCCCCGGCCCCTCCCTGCTTGCGGCGAGTCGGGTCTGGGCCTCCATCGCCCGTTTTATCTCCTCGCGGGCATCGCCGGCATGAGCGAGCACCGGCACTCCGCCGCGAGTCACCACCAATCCCGGAGTCGCGGCCGCCAGCTTCAGCCAGGACGGGTCGAAGGCGAAGCCCAGATTGACCAGCACCTCCCCGTCCGCGCGCATGTCCATCTTCTGCGCCTCGGCGATCCGCCGCAGCCTCTCCTGCGCCGTCAGCCCCCATAGCCGGGTGTCGTTGGCGCCGACCGGCGCGACCGCCGTCACGCCTTCAGCTCCCGGGAAATCTTCTCCGCGCTGCGCAGCGCCAAAGCGACGATCGTCAGGGTCGGGTTGGCCCAGCCGCCGGTGGGGAAGAGCGAGGAGCCCGCCACCCACAGATTGGCGACGCCGTGCACCCGGCCGTCCGGGTCGGTGACGCTTGTCGCCGGATCGAGTCCCATCCGGGTCGTCCCCATATGGTGATAGCCGCCGATCGGGTGGGAGGAGATGAGCGGGTCGGTCTTCCACTCGCCCGAGCCGAGCCAGCGCGCCGGCTCGACCTTGCCGAGCCCGAGCCGGTCGAGCTCTCGCCCGAGCGTTTCGACCAGGATCGCGACGCTTCGGACGTCGATCTCCGACAGCCGCCAGTCGAGCTTCACCCGCGGCACTCCGGCGGCGTCGGTGTCGCCGCTCAGAGTCACCCGGCTTGCCGGATTGGGCGCCTGCTCGCCGCGCACCAGCAGCGCGACCTCGAGATTGCCGAGCTTGTGGAGCAGCCACGGCCGCGCCGGATCGATATGGCGCTGCGCCCATCCAGCCGCTTTCTTGGTGACCATCCACAAGGCGCGCCCGCGCTTCGTCGGCGCCATGCTGTGCTTGAGCCCCGAATAGGCCTTCATCCCGATGAACTGCCGTCGTCCCTGCGGCTGGCGGGCGACGATGGTCAGCGAGGTGTTGAGTATCCCCTCGCGCCGCTGGAGCGCTTCCGACGGGCTGATCAGGGCCGCCAGGTCCTGGCCGCCGACCCGGTGCCGGCGCCCGAACGCCTTGAGAAGCCGCCACGCCGCGCCGTCGACGATCCTGCCGCCGCGGGCGTGCGGATGCTCCATGAAATAGCGACCGACCTGGTCGCGCTCATTGCCGAGGTTCGAGGCGAGCAGAAGCCTGGGATTTTCGATCCCGCCCGCCGCCAGGACGAACGCCCCGGCCCTGACGGTCAGCCGGCCGGCGCCGAGCGAGCGGGCCTCGACCCGCCCGACGCCGCGTCCCTCCCGGACGATCGCCGTCACGGTCGCGTGGGTCGCGATCTGGCATTTCGGATCGGCCTCGAGATCGGCGCAGCTTTCCCAGGCGAAGCGGTTGAAGCGGCGGTCGAAGGTCCACAGCGGGGTCTCGAGGTCGTCGAAGCTTGGAAGCTTCACCCCCGCCCTGCGCAGCTCTTCCGCCTCGGGCTTTCGCGCCGGCAGCCCGAAGCCGGGGCGGGCTTCGCCATACCAGCGCTCGAGCTCCGCCCACCCTATCGGCCAGCCCGAATGGGGCACATGGTCGCGGCGCTCCAGATCGATCGGGTCGAGCTCGGCGCAGCGCCCGCCCCAGATCGCGGTCGTGCCTCCGAAGAAGCGAAGCCGGCTGTCCTCGAGGTCGTAATATTCCTCGCCGATATTCTCGCCGGCATTGAGCGCCGCCGTCGCCGCCTCGTAATCGAGGCCGCCGCTCTCGATCAGCACGACGGTGTGGCCGAGCCCGAGCAGCCGGCGGGTGAGGCTGATCCCCGCGGCGCCGGCGCCGATCACGCAGACCTCGCCTTCGAGCTCGAGCGGTCCGGGGACTTGGGCGAGGTCGATCATGCTCCGTCATTCCGGCGAAAGCCGGAATCCATGAACACCGAGGGTGGCAAGGGTTCCGAAGCGGTGTTCATGGATGCCGGATCAAGTCCGGCATGACGGGGATTGCTCACCTTCCGAACAACTCCGCCTCGACGTCCGCCGACAACGTCCCCGCCAGGACCGAATCCTGCGCCCAGCGCAGCTCCTCGGCGAGGTACCGGTCGGATTCGTAATGCGGCACGTGGCGCCTGATCCCGGCTCGAGCCGCCTCCAACGCCGGCGAGCTCCTCAGCGGCGCGTGGAAGTCGCAGCCCTGCGCCGCCGCCAGCAGCTCGATCCCGATCACCCCGGCCGAATTGCCGGCGATCCGCCGCGCCTTGGTTCCGGCATGGGTCGCCATCGAGACATGGTCCTCCTGGTTGCCCGAGGTCGGCACCGTGTCCACGCTCGCCGGCCAGGCCAGGCTCTTGTTCTCGGAGACCAGGGCCGCCGCCGTCACCTGCGCGATCATGAAGCCCGAATTGACCCCGCTGTCCCGGACCAGGAAGGGGGGAAGCCCGCTCATCTTGGGATCGACCAGCACGGCCGTCCGGCGTTCCGAGATGCTTGCGACCTCGCACATCGCCATCGCCAGCATGTCGGCGGCGAAGGCGACCGGCTCGGCGTGGAAATTTCCGCCCGACAGCGAATCGTCGCTGTCCGCGAACAGCAAGGGATTGTCCGTTACCGCATTGGCTTCGATTGCGAGCAATTCCGTCACATTCCTCAACAATCCTAGACAAGCGCCCATCACCTGCGGCTGGCAGCGGAAGCTGTAGGGGTCCTGCACCCTCGCGCAGTCGTCGTGGCTATGGCGGATCTCGCTCCCGTCGATCAGCCGCCTAAGCACCGCGGCCACGTCGATCTGGCCCTTCTGGCCCCGGGCCTGGTGGATTCGGGGATCGAAGGCGACGTCGGTGCCCTTCAGGGCGTCGAGGGACAAGGCCCCCGAAATCAAGGCGCTGGCGAACACCCGTTCGGCCGTGAACAGGGTATCGAGCGCCACCGCGGTCGAGACCTGGGTGCCGTTGATCAGGGCCAGCCCCTCCTTCGGGCCGAGCACCAGGGGCTCGAGCCCGAGCTCGCGGAGCGCCTCCCCGGCCGGCATGACCCTCCCCTTGAGGTCGATCCGTCCCTCGCCCAGCATCGCCGCGCTGAGATGGCCGAGCGGCGCCAGGTCGCCCGACGCTCCGACCGAGCCCTGGCTCGGGATGCAGGGCAAGGCGTCGGCCTCGAGCAGGGCGAGCAGCCGCTCCACGACCTCGCGGCGAACGCCCGAATGGCCGCGGGCCAGTCCGATCACCTTGGTCGCCATGGCCAGCCGGACGACGGGCCGGCTGAAATCCTCGCCCAGGCCGCAGCTGTGCGACAGGACGAGGTTGCGCTGGAGCTCGGCCAGCCGGTCGCCCGGAATCCGGGTCTGGGCGAGCAGGCCGAAGCCGGTATTGACCCCGTAGACGGTGCGCCCGCTCTCGACGATCCTGCCGACGCAGGCGGCGGCGGAATCGACCGCGCCCCAGGCGCCGGCGGCGAGCTGGACGGGGGCGCCCGCCCAGATCGCGCGAAGCTCGCCGAGGGAGACGGAGCCGGGGCGAAGGGTGGTCATGATCCCGTCATCCGAGCGAAAGCCGGGACCCCGTGGGGTGACGGGTGCCGGTGACCTTCACCGGACGGAATGCCAGCCTCCGCCGGCCTGACGGCGACGGTCACAGCCCGACCATCGGGAGGTCCAGCCCTTGCTCGCGCGCGCAGTCTATCGCTTCCTCGTAGCCGGCGTCGGCGTGCCGCATGACCCCGGTGCCGGGGTCGTTCCACAGCACCCGCTCCAGCCGTCGCGCCGCTTGCGGGGTTCCGTCGGCGACGATCACCATGCCGGCATGCTGCGAATAGCCCATTCCGACCCCGCCGCCGTGGTGCAGCGACACCCAGGTCGCGCCCGACGCTGTGTTGAGGAGCGCGTTGAGCAAAGGCCAGTCCGAAACGGCGTCGGAGCCGTCCTTCATCGCCTCGGTCTCGCGATTGGGGCTCGCGACCGACCCCGAATCGAGATGGTCGCGGCCGATGACCACCGGCGCCTTCAATTCGCCGCTCGCCACCATCTCGTTGAACGCCATTCCGAGCCGGTGCCTCTGCCCCAGGCCGACCCAGCATATCCGCGCCGGAAGCCCCTGGAAGGCGATCCGCTCGCGCGCCATGTCGAGCCAGCGGTGAAGGTGCGGGTCGTCGGGTATCAGCTCCTTCACCTTGGCGTCGGTCCGGTAGATGTCCTCGGGATCGCCCGAGAGGGCGCACCACCGGAACGGGCCGACGCCCCGGCAGAAGAGCGGCCTCACATAGGCCGGGACGAAGCCGGGGAAGTCGAAGGCGCGGGCGACGCCCTCGTCCTTCGCGACCTGCCGGATATTGTTGCCATAGTCGAAGGTCGGAATGCCCATCTCGCGGAAGGCCAGCATTGCATGAACATGCACCGCCATGGATTCTCTTGCAGCGGCCTCCACCGAAGCGGGGTCGCGCTCGCGCATATTTATCCATTTCTCGACCGTCCAGCCGGCCGGCAGATAGCCGTTCACCGGGTCGTGCGCCGAAGTCTGGTCGGTCACCGCGTCCGGCCGGATCCCCCGCCGCACCATCTCCGGCAAAATCTCGGCCGCGTTGCCGAGAAGCCCTACCGAAGTCGGCTCGGCGGCCGTCCGGATGATCTCCAGCGCCTCGTCGATGCTGTCGGCGCGCCGGTCGAGATAGCGTGTCTGGAGGCGCTTCTCGATGCTGCTTTCCCGGCATTCGACGGCGATGCAGTGGGCTCCCGCCATCACCGCGGCCAGCGGCTGCGCGCCGCCCATCCCGCCGAGGCCGGCGGTCAGTATCCAGCGCCCCTCGAGGTCGCCGCCATAATGCTGGCGGCCCATCTCGACGAAGGTTTCGTAGGTGCCCTGGACGATGCCCTGGGTGCCGATGTAGATCCACGACCCGGCCGTCATCTGGCCGTACATCATGAGCCCCTTGCGATCGAGCTCGTTGAAATGGTCCCAGGTCGCCCAGTGCGGCACGAGATTCGAGTTGGCGATGAGCACGCGCGGGGCATCGGCGTGGGTCCGGAATACCCCAACCGGCTTGCCTGACTGCACCAGTAGCGTCTCGTCGGCCTCGAGCGCCTTCAGCGCCGCAACGATCCGGTCGAAGCTCGCCCAGTCGCGGGCGGCGCGGCCGATCCCGCCATAGACCACGAGTTCGCCTGGCCTCTCGGCGACATCCGGGTCCAGGTTGTTCATCAGCATGCGAAGCGGCGCTTCGGTCAGCCAGCTCTTGGCCTCGATCTCGGTGCCGTGCCTGGCCCGGATGGCGCGGGCATTGTCCAGGCGGTTTGGCAGGCTGGTCATGGCAGGCTCAGGATTGGTCGCGTTTTCCACGACACCCTTAAAGCATGGACCGGGCCGAGGAGAGGAGGTGTGGACAGGTCGTGTCGGGGCTGTCACCTGGGCATCTAGGGCAGGGGGAGACGATGGCCGAGCCGAACTTCGCATCCGAGCGGGACCAACTCGTCGCCGCCTACCGGCAGCTCGCAGCCGAAGGTCTGCTGCAGCTGAGCTCCGGCAATCTCAGCGTCCGCGCGGGCGAGCAGATCCTCATCACGCCGACGGGGGCGGGTGCGGAGGTGCGGCCGGACCAGCTCGTGCTCATCGACCAAGCGGGCGAGGTCGAGGGCGGCGGGATTCCTTCGAGCGAGTGGCCGATGCATGCCGAGATCTACGCGGCGCGCCCGGACGCAAAGGCGATCGTCCACACCCATTCAGATGCCTGCACGGCCCTGTCCTGCCTGCGGAAACCTCTGCCGGCTTTTCATTACATGGTCGCGTTCTTCGGCGCGGACGAGATCCCCTGCACGCCCTATGCGCATTTCGGCTCGCCGGACCTGGCACGGGTCGCGGCCGCGGCGCTTGCCGAGTGCAAGGCCTGCCTCCTCGCCAATCACGGCATGATCAGCTTCGACAAGACGATCGCGGCAGCCGCGAAGAGCGCTACGCTGCTCGAGATCCTCGCGCGGCAATACATCCTGGCGCTCCAGGCGGGCGAGCCGGTTCTCCTGTCTCCGGACGAGATGGCGGAAGCCCGCCGCCGCTACGGGTATTACGGGCACTCGCGCATCCCGGGTGCGTGAGCTAACGAGGCGATGTTCGCGAAGACGGGGGAGGACGCGTGGTTCTGATCGGCTGCATCGCGGACGACTTCACGGGCGCGACCGACCTCGCCGGCATGCTGGTGAAGGCCGGCTTCCGGACGGTGCAGACGATCGGGGTTCCGAATGGGCCACTCCCGGCGGAGGTGGACGCGGTTGTCATCGCCCTGAAATCGCGGACGATTCCGGTCGAGGACGCGACCCGCGAGTCGCTGGCGGCCCTGCGTTATTTGCAGGAGCAGAGCGCCCGGCAGATCTACTTCAAGTACTGCTCGACCTTCGATTCCACGCCGGACGGCAATATCGGCCCGGTCGCCGACGCTCTGCTCGACGCGCTCGGCGCCGACTTCACGGTGGTCTGCCCGGCCTTTCCGGCGAACGGGCGCACGATCTACAAAGGCTACCTGTTCGTGGGCGACGTGCTGCTCAACGAGAGCGGGATGCGCGACCACCCGCTGACGCCGATGACCGATGCCAGCCTCGTCCGGGTCATGCAGGCCCAAACCCGGCGCAAGGTCGGGCTCGTAACGCACGAAGTGGTCCGGCTTGGCGCGGACGCGATCCGGGCGCGGTTCGAGGCGCTGCGGGGCGAGGGGGTCACCTACGCCGTCACGGACGCGCTGGCCAATGACGATCTGTTCGCCCTCGGGGAGGCATGTTCCGGGCTCGCGCTCGTCACGGCCGGGTCTGGGCTCGCGCTCGGTCTCGCCGGGAATTTCCGCGACGCGCTTCCGCAGGGCGGCGCCGCCGACCGGCTGCCGCCCACGGGCGGGCGCCGGGCCGTCATCTCGGGAAGCTGCTCCGTCGCGACGCGTCGCCAAGTGGCGCTAATGCGCGAGCTCCATCCTAGCTTCCGGGTTCTGGCCGCCGATCTCGCCCGCGGTGACGATGTGGTCGGCCGCGCGCTCGACTGGGCGACGGCCCAGGACGGGCCCGTTCTGATCTATGCCACGGCGGAGCCGGAGGAGGTCCGGGCCGCACAGGCCGAGTTCGGCGTCGCGGCCGCGGGCGAGATGGTGGAGACGGCGCTCGCCCGGATCGCGCAAGGGCTGGTCGAGCGTGGTGTCGGGCAACTGATCGTTGCCGGGGGCGAGACCTCCGGTGCCGTCGTGAAGGCGCTGGGTGTTGCCGGCCTGACGATCGGACCCGAGATCGATCCCGGTGTGCCGTGGACGGCAACCTTTCCCCGCGATGGCCGCCCGCCGCTCGCGCTGGCGCTGAAGTCCGGCAATTTCGGCACTGAGGACTTTTTTCTGAAAGCCTGGGATCGGCTGCCCGTGGGGACCTGATGTCCGTGGAAGGAAAACAGATGTCGCCCGGTACTCCTGTTGCAGTCATTGGTCTCGGCTCCATGGGGCTCGGAATGGCCGTGTCGCTCCTTCGGGCAGGATTCGATGTGCGCGGCAGCGACGTGTCGGACGCCGCCCTTGCCCGGCTCGTCGAAGCCGGCGGTCGAGGAACGGAGAGCCCGGCCGAGGCTGCGGCCGGCGCCGATGTCGTGGTGTCCGTCGTCGTCAACGCGGCCCAGACCGAGCAGGTTTTGTTTGGGGAGCGCGGCGCTGCGGCCGCGATGGGTCCGGGCGCTGTCTTCGTCTCCTCGGCCACGATGGACCCTGAGATCGCCCGCAGATTGGCCGCACGCCTCGAGGCGCAGGGCTCCCACTACCTCGACGCTCCCATGAGCGGAGGCGCCCAGCGCGCCTCGGAGGGCGCTCTCACGTTCCTGGCCTCCGGCAGAGCCGCGGCTTTCGCCAAGGCTCGTCCGGCGCTCGATGCCATGGCCGGCAAGGTCTACGAACTTGGCCCCGAGCCGGGCCAGGGTGCCGCCTTCAAGATGATCAACCAGCTCCTGGCGGGCGTGCATATCGCGGCTGCTTCGGAGGCGATCGCGTTCGCTGCCAAGCAGGGCCTCGACATCGCAAGGGTCTACGAGGTGATCACGGCGTCCGCCGGGAATTCCTGGATGTTCGAAAACCGCATCCCGCACGTGCTGGAGGGCGACTACAGCCCCCGCAGTGCGGTGGAGATTTTCGTCAAGGACCTCGGCATCGTGCAGGACATGGCGCGCTCGGCGCGCTTCCCGGTGCCGATGGCAGCCGCGGCATTGCAGATGTTCCTCATGACAGCCGGCGCCGGCATGGGGCGTGACGACGATGCGTCGGTGGCGCGCCTCTACGCCCAGGTCACCGGGACGGACCTGCCCGGCCGGGACCTGCCCGGCCCGACGCACGACAGCTAGGTCGTCCGTCCGTCTCAGAGGGGCGGCATCCACCCTTGGCAGGGCTGCCCCCTTCATGCATGGTCCCGCGCAACAACAGGGAGGAGAGCGGCCGTGGACTGGTCTCGTCGCAGCGTCCTGGGGGCAGCCACAATGGTCGGAGCCATGAGCTCGGAATCGTCTTCGTCACCGGCAGGGGCTGCGGCGCCGAAAGCCGATCAGCAGGCTCCCGGCTTTTACCGGTACATGGTCGGGGACATCCAGATCACGGCTGTTACAGACGGCGTGAACAGCTTCCCGATCCCGGACGGGTTCGTGGCGAATGCCTCGAAGGCGGAGATCAGCGCGGCTCTTGCAGCCGCGTATCTCGACACCGAGAAGCTGTCCGTCCCTTACACGCCGATCGTCGTCAACACCGGCTCGCAACTGGCCATCATCGACACGGGAACGGGTGAGGGGAACCTGGCGACCTCGAAAGGTGCCGCCGGCCAGCTTCAAAGAAACCTTCGCGCTGCGGGCTACAAGCCCGAGGATATCGGGGTGGTGATCATCTCGCATTTTCACGGCGATCACGTGAACGGGCTGCTCACGGCCGACGGAAAGCCGGCCTTTCCGAATGCCGAGGTGATGGTCCCACAGAAGGAATGGACCTTCTGGATGGACGACGGCGAGATGAGCCGCGCCCCTAAGGGCCGCATGGAAGGGCTGTTCAAGAACAATCGGCGGGTCTTCGACGCCTTGAACCGCAAGGTTACGCAATACGAG
>DASTLX010000064.1:0-61485 GCA_035714565.1 Allosphingosinicella sp.
GCTGCCGTCGATCTTCAATTTGTGGAAGACCGCCTTGTTCAGATAGCCGAGCGAGGAATAGCCGGTGCCGAAATCGTCGAGGGCGATTCCGACGCCGAGCGCGCGCAGGCGCTTCAGCACGTCGAGCGAGCCCTCCGAATCGCCGAGGAACACCGATTCGGTGACCTCCAGCTCGAGGCGGTTGGCCTTGAGCCGATATTTGGCGAGCGCTTCGGACACCGTGTTGGGAAGCGCGGGGAGGATCAGCTGGCGGGCCGACAGGTTCAGCGCGACGCTGATATAGTCCGGCCACACCGAGGCGGCGCGGCAGGCCTCGTCGATCACCCAGTCGCCCAATTGCATGATCAGGCCGGTTTCCTCGGCGAGCGGGATGAACTCGATCGGCGAAACCATGCCGCGGGTCGGGTGATGCCAGCGGATCAGCGCTTCGAAGCCGACCAGGCTCTGGTCCGCTGCGTTGACCAGCGGCTGGTAGTCGAGCCGGAACTGCTTCAGGGTCAGCGCCTGCCTGAGGTCCTGCTCGAGCCGGAGCCGGTCCTCGGCCTCGTTCTGCATGTCGGCGGAGAAATAGCAGCAGGTCCCGCGGCCCTGGCCCTTCGCCTGGTAGAGGGCGAGATCGGCCTTCTGGATGAGGTCGTCGACGCTCTGCCCGTCGATCGGGCCGAACGCGCAGCCGATCGACACGCCGATCCGGATCTCCGCCTTGTCGATATGGTAGGGCTCGGCGACCGCGGTGATGATCCGGCGCGCGAGGTCGTCGACCTTCTTGCGGCTCTGCGCGTCGCGGATGACGATGGCGAACTCGTCGCCGCCCATGCGGCCGACATGGCCGGCATCGCCGACTTCCTTGACGAGCCGCTGCGCGACGCTCTTCAGGACGGCGTCGCCCTTGGGGTGGCCGAACGTGTCGTTGACCGGCTTGAAGCCGTCGAGGTCGAGGAACATGATCGCGCAGGGGACATTGCTCGACTGCGACGTCGAGAGGGCCTCGCCGAGCAGCTGGCGGACTCGGCCGCGGTTGGGAAGGCCGGAAAGGACGTCCATGTTGGCGAGGTTGGTCAGCCGCTCCTGCGTGCGGCGAACCTCGGTGATGTCGGAGCCGACTCCGCGGAAGCCCTGGAACTGGCCGGCCATGTCGATGATCGGATCGCCGGCGAGGCTGATCCAGCGCGTTCCGCGCCGGGTCTTGAGCTCCATTTCGAGGCTCGCGAACGGAGCCCTGGCGAGCAGGGTGCGGCCGAGCGCGCTGTTTCCGCCCAGGGTCGCGGGCAGCGAATGGCCGATCAGCTGGCTGGCTGAGCGTCCGAGCAGGGAGGTCATGCGCGAGGAGATGTAGACGACTCGGTTCTCGGCATCGACCTGCCACAGCCAGCCGACCCCGCGATGCTCATATTCCTTGAGCAGGAGGCGGACCGACTCGGCCTGGGTGCGGACGTTGGCGATGGTCTGGAGCTGGCCGAAGGTCCAGCGGGTGAGCCGGGCGACGCCGAAGATGGCGACCGCGGCGACACCGACGATCGAGGCTCCGAAGGTCGGAGAAAGGTCCGAGCTGCCCAGATAATAGGCGCAGCACAGGAAGAAGGTCATCGTCGCGATCCACGCGAACGCCGCGGCCGGCACCGAAGCCAGGCCGATCGCCGCCATGATCATCGCGCCCATGGCGCCGCCGATGACGACCTGGACTTCGTGCGGCTGCGTCGCGAAGGCGTAAGTGGGCAGCGCGGACCAGATCGCCGCGAGCGCGACGGCCTCGCCCATCGCGCGGACGAGCGGGCGGCCCTCGGCGGAGCGGCTCTCGGCGGCGGCGCCTTCCGTCCTCGCCGAGCGGTAATAGGTCCAGTTGGCGAAGCCGACGAGCGCGAGCCAGCCGGCGATGAATTCGACCCGGGTCGTGCCGATCATGGCCCAGGCGACGAGAAGCGCGGCGCCCGCGCCGGTCAGCGCGAAAAAGGGTGCGAAGAGCAGGCGGGTCTGCGCCTGTCCGTTGTGGAGATGGGCGTCGCGGAGCCTCTGGCTGCTCGCGTCGGCGCCGACGCTCTCGTCCGCCAGCTCGGCCGGTTCCAATTCCTGCGGGTCGACATCCAAGGGAACGGGCGCGTGATACATGGGAATCCTGCGTGCTGCCGGGTTGCCCAGTCCCTACGCCGAGAGTTTTGATGGAGTGTTAAGGTCGACGCGGAATGCGGTGAACCGTGGAGGCGGTGTTTCGCGAGCGTCGCCCCTCAGCAATTCTCATATTTCCAGTTGCGCCTCTTCCCTTCGGCCATCCATCCGACGGCCTGGGCGATGCGCTTGTGGCGGGTCTCGGCCCGTTTCGCCTCGACCACCCACTCGACATATTCTCGCCTGCAGCTCGGCGGAAAGCCGTCGAACGTCGCGCGGGCGGCGGGATTGGCGGAGAGCGCCGCGTCGAGCTCCGGCGGAGTCTCGGGCTCCGGCTTCGGCGCCGGCTTCGGCCGCGCCGGACGGGCCCCGGAATCGGCGAGCGCCATCGCCTTGCGGATCAGGGCGCGGAGGACGTCGTCCGGCGGAAGGTCGGCGACCGAGGTCAGGCGGCCGAACTGGCCCATGGCGTCGCGCTCCGCGCCGGTCTCGCCGACCACCTCCTTAGCCCGCCAGAAGCCGAACGTGGCATGCGCCTTGAAGGCCGCCATTCCCGCGAGCATCTGCCCCTTGTAGAGGAAGTGCGGCATGCTCCACTTCAGGGTCTCCTCCGCCTCCGGGCAGGCGGAGCGCAGTGTGGAGCGCAGGTGCTCGAGGATCGGCCGGGCGAAATCGGCCTGGCGGGCGATATAGGCGTCTATGCGCGGATCGCGGGACATGACGCGATTATAGATTCGTTCCGGCGCGAAATCGATTCGCTTCGGCGCGAGGCTCGGAACGGCCGATTCGGCCGCGCTTTGGCAGGCGATTCTCTGTGGAGAATCAAGCAGATGCTGGCCACCCGCCTAAGCTCGAGCGTGATCGAGAGGATAGTATATGACGAGGAGGCCGAAGACCTCTTCATCTGCTTTAGGGAGACCGGCCGCTACCTCTACTCCGGCGTCCCCAGGGCGATCTACGAGGGGCTGAAGAAAGCGCCCTCGCCGGGCCGGTTCTTCAACGAATGCATCAAGCGCCGCTTTCCGTGCCGGCCCGATCCGGAACGCCGGCGGTTCCGGCCGAGCTTCAGCGCCTGACCCGAATCCTGCCGATCAGCCGGACGTCGTCCTCCTCCTCGTCCGAATCCTCGTCCGCCGACCCGCTCTCGCGCTCCGGCAGCAATTCGACCTCGACCAGCTCCTCCGTCTCGCCGGGCCGTCCGAAATTTCGGATGAGGCGCGCGGTGATCCGCGACGCGCCGTTCGGGTTGAGCTCATCCGAGGAATAGACGTCGGCGCGGACGGTGAAGGTGCCGGCCGGCGCGCGCCGAAGCAGATATTCCTCCGGCCCGTAGCCGTCGGTCATGTCGTCGGAGATGCGGCCGCCGATGCGGGTCTCGTCGTTTCCAAAATAGGCCCGCTCGCCGTTGGGCTCGTCCACCCAGAGATCGAGGTCGGTCTCCTCCGTATTCCACTCGATGACGACCCGCAGGTCGACGTCGAGCAGGGCGATCAGCCTCGGATCCAGCGGGACGTCGGAGCCGCCGAGGGCGCGATAGCGCGGGATCAGGCGGTTGACCTCCATCAGCGAGATCAGCTCGATTCCGTCATAAGCGCCGTTCCAGGGAGTCATGATCACCTGGGTCAGCAGGTCTATGGCCCTGGCGAGATCGGCCCGGGCCTGCTCGGCCGGCCGGCCCTCGCTTCGCTTGGCCAGGGCCAAAGCGAGGCTTCGGAGCGGCTGCGGCCGGCCGGGCTCGGCTTCGGCGACCGCTTCGAACATCTCGATCGCCCGGTCCTGCTCGCCGTAGCGGAACAGCCGTTCGGCGACGATGGCCAGGGTCTCGTTGTTCCGGGTCGGGAGGTCGAGGGCGGAGAGCAAAAGCTTCCTCGCTTCCTCCCGGCGGCCGGTCTTCCAGGCCAGCTCGGCGACGTCGAACCAGAAAGCCGGAAGGTCGCCGTGGACTTTCTGCTGCTCGGCGAGCACCCGCTCGCGGTCGCCCGGCGACGCCGCCTTGAGCGCCGCCATATAAGGGCGGTTGGAGGCCCACTGGGCCGGGGCGACTTCCGTGATCATGATGTCCGACCCGGACTCGCTGTCGACGGCATTCGTCGATCTGAGCTGCGGCAGCGAGTTGAGATCGGGGCGCAGCATCCGGGTTCCGGTGACGGCGATGGTCGCGTCGTCGGAATAGCCGGCGGCGCTCTGCTCCGGTTCCTGCTGGAGAAGGGGCCGCTCCTCGACGGGCGGCGGCGGAGTCGCTTCCTCGAGCGGCGGTGGCGGCGGCGCGGGCGCCGGCAGAGGCACGACCGTCGGCTCCGGCGCGCGTCCGCCGCGGGAGCGCTCGTCCGGATCCGCCTTGGCGTTCGGGTCGAACCGGGTCGCCCACCATTTCTTCTGCGCCTCCCAGGATTCGAGGACGCTCTCCAGCCGGCCGCGCCGGTCGTCGGCCTCTTCCTCGGCCGCCTCGGCGACCAGCCTGCGATATTCGGCGGTCTGCTCGGCCGGGAAGTTGGCGGGCGGCTCGATCTTCGAGCGCGCGTAATCCTGAGCCGACTCAAGCACCAGGAACGATATGTCGGGGCCGGCGACCGAGTAGCGGCGGGCGAAGGCGACGAGCGCCTCGCGCTTCTCCCGTCCGGCCGCCGCCCGGACGGCGAGCCGGTCGGCCGCCCATAAAGCCGCCGCGCCCGACCAGTCCGCCTCGGTCCTGGGCGGCGAATAGACCCGTTCGATCGAGCCGGCTCCGCTCAGCGTGACGACCACTCCGCCGCTTCGCGGCATCGGCCCGACCAGGCGCCATGCCCCGCTCGGGGCGTCGAGCCGGACGGCGTCGATCGCCTCTCCCGAAGTGGAGCGGACCCGAACCACCTGTGGCGCCCTCGAGAGGAGCCGCTTCAGGATGTCGGCGCGGTTGCTGTCGGTAAGCCGGAGAGCGTCGCCTCCCGAGTCCCCGGCGAGGGCGGCGAGGGCCGCCCGGTCCGAGTCGTCGGCGCTCGCGACGGCGGTGAGCGGACAGGAGGGCGCGAGGACGGCCCGGCGGTCGATCGTCACCAGGCCGTCGCTGAAGAGCAGGCAGTCATCGGCCCGGATCTCCTGGGCAGCCAGCGGCGCGTAGCTGGTCGCCCCTCGATAGCGAATGGCCGCAAGCCGCCTCGCCACGGCTTCCGGCTCGGTCAGCCTGACCCGCTCGGCTCCGCCGGAGTCGAACAGGATGAGGTCGATGCTCTCCGGCTTCACCGATTGCAGCCATGCCGTGAGGAGCGCGATCTCGTCGTCGAGCCGGTCGTCCGCCCGCGACAGCGAACGGTCCCAGAGAACCGCCACGCTCCGCGGCCGGGGCGCGTCGCTCTCCGCGGAGGGGGCCGAGTCGGCGATCTCGAAAAAGCGCTCGCCCTGCGGGCCGGCGCCGACCGCGATCGCGCCGCCCGCGGCGACGGGAGCCACGGCGAGCTCGCCTTCGAGCGTCGCGCCCTCGACTCGCCAGGTCGAACCGTCGGCCCGCCGCGCCCATTGCAGCCCCGGAGCGCCCGGAAGCCGAACGTCCGGAGCGGATTCGCCGGTTGCCGACACCGAGACCGACAGGCGCCCGATACTGCCCGCGCTGTCGAGCGGCAGCCTGTAGCCCTGCCCGGGTGCAAGCGCCGTCACGAAGCGGACCCTCACCGTCCGGCTCGATCCGGGAGCGACCGGATAGACCCGGGTGCTGAACTGGAAGCTTCGCGATACCTCGCCGAGCCCGGGATCGACATTCTGCCTGACCCGCGCTTCATAGGCTCGGCGCGCCTCGAGCTGGTCGAGCAGGACCCCCTCGATCATCTCCCCGCCGACGTCGAGCGCATAGCCGGTGACGATCGAGGAATCGGGCATCTGCAGCAGGAAGCGACCCTCGAGCATCTCCTGGCCATCGTTGCGGAAGGTCGCGGTTACCAAAGTCTCGGCCATTCCGCCGTGCAGGCGCACCGCGACGTCCATCGACTCGACCCGCAGATCGGCGCTTTGCGATTTCTCGTCGTCGGCGCCCCGAACCAGGGCCTTCATCTCGGGATTGGCGGCCTCGGCGGGAAAGCTCGCCGCCGCGAGGAAAAGCATCGCGAGAGCCGTGAAGCTGCTCGTTCCGAATGGCCTGGCCATGGATCATCCCCCGATTTCGCGTGAAACTATGGCATCGGCCGGCTTTCGCCAAGCGCCACCCGCCGTTGCCCGCCGCGGCCGATTGTGGGAAGAGCCGGCGCGGGAGACTGCCTTGCGTCTTAAGACCCTGACCTACACGAGCCGCGCCCGCCTCGACCTCGGCGACGGGGATCTGAGCGCGATCCATCAGACGGCGCGGCATCTGAACGCGCTCGACGGCGTTACCGGCCTTCTCCTCTTCGACGGCTCCCGATTCCTCCAGATCGTCGAAGGGTCGGAGGAGGCCATCGACAACCTGGTCGGGCGGCTCCGAATGGATCCTCGCCATTCCGCCTTCGAGATACGCGACGAACGCTTCGTCGACCGCCGCTCCTTCCCGGACTGGTCGATGGAGCTGCTCCGGGTGAGCGCCGGCTACGCCAGCGCCACGCAGGAGGTCGAGACGATCCTGCCCGAAGGCGTTGCCGAGCCGGTGCGCGACCTGGTGCTGAGAATGTCGGGACAGCTCGCCCGGGCTTAGGTCTCTCTCACCGTCATCCGGGGCTAGACCCGGGATTCACGAGCACCGCGGCTCGAATAGACCGGCAGCCTCAGCCGCTCCGGCTCCACCCGGCCTTCGGCGGCTGGTGCAGGTTCGCTTCCGGGATCAGCCGCCTGAGCTTCCTGGCGAAGCTCCTCAGGCATACCTCGCTCTGGCCCAGCGGACCGGGAACGTAGCCGCGCGAGCCCATGCCCTGCTGGACGCCCTCGATCAGCGCCGTGTCCTCGGCGTTGACGCGGCGGTTGATCCGCCAGTTGAGATAACGCGCCGCCTTCATCTCGCGGCGCTCGTCCGGGAGGGCGTAGCTGATCTCGCGGATCACGGTCCGGGTCGGCGAGACCGGCAGGAACTGCATGAAGTCGATCTGGTCCGGATAGATGTCGAAGGCCACGTTCGGCCAGAGCTTGAAATAGAGCCAGCGCCGCTGGAGCTCTTCGGGCAGGTGCGGCGCCGCCGGCAGGTACGCCTGATAGGCGCGCTCGGAAGGGTTGGCTGAAGGGCGCTCGATGAGGTCCCCGGCCATCCGGTCGACATGCTCCCCCGCCGAGATCGCATAGCCGCGCCCGAAAAGCCGGCTGAGGCCGGGATGGGCGACGGCGATATGGAGGCCGTCCGAATAATTGTCGGCGACGTTCTTCCAGTTGACCTCGCGCGGCCGCAGCGTGACCCGGCCGAGCGCCTCCAGCGCCTCGAACCGGTAGGGCGCGACCTCGGCCTCGTGTGGGGCCATCATGTCCGCCACGGAAGGGCCGCCGGCCTCGAGCCGGACGAAGAGGAAGCCGTGCCACGCCTCCATCTCGATCGGAACGAGGCCGAGCTTCGACGTCTCCAGACCGGGATAGTCGCTCTTGCGCGGGACTCCGATGAGCCGGCCGTCGAGCGCGTAGGTCCAGGCGTGATAGGGGCAGGTCAGCCGCCGGGCGCAGCCGGCGCCGCCGCTCACCACCCGCGAGCCGCGGTGGCGGCAGACGTTGGAGAAGGCGCGGACGGCATCGTCGTCGCCGCGTACGACGAGGATGCTCTCGCCGAGATAGTCGAGGGTCCGCCAGTCGCCCGGCCGCGGGATGTCGTTCGCGTGACAGACCACCTGCCACGACGGGCGGATCACCCGCTCCATCTCCACATCGAAGAACTCGCGGTCGCGATAGATCCAGCCGGGCAGGCTGAGTTCCGGTTCGGGCGCGACGACGAGGTGGGGGCTGGGCATGGCCGATAGTGGCAAAACCAGGGGCGATTGTCACCCCGTCAGGGGGGCAGGCGCCTTGGCCCATGCTTTGAATTCATGCTATGTTCCAACTCATGAAAACTGGGCGCTCCAGCTTTTTTCCGAAGGTTCAACAGCGACAGGGAGACACTTGGTTCGGCGGTTTTTTGAACTCCATGGGAAGCCGAAACTTTGAAACTTGTGTGTCGCCCTTGTCGCTGTTGCGCCCTCGACGCCGGGGCTTGCGCAACCGTTCCGCTTGCCGGAGAATCGCCGCATGACCGCCGAGCTCACCGTCCTCGCCTGGGGCTGCATCCTCGCCCTCGTCCACATCTTCGTGGCGGTGCGCTTCAAGACGCGGCAATATGGGACGAAATGGAACGTCGGCGCCCGCGACGAGGACCTGCCGCCGCCGCAGCCGATCGTCGGCCGCCTCGCCCGGGCCCAGGCCAATTTCTTCGAGACCTTCCCGATCTTCGCCGCCGCCGCCCTGATCGTCGCCGTCGCCGGGCTGCACGATCGCTGGACGGCGCTCGGGGCCTGGCTGTGGCTGGGCGCCCGGATCGTCTACCTTCCGCTCTACGCGCTCGGCGTGCCGGTGGTCCGCACGCTCGCCTTCCTGGTCAGCGTCGCCGGGATCGCCCTGGTGCTGCGGCCGGCGCTGGCGGCCTCGCTGGGCTGACGCAACCCGGGCCCGGCCCGGCCGTTCTGCCGCCATGGTCGGGCGGAATTTCTGGGTCGTCGGCGACGGCAGCGGCTGGGAGGTCCGGCAGGAAGGCCTGCCCGACAAGACCACGCGTCATTCGAGCCGGGAGGAGGCCTGGGCCTCGGCCAATGCCCGGGCTCGCGACTGCCACGGCGAAGTCTTCCTCGCCGACGGCGAGGGCGGGCACAGCGACTATGCCTGCTACCGCGAGCTCCCCCGCAAGATTAAGATCTGACCTACCAGGAAAAGGGGTTCTCGTGCTTCTCGCGCGGCGGGACCGGAACGTCGCGTATTTCCGCGATGATCCCGTCGCCGCACCGGATCGCCACTCCGCCGTAGCGCTCGATGGCCGGGAAGACGCCGCGGACGTCGTGAACGACCGGGGCGCCGCCCGGCTCGGCGGAGCCCTCCGTGCGCACCCGGACCTGCTGGATGGGCTCGTCGAGCCGGGCGATCGGACCCTCGGCCAGGCTCGCATGATAGCCTGCCACCGTCCTCACCTTGCCGGTCACGACGAGCTTGCGGGTCAGATAGGGGATCGGGCTCGAGGTCGAAGAGAATTCGACATGCGCCTTCCAGTCCGACGAGCCGAGCACGTGGCAGGGCGCATAGCCGGTCTCGCGCACCGGCCCGTCGAGCGCGCAGCCGGCGGGAAGGGCCAAAAGGAGCGCGAGGGTCGGGCCGCGTGCGAGCCTCGGGAAAGGAAGGAGCTTGTGCATCGCCACGTGCCTTAGCCGGTCGCCGCGTGACGGGCTAGACCGCTGCCTCCGCGGCCCGGGCGGCCCGGCCCGCGCGAAAGCCTTCGCCGACGAAGATGGCGAGGGCGGCCCAGATCGCGCCGAAGCAGACGAGGTGGGCCGCGGTCAGCGGCTCGCCGAAGACCAGCACCGCGAGCAGGAACTGGACCGACGGGGCGACATATTGGAGGAAGCCCAGGGTCGAATAAGGCAGTCGCTTCGCCGCGGCGGTGAAGAGGAGCAGCGGGATCGCCGTCACCGCTCCGCCGAGGATCAGAAGGAGATCGGTGAGCCGGCTCTGAAGGAAGGCGCTGTCGCCCGTCCGGCTGAGCCATACGACCCAGCCGAGCGCGAGCGGAGTCAGGAACAGGGTCTCGATCGAGAGCCCCTCGAGAGACTCGACGGGGGCGACCTTCCTGAGGAAGCCGTAGGTCGCGAAGCTGGCGGCGAGGGTGAGGCTGATCCAGATCGCGCCGCCCGCGCCCACCGCCAGAATGGCGACTCCCGAGGCGGCCAGGAACACCGCCGCCTTCTGGAGCCGGCTGAGCTTCTCCTTGAGCAGGAACACTCCGAGCAGGACGTTGACCAGCGGGTTCAGATAATAACCGAGGCTGCCCTCGAGGACATGGCCGCTGACGACGGCGTAGATGTAGACCAGCCAGTTGACTCCGATCAGGATCGCCGTGAGCAGCAGCGTGAGGGCGACCTTCGGGCTGGCCAGGGCCGCGCGGATCCCCGGCCACCTCTTCCACAAGGTGGCGAGGGCGCCGAGGAAGATGAGCGACCACAGGATGCGGTGGGCGACGATCTCAGTCGCGCGGACGTGGACCAGCGCCTTGAAGTAGAGCGGCAAGACGCCCCAAAGCGCATAGGCGCCCAGCCCCATGAGGAGCCCGGATCGGGTGCGGGCGGCGTCGGTCACCGAGGCGCCGGTAGCCCAGGGCGCAGGCCGCGACAAGCATTTGGCGGGCGCGGTCGAACGGGCTAGGATCGGCCGTCGTCCAAGGGAGAGAGAATGAACCGCCCGAGCCTCTGCACCGCCCTCGCCGCCGCGGCCCTGCTTTGCGCCTGCGACTCCCGGGTCCACCCCGAGGAAGCCGACAATGAAGCGACCAACGGCCAAGTCTCGGCCGAGGGCAAGGCGGAGGAGGGCAAGATCTCGCTCAAGATGCCTGGAGTCGACATGACTCTCAGCCTGCCCAAGGGAGTCGCCGACGAGGCCCGGGCCGAGCGCGACAGCAAGCTCCTCTATCCGGGCGCGATCCTGCGCGGGATGGCGGTCGCCGCGGGCCCGGACAGCGACAAGAGCGGGGAGAGCGAGGTCGAGATCCGCTTCTCGACCCCCGACCCGCTCGACAAGGTGGCGTCCTGGTACCGCGATCCCGCGAGGGCCGAGGGCTTCCAGCTCGAGCGCGCGTCGAAGGAGGGCGATTCCTGGCTGGTCACCGGAGTCCAGAAGCGCGACGAGCACCGCTTCAAGCTCCGCCTCAGCCCCCGCTCCGGTGAGGGCACGAACGGCCAGCTGACGGTTCGCCACCGCGACTGAGGCGAAGGCGGATGGCCGCGCTCGCCGATCCGGAGGACGTGCGCCTCCACCTCGTCGCCGCGGCCGGGGCCGGGACCGCGCTCAGCTACGGCGAGCTCCTCGAGCGGCTCGGCTATTCCTTCTCCCGGCCCAAGATGCGGGCCCTGTGCAAGATCCTCGGAGCCATAGACGAGGCCGGCGCGCTCCGCGGCGAGCCCGAGCTGGCGGTGCTCGTCGTGCGGCAGAGCGACGGTCTTCCAGGCCAGGGCTGGTGGGTCGCCGGCGGAGCCCGCTCGCGCGGCTATCTTGGGCCCTGGGAGGGGCCGGAAGCCCGGCGCTTCATCGAACATGTCCAGGCGGAAAGCTTCGCCTTCTGGAAGTCCCGAAGCGGGACACCCGGCCGCGACACCGCCGGTTAACCATCTCTCGTCACCCATTTTGCGCGAGAATGCGCCATAGCGGCGGCTCCAAGGAGTCCCTTCGATGACCGACCGCGCCATAACGCTGCTTCGCCTGACCGCTCTGGGGGCGGCCTTCGCGCTCGCCGCCTGCAACCGCGGCGGGGGCGAGGACAATCTCGCCGACCTAGCCAACGACGCCGATCCGGCCGTGACCAGCGCGCTCAACGACCAGATTCTGGTCGACGAGAACCTGGTCGCCCAGTCGAACAGGAATGCCGCCCGCCCCTCGCCGACTCCGGCGGGCGCGCCCTATCCGGCTCCCGAGGCCGCGCCCGGCAAGGCCGCCGAGCCGCCGGCCGCGCTCGCCGGCCCCAAGGGCTGCTCCGACGCCCGCCGCTTCGATTACAACATGGCCTGGGCGAGCCGGCTGGCGCCCAACTTCCCGGTCTATCCGGGCGGAAAGGTGACCGAGGCGGCCGCGAACAATTCGGGCGGCTGCAGCACCCGGGTGGTCACCTTCGCGACGGCGGACGACTGGCAGCGGGTGCTCAACTGGTATCATACCAAGGCGGTCCGCGCCGGCTATTCGTCCGAGCACCAGATCCGCGAGGGCGACCATATCCTCGCCGGCTCCAACGAGTCCGACAAGGGCGCCTTCTACCTCATCGTCACCCCCCGGCCGAAAGGCTCCGAAGTCGCCCTGATCGCCAATAACGGGCGCTGATTTCTCCGTTCCTGTACGCAGGGAGGGGAGGGACACTGGCTTCCCCCCTCCTCACCCGCTACATCGCCGCCATGCCCAATCTCCTCCTCGTCATGATCGGCGGCGCCGCCGGCGCGGGGCTGCGCTGGGAATTCGGACGGCTCGCCCTCGCCCGGTTCGGGCCCGGCTTTCCCTGGGGCACCCTGGGCGTCAACCTGATCGGCGGCCTTCTGATCGGGGTGCTGGCCGGCGCCATGATCGGCCCAGGCTCGGCCGACAGGCCGCTCTGGCTGCTACTCGCCGTCGGCCTGCTGGGCGGCTTCACCACCTTTTCAGCCTTCAGCCTCGACCTCTTCGCGATGCTGGAGCGCGGCCGCGCCGGCGCCGCCGCTCTCTATGCCGCCGCATCGGTGCTGGGCTCGCTTCTTCTCCTGGGCCTCGGCTGGCTGGCGGCGAGGGCGGCGGCATGAGCGACGTCCGCCAGTTCACCGTCGAGCCCGACGACGACGGAATCCGCCTCGACCGCTGGTTCAAGCGCCATCTCCCGGAGGCGAGCTTCAACACCGTCTCGCGATGGGCGCGGACCGGGCAGCTCCGGGTCGACGGCAAGCGCGCCACGCCGGGCGACCGGATCGAGGCCGGCCAGTCGATCCGGGTCCCGCCCGCCGAGCCCGCGGCCGCGGGGCCCGCGCGGGCGAAGCCGGAACGGCGGCGGCTGAGCGAGGACGAGGTCGCCTTCGTCAACGAGATCGTGATCCACCGGGATTCGCAGGCGATCGTCGTCAACAAGCCCCCGGGCCTCGCCACTCAGGGCGGGACCAAAACCCCGACCCACCTGGATGGCCTCCTCGACGGCCTCGCCGACGAATCCGGCAACCGGCCCAAGCTCGTCCACCGCCTCGACAAGGATACTTCGGGAGTCCTCCTCGTCGCCCGGACGGCTCGCGCGGCCGGATTCTTCTCCAAGGCCTTTTCGGGCCGGACCGCGCGCAAGGTCTATTGGGCGATCGTCACCGGCGTGCCCGATATCGCCGACGGCTATATCGACCTGCCGCTCGCCAAGCAGCCCGGCACCGGCGGCGAGAAGATGCATGTCGAGGAGGGCGAGGGCGGCCTCCCGGCGAGGACCCGCTACCGGATGATCGAGCGGGCCGGCAACCGCGCCGCCTGGCTCGAGCTCCAGCCCCTCACCGGACGGACCCACCAATTGCGGGTCCATATGGCGGCGATCGGCCACCCCATCCTCGGCGACGGCAAATATGGCGGCCCCGACGCCTTTTTGACCGGAGCGATCAGCCGCAAGCTCCACCTCCATGCCCGCCGGCTTCGGATCGACCATCCCGACGGCGACGTGCTCGACGTCACCGCCGAGCTGCCCACGCACTTCGCCGAGACCCTCGCAAATCTGGGCTTCGACCCGGAGCTGAGCGACCTTCCGCTCGACGAGGTGAAATTCTCCGAGACGGCCGAGGGAAAGCGCCGGGCCGCCTCCGCCGCCGCCAAGTCGCGCCGCAAGGAGCGCAAGGGCGAACGGCGCGGGAGGGGGCAGAGGTGAGGCCGGTCGCCCGTCATGCCGGGCCCGGCGTTGCAGCGGGGGGCGCCGATGCACCCCAACCGTAAATTCCACATCGCCGACCGCGAGGCGATGGCGGCGCTGGTGAGCGATCTCGGTTTCGGGGTGCTGTTCGTTCAGGCCCCCGACGGGCCTCGGGCCGTGCATGTGCCGGTGCTGCTGGAAGGCGAGCGGCTTCGCTTCCACGTCTCGCGCGGCAACGCGGTCCACGCGACTCTGGCCGGCGGCGCGGAAGCGCTGTTCGTCGCGACCGGCGCCCATGCCTATATCAGCCCCGAATGGTACGGGCTGGAGGATCGGGTGCCGACCTGGAATTACGTCGCCGTCGAGCTTCAAGGACCGGTGCGCCCGATCGGAGCGGACGCGCTGGCCCGACTGGTCGACGATCTCTCCGCCGAGCAGGAGGCTCGCCTCGCGCCCAAGGTGCCCTGGACCCGCGCCAAGATGAGCGAGGGCCGCTTCGAGGGCCTGCTAAAGGCGATCGGCGGCTTCGAGATGCAGGTCGCCGCCTGGCGCGGCACCGCCAAGGTGGACCAGGACAAGCCTCAGGAGGTACGGGACCGGATCGCCGATGCGCTGGCCGGGCGGGGCGAGCGCGAGATGGCGGCCACGATGAGGAAGCCGGCTCCATGACCCCCCAAGACGAGGAGACGCTCTGGCGCAACCGGTTCATCGCCATCAACCTGGTGCGAATCGGCGGCACGATCGTGGTGCTGATCGGACTGGCCATCTGGCACGGCAACGTCCTCGTCGAGGGCGGCACGCTCGCGGTCGGGCTTCCGATCACCCTGGCCGGCCTGGTCGCCAGCTTCTGGGGGCCGAAATGGCTGTCGTCCCGCTGGAGGACTCCGCCCGCGCCATGAAGCGATTCTACAAGCAGGCGACCGTCTCCCTGGAGGCGGGCGCGGTCGCCGTCCTGCTCGACGGCCGTCCGGTGCGCACGCCGGGCCGCAACCTGCTTCGCGTTCCGACCGAGGAGCTCGCCGAGGCGATCGCCGAAGAATGGAATTCGCAGGGCGAGAAGATCGAGCCGCACCTCATGCCGCTCACCGGCCTCGCCAACGCCGCGATCGACCGGGTAGCCCCCGATCCCGCCGCTTTCGGCCGCACCCTCGCCGAATATGGCGAGAGCGATCTGCTCTGCTACCGCGCCGAAGGGCCGAAGTCGCTGGTCGAGCGGCAGGCCCGGCTTTGGGACCCTTTGCTCGACTGGGCCCGCACCCGCTTCGCCATCGAGATCGAGACCACCGCCGGAATCATGCACCGGCGGCAACCGGCCCATACGGTCGAGCAGCTTGGCCGGGCGGTCGCGGCGCGGGGCGTGTTCCAGCTCGCGGGCCTCGCGCCTCTGGTCACCGTCGCCGGCTCGCTGATCATCGCGCTCGCCCTCGCCGAGGGCGCGATCGGCCTCGAGGCGGCCTGGGACGCAGCGATGCTCGACGAGGCCTGGCAGGCCGAGCAATGGGGCGCAGACCCTCTCGCCGCCGCCTCGCTCGCGAATCGGCGGCGCGACTTCGAGTCGGCCTATAGGTTCCTGACCCTCCTCTAGCCGTCGCTCCGGGGCTTCGCCGGCACGACGATTAGTGGATCGGCGCGGCCGCTGGCGCCTCGCTCCGATGGTGCGGCATGAAGAAGCGGGCGACGACCAGCCCGGCGAGGATCAGCGAGACCGATTCGGCGACGAAGGCGTAGATCCAGTGGCCCCAGCCATAATGGTTGAAGATGGGCGAGCCGAGATATTCCCAGACGGTGAAGCCCAGCGAGACGCAGACGACGAGGCGGGCGAGTTCGGCGAAGCTGCGCCCGCCGCCCACGGCCGCGAGCCCGAAGGCGATGAGGAGGCCGGCGACGACCGCGACGATGAAGCCGGGAAGGATCATCGACATGTCGTCCGGAGAATAGCCGCGGGTGTTGAAATGGACCGTCGCGATCGGGCCCTTCGCGTAGAGCACGGCCCCCGCGGCGCTGTTGTGGGCCGGGATGATGTAGGTCCCCGTGCCGGACGGCGTGAGGTTCTGCGCCAGCGAAGCCTGGACCGCGGCGTTCTGGGCCTCGTCGGCCCTCGAATAGGCCAGCTCTCCCAGGGGAGTTGCCCAGAAGATGAAGCCGACCACGAATATGATGATGCCCGCGACGAGGCCGCCGATCACGGTCCGGATCATGTTCATCCCCTTTTGCTGCCGAGGACAAGCCTACGCCCAATTCGGGCGGGGAGCAAAAGTCAGCCGATCAGCTCGCGGACGAAATCGTGGAGGAAGACCCGCCGGGTCGCCTTCAACCGCTCGGCCTTGAGGATGTTGTGGACCAGCTCGCGACACTTCTCGGCGTCGTTGTTGATCAGCACGTAATCATATTCGGCCCAGTGGCTGATCTCGGCCGCGGCGCGCTCCATCCGGCGGCGGATGACGTCCTCGCTGTCGGTGCCGCGCGTGCGCAGCCGCCGCTCGAGCTCCTTCATCGAGGGCGGCAGGATGAAGACCCGGACGATATCGGGATCGACCTGCTTGAGCTGCTGGGTGCCCTGCCAGTCGATGTCGAGCAGCACGTCGCGCCCGCCCTCGATCGTCTTCAGCACCTCGCTCTTCAGGGTTCCGTAGCGGTGCCCGAAGACGTGCGCCCATTCGAGGAAATGGCCCGCCGCGACGAGCGAATCGAAGCCCTTGTCGTCGACGAAATGATAGTCGCGCCCGTCGACCTCGCCCGGCCGCTTCGGCCGGGTCGTCGCCGAAACCGACATGGCGACGCTGTCGTCGCTCTCCAGAAGCATCCGGGCGATGGTCGACTTGCCGGCGCCGCTGGGGCTGGACAGGACGAAGAGGAGGCCCCGTCGCTGGAAGGCGGCTGCGATTTCCATGCGCGCTACTGGCTTGCCGAGCCGCCATGCGTCAAGCAGGTAGGGACATGGCCCGCCTCATCGCCCTGCTCCGAGCCGTCAATGTCGGCGGCCGCAAGCTGCCGATGGCGGAGCTGCGGGCCTTGTGCGCCGGGCTCGGCTGGAAGGATGTCCGAACCTACATCCAGAGCGGCAACCTCGTCTTCGAGGCCGGGGGCAGCCCGGAGGCCGTGGAGGCCCGGCTCGAGCAGGCGATAAAGGAAAGGTTCGGCTTCCATTCGGACGTCATGGTCCGTTCCGCGGCTTCGTGGGCCGAGCTGCTGGCCGCCAATCCCTTCGCCGAGGCCTCGCAAGCCGAACCGAGCCGGGTTCTCGTCGGCCTCCCCAAAGGCAGGCTCCGAACCGGAGCGGCCGAGGCCGTCGCCGCGAGGGCTTCGGCCGGGGAGCGCGTCGAGGAGGCGGGCGGCGCCTTGTGGTTCCATTATCCGGCCGGGGTCGGAACCTCGAAGCTCACTCCGGCCCTGATCGACCGCGCGGCCGGCTCCCCGGTCACCGCCCGCAACTGGCGCACGATGCTCGAGCTCAAGGAGATGGCAGAGGCATGAGGAACATCGTCACCCCGGTGCAAGCCGGGGCCTCGGGGAGACCCACCGAGCTTCTCTTGCCCGAGGTCCGGGCCTTCGCCGGGAGGACGGACAGATGAGCGTCCCGCACGTCCCCCGCGGCTACTGGCTCGCCGCGCTCGTCATCGTCGCCGTCATGGCCGCGATCCTGCTGTGGATGGGCCGGCCGGCAATCTGCACCTGCGGCGAGGTCAAATTGTGGGTCGGGACGGCTAACGGCCCCGACAACAGCCAGCATCTCGCCGACTGGTACACGCCCAGCCACATCATCCACGGCTTCCTTTTCTATTTCATCGGCTGGCTCTGCCTGCGCCGCAACCCGCCCGGCGACCGGCTGATCGGAGCGGTCCTGATCGAGGCCGGCTGGGAGCTGCTCGAGAACAGCCGCTGGATCATCGAGCGCTACCGCGAGGCCACGATGGCGCTCGGCTACAATGGCGACGCGGTCATCAACTCGGCGGCCGACGTCGGCTGGATGGTGGTCGGCTTCGCCCTGGCGAGGCGGCTGCCGGTATGGGCGACGCTGGGCCTCGCGGTCGGGTTCGAGCTGCTGGCGCTGTGGATCATCCGCGACAACCTCACGCTCAACGTCCTGATGCTGATCGCTCCGAGCGACTCGATCCGGGCCTGGCAGGCCGGCGCGTGAGCCTAGCCCCCGGCCAGGCCCTCGGTCACCTTGCCGGTGCCGTCGCAGACCGGGCAGGGGGTCCCGTCATGCTCGCCGGTGCCGTTGCAATGGCGGCAGATATTCTCGCCGGTTCCCGGGGTTCCGGGCGCGGCCTCGTCGCCGGGTGCGGTGTCTTCGTTGCTCATGCCTGCCCAAACCGCACCAAGCCCGGGCGGTTCCGCCCGGAACCTGTCGTGGAGCGGGAGGTTTGCCCGACATGAAGCCGTACCTACCAGGCGCCGCCGCATTCCTCGCCGCGACGGCCGTCCCCGCCTCCGCCCAGGAAGTGTTCGGCGGCGTTCATGCCCACGACGTGGAGACTCCGCTCAACAAGGGCGGTTTCGAGGATGGGCTTGCCGTTCAGGCGGGGGTGCGCGGCGGCCGGATCCGCACTTTGAATGCGATCGGCGCTCCGTCGCCCTATGTCTTCGGCTCGTTGAGTTCCGAAGGAGCGACCAACTTCGCCGCGGTCGGCCTCAGCTGGAAGATCGGCGGCCGGCTTTACCTTCGCCCTGGCATCGGTCTCGCGGTCCACGATCGCTCCAGCCACGTCGTCCACGGAAACCTTCGCGGCGATTTCGGCTCGCGGATCCTGTTCGAACCCGAGCTCGGCCTGGGATTCCGGATCGACGAGCGCTGGTCCGCCGAGGCGAGCTGGGTGCACATGAGCCATGCCGGACTGTTCAACAGCCGCCAGAATCCCGGGATCGACAATATCGGAGTGCGCTTCAACTACCGCTTCCGTTGAGCGGGGCGGAATATCGCAATCGACAGGAAACCGTTTCGGCCCTAACCCACGACGGTGCACATCGAAAAATCGAAAACCTCGGTAATTGAGACACTTGCGCCCGTGCTCGACACGGCCCTCGATGCCGTCGTCGTCATGACGCGCGAGGGCATGGTCGCGGGCTGGAACCTCGTCGCCGAGCAGACCTTCGGCTGGACGAGCGCGGAGGCCGTGGGCCGGCTCATGGCGGATCTGATCATCCCGGAGCAGCATCGCGAGGCGCATTCGCGCGGACTCGAGCGCTACAACGCGACCTCCGAGGAGCGCGTCCTCAACCGGCGGATCGAAATCACCGCCATCGACCGCAGCGGCCGCGAGTTCCCGGTCGAATTGTCGATCACCATCGCGGGCCGTCCCGATCAGGCGCTGTTCCTCGGCTTTCTCCGCGATATCAGCGAACGGCGAAGGGCGGAGGAGAGGCTCAAGCGGCAGGCGAGGGAGGCCGGCCTTCTGTTCGACGTGACTCGAATGGCCGCCGAGACCGACTCCTTCGACGAAGCGCTTCGAGCCTGCCTCGAGTCGATCTGCGCGATGACCGGCTGGCCGATCGGCCACGCCCTCATCGCCGGCGGCGACCGCGAGATGGTGTCGACCGGGGTATGGCACGAGGCCACCCCCGGCGATTCGGAGGCGCTGAGGACGCTGACCGAGGGCACTCGCTTCGCTTCGGGTTTCGGACTTCCGGGCATCATCATGGCGCGGGGCGAGCCGGCCTGGATCTCCGACGTCGAAAATCACCCCGATTTCGCGCGCAAGGGTCTCGGCTTCGCCGCCGCCTTCGGCTTCCCGATCAAGGACGACGGCAGGATCGTCGCGATACTCGAATTCTTCAGCCGAAGCCGGTTCGAGCCGGATCCCGACCTCATGCTGACGGTACGCACGGTCGGCGAGCAGCTCGGCCGGGTCCTGGAGCGGCGACGCTCCGAGGAGCATCTCCGGCTGCTGGTCAACGAGCTCAACCACCGGGTGAAGAACACCCTGGCGATCGTACAGAGCATCGCCGTCCAGACGTTCAGCGGCGACGGGTCGGAGGGAAAGCGGCGCCGGGCGTTCGACAGCCGGCTTTCGGCGCTGGCCGCCGCGCACGACCTGCTCACCACCGAGAATTGGGAATTCGCCTCGCTCCGCCAGGTCATCGAGAAGGCCGGATTGGGCTGCGGTGCGCCGGCCGAGCGACTGTCGGTCGGCGGTCCCGACGTGAACGTCCAGCCCCGCACGGCGGTGACCATCGCGATGGCCGTCCACGAACTGTGCACCAATGCCGTCAAATACGGGGCCCTGTCCAACGACACCGGCCGGGTCGCGGTTGCGTGGGACGTCGCCGACTCCGGCGGCGGCAACCGGCTTCGCCTACGCTGGCAGGAATCCGGCGGGCCGGAAGTGACGGTGCCCGATCGGCGCGGCTTCGGCACCCGGATGATCGAGCGCGCCCTTGCGGCGGAGCTTGGCGGCTCGGCCCGGATCGAGTTCCGGCCGGAAGGCATATGCTGCACCGTCGAAGCGCCCCTCCCCGCCTTCGGCGAGGCTGCCGCCGACTAGCGGCCCAGCATCGCCTCCGGCTTCACGACCCGGTCGAACGTCTCGCCGTCGACCAGGCCGAGCTCGAGCCCGGCCTCCCTCAGCGTCTGCCCGTTCTTGTGTGCATGCTTGGCGATGGCGGCGGCATTGTCGTAGCCGATCTCCGGCGCCAGCGCCGTCACCAGCATCAGCGAGCGGCTCATCAGGTCCGCGATCCGGCTCTCGTCGGGCTCGAGTCCGTCCAGCGTGCGCTCGGTGAAGCTTTCGACCCCGGTCGCGAGCAGGTCGATCGAGCGAAGCACGTTGGCGGCGATGACCGGCTTGAACACGTTGAGCTCGAGATGGCCCTGAAGGCCGCCGACGGTGACCGCGACATGGTTGCCCATCACCTGGGCGGCGACCATCGTCAGCATCTCCGCTTGGGTCGGGTTCACCTTGCCCGGCATGATCGAGCTTCCCGGCTCGTTCTCGGGGAGCTTCAGCTCCCCGAGGCCGCAGCGCGGGCCCGAGCCCATCAGCCGGACGTCGTTGGCGATCTTGGTCAGCGAGACGGCGACGACGTTGAGGACGCCCGACAGCTCGACCAGGCTGTCATGGGCGGCGAGCGCCTCGAACTTGTTGGGCGCGCTGGTGAAGCGAAGCTTGGTGAGCCTCGCCACCTCGGTCGCGAAAGCCTCGGCGAAGCCCTCGGGCGCGTTGAGGCCGGTCCCGACGGCGGTCCCGCCCTGGGCGAGCTGCAGCACGCGCGGCAAGACGCCGCGGAGCCGCTCGATTCCGGCCTCGACCTGGGCCGCGTAGCCCGAGAATTCCTGGCCAAGGGTCAGCGGGGTCGCGTCCTGGAGATGGGTCCGGCCGATCTTGACGATGCCGTCCCAGGCGGCGGCCTGGGCGGCGAGCCGGCGGTGCATGGCCTCGAGCGCCGGGATCAGCCGGCCCTCGACCGCCCTCGCCGCGGCGATGTGCATCGCGGTCGGGAAGCTGTCGTTGGACGACTGGCCCTTGTTGACGTGGTCGTTGGGGTGGACCGGGCTCTTGCCGCCGCGATTGCCGGTCAGGATCTCGTTGGCCCGGCCGGCGATCACCTCGTTGGCGTTCATGTTGGACTGGGTGCCCGAGCCGGTCTGCCAGATGACCAAAGGGAACTGGTCGTCGTGCATCCCGCTGGCGACCTCGCCCGCCGCCTGCTGGACGGCCTCGGCGAGCTCGGCGTCGAGGCCGCCGATGCGGGCGTTCACCCGCGCCGCCGCCTGCTTCACGAAGCCCAGGGCATGGACGATCTCGACCGGCATCGTCTCGCGCGGCCCGAACGGGAAATTCTGGATCGAGCGCTGGGTCTGGGCGCCCCAGTAAGCGTCGCCGGGAACGTCGATCGGCCCGAAGCTGTCGGTCTCGGTGCGGGCTGTGGCTGTGGAGATCATGCGCGACCCTTTAGCGCCGGGACATGCGCCCGTCACCCGCCGAAAGATCCACGACCGGACCAGCCCCGCGGGAACAAACGTGTTCCTCGTTTGTTCTGATAGATCCTAGTGGTCGAAGGTAGTGTGGATATGCGTAACATGAATGTTTTTCTGATCGGAATCGCCGCGACGGTCCTCGCCGTCCCGGCGTCGGCCGAGCCGTCGGGAGAGGGAGGCCAGGCGATCCTGAGCGAGGCGGAGGCGCTGGCCATCGACGCCCAATATTATGCCTCGAGATACAACGTGCCCCTTGCCGAGGCGACCCGGAGGGTGCGCATCATGGCCGAGCAGGACGACCTGGTCGCGGAGCTCGGCCTGGACCCGGAGGACGTATCGGGCATCTGGTTCGACCACGGTGCCCAATTCGCCGTGCAGGTGAGGACCGTCCAGCCCTACAAGGGCGGACGCAAGATCGTCAGGCCGCCGCGCTCGCGGAGCGCGCCGGCCGCCGGCCGATCGGCGGCGAGGAGTCCCGCGAGCGAGGCGGCGGTCGCTGCCGCGGGTTCGGCGATCGACAGCCAGGTCGAGGTCCCGGTCGCCGGTTCGCAGCGGGGCGGGCCCAGCCGACGCGCCGTCGCCCAGTTCATCGCCAGGACCGGCGACGCACTGAAGTCCGAGATACCGACGCTCGATTCGGTGTCCTATGACGAGCGGGAGCAGGTGATCGTCCTCCAGATCGTCGACAAATCGGTCACGGCGGCATCGGTGTCGGTGAAGGGACCGGTTCCGTACAAGGTCGTCCACGTCGCCCAGCCGATGGTCCGGACCTCCGTCGTCGGCGGCTCGAAGCTCTATTATGCCGATGCGGCACGGACCTTCGCCTGCACCGCCGCCTTCCTGGCGAAGGATCCTGCCGGCAATCCGGGGATCCTGACGGCCGGTCATTGCAACTGGGCCGGCGGCTACATCTACAAGGACGGGACCAGGGAATATGCGCTGACCGGAGACACCCGGCTCAACCGCAACGACGGCTATGCCGACATGCGCTTCTTCAAGATCCCGACGACGGACTGGCTGCCGCAATTCTACGGCAACAAGGGCGAGGCGGCCCGGGCCCTGACCGGCCGCCGGACGATCTCGTCGACCAGCGCCAAATATACCGATGGAGTCGCCCAGGGCACCGTGATCTGCTTCTATGGGCAGACGACGGGCCCGGTCTCGGGCCAGGGCTGCGGCGAGGTGACCTTCAAGCAGGTCTATTTCCCCGCCGGCGGAGGCACTCCCACGGCGGGAGTCGCCGGCTCCTATTACCTGCAGTTCCTGGGCAGCTTCGCCTGCGCTCCCGGAGACAGCGGCGCTCCCGTCTTTGCCTACAACACCGCTTTCGGCGTATTGAGCGGTTGTGACACGGTTGGAACGGACATCAGGCAGCGCACGGCCGCCTACACCTCGACGGACCTGGCTTATGCAAACAGCTTCACGCTGGCTTATTGAGATGGGCCGCCCCCTTTTCGTCGCCCTGGCCGGACTGGTCGCCGTCGCCGGCTGCCGGCAAGGCGAGGTTCTGGAAACCGGCGCCGACCGGGGGTCGAACTCGGCCGGCCGGGCCGAGGCACCCCTGAGGGTCTCGCTCTACGACAGGGTCGAGCCCAGGGCAGGCCAGCCGGTGCCGACGTTCAACATGGCCGCCGCGGAAGGCTCGCTCGGCTCGAAGGACGGCTGCCTCGTCCTCGAGTCGGGCGGACGGACGATGGCCTTGGTGTTCGCCAGGGGTTCGGCGAAGCCGGAAGGTCCCGGCCGGCTGCTCGTCGACGGCCGTTCGTTCGCGATCGGCGACCGGGTCCGTCTCGGCGGGTCGTCGACCGGCGGCTCCGCGGTCGGGGCGGCCGAGATCGCTCCCGGATGCGGTCAGTCGGAGCGCTGGCTCGTCGCTCCTGGAAGCGTCGAGCCCGCGGCCGGATAAGAGGCGGCGGGCCGGATTCGGCGGATCGGGCGTCGGCGGTTAACGCAATCCCGGCCGTTGCCGGCCCGGCGATCACTTCTTGCGGCTGAAGTCCACCGAGACGACGTTGGAGCCGTCCTCGACCGGCTCCACGGCCGGCGGGTCGTTCTCGGCCGCTTCGTGGGCCTGGGGTCCGCCTTCCTCGGCGGTGGCCTGGAACTGGAGGGCGAAGTTCACCGCGGGGTCGACGAAGCCCGTGATCGCGGAGAAGGGGATGACCAGCCGCGCCGGCGCCTGGTTGAAGCTGAGGCCGACCTCGAAGCCGTCCTCGCCCACCTTGAGGTCCCAGAAGCGGTTCTGGATTACGATCGTCATCTCGTCGGGGAAGCGCTCGGAAAGGTGGCGCGGGATGTCGACTCCGCCGGCGCCCGTCTTGAAGGTGATGTAGAAATGATGCTCGCCGGGCAGCCGGCCGGTGGTTTCGACCTCGCCGAGCACCCGCCCGACGACGGCGCGCAGGGCTTCCTGCACGATCTCGTCGTAGGGAATCAGGCTGTCGGGCGTCTCGCCTTGCATGGCCCCTCTGGTAAACCACCGCCGCCTTGGGTCAAGGCGAGTTGAACCGAGACGGAGGAGCTCCAATGCCGATCGACGCTAGCCGCCCCTATGACGAGAGCAACATCTTCGCCAGGATACTTCGCGGCGAGGTCCCATCGAGGCCGGTCTACGAGGACGAGCATGCGCTCGCCTTCCACGACATCGCCCCGGCGGCGCCGGTCCACATCCTCGTCATCCCCAAGGGGCCCTACGTGTCCTGGGACGATTTTTCGGAGCGCGGCTCCGCCGAGGAGATTGCCGGCTTCGTCCGCGCCGTCGGCAAGGTGGCGAGGGATCAGGGGCTGGTCGGGCCCGGCTACCGGCTGCTCGCCAACGTCGGCACCAATTCGGGACAGGAGGTGCCGCATCTCCACGTCCACATCTTCGGCGGCCGGCCGTTGGGGCCGATGCTTGCCCGGTGAAATCGGTTGCGCGGCGGGCGTCAGCCGCTAGGCTGCGCCGCAAAACAAACCAGCGTCAAAGGGGATAGTGAATGGCGACGGCGGCACCCAACGGCTTCCTTGCGCGAATTCTCGCGCGCAAGAGCGTCGCGTTGGTTCAGGAGGAAACCCGGACCAGCGAGCTCAAGCGCTCGCTCGGCGCCTGGAACCTGGTCTTCCTCGGCATCGGCTGCATCATCGGGGCCGGCATCTTCGTCAGGACCGGCAACGCCGCCGCGCTCCACGCCGGCCCGGCGGTGCTGATCGCCTACGCGATCGCGGGCATCGTCTGCGCCTTCGCCGGCCTCTGCTATGCCGAGCTCGCCTCCACCCTCCCGGTCTCGGGCTCGGCCTACACCTACAGCTACGCAACCATCGGCGAGTTCGCCGCCTGGATCATGGGGGCGCTGCTGCTTCTCGAATACGGCCTCGCCGCCTCGGTCGTGGCGGTCGGCTGGTCCGGCTACATGGTGAGCCTGCTGGGCGACATCGGCATCCACATACCGGCCGCGCTCACCGGGCCGACCGGCTATCACATGCAGAAGGACGGGGTCGACGTCCTCATCAACGGGGCGCCGGTCGTCTACGCCTTCAACCTTCCCGCCTTCCTCGTCTGCGCCGCGCTCGCCGCCCTGCTCTGCATCGGCGTCTCCGAATCGGCGAAGTTCAACAACGCCATCGTCGCGATCAAGGTGACGGTGCTCGTCGCCTTCATCCTCGTCGGCGGCTTCATCATCCTCTCCAACCTGCCGGCCTACACGCCGAACTGGGATCCGTTCATTCCCGAGCCGACCGGCAAGGACGGCGAGTTCGGCTGGAGCGGAATCCTTCGCGCCGCGTCGATCGTCTTCTTCGCCTATATCGGCTTCGAGGCGGTCTCGACCGCCGGCCAGGAGGCCAAGGACCCGGGCAAGGACATGCCGTTCGGGATCATAGGCAGCCTCGTCGCCTGCACCGTCATCTACATCCTGGTGTCGATCGTCCTGACCATGATCGTTCCCTATAACAGCCTCAACGTGCCCGATCCGGTCGCCGTCGCGGTCGACGCCTTCGGACCGCAATGGGCGTGGTTCGCCAAGACCGTGAAGGTCGGCGCGATCATCGGCCTGACCTCGGTGATCCTGGTGCTGATGTACGGCCAGACCCGGATCTTCTACACCATGGCCCGCGACGGCCTGCTTCCCAAGGTGTTCGCCCGGGTCCACCCGAAGTTCCGGACGCCCTGGATCAACACGCTGCTCGTCGGGACCATCGTCGCCTTCGCCGCCGGCTTCTTCGACATCAACAGCCTCGGCGACATGACCTCGGTCGGGACCCTGGCCGCCTTCGCCGTGGTCTGCCTGTCGGTGATGTGGCTGCGCCGGACCCATCCCGAGATACCGCGCGGCTATCGGGTGCCGTTCTATCCGGTCGTCCCGATCCTCGGCATCGCCTCCTGCCTGTGGCTGATCACCACCGTCCCCGGCTACGTGCTGATGATCTTCCTCTGGTACACGCTGGCGATGATCGTCCTCTACTTCGTCTACGGAATGCACAATTCCGAGGTCCACAAGGGCCGCGCGGTCGCGGCCGACGGCGACCTTCCGATCTTCCCCGAGGACGCGCCGACCGGGCCCGACGGGGAGCCGACGATCCGGCCGTAAACCTCCAGATTCCTTCCCGGCATTTGCCGGGGAGGGGGACCATGCGAAGCATGGGGGAGGGGTTCTTCAGACTCCGTAGAACCCCTCCACCGCGCTTCGCGCGGTCCCCCTCCCCGCGAAATCGCGGGTGAGGAGTTTAGGCGCCGAGCCGCTCTTCCACCAGCGCCTTGAGGTCGGCCTCCGGCCGGGCGCCGTAATGCGAGATGACCTCGGCCGCGGCGATCGCGCCCATGCGCAGGCTGTCGAGATTGGATCGGCCCTGGGCCCGGCCGGTGAGGAAGCCGGCCGCGAAGAGGTCGCCGGCGCCCGTCGTGTCGACGATCCGCTCGACCGGCTCGGCGGGGACCTGGTCGGTCCGTCCGCCCTCGACCGCGACGGCGCCCTTCTCGCCGCGGGTGACGACGAGCACGGGCACCCGCGCCGCCGTCGCCGCCACCGCCGGATCGAAGCCGGATTCGCCGGTCAGCGAGACGATCTCGGCCTCGTTGGCGAAGAGTATGTCGAGCCGGCCGCTGTCGATCAGGGCGTTGAAGCTGTCGCGGTGGCGCTCGATGCAGAAGCTGTCGGAGAGGGTGAAGGCGACCGCGCCCCCGGCCGCGCGGGTGATCTCGATCGCCCGCTCCATCGCCGCCCTCGGCACCTCGGGGTCCCACAGATAGCCCTCGAGGTAGAGGATCTTCGCGCTCTTCAGCTGGGCCTCGTCGAGCGCATCGCTGCTCAGATTCTGGGCGGCGCCGAGGAAGGTGTTCATCGTCCGCTGGGCGTCCGGAGTAACGAGGACCAGCGAGCGCGCGGTCGGAGCCTCGGACTGCGGCCGCGCCGGAGTGGTGAACTCGACTCCGATCGAGCTGACGTCGTGGCGGTAGACGTCGCCCAGCTGGTCGTCGGCGACCTGGCCGATGAAGCCGGCGCGCCCGCCCAGCATCGCCGCGCCCGCCGCCGTGTTGCCGGCCGAGCCGCCGCTGATCTCGCGCCCCGGGCCCATCCGTCCGTAGAGCCGGGTCGCCTCCTCGGCATCGATCAGCCGCATCGAGCCCTTGTCGAGCCCCTCCCGGGCGAGGAAGTCGTCGTCGGCCGCCGCGATCACGTCGACGATGGCGTTGCCGATGCAAAGGACGTCGAGGCTCTTGTCGGTCACGGGTTTCTCATCTGCTTGGAAAAGGAGCCGCGGCCCTAGCCGGGCGCCGCCGCGCGCGTCAATTGCGCCGAGCCGAGCCGGGCGCGGGGCGGGCGGGCGGATCGGCGCGTGGCGCTCGCGGCGGCCCTGCGCCACTCTGGCGCGGCGACGGGCCGGGGGAGGGCGAATGGCGAGGCAGGGAAGATTGTGGCTGGGCGCTCTGCTCGTCCTGGCCGGCTGCGCCGCCAAGACCGAGCGGCCGGCGCCGGCGGTCGTCCGGGCGCCGCCCCAGCGCGTCGTCCCCTATAACTCGACCGGCCTCGAGACCGTGCTCGGCCGGACCGCCCGGATGCTCGAAGCCCAGTTCGGCAAGCCCAGCCTCGACGTTCGCGAGGGCCCCGCGCGCAAGCTTCAGTTCGGCGGCCCCGCCTGCGTCCTCGACGCCTATCTCTACCCGCCCAAGGGCGGCGGCGAGCCCATCGTCACGCATATCGACGCGAGGCTTCGCGACGGTCGCGACCTCGACCGGGCGAGCTGCGTCGCGGCGCTGACGCGGAGATAAAGATCCTCCCCGCGATTTCGCGGGGAGGGGGGCCGCGCGAAGCGCGGTGGAGGGTTTCTACGGACTCGGTAGAACCCCTCCACCAGGCTTCGCCTGGTCCCCCTCCCCGGCAAAGGCCGGGGAGGAATTCAGCTTCGCCAGCCCCCATGCCGCAGCTTCCGCGACCACCGGATCCTCGTCGGCGCTCAGCCGCGCCAGCACCGGCGCAAGCTCCGGCAGCCCGCTATTGCCCGCCGCGATCGCGGCGTTCCTCACCATCCGGCCGCGCCCGATCCGCTTGATCGGCGAGCCGGCGAACACCTTGCGGAAGGCCGCATCGTCGAGCGCCAGCAGGTCGGCCAGCCTCGGCGCCGCCAGCTCCGCCCTCGGCAGGAAGGCCCTGTTCGCCCGCGCGGCGTCGGCGAACCTGTTCCAGGGACAGACCGCGAGGCAGTCGTCGCAGCCGTAGACGCGGTTGCCGATCGCCGCTCTGAACTCCTCGGGGATTGGCCCCTTATGCTCGATCGTGAGGTAGGAGATGCAGCGCCGGGCATCGAGCCGGAAAGGCGCCGGAAAGGCGTTGGTCGGGCAGGCGTCGAGGCAGGCGCTGCAGCTTCCGCAATGGACCGGGTGCGGCGGCGCCGTCTCCTCCGGCTCGAGCGTCGTGTAGATGGCGCCGAGGAACAGCCAGCTGCCGTCGCTCCGGCTGACGAGGTTGGTGTGCTTGCCCTGCCAGCCCAGGCCCGCCGCCTCGGCCAGCGGCTTCTCCATCACCGGGGCGGTATCGACGAAGACCTTGAGCTCGCACCCCGCCTGCTCGACCAGCCAGCGGGTCAGCGCCTTGAGGGCCTTCTTGACCAGGTCGTGATAATCGGCGCCCTGGGCATAGACCGATATCCGTCCGACTTCCGGGCGCCCGGCCAGGGCCAGCGGGTCGGTCGCGGGCGCGTAGCTCATCCCGAGCGAGACGATCGAGCGCACCTCCGGCCACAGCCCGGCCGGCGAAGCCCGCCGATCCGCCGTCTCCTCCATCCAGATCATGTCGCCATGGGCGCCGTCGGCCAGCCATTGGCGAAGGCGCTCGCCGCTGGCCGGAGCCGCGTCGGCGCGAGCGAAGCCGACCGCGCAGAAGCCGAGCTCCCGGGCTTTCTCCTCCAGCCCGATCCGGAGGTCGGCCAGCTTCGGCTTGCTTTCGCTCATCCTCGCTCGCTACCACAGGCGCTCGAAGGGGGCACGCGTGGCGAGTGGCTTAGCTATCGAGGCGAAACGGCTGTTCAAGGCCTTCGACGGCAAGACGGCCGTCGACGGGATCGATCTCGCCGTTCCGGAAGGCAGCATCTACGGAATCCTCGGGCCGAACGGCGCGGGCAAGACGACGACTCTTCGGATGCTGCTCGGGATCATCGATCCCGACCGCGGCGAGCGCTCGCTTCTCGGCCGTTCGCGCCCGCTCGAGGTCGCCAGCCAGGTCGGCTACCTGCCCGAGGAGCGGGGCCTCTATCCGGCGATGACGGCGCGCGAGGCGGTGGCGTTCATGGGCGCCCTGCGCGGGCTTCCGCTTTCCGCGGGCAGGGCGCGCGCCGAGGAGATGCTCAAGGCCAACGGTCTGGCCGATTACGTCGACAAGCCGATCCGGAGCCTGTCCAAGGGCATGGCCCAGACCGTCCAGTTGTTCGGGACCATCGTCCACCGCCCGAAGCTGATCGTGCTCGACGAGCCCTTTTCCGGCCTCGACGCGATCAACCAGGGCCGGCTCGAGCATCTCATCCGCGACGAAGCGGCCGGCGGAGCGACCATCATCTTCTCGACCCACGTCATCGCCCACGCCGAGCGCCTGTGCGAGCGGATCGCCATCATCGCCGCCGGCAAGGTCCGGTTCGAAGGCAGCGTCGGCGAGGCGCGCGACCGGCTTCGGCCCCAGGTCCGGCTCCGCACCCGGGTGGCGGAAGGTCCGTGGCGAGCCTCGCTTCCCGAAGGCGCCCACCATGAGGACGGCCTCTGGTCGTTCGAGCTCCCCCAGGCCGGGATCGAGCCCCTGTTGAGGGCGCTGATCGACGCCGGCGCCGGGATCGAGGACCTTTCGATCGAGCGGCCGGGCCTGCACGACGCCTTCGTCGCCATCGCCGGCGAGCAGGCGGCGCGCGACCTCGCCGACAGCGCGGCCGGGGGGGAGGCTCGATGATGGGCTTCTTCCACTCCGCCTACGTCATCGCCCGGCGCGATTTCGTCGCGACCGTCTGGTCGCGGACCTTCCTCTTCTTCCTGATGGGGCCGCTGCTCATCATCGGTCTCTCCTTCCTGTTCGGAAGCATGAGCGGCCGGATGGCGCGCCAGGACGTCCACGCCACGGTCGCGGTGGTGGCGACCCAGGCCGATTTCGAGCCGCTCGCGGCGGCCCGCGAGCGGCTCAGCCCGGGCTTCGGCGAGCGCGCCCTGCCGACCCTCGTTCGCGAGGAGCCCGGCGGCGACCCGCGGCGCCAGGTCGAGGCGCTGCTCGGCAGCCCGAGCAAGCGGATCCTCGCCGTCATGACCGGCGGCCTCGACCGCCCGGTCCTGACCGGGGCGATCAGCGGCGGCGGCGGCATCCGCAAGCAGATGTCGCTCATTCTCGACCAGGCGGCGCAGCAGCGCGCGCTCGCCGCCGCCGGCCGCTCCGCTCCGCCGGTCGCGATCGAGGTGGTCGAGACGGACCGCTCGGAGGGCGCCCTCGCGGCGACCCGGGCGATCACCGCCCGAGCCGGCCAGCTCCTCCTCTTCATGCTCACCGTCCTCCTCGCCGGAATGCTGCTGTCCAACCTGCTCGAGGAGAAATCGAACAAGATCATCGAGGTCCTCGCCGCGGCGCTTCCGATCGACGCCATCTTCGTGGGCAAGTTGGGCGCGATGCTGGCGGTCTCGCTGGTCGGGATCGGCGTATGGGTGAGCGGGGCGCTCGCCGGGCTCGCCTTCCTTCCCAACCAGGGCGGCAGCCTTCCCGAGCCGGCGATCGGCTGGCCGCTCTTCGTCATCCTCGTCCTTCTCTACTACAGCGCCAACTACCTCCTCCTCGGGGCGCTTTTCCTCGGCATCGGAAGCCAGGCCAATTCGGTCCGCGAGGTGCAGACGCTGTCGATGCCGGTCACCGTCGGGCAGATGCTGATCTTCCTCCTCGCCTCATTCGCCGTCGGCGCCTTCAACAGCCCGCTCGGCCTGGGCGCCGCCATCTTCCCGTTCAGCTCGCCGCTGACCATGGTCGCCCGCGCCGCCCAGACCGCCGAGCTCTGGCCGCACGCGCTCGCGCTCGCCTGGCAGGCGCTCTGGGTGTGGCTCACCGTCGCGCTCGGCGCTCGGCTGTTCCGGAGGAACGTGCTCAAGTCGGGCGGAGCGGACCGGGGCGGGATGCTGAGGCGGCGGAAAGCAACCTGAATCCTCCCCTGCATTTGCAGGGGAGGGGGACCGCCCGAAGGGTGGTGGAGGGGCCTTGCGGAGTCCGAAAAGAACCCCTCCACCATGCTTCGCATGGTCCCCCTCCCCGAGAAATCTCGGGGAGGAATTGAGCCTCCCTACAGCGCCGGCCCGACCTGCTGGAACAGTTCCAGCTTGATCCCGTCGCAGTCGAGGATCCAGGCGAACTTGCCATATTCCTCGTCCTGGCGGCCGAGGATCCCGATCCCCTTGGCCTCGAGGTCGGCGATCATCGAGTCGAGGTCGTCGACCCGAAGGTTGATCATGAAGGGCGCCGCGCTCGGGGCGAAATAGTCGGTCGACGACTTGAACGGCGAAAGCACCGTATAGCCGTCCGGATCGCCGGCGAAGGGGAAGGTCGCGCCCCATTCCCCGCCGACGCCGAGCACTTCCTTGTACCAGCGCGCCGTCGCTTCCTTGTCCTCGGTCTTGTAGAAGACGCCGCCCAGCCCCGTCACTCTAGCCATAGATAGCCTCCGCCGCTTCCTTGAGGGCCTTCATCGCCAATTTGTACGGGAAGGGCCCGTGGCTGATCCGGGCCACCCCCGCCGCCGCCACCGCCGGCGCTTCAGGGGCTCCGGGAAAGGCCATGAAATTGACCGGCAGCGGCGAGGCCGCGCAGATTCGCGCGAGCTGGCCGAGATCGACCAGGCCCGGGACGAAGAAGCCGCTCGCTCCGGCCTCGGCATAGGCGCGGGCCCGCGCCAGGGCCTCGTCGGCCGCCTGCGGCGAGTGGGTGGCCGCGCGCGTCTTGAGGAAGATGTCGGTGCGCGCGTTGATGAAGAAATCGGGTCCCGCCGCCGCGCGCGCCGCACTGATCCGCGCGGCCTGGGCGTCGACCGGGTGAAGGCCCTCGCCGCCGATCACCTGGTCCTCGAAATTGCAGCCGATCGCACCCGTCTCGGCGAGCCGCTTCACGTTCGCGGCCGCCGTGCCGGGGTCGGTCCCATAGGCCCCTTCGAAGTCGATCGTCACCGGAAGCTCGACGGCCCCGGCCACCCGAGCGGCGTTGGCGAGCACGAGCTCCAGCGGCAGCGCCTCGGCGTCGTCGAAGCCGTGCGCGGCCGCCACCGAGGCGCTGCCCGTGGCGATCGCCTTCGCCCCGGCCTCGGCGACCGCCCGCGCGCTGCCCGCGTCCCAGGCGTTGTAGAGCACGACCGGCTCGCCCGGCCGGTGGAGGGCGGCGAAGAGCCTCGCTTTTTCGATCCGAGTCATTCCGCGGGCGATATCACTCGGGCATGGGCGGGGACACGTACTTTTTCGGGGAAAAGCACGTGTCCTCTTCCGGCGGCGCCGGGCCTAGCGCGGCAGCCGGCGCGAGCTGACGATCCGGCCGGCGCTGTCGGTGACCACCTCGAGCAGCTGCCCGGCCCGGTCGCGCACCTGGCGCACGGTCTGGCCGGTCGAGTTGACGGTCTGCGATACCGCCGTCAGCCCCGATGCGGCGAGGTCGAGCAGCTGGCCGTTGCGCAGCGCCGTCCCGGCGATTCCGCCGACCGTCCCGACCGTGTTGTTGGCGACCCCGCCGACGGTGTTGACCGTATTGTCGACCGTCGAGAGCAATTGGGTGACCAGCTGGGGATTGTTGTCGAGCGTCTGCAGGGTGCGCTCGATGATGGCTCGGACATTGTCGAGCCTGACGACCAGGGTCGCCGTCGCCTGAACGCCCTTGATGTCGAGCTTGACCCTGTCGATGCTTGCGTCCGCCCCGGCGGTCAGCTTCAGCAGGTTCGCCAGCCGGGCGTCGAGCGCGATATGGACCTGGAGGTTTTCCACCTCGAGGGTGATCTGCTCGACCGAAAGGTTCGGGACGTCGAGGATGACGTCGGGCTGCTCGGCGCCTTGCGAAACCTGCTGCGCCAGCGCGGTCGACTGGCCCCCCCGGGCGGGCGCCGCCCGGCGATCCTGGCGGTCCTGGGCGGCGGCGGGCGAGGCGAAGACGGCGAGCGCGGCGGCGGCCGCGAGCAACGGATGAAGACGCATGATACTACTCCCTGTTGACGGGAGCGAAACGTTACTGCGGCGTGCCGGTTTCAGCCTCGGCGTCTATTTTGACGCCCTCCTCGACCGACGCTTCGGCGTGGACGTCGACGGCGACGTTGCGAAGCTCGGTCCGCCCTTCGGCCTTGGGCTCGACCTTGACGTCGACTCGGTTGCCGGGACCCTCGCCGCGCACCTCCAGCTTCGCTTCGCCCCTCTGCTCGATCCGCACCGATTTCGCGCGAAGGCTGAGGTTGAGCTCGATGTCGGGAGCCTGGACGGCGGCGGCCTGGAGGAGGACGAGGAGGACCATGCGAGGCTCAACGGCCGCGGGGGCGGCGCGGTTTCATCTCTTGGTCCTCCCCTGCATTTGCAGGGGACGGGGACCTTGCGAAGCATGGTGGAGGGGCTTCGCTGACTCGCAAAGAACCCTCCACCGCGCTTCGCGCGGTCCCCCTCCCCGCGAAATCGCGGGGAGGATTCAGAGGTCAGTGCACGAACCGCGCGACCACGTCCCGGTACGACCGGCTCACCTTCACCTGGCTCCCGCTCTCCAGCACCAGGAAGCACTCGCCGTTGGTGTGCGGCTTGACCTGCCTCACCTGGTCGAGATTGACGATGCAGCTGCGGTGGACGCGCTGGAAGCGGCGCGGGTCGAGGCGCTTCTCCAGGTCCTTCATCGTCTCGCGCAGGATGAGCGTGTTGTCGCCGGTGTAGATGCACATGTAATCGCCGGCGGCGTCGATCTTCTCGATCGAATCGACGTCGACCCGGAAGATCTGGCCACGGTCCTTGATGTTGATCAGCTTCTCGTAGCGGTTGGCGGCATGGCCGTCGTCGAACCCGGTACCGACCTGGTCGACCGCGTCTGGGGCGACTTCGGCCAGCACTTCCTTCAATTTGCCGGCTTCCTCGGCGCTCCTCTTCTCCTGCAGCCGAAGCCGGACCCGGTCGAGCGTGTCGGCGAGCCGGTCCTCTTCCACCGGCTTCATCAGATAGTCGACGGCCTGGGCCTCGAAGGCTCGGATCGCGTGGTCGGAATAAGCGGTGACGAAGACGAAGAGCGGCGGCTCAACCTCCATCAATCCCTGGATCACCGAGAATCCGTCGAAGCCCGGCATCTGGATGTCGAGGAAGACGAGGTCGGGCTTGTTGGTCTTGATCGCCCGGATCGCCTCCCGGCCGTTCGAGCAGGTCTCGACGATCTCGACGTCGTCATGCTTTTCCAGGCGCAATTGCAGGCCCTGGATCGCCAAAGGCTCGTCGTCCACGAGAATCGTGCGGATCGTCATTTCGGTTCCTCAGGTGGTTCAAGCTGGTACGGGATTTCGATGGTAACGCGGAAGCCCCCCTTAATGTTCGATTCAGTCTCGAAACGATGATCGGCGCCATAGGCTTGCGCCAGACGGTCCCGAATATTGGCCAGTCCGACCCCGGTCGACTGCTGCGCCTTAACCCAATGGTCCTCCGCCCCCGGTCCGGTGTCGCGCACCGTCAGCACCACGCGGTCGATGTTCAGGCGCGCCGAGACCTCGATGTCGGCGCCTTCCTCCTGCGGGGTGACCGCATATTTGATCGCATTCTCGACCAGGGGCTGGAGGAGAAGCGAAGGAAGCCGCGCCCGCGCCACCGACGGGTCGATCTCGAAGCGGGGCCGGAGGCGGTCCTCGAAGCGCATCTTCTCGATCTCGAGATAGAGCTTCAGGGTCTCCACCTCCTGGGCCACGGTGACGTGGCCGGTCGGCTCGTTGACCAGGGTGTAGCGAAGGAAGGACGACAGGCGCGACAGCATCGCGTTGGCGCGGTCGGTCTGCTTGAGGAGGACCAGAGTCGAGATCGAGTTCAGCGTATTGAACAGGAAGTGCGGGTTGAGCTGGTAGCGCAGCATGGCCAGCTGGGCCGAGCTCGCCTGGTGCTCGAGCCTCAGCAGGCGGTCGCTCTGCTCCTCGAGCAGGAGATAGTAATTGATGCTGTAATAGAGCGCCGACCAGGCGAGCATCAGAGCGAGGGTGAGGGTTATCGAGCCGAAGAACTGCAGGCCCTGCGGAGTGATTCCGGGCCGGACGAAGGTGGCGTGGCTCCACGTCTCGATCGCCGAGAAGGCGGCCGACGCGACCATGATGAGGATGATCGAGCTCATCCAGGTGATGATCGGCCGCATCTTGATCAGCCGCCGGTAGGCCGAGGCCATGAGCAGGGTCAGCGAATAGCCGGTAGCCGTCAGCAAGGTGATGTGGATGACGAGGCTGAAGCCGAAATTGTTGGCGATTCCCGAGAGGGTGCGGAGAAAGAAATAGCCGGCCCAGCCGACCGACTGGAGGATCCAGAAGGCGCGGTTCTTGTCCTCGAAGAAAGGCTGCTGCTGGAGCCGGAAAGGCTTCCAGCCGCCGCCCGCGGTCTGCCGGGGACCGCCCCTGTTCGCCTGGACTGCGCTAGTGGACACCGCCGCCAGCTTTAGCGGGCAAAACCAGGATCGACCAGTCGCCCTCGTCGGTCACCCATTTGGCCACCGCCGCCCGCACTTCCTCGGGGGTGAGCGACCTGTAGTCGGCGAGGTAGGTTCGCGCATATTCGATGAGCCGGGGCTCGCGCGACCAGTCGGCCATCGCCCCGGCCCAATAGGCGTTGGTCCGGAGCCGCCGCTCGATCCCGCTCACCACCGGGTTGATCGCGCGCTGCCACTCGTCGGCCGAGGGCGGGGTCCGGGCGAGGTCGGCGACGATTTCCCGGGCGAGCCGGAAGAAGAGGTCGGCCCGCTCCGGCCGCACCTCCGACCCGGCGAAGAAGAAGCCCCATTCGCGAAACTGGAAGGAGGACTGGACCGTGGCGGCGGGCGAATAGCTGGCGCCCTCGCTGTCGCGGAGCCGCTCGATCAGCCGCGCCTGGGCGAGGTTGGCCGCGACTCCCAGCGCCCGCCGCTCGCGCCGCGCCTCGTGCCCGCCGAAGGTGGTCCAGCCGAGCGCGGCATAGGCCTGGTTGGGATCGCCCTGGTGGGTGAAGCGGATCGGCTCCTTCGAGGCGCGGGGCGGCCGAACCTCGAGCGACCGGGCCGGCGGCCGGACCTCGGGGCGCGGCGGCAGCGCGGCCACCGTCCTCAGCATCGCCGCCACCGCGCTCTCGAGGTCGACGTCGCCGACGATGACCGCCTCGACCGGCCCCGCGGCCAGAAGCGGCGTCATGAAGGCCTGGAAATCCTCGTGGCTCAGCCGCTCGATCTCGGCCCTGTCGAAAGGCTGCCAGCGCGGGTCGCCGCCGCGCGCGACCGCCCCGAACTCGCGCCCCAGCCGCGACGAGGCGGAGGCGAAAGCGAGGTCGTAGCTCTCGAGGGCGGCGACCTTCGAGCGCTGGAACAGGGCCGGGTCGAAATGGGGCGCGACGATCTTGGTCGCGAGCAGCCGGAGCTGGTCGCCCAGCTCCTCCGCGCGGGTCGACCCGCGAAGGATGAGGGCGTCGTCGTCGAGGTCGAAGCTCATCGACATCCGGCGTCCGGTCATGAGCCGCTCGAGGCCGTCGAGGTCGAGCGGCCCCACTCCGGTCGAGCCGAGGAGGGAGGCCATCCAGGCCGGCGACTTGCGGTCCGCCGGGAGCGCGGCCATGCCGCGGCCGAAGCGCAGGGCGACGTTGACGCTGCCTTTCTCGTAGCCGGTCTGCTTGAAGACCAGGCTCGAGCCGTTGGCGAATCGGACGATGGTCGAGTCCAGGTCCGCGATGCGCTGGCGCGAGACTTCGCGGCCGGGCGGCCCGAGGGGAGGCAGGTCGTCCAGGCTCACCCGCCGTTCGGCCTGGCGCTTCGCCGGAGCCGCGGCCTCGGCGGCGGCGAGCGCCTGCTCGAGGCCGGTCACCGGCGCCGGCGAGAGCATCGCGATCCTCGGCCCGGAGCCCGCGAACATCGCCTTCATCGCCGACTGCACGGCCTCGGGGGTCATGGCGGGCGCCAGCTCCTCGAACAAAGCGAGCTGGACCTCGGCGGTCGAGATGACGCTGTTGCCGTCGAGCGCGGAGACCAGCCGTCCCGCCCGCACCTGCGAGCGCTGGGTCGGATCGCCCTGGAGGGCCGCCCGGCCGGCGGTCCGGATATTCTCCATCTCGCGGTCGATCTCGGTCCGGCTCGGCGGCGCGCCGAGGGCGTCGGCGAGGATCGCATAGGCTTCCTTGAGCGCCTCCTGCCAGCGCCCCTCCTTCGCCATCACCGACATCTGCGTGTAGTCGGCGACGTTGACGTCGTTGTCCGCCTGCACCTGGGCGTTGAGGAACGCGGACTCGCCCCTCGCCTTGGCTTCGAGCCGCCGGTTGAGGATCCGCCGCGCGAGCGTCCGGGCGAGGTCCCTCCGCTCGCGCGCCTTCGTCGGCGGCGCCGGGCTGTAGGGCCGGATCCAGCTCAGGGTGGCGAAATGGGGAGAGCCGGGATAGGCGATGGCCGCGGCCCTCTGGGCGACATCCGAGGGAGTTCCGTAATCGGGCTCCTTCGGCGCCGGTCCCGAGGCCTTCCAGCCGCCGAACCGATCGGCGATCAGGCGCTCCATCAGCTTCGGATCGGCGTCGCCGACCATCACCACGGTCGCCCGGTCCGGCCGGTACCAGCGCTCGTAAAAGGTGCGCAGCCCGGCTGCGGTCGCGCCCTTCAGCGTGGCCTCGGTGCCGATCGTGTCGCGCTCGGCATATTTGAGGCCGCCGAAGAAGAGCGGCATCATCGTCTCCCTCAACTTCACCGCGAGCTCGGTCCGCCGGCCATATTCGGAGAGGACGACCCCGCGCTCCATGTCGACGATCCTGGGGTCGAACAGGGCGGTGTCGGCCATGTCGGCGAGGAGGCGCAGGCTGGTGTCGAGCGAGGCCTGGTCGGCGTGGGGGAGGTCGAGCATGTAGACGGTCTGGGTCGGCTCGGTCGAGGCGTTGGTGTCGCTTCCGAAGCTCGCGCCGAGGCGCTGCCAGGTCTCGCGCGCCTCGCCGTCGCCGAAATTCTTCGTTCCGCGGAACGCCATATGCTCGATGAAATGGGCCCAGCCGCGCTCCCCGTCCTCCTCGTGGAGCGAGCCGGCGTCGATCCTCAATCGAACCGAGACCTGCCCCTCCGGCACCGAGTTGCGCCGGACCGCGTAGCGCAGCCCGTTGGGGAGGGTCCCGAACGTCCAGGCCGGATCGGGGGCGATGTCGGAATTCCTGTAGAACCAGCCCGAATCGCCGGCGGCCCAGGCGGGCGCGGCGGCGATGAGGAGGAGGGCGAGGAAAAGACGGCGGAGCATGAAATTCCTTATCCTCCTCGGGCGCGGGAGCGGTGGGGAGGGGGACCACAGCAAGTGTGGTGGAGGGGTAATCGGAGCCGGACTTAGTGGCTCGCGCAAGAACCTCAAGTCACGAAGCATCTACCCTCCACCAGGCTTCGCCTGGTCCCTCTCCCCATGGCGATTGGGAGGATTTCAATCCGTTCCCCCAACTTGACTCTCGCTGAACGAGGTGGGAACATTCCGCGAACACAAGAGTCGAGTCGCCGTGCCCCCGAGTCCCGCCCGAGCCGAACGCCTGGCCGCCCTGCGCGCGGAGGTGAGGGCGCTCGAATCCGCCGGCGCGGGGGAGGAGCGCCTATGTCTTCCCTTCGCAGTGGGCGCCATCGACTCCCGGCTCGCCGGCGGCGGCCTTCCGGTCGCGGCCCTTCACGAAGCGGCGGCCGAGCGGCCCGGCCCCGCCGACGAGGCCGCCGCCACCCTCTTCCTCGCCTCGGTCGCCGCCCGCCGCCCCGGTGTCGTCCTGTGGGCGCTGCGCGGCCGCGACCTGTTCGCGCCCGGCCTGGCCGGCGCCGGGCTGCCCCCCGACCGGGTCCTCTACGCCGAATGCGGCGGCGACGAGGACGTCCTGGCGGTGATGGAGGAGGGGCTTCGCCATGGCGGCCTCGCCGCCGTGGTCGGCGAGGTCGGCCGGGCCGCGATGCCCGCCACCCGCCGGCTCCAGCTCGCCGCCGAGGAGGGCGGGACCCTCGCCCTGATGCTCCGGCGGCGGCGCGGAGCCGGCGACGATCCGCTCGCGGCGCCTTCCGCCGCGGTCACCCGCTGGCGCCTCGCCTGCGTCCCGTCCTCGCCCCTGCCGGCGGCCGGGATCGGCCGCGCGCGCTGGCGCCTCACCCTTGCCCGCCAGCGCGGCGGAGCGCCGTTCGACCTGATCATGGAGAGTCCCGATGCCGAGGGTCGCCTCGCTCTACCTTCCCTATCTGAGCACCGACCGGGTGAAAGCGGGCGAAGGGCGGCGTGAGGCGGCAAAATCCTCCCCTGCATTTGCAGGGGAGGGGGACCATGCGAAGCAGGGTGGAGGGGGCAACGGCCCAAGAACCCCTCCACCGTCCTTCGGACGGTCCCCCTCCCCAGGAAATCCTGGGGAGGAATCGAAGCGTGAGCCCTGCTCCTGCCCCAACGAATTCCACTGGCGCCCCGGCGCTCGCTGGGCCCAAAAATCCTCCCCGCCGCGAAGCGGGGGGGAGGGGGACCATGCGAAGCATGGTGGAGGGGTTCTTCGAGCTCAGCAGGCCCCTCCACCGAGCTTCACGCGGTCCCCTTCCCCTGCAAATGCAGGGGAGGAATTAAAAGCGCCCCTCCTCCTCTCCCGCCGCGTGGGCAACCGCCTCCTCGTCGCCGCCGCCTCGCCCGAAGCCCGAGCCCTCGGCCTCCATCCGGGGATGGCCGTGAGCCAGGCCCGGGCCCTGGTCGCCGGCCTCGACGTCCGCGACCACGATCCGGCCGCCGACGCCGACCTGCTCCAGCGCCTCGCCCTCTTCGCCGCCCGCCGCTGGACTCCGCGCGCCGCCGTCTCGCCCCCGGACGGACTGTTCCTCGATCTCAGCGGAGTGGCCCATCTGTTCGGCGGCGAGGAGAGGATGTGCCGCCGAATGATCGCCTTCTGCGAGCGCTCCGGCCTCGCGGCGCGGATCGCCGTCGCCGGCACCCCCGGCGCCGCCCACGCCCTCGCCCGCTTCGGCCCGGGCGCGATCTGCCCGGTCAACGGCGAGCCCGAGGCGCTCGCCCCCCTCCCGCTCGCCGCGCTTCGGGTCGAGGAGCCCGTCCTCGCCGCCGCCCGCCGCCTCGGCCTCGAGACCGTCGGCGACCTTCTGCCGCTGCCGCGCGGCCCGCTCCAGCGCCGCTTCGGCAAGACCCTGCTCGCCCGGCTCGATCAGGCGCTCGGCCGCTCGGGCGAGCCGATCGAGCCGGTCGTTCCCGAGGAGGCGCCTTGCGCCGTCCTGCGCTTCGCCGAGCCGATCGCCACCGCCGAGGCGATCGCCGAGGCGCTCGGCCACCTCATGTCCGCCCTGATCGAGACCCTCCGCAAGCAGGGGTTGGCGGCGCGAACCCTCGCCTTGCTCTGCGACCGGGTCGACGGCCGCGTCGAGCGGATCGCCATCGGCACCGCCCGGGCGACCCGCGACGGCGCCCATCTCCTTCGCCTGCTCGCCATGAAGATCGAGAAGATCGAGCCCGGCTTCGGCCTCGATTCGATGCGCCTCGTCGCCGGCCGGGTCGAGCCGCTCGCCCCCGAGCAGCTGTCAGGGGAAAGGGCCGAAGAAGATCTCGCCATGCTCGTCGACCGTCTCGCCGGCCGCCTCGGCTCCACGCGCCTCTACCGGGCCACCGCGGTCGAGAGCGACGTCCCGGAACGCAGCGTCGCCCGGATCGGCCCGCTCGACCCCGCCTCGCCCTGGCCGAAATGGCCCCGTCCCGTCCGCCTCCTCTCGCCGCCCGAGCGGGTCGAGAATGTCGTCGCCCTGCTCCCCGACCTTCCGCCCCGCCGGTTCACCTGGCGCGGCCGCGCCTACCGGGTCGCCCGCGCCGACGGGCCCGAGCGCATCCACGGCGAATGGTGGAAGCGCACGGCCGAGGCGGAAGGGGTGCGCGACTATTTCCAGGTCGAGGACGAGGAGGGGGCGAGGTTCTGGCTCTACCGGAGGGGCGACGGGGTGGACGCCCGCACGGGCGATCTGAGCTGGTACCTGCACGGGGTGTTCGGATGAGTCGCAAAGCGATCAGCGGAGATCGTGAACTTCATGAACTTCACGGGGCGTCGGGATGAGAAAAAAAGCGATCCCGTGTGCAACTCGTCCAGGTCGTGAACTTCGGGGGCTTGGGCTCGGCCGGGCCACCCCCACCGTTCGCCCTGAGCCTGTCGAAGGGCTTTCCTTCCCTCTTTTTGGGAAAGGGAAAGGAAAGGGCTTCGACAAGCTCAGCCCGAACGGGCTTGGATTCCTTTCCCTCGCTCTCGCCCTCCCATCATGACCTATATCGAGCTCCAGGCCGTCACCCATTTCTCCTTCCTGCGCGGGGTCTCCAGCGCCGAGGAGATGTTCGCCGCCGCCGCCTTGCTCGGCTATCCCGCCCTGGGCATCGTCGACCGCAATACGGTCGGCGGGCTGGTCAAGGCCCTTCGCGCCGCCGACGAGACCGGGGTCCGGCTGATCCCCGGCTGCCGGCTCGACCTGATGGACGGCACCGGCCTGCTCGTCTGGCCCGAGGACCGCTCGGGCTGGTCGCGGCTCACCCGCCTGCTCACCGCCGGCAAGGGCCGGATCGACCGCGACAAGGGCGAGAAGGGCCAATGCTTCCTCCATTGGGAGGACGTCGCCGCCTGGAAAAAGGGCCTGGTCGCCGCTTTGGTGCCCGGCGAGGCCGATCGGGCCACGCAAACCGCGCTCGCCCAGATTCGCGACATATTCGGCGACCGGGCCCATCTCGCCCTCACCCATCGTCGCCGGCCGGGCGATCAGGCGCGGCTCCATGCCCTCGACGCGATGGCGAAGGCGCACGGCGTCCGCGCCCTCGCGACCGGCGACGTCCTCTACGATTCGCCCGACAAGAGGATGCTCCAGGACGTCGTCACCGCGATCCGCAACAAATGCACGATCGACGATCTCGGCTTCCGCCGCGAGCGCTTCGCGGACCGCCATCTCAAGGGCCCCGAGGAAATGGAGCGGCGCTTTCGCGACCACCCGGACGCGGTTCGCGCATCGGCCGACATCGCGGAGCGCTGCACCTTCTCATTGCGCGAGCTGAGCTACCAATATCCCGACGAGATCGTGATGTCGGGCCGGAGCCCGCAGGAGGCGCTGGAGCGGCTCGCCCGGACCGCGCTCGCTGCCAAATATCCGGAAGGCCCGCCGCAAAGCCATGTCGACCTGCTCGAAAAGGAGCTGAGGCTCGTCGAGAAGCTCCAATACGCGCCCTATTTCCTGACCGTGAACTCGGTCGTCCAGTTCGCCCGGAGCCAGGAGATACTCTGCCAGGGGCGCGGCTCGGCGGCCAATTCGATGATCTGCTTCGTGCTCGGGATCACGTCGATCGACCCGGTCAAGCACACCCTCCTCTTCGAGCGCTTCATCTCCGAGAGCCGCAACGAGCCGCCCGACATCGACGTCGACTTCGAGCATGAGCGGCGCGAGGAGGTGATCCAGTGGATCTACGACCATTACGGCCACGGCCATGCCGCGCTGACCGCGGTCGTCAGCCGCTACCGGACCCGAGGCGCGGTGCGGGAGGTCGGCAAGGCGCTCGGCCTCCCCGAGGACCTCACCGCCATGCTGTCGGGCCAGGTCTGGGGCTGGTCGGAAGCGGGGGTGCCCGAGCGCCATGTCGAGGAGCTCGGCCTCGACCTCAACGACCCCCGCCTCGCCCTCACGCTGGAGCTCACCCGCCAGCTGGTCGGGACCCCGCGCCACCTCTCCCAGCATCCCGGCGGCTTCGTCCTCACCCGCGATCGCCTCGACGATCTCGTGCCCATCGAGCCGGCGGCGATGGTCGACCGGCGGGTGATCGAATGGGAGAAGGACGATCTCGAAGAGCTGAAGATCATGAAGCTCGACGTGCTCGGACTGGGCATGCTCGGCTGCATGCGCCGCGCCTTCGACCTTCTCCGCGCCCATAAGGGCCTCGACATGAACCTGTGGTCGGACGTTCTGCAGGAGGACGATCCCGCCGTCTTCGCGATGATCCGGAAGGCCGACACGATCGGCACCTTCCAGATCGAGAGCCGGGCCCAGATGTCGATGCTCCCGCGGATGAAGCCGAAGGAATTCTACGACATCGTCATCCAGGTCGCGATCGTCCGGCCCGGGCCGATCCAGGGCGACATGGTCCATCCCTACCTTCGCCGCCGCGAGGGCAAGGAGAAGGTCGAATTCCCCTCGCCGGAGCTGAAAGCGGTGCTCGGCAAGACCCTGGGCGTGCCGCTCTTCCAGGAGCAGGCGATGAACGTCGCCATCGTCGGCGCCGGCTTCTCGCCGTCCGACGCCGACCGTCTCCGGCGCGGGATGGCGACCTTCAAGTCGACCGGCGGGGTCAGCCGGTTCGAGGACCAGATGATCGAGGGCATGGTCGCTCGCGGCTACGCCCGCGACTTCGCCGAGCGCACCTTCAGGCAGATCGAGGGCTTCGGAAGCTACGGCTTCCCCGAGAGCCACGCCGCCAGCTTCGCCAAGATCGCCTACGCCTCGAGCTGGATGAAGTGCCACCATCCCGACATCTTCTGCGCCGCCATCCTGAACGCCCAGCCGATGGGCTTCTACCAGCCCGCCCAATTGGTGCGCGACGCCCAGGACCATGGGGTGGAGGTCAGGCCGGTGTGCATCAACCGGAGCCGGTGGGATGTGACGATGGAGGGAACGATCTCGTCCTCCCCGTCGCGAAGCGATGGGGAGGGGGACCATGCGAAGCATGGTGGAGGGGCAGACAGCGCCGCCAGCCTCTCCACCGCACTTCGTGCGGTCCCCCTCCCCACCGGCTTCGCCGGCAGGGAGGATGAGTCGCACCTCCTCCCCCTCCGGCTCGGCCTGCGCATGGTCCGGGGCCTCTCCAATCTCCACGCCGCCCGGATCCTCGCCGCCCGCGCCGAGGCCCCCTTCGACTCCATCGAGGACGTCTGGCGCCGCTCGGGAGTCCCCGTCGCCGCGCTCGAGAAGCTCGCCGACGCCGACGCCTTCGCCGCGTTGGGGGTCGACCGGCGCCAGGCGCTGTGGCGGGTGCGCGGGCTCGGCGAGGCGCCGTTGCCGCTGTTCGCCGCCGCCGACGCGCTCGGGGAGGAGCCGGAGGTGGCGCTGACCCCGCTCACCGGCGGCCGCGAGGTGGTCGAGGATTACCGCGCCGTCCAGCTGTCGCTCAGGGCCCATCCCCTCGCCTTCCTGCGCGGAGCGCTGGGCCCGAAGGTGACGACCTGCGCCGGCCTCGCCCGCCTCAAGGACGGCGCCCGGGTCGAGGTGGCCGGCCTCGTCCTTATCCGCCAGCGGCCCGGCAAGGGCAACGTCACCTTCATCACCCTCGAGGACGAGACCGGGATCGCCAACATCATCCTGTGGCAGCGCAAGTTCGAGGCGCAGCGCCGGATCGTGATGAGCGCGGCGATGATCGCGGTGAAGGGCCAGATGCAGAAGGAAGGCGAGGTGATCCACGTCGTCGCCGACCGGCTCGAGGACCGGACGCCCTTATTGCACCAGGTCGGGGCGATGGACTTCCCGCATCAATACGCGCCGGCGGACGGCGGCAAGGGCGCGACTCCCGATCCGCGCAAGGCGAAAGCGGAAGGCGTGATCAAGGTGAAGTCGAGGGATTTCCATTGAAGGGGAAAAATCCTCCCCTGCATTTGCAGGGGAGGGGGACCACCCGAAGGGTGGTGGAGGGGCGTTGCTGACTCTGAAAGAACCCCTCCACCGCGCTTGGCGCGGTCCCCCTCCCCGCGAAATCGCGGGAAGGAATTTAAGCGCTCAGAACTTCTGCTGCCTCTCGTAGAGGCTCTTGTAATGCTGGATCCGGGTCACCCTGAGGCCCGGCATTCCCGAACGGTCGACCGCGCGCTGCCACGAGGCGAACTCCTCGAGGCTGAGCGTGTAGCGCTGGCAGGCCTCGTCGACGCTGAGCAGCCCGCCGTTGACCGCGGCGACCACCTCGGCCTTGCGGCGCACGACCCAGCGCGTGGTCGAGGGCGGCGGCAGCGAATCGAGCGTCAGCGGCTCCCCCAACGGGCCGATGACCTGAGCCGGGCGCGGAGCCCGAGTCTCGATCGTGTCATATTCAAGGACGTTCACGGACATTTTATCTCCTGCCTCCCTTCGCCCGCCTTATCCGGCAGGCGTTGAAGGAAGGCTGAAACCCCAAGGTAAACGCGGCGGTCATCTCAGTTGACGGCCCGTTGCACGGCGAAGGACGGGTTGAAGCAGCCGCGCTGAGCCGCCACCGCCTCCCGCCAGCCGGGGCCGGCGAGGAGGATCTCGGCGATCGGATCGGAGAAAGCCGGCGCCGGCGCCGGCGACCGGGCCGCCGAGGGCGCCGAGTCGCGCTGGCTGCGCAGGGTCGCGACGAGCATCCCGAAATCGAGGCGCGCCGGCGAACGGCTCGCAAACCTCTGCTCGGCCCGGCGGAAGAAGCTCAAATCCATGACCGCCCTTCTAGGGCGCAGGGTCTAAGACGCGGTTAAAGGCCCATTAGGCTAGGCTTTACCGGGGTTAATGCGCCCGCTCCCCCGCCTCGCGCTGGGCTTTGCCGGCCGCCGCGCCTATGTAGCGCCCGCCATGATCGCCGACTTCCAGCTCGACCGCCCCGCCCGCGAGGCGAGGATCGTCGTCGCCATGTCCGGCGGGGTCGACAGCTCGGTCGTCGCCGCCCTGGCGGCTCGCACCGGCGCCGAGGTGATCGGGATCACCCTCCAGCTCTACGACCATGGCGAGGCGATCGGCCGCTCGAAGACCTGCTGCGCCGGCCGCGACATCTACGACGCCCGCGCCGTCGCCGAGCGGCTCGGGATCGCCCATTACGTCTTCGACTACGAGACCCGCTTCCGCGACAGCGTCATCGAGCGCTTCGCCGACGAATATGCGCGGGGCCGGACCCCGATACCCTGCGTGTCGTGCAACCAGTCGGTGAAGTTCACCGACCTGCTCGCCCTCGCCCGCGACCTCGGCGCCGATTGCCTCGCCACCGGCCATTACGTGCGGCGGGTCGCGGGTCCGAACGGCCCAGAGCTCCACCGCGCCGCCGACCCGGCCCGCGACCAGAGCTACTTCCTGTTCGCGACCACCCGCGAGCAGCTCGACTATCTGCGCTTCCCGCTCGGCGGACTGCCCAAGCCGGCGGTTCGCGAGATCGCCCGCGAGCTCGGCCTGATCGTCGCCGACAAGCCCGACAGCCAGGACATCTGCTTCGTCCCCAACGGCGACTATGCCTCGGTGGTCAAAAAGGTCCGGCCCGAGGCCGCCCGGCCCGGCGAGATCGTGGACCTGGACGGACGCGTGCTCGGCGCGCATCGCGGGCTCATCCACTTCACCGTCGGGCAGCGCCGGGGCCTCGAGATAGGCGGCCAGGCGGAGCCGCTCTACGTGATCCGGCTGGAGCCGGAGGCGCTTCGGGTGGTGGTCGGGCCGAAGGCGGCGCTCGCCGTCCGAGCGGCCCGGCTGGCGGGAATCAACTGGCTCGGCGAAGGGCAGGGCGAAGGTCTCGCCGCCAAGGTCCGCTCGATGGCGCGCCCCGCGCCGGCCGCCTTCGACGGCGAGATCCTGCGCTTCGAGGCGCCGGAATACGGAGTCGCCCCCGGCCAGGCCGCTGTCATCTACGACGGCTCGCGGGTGCTCGGCGGCGGCTGGATCGAGGAGACGGTCGCCCTGCGGGCGGAGAGCCTGGCCGCGGCGTAGAGGATCGTCCCGGCCGCGGCGAGGATCAGAAGCATCCTCCAGCTCGGCCACGCCGTCTGCGAGGCGGCCCAGACGCAAACGGCGATGGCGGGGACGATCATCAGCCACGCCGTCGCCCCGGTCCCTTGCGTCATCCCGGCGGAAGCCGGGACCTCCGCGAGACCCCCCGTGCCTTCTTCTCCTGGGGTCCCGGCTTCCGCCGGGACGACGGGCCTGGCAAGCGAGGCGATGCTGATCGAATAGACGAACATCCGCGCCAGCGTCGACACGACCGCGAGCCAGACGAAGCTTCCGCTCAGCGCCAGGACGGCGATCAGACCGCCCATGAAGGCGATCGAATTGGCCGGGGTGGCGAAGCGCGGGCTGACCCGGCCAAACCAGCCGGGCAGCAGCCCGTCGCGGCCCATGGCGTAGCTGGTGCGCGAAGTGCCGGTGAGCCCGCCGCTGATGTTGCCGAGCAGCGAGAAGACCGCCGTCGCGACCAGAAGCAGCCCTCCGGCCGGTCCCATCAGGGCCTTGCCCAGGGCGACCATCGGGGCGTCGCCGCCCGCGCCGGGCTCCATCACGGCGACGTAGGAGAGCTGGACGAGGAAGTAGAGGAGGGCCGTGCCGGCGATGGTGGCGAGGAGCGCTCGCGGGATGTTGCGGCGCGGGTTCGCCGTCTCGCCGGCCGGGGTGACGCTGTTCTCGAAGCCGATGAAGGCATAGAGGATGAGCAGCGCCGCCGCCTCGAGGTCGGAGAAGGGCGGCGCTCCCGAGGGGGCCTCGATCGTCCCGCCCGCCACGACGAGCCCGAGGATGGCGACGAACAGCAGGGGCGCCGCCTTGAGCAGGGTGAGGGCGTCGATCAGCTGCACGGCGCGCTTCACGCCGACGATGTTGACCCAGACGAGCAGGCCGCTGACGCCGAGGATGATCGCGGCGCGCGGCAGCCCGCCGTCCAGCACCGGCCACAGCACCGCGAGGTAGGTCACCAGAACCGTGAGGTTCGCCGCGAGCGCGGTGGCGCGGGCGACGTAATAGATCCACCCGGCCTGGAAGGCCGCGGCGGGGCCGAAGGCGGCCGCGTAGACGACCGGGCCGCCGGACACGGGATGGCGCGCGGCCACCCGGGCGAAGGGCAGGGCGACCACCAGCACCAGCAATCCGAACAGGGGGAAGAGATAGGGGCTGAACGCCCCGAACCGGTCGTAGAGCGATCCCGGCAGCGCGAAGATCCCGGCGCCGACCATGCCGTTGAACGACAGGAAGGCCGAGCCGAGGAAGCCGATGTCGCGGCGGAGGGGTTCGTCCTTGGTAGCGCTCACTCATTCCCCCTTGCGGCCCGTCCGCCGGTTCTGGCCGCCCCGCCTCCGTCCGGCAAGGGCTTAGTCGCCGGCGCCGGGCGCCGCCCCCGATCGAGCCCGGTTCGCCCGATTCGCCCATCCGGACGCGTGCAACAGTTTGATTTTGCTCTGCTAACATCAATCAGCGTGGTTCCGGTGGCCGTTTCCGGCCTTCCTGTGGTAGCAACCGGCCGGGACCTGGGGGAAATGAAGAGGCTCGTCACCATAGACCTGCCGCGGCGCCTGTCGCGACGGCTGCCGAAACCGGTCACGGAGCTTGCCGTCGGAATCGGCGTGACCGCCTTCTTCGTCGGCGTCCGGCTGGCCATCGCACCGCTGCTCGGCGAGATCGCGCCTTTCGCCCTCGGGATCATCGCCGTCGTCATCGCCGCCCTCGTCGGCGGCTGGCGGAGCGGCCTGGTGTCGATGCTGCTCGGCACCGCCCTCATCTGGTTCCTCGTCCTGCCGCCCTACCGCAGCTTCGCGCTGGAGAATTCAGCGACCGCCCTGGTGCTGGCGGCGGGCGCCTTCACGGAGGGGGTGATCCTCCTCGCGCTCGGCCTGTACCAGCGCGAGGTCCGCGCCGGTCAGCTCGAGCGCGCGCGGCGGATCAACTTCCTCGGCCATGCCCTGAGGGAAATGGACCACCGGACCAAGAACAACTTCCAGATCGTCACCAGCCTGCTGACGCTCCAGGCCACCCGGTCGGCGAGCGAGGAGGTCAGGTCTGCGCTGAGCGAGGCCGCGGAGCGGCTCAAGGCCGTCGCCGCCGTCTACGACGCGCTCGCCCCGAGCAGCCAGGGCCTCGTCGCGGTTCGCCTGCAGGACCAGCTTCAGGAAATATGCGACCAGATCCGCCGCGGAATCATGCCGGACGGGATCGCGCTCTCGACCGAGCTCGAGCCGATCCTGGTGCCGCACGAAAGCGCGGTGGCGATCGGAATCATCGTCAACGAGCTCGTCACCAACGCCTGCAAGCACGCCTTCCCCGACGGCAGCGGCTCGATCCGGGTCAAGGCCTGGCGCGAGGACGGGGCCGCCTTCATCGAGGTTGCCGACGACGGCAAGGGCTTCGTCGCGGGCGCCGCCAAGCCCGGCCTGGGCAGCCGGCTGGTCACCGTCTTCCTCCAGCGCCTCAAGGCGAGGAGCGACGTCCAGTCCTCGCCCGAAGGCACCGTCCACCGGGTCCGCGTGCCGCTGGCCTCCTGATGGCCCCGCGAAGCGCCGGGATACTGCTCTATCGCCGCGACCCGGACGGGCTCAGGCTGCTTCTCGTCCATCCGGGCGGCCCCTTCTGGCGCGGCAAGGACGACGGTGCCTGGATGATCCCCAAAGGCATGGTGGAGCCGGACGAGGAGCCGCTGGCCGCGGCGCTTCGCGAGTTCGAAGAGGAGCTGGGAGCGAAGCCGGAAGGCACGCCGCGGGCGCTGTGCACGGTCCGGCAGGCCGGCGGCAAATGGGTGGAGGCCTTCGCGCTGGAGGGCGACTTCGACCTCGCGGCGCTGAAGAGCAACGAGTTCACGATCGAATATCCTCCCAAGAGCGGCAACTTCCGGGCCTTCCCCGAAGTCGATGAGGCGCGCTGGTTCACGCTCGCGGAGGCGCGGGCGAAGATATTGAAGAGCCAGGCGCCGATCCTCGAAGCGCTGGAGGCGCTCGTCGTCCCGGGCTCGACCCGGGATCCATGAAGCTCCCTGTTCAGGGATTCCGGCTTCCGCCGGAATGACGTGAGCTCAGAAGCGAAACACCCCCTCCACCACCGTCACGCACTTTCCGCCCAATATCGCCCGATCCCGTTCCAGCCGGCAGCCGACATGGCCGCCGCGCCGGCTCGCCTGGTAGGCGGTGAAGCTGTCGCGGCCGAGCCGGCCGGCCCAGTAGGGCGTCAGCACCGAATGGGCCGACCCGGTGACCGGATCCTCGTCGATCCCCGCCGCCGGAGCGAAGACCCGGCTCATCACGTCGGCCGTTGAGCCCGGGGCGGTCACGATGGTCAGGATGTCCCCCTCCGCCGCCAGCACCCGGAAATCCGGTTCGAGGGCGAGGACCTGTTGCTCTCGCTCGACCGCGACCAAGGCGTAGCGGCCCGGATGCCAGAGAGTCTCGGCCGTCTCGAGGCCGAGCGCCGCAAGGACCCGCGGCATGGGTTGGGGCTGCGGCGGGTAAGCGGGCAGGGACATTCGGTAGCCGTCGCCGTCGCGGGCGACTTCGAGCGGACCGGCCTTCCGGGTGGCGAAGCGCACCCGCGCCCGATCGCCGATCAGGACATGTCCGCTCGCAAGGGTGGCATGGCCGCAAAGGACGACCTCGACCGTGGGCGTGAACCAGCGCAGCTCGTAATCCGCCTCGCCGTCCGTGGCCGGGACCGTGAACGCCGTCTCGGAGAGGTTGTTCTCCATCGCAATCGCCTGGAGGACCTCGTCGGGAAGCCATTCCTCCAGAGGCAGCACGGCAGCGGGGTTGCCGGTGAAGGGCCGGTCGGCGAAGGCGTCGACCTGGACGAGGCGCAATTCAGGCATCCGGTTGTTCCTCCGTTACGCTGGTCAGGTCGGTCTCCGCCAGCGGGTTGCCGGGCTGGTCGACCTGGCCCTCGGGATCGATGTGGATCAGGATCTCCACTCCGGGAAACTCCGACTCCAGCTTGTGCTCGACCTCGTCCATCACCCGGTGCGCCTCGGCGACGCTCATCGCCGGGTCGACCCAGACGTGGAACTGGACGAAATCGTGGGCGCCGCTGGTCCGGGTCCTGAGGTCGTGGAGGCCCTTCAGCGCCGGGTGGCGGGCGGCGACCTCGACGAAGCGGCGGCGCTTCTCCTCCGGCCATTCGCGGTCCATCAGCTGGTCGACGGCCCGGCTCGAGGCGCGCCAGGCGCCCCACAGCAGCCACAAGGCGATGAGGATCCCGAAGACCGGGTCGGCGCCGGTGAAACCGAGATACTGGTCGAGGACGAGGGCCGCGATGACCGCCAGGTTGAGCAGAAGGTCGCTCTGGTAATGGACATGGTCGGTCTCGATCGCGACCGAGGCGGTGCGGGCGATCACCCGGCGCTGGTAGGCGAGCAGGGCGAGGGTCGCGAGGATGGCGAGGATCGAGACCGAGATCCCATATTCGGCATGGGCGGTCTCGGCGCCGCCGAGCAACCGGTCGACCGCGCGCCAGCCGATGCCGAGCGCCGAGAAGGCGATGATCCCGACCTGGGCGAGCGCGGCGAGCGCTTCCGCCTTGCCGTGGCCGAAGCGATGGTCGAAGTCGGCGGGGGCCGCGGCGATCCGCACTCCGTAGAGCGTGATCAGCGACGCGAGCAGGTCGAGCCCGGTGTCGGCGAGCGATCCGAGCATCGCCACCGACCCGGTCGCCCAGGCCGCATAGCCCTTGAGAAGCAGGAGAAAGAGGGCGATGCCGACGCTCGCCAGCGCCGCCCGGGTGGTCAGGTCGCGATGCGCTTCGTGGGCCGGATGGGCGCCGCTCACGGGTAGAGCAGCCCCTCGCTCCAGCCGCCGCCGGCACGGGTGAACAGGCGGCGCTCGTGCAGGCGGTGGGCGCGGTCGCTCCAGAATTCGATCCGCTCGGGCCTGACCCTCCATCCCGACCAGCGCGGCGGCCGCGGCACCTCCCCGCCCTCGAATCGGCGGCGGGCCTCCTCGTAGCGGGCCTCGAAGGTCGGGCGGGAATCGAGCGGCCGCGACTGGTCGGACGCCCAGGCGCCGAGCTGCGAATCGCGGGCCCGGGTGGCGAAATAGGAATCGGCCTCGGCCTCGCTGACCGGCTCGACCGGCCCCTCCACCCGGACCTGGCGGCGAAGCGACTTCCAGTGGAAGAGCAGGGCCGCGCGGGGATTGGCGGCGAGCTCCCCGCCCTTGCGGCTGTCGAGATTGGTGTAGAAGACGAAGCCGCTGTCGTCGTGGCCCTTCATCAGCACCATCCGCACCGAGGGGCGGCCCTGCGAGTCGGCGGTCGCGAGCGCCATCGCGACGGGGTCGTTCGGCTCCGTTAGCCGGGCCTCGGCCAGCCATGACTCGAACAGGGCGTGGGGATCGGCGGCCATGGCCGCCTCTTGCCGCGTGAGGGGCCGGGGCACAAGCGTCGCCCCATTCGTCATCCCGGGCTTGACCCGGGATCCACGAACAACGCGGCGGGAGCTGGATCGCCCCCGGTGTTCGTGGATTCCGGCTTTCGCGGGAATGACGGCGGACGCTTGCACCCGGCAAGTGCGTTACCCATCTGATACAGCAGGTTCAAACGCGACTGTGGACTTTTGCGGCGGTCTGGAGAACGAAGCACTACGATGGCGGATCTCTATTCACAGCTGGGCGTGAAGCGCGACGCGGGCGAGGCCGAGATCAAGAAGGCCTATCGCAAGCTCGCCAAGGAGCTTCATCCGGACAAGAACAAGGGCAATGCCAACGCCTCGGAGCGCTTCTCCAAGGTCACTCGCGCCTACGACATCCTCACCGACAAGGACAAGCGCGCCCGTTACGACCGCGGCGAGCTCGACGAGGACGGCAACCCGCGCTCGCCCTTCGGCTATGGCGGCGGCGGCGGCGGCCGTCCGAGCGCCGGGCCGGGCGGAGCCGGGTTCGGCCGCGGTCCTGGCCCCGATTTCGGGGGCGGCGAGGAGATCGACCTCTCGGACCTTTTCGACGGGCTCTTCGGCGGCAATTCGGCCCAGCGCCGCGGCGCTCCCGGCGGCTTCGGCGGCTTCGGCGGGTTCGGGACCCGCCGGCCGACGCCGGCGTCCCAGAAGGGCGCCGACACCGGCTATCGGCTTCCGATAAGCTTCGAGGACGCCGCCGTCCTCAGGGAGCAGAGGGTCACGCTCGCGGGCGGCAAGACCGTCTCGATCAAGCTTCCGCCCGGGGTCGAGGAAGGGACCAAGATCCGCCTCGCCGGCCAGGGCCAGGCCGGGGCCGGCGGCAATGGCGACGCGATCGTCGCCATCTCGATCAAGCCCCACCGCTTCTTCACCCGCGAGGGCGATAATATCCGCCTGGACCTCCCAATCTCGCTCGACGAGGCGGTCCTCGGCGCCAAGGTCAAGGTGCCGACCGTCGACGGGCCGGTCATGCTCAGCATCCCCGCCGGCACCAGCTCCGGCAAGGTGCTCCGCCTCAAGGGCAAGGGCTTCACCGGCAAGGGCGGCCAGCGCGGCGACCAGCTCGTCACCCTGATGATCGACGTCCCCGCCGGCGACGAGGAGCTCGCCCGCTTCATCGAAGGCTGGAGCCGCAAGGGCAAGGGAAACCCGAGGGCGGGGCTGGGCGTCTAGCACCCCGTGCAGGACATCTCCCCCGAATCACCGGAAGCCAGGCGCAAGCGGCTCGCCCGAACGCGGGCCCGGCTGGGCAAGGTTCGGGGCAAGCTGAAGCCGGGCGAATATCCCTTCGAGGTCGCCAAGAGGGTCGCCGTCGGCGTGTACAATGACGGCTTCATCCACGCCGGCAACCTCGCCTACCTCGCCTTGATGTCGCTCTTTCCCTTCGTCATCGTCGCCGCCGCCGTCGCCCGTTTGTTCGGCCAGACCGAGGAGGGGCTGGCCGCGGTCAACGGCATCCTCCAGACGATGCCGCCCGACGTCGCCGACGTGCTCAGGAAGCCGATCAGCGACGTCATCAGCGCCCGCTCGGGAAGCCTGCTCTGGCTCGGCGCCCTGATCGGGCTGTGGACCACCGGAAGCTTCATCGAGACCATCCGCGACATCATCCGCCGCGCCTACGGTGTCACGTTCAGCCGCCCCTTCTGGGAATATCGGCTGGGCTCGGTCGGAATGATCATCGGCGCCGTGATCATGGCCATGGTCGCGTTCAGCCTCTCGGTCCTTCTCTCGGGAGTCCAGCAGTTCATCGTCGGCCTGATCCCGCGCGGCGAGGAGCTGGTCGGCCTGTTCACCCTGTTCCGGGTGGTCCCAGCGCTGATGCTGTTCGGCGCGCTCTACCTGATCTTCTACTCGCTCACCCCGAAGCGCTACCGGACCCGGGGCTGCCCGAAATGGCCGGGCCCCCTGTTCGTCACGATCTGGTGGCTCGCGACCACGGCCCTGCTCCCCGTCGTCCTCTCCAGCCTCGGCGGCTACGATCTCACCTACGGCAGCCTCGCCGGCGTGATCATCGGCCTCACCTTCTTCTTCATCGTGGGCCTCGGCGTCGTGATCGGGGCCGAGCTCAACGCCGCGCTGGCGGAGGTGCCCGAAGAAGCCCTAAAGGAGGGCGAGGAGCCTTTCTACAAGCGGGAAAGCATATGACCGGATTGATGGACGGCAAGCGCGGCCTGATCATGGGCCTCGCCAACGACAAGTCGCTGGCCTGGGGGATCTCCAAGCGACTGGCGGAGGCGGGCGCCGAGCTCGCTTTCTCCTATCAGGGCGAGGCGCTCCAGAAACGGGTGGGACCGCTCGCCGGGCAGGTCGGCTCCGATTTCATGATCGAGTGCGACGTCGCCGACATGGCCGACCTCGACCGTCTCTTCGACCAGCTCAGGGCGCGCTGGGAGACGATCGACTTCGTCGTCCACGCCATCGGCTTCTCCGACAAGAACGAGCTTCGCGGCAAATATGTCGACACGAGCCTCGACAATTTCCTGATGTCGATGAACGTCTCCGCCTACAGCTTCACCGCCGTCGCCCGCCGGGCTCGCGAGATGATGCCGGACGGGGGCAGCCTGCTCACTTTGTCCTATTACGGCGCCGAGAAGGTCATCCCCCATTACAACGTCATGGGCCTCGCCAAGGCCGCGCTCGAGACCAGCGTCAAATATCTCGCCATGGATCTGGGGCCGGAGAACATAAGGGTGAACGCAATCTCTGCCGGGCCGATCAAGACCCTGGCGGCCAGCGGGATCGGCGACTTCCGCTACATCCTCAAATGGAACGAATATAATTCGCCCCTGCGCCGCAACGTCACCATCGAGGACGTCGGCGGCGCCGGCCTCTACCTCCTCTCCGACCTCGCCTCCGGCGTGACCGGCGAGATCCACCATGTCGACGCCGGCTACAATGTCGTCGGGATGAAGGCGGAGGACGCGCCGGACATCGCCACCACCTGATGCCGGGCTTCGTGATCGACCGCGTCCAGATCCCCAGACAGAACGGCGGCGAGGATTTGGGGCGGAGCTTCTTCGGGAGTCTGCTCGGACCGCTCCGCGATTCGGGATACCCGATCCGTGACGGCGATCCGACCGGCCGCCGCGAGCGTTTCTTCACCCGGGACCCGTTCGGCAATCGGTTCGAGTTCCTGGGCGAGGCGAGATGAGCCTTCTCGTCCGGCCTGAGGCCGGCGGGGACGTCGAAGCGATCCGCAATGTCCACCTCGCCGCCTTCCTCGATTCGGCCGAGGCCGATCTCGTCGATCGCCTTCGCGGGGATTTCGATTCCGAAATCTCGCTGGTCGCGGAGCAGGGCGGCGAAATCGTCGGCCACGTCATGCTCAGCCGGATGAGCGTGTCGGGCGGCGGCCAAGTCTTCCGGGCGCTCGGGCTCGGCCCGGTGGGCGTGCTTCCAGGCTCGCAGGGGAGCGGCGTCGGCTCGGCGCTGATCCGCTCGGCCCTCGGCATCGCCGGGACGCTCGGCGAGGAGGTGGTTTTCGTCCTCGGCGAGCCGGATTATTATTCGCGTTTCGGCTTCTCGGCGGAGGCGGCCGCCCCCTTCGCCTCGCCCTATTCGGGACCTTTCTTCATGGCACTCTGGCTTCATCCCCCCGCCGAACCGCCCGCCGCGGGCTCGGCCGCCTACGCCCCGGCATTCGGCGCGCTCGGCCAGGCGCGATGAGCTGGAACAGCTTCGGCCGGGTCTTCCGCTTCACCAGCTGGGGCGAAAGCCACGGCCCCGCCATCGGCGCCGTCGTCGACGGCTGCCCCCCCGGACTCGCGCTGGCCGAGGACGACATCCAGCTCTGGCTCGACCGCCGGCGGCCCGGGGCGGCTCCCAATACCTCGCCGCGCCGAGAGCCCGACCGGGTGCGAATCCTCTCCGGCACCTATCAAGGGCGCACCACCGGCACCCCGATCAGCCTCGTCATTGACAATGTCGACGCCAGGCCCGCCGATTATGCGGGCATGCCGCCCCGCGCCGGCCATGCCGACTCCGCTTACGATGCGAAATACGGGCTCCGCGATCCGCGCGGCGGCGGCCGCGCCTCGGCCCGGGAGACCGCGGCGCGGGTCGCGGCCGGAGCGGTCGCCAGGCTCGTAATCCCGGAAGTGGATATCGTCGCCAGGGTCGCGACGATCGGCGATTCGTCGGACGAGTCGCTCTGGCAGGCGATGCTCGACGACGCCCGCGCCGCCGGCAGCTCGCTCGGCGCACTGGTCGAATGCGCCGCGACGGGGGTCCCCGCCGGCTGGGGCGCGCCGGTCTACGCCAAGCTCGACTCCGATCTCGCCGCCGCGCTGATGTCGATCAACGCGGTCAAGGCGGTCGAGGTCGGCGCCGGCTTCGCCGCCGTTCGCCTGCGCGGCGAGGACAATGCCGATCCGGCGCTGGCGGGCGGAATCACCGGCGGCATCTCGACCGGCGGGCCGATCGTCGTCCGGGCCGCCTTCAAGCCCACCTCCTCGGTCGCGGCGCTGGGCGTGAAAGGCCGCCACGATCCCTGCGTCGGAATCCGGGGCGCACCGGTCGTCGAGGCGATGGTGGCCCTCGTCCTTGCCGACCACAAGCTCCTCCACCGGGCGCAATGCGGTTGAGGCGGGCGGCGCCCCTCCTCGCCCTGGCCCTGCTCGCGGCCGCTCCGGCTCCGGAGGTGATGACGCTGGACGGGCTCGGGCCGCTCCGGATAGGGACCCCGGCCGACGAGTTGCGAAGCCGCTTCCGGGCCGTCGCGGACGAGGCCCCTCCCGATCCGGAAGTGGATTGCGCCTATTGGGCCTCGCCCCTCTTTCCGGGCGTCCAGATGATGGTCTCAGGCGGACGGCTGGTCCGAATCGAGACCGAGGATAGGCGCTACCGGACTCCCGGCGGCGCCCGGGTCGGCCTGGCCGAGGCGGAGATTCGCGCCCGCTACGGAGCGAGAATGCGGGTCGAGGAGCATCCCTATATGGGCCCCGAGGGCAAATATCTGATCGTCCGGGCGAAGCGCGGGCCGCTCGGGCTGATCGTCGAGACCTGGGACGGCCGCGCCCGCTCGATCCGTGTCGGCTATTGGCGAAGCGTCCGGCTCATCGAGGGATGCTCCTGACCGTGGGCGGCTGCCGGGTCAGGATCTACGGCCGTGTCCAGGGCGTCTTCTTCCGCAACTGGACGATGGGCAGGGCGCGCTCGCTCGGAGTCCGCGGCTGGGTCCGCAACCGGCTCGACGGCAGCGTCGAGCTGGAAGCCTATGGCGAGGCGGAGGCCGTCGACGCGCTCGTCGCCGCGTGTCGCGACGGGCCTCCGGCGGCGCTCGTGGAGCGGATCGAGTCCGAGATCGTCGAAGGGGAGGGGCCGCCCTCCGGCTTCCGGGTCACCGCGACGGCCTAGCCGCGCGCCGGGGAAGGTCCGAATCGGCGAACCGAGTCGCTTGCCGAAAACCATCATGGTCATGGATCCCGGATCGGGTCCGGGACGACGCGACGAGCTTCAGATCAGATCGGCTAGATAGTCGCTGAGGCGATCCATCCCGTGGGGCGTGAGCGCGATCGAGTTGCGCCGGGTGCGGCTGCGGGCGACCAGCTGCTTGTCGATCAGCCGGTCGATCAGCGCCGGCCCGTCCTCGGGATCGACCTGGGCCGCGCGATAGGCCTCTTCGAGCGAGACCTCTCGGCCGTCGTCGCCCGCGATGAACAGCGAAAGGAGGAGGTCCCAGGCCGGCTCGCCGAACAATCCCAGCGGGAAATATTCGTCGCGGCGGCGGCGCTCCTGATAGAGCCGCTCAGCCACGGTGCGCAACGACTGGCCGGCTTCGACCGAATAGGGATCCGACAGCACGGCGAGTCGAGCCGACGCCTGGCGGACTATCGCCAGCGCTGCTTCGAGTCTCGCTGAATGAATTTCGCGCACCACGTATTCTTCCCCGCGGAGACAATATCGATTTCCGCGGCTCTGCATAGAGCCTTATTTGGGTTCTCATCAATTCCTCCTCGCCGGCTGGAGCAGGCCCAGGGCCCGGAAGCTCGACCAGCCCGATCGGGCGACGATCACATGGTCGTGGATGCAGATGTCGAGGGCCCGTCCCGCCTCGGCGATCCGCCGCGTCGCCTCGACGTCGCCGCGGCTGGGCGTCGGGTCGCCCGACGGGTGGTTGTGGGCGAGGATCAGGGCGGTGGCGCCGACCTCGAGCGCCCTGCGCATGATCTCGCGCGGGTAGACGGGAGTCTCGCTTACCGAGCCGTGGGTATGGGTCTCGTCGTGGAGCAGCCGGTTGCTGCTGTTCAGGAACAGCACCCGAAGCCGCTCCGTCGGGAGCAGCGCCATGTCCAGCGACAGGTAATCGATCAGCTTCTGCGAATCGTCGAGCGTGGGCCGGGCAAAGGCCTCGGTTCGCAGCGAGTGGAGCATGGCGTCGCGAACGATGCCGAGATGACGAACTGCCGCCGCCGCCGAGCCGTCTCGGAGCACTCGCGCCTGTGCCGCTGGAGGTGCGGCAAGCGCACCGGCCAGTGATCCAAATTCTTTGACTAAGAGATCGGCCCAGCCGGCGGCTGCTGGCCCCAAAGGCCTGAGAAGCTCGACCAAGATTTGTCGACACCGAACCTGGCCAGGCGCCTCTGATGGCTCCACGTGCCGATCATGAGCAGAAAAATCATCGGGTAGCCCCAGAACCGCAGGGCAAACGCGTACGCGTAAGGGAGGATCTGCGGGTCTGCCAGCTTCACTGCATGTCCAGCTGTCCCAACGACTTGGAGCGCAGTTATGCATAACGGCCAGAGCCTATCAGCTCGCAATGCAAGCAGGAGGAAGGCCAGGAGCGTCGCCACGTCGACGAGAAACACACCAATCTCAAGCGATCGATAAAGCGAGGTTGTGCTTGATACGGCTGCATAGGTGAGAAGCGAACCGACTGTAAGGATGGTCGCGCCCACACGCTCTGGCGGGCCGCCGCGCAGAGCCACATAGAGGCCGCATCCGAAAAGCAGGCCCAAGTAAACCAAGGTGTTGACCACCTTCGGAACGGACCACGCAGCAGGAACCTGGTCAAGACGAATTCCCTAGAAAGGACGTATCATGCAACGACTGAAAGGTGGCCGCTCACGTTCGACCCTGAAGGTTCGTCAGGCTTGGGCCCGGCATCGCCCACCGAAAAGGTACGCAAGCCGATTTGAGCTTTGGCCTCGCTCAATCGCTTATGCGTATCCACGATGTTACACCGGGCGCGAACGAGAGCCGCAAAGGTGGAAGCTGCCGATTCGATTGCGTCATGCCCAAGCAAGGCAGACAACTTCGCTTCGCCCCGTGCGGTCACCAGTGCGCAGTTTAGCTCCGCAGCGCGGGCCAGCGCCACGTCAAGGGCCTCCTCGGCCGCGAAGAGGCTTTCGGCCACCTTTATGGCGGCATCCCGGCGTTCTTTGAGCATGACTTCTCCCTGTTCGCGGGATGCACTCCCGCGGCTATGAACTCGATCCTTTAGGTGCCGGACTGATCTCGCCGGCGCTGTTGCCAGGCCTACGGCTCGAAGCGATGCCGCCCAAGGCACCGTCCGGACGCCAACCCCGTCAACCACGCAAGGTCGCCGGGCCTCGTTGTGCCGGTCGAGAGCGGAAGCTCGGGAGCCCCTCCCGGCGTGGCGATTGGTGGAGCTTGCTCCTCCGCATCGGCCGCCGGACACCCGCTTGTCGCTGTCCGCTCTCGATCGGTCGACCCCGAATGACCGGCAAACCGGCATCGGGGCAATGTCCAATGGTTGGTATACCAACGGCTGGAATAGCCCGCCCTGGCGATCGCATGATCCCTTCGGGCGCAATCTTGAAGTCATCATGCACCGCCGCAGGGTTACATGTAGTCAAAAAGGAGCTTCGCCATGGCTTCGGGCGCCGTCCCCTCCCGCGACAAGGTCCGCGATCACCGCACGAGAATGCGGGCAAGGGTATGAAGCTCGTTCAATCTGGCTGCCGGACACGAATTCCGCCGAGTTCAAGGCGGAGGCCAATAGCCAATCGCGCCTCATCGCTCGCACCCCGCACGATTCGGAGGATCAGGCCTTTGTCGACTCGCTGTCCGAATTCTAAAGTCCGTTGACGAAGCAAGCGTGAAACGCGATCACCATTTGACCGCTCACTACCGATGGCGCCGATAGGTCGAGCGCTGCCGATATTCCTCGGTCTGGCTGGGTAGAAGCGGGGCTGACGGCTTCGCGGCGACTTAGGTCTGGGTGAGCCTGCCCAGCGCTTCGATGGCGGAGACCAGGGCTCCGAAGGCCAGCGCCACGCCTATCGCGATAACCGCGATCCACATCAGCCTGGTCGCCCAGTTGAGGTCGCCGGGCTTCGAGGATCCGATCGGCAGCTGGAAGGTCGGGCTTCCGCCGGGCGTGGCGACCCGGAAGAAGGCCTGCTCCTCCCGCATCGATCCGCCGGCCGGCTCGTGCGGCTGCCAGCCGCTCACGATCGGAGGCACGAAATTGTACGGGCTCGCCGGCGACTCGGGGTTGAGCGGCGGATAGGCGACGACCGGGGAATCGCCCTGCGCCTCATATTCGGCGAAGATGCGGGCGGCGGTGCGGCGGTCGCCGACTCCGAGAGTCTTCATCGCCGCCTTGATGTGCTGGTCGACCGAGCCGGGCTCGATTCCGAGGATCGGAGCGATCTCCTTGGACGTCAGGTGCGCGTAAACATGCCTGAGGCAGGCACGTTGTTGCTCCGTCAGCCTGGCAATGCGTTTTAGGTCCATGGGCGGATGGGATTATCGCTTAGGACGGGCTTCTGCACAATGGGGCAGGAAGAGCCCGCAATTCGGGCAGAGCAACGAACGCCCGGCCGGTTGGTTTCAAGGCTAAGGCCTTGGATTCGATGGCGGACGCGATCGCCCGCTTGGGGCGAAGGGCCGGTCAGGCCGCGAATCCCGTCACGAATTCGGCGGTCGCGGCCCTGAACCGTGTCAGCCGGTCGTCGACATTGGCGAAGCCGCTCTCGACCGCGTCGATCTCGCTGGCGACGGTCTCGGTATCGTGGCGGATTGCGGCGACGGTGGCCGACATCGAATTGGCGGCGAGCGCGGTCTCGTCGACCGCGGCGGTGATCATGGTCACCGTCCGCGCCTGCACCTCCATCGCCTCGCGAATCCGCTCGGCCGAGGTCTGCACGTCCTCGACCGTCTTCTGGATCGAGCCGTTGGTCTCGACCGTCTGGCGGGTGGCCTGCTGGATGGCGGTGATCTTGGCGGTGATGTCGTCGGTCGCCCGGGCGGTCTGGCTGGCCAGCGACTTCACCTCCTGGGCGACGACGGCGAAGCCCCGGCCGGCGTCCCCGGCCCGGGC
>DASTLX010000065.1:0-15919 GCA_035714565.1 Allosphingosinicella sp.
TGAGGCGCCCGCTCGACATGTAGAAGTCGCCATAGCTGCACTCGTCCTTCTCGCCGCTGAAGATGGCCGGCTGCGGCTTCTTGGCATCGGCTTCGGCGATGCACACGGTCCGCGTCTCCTTGGTGCCGATCGGGGCATCGATCTTCGGCTGGCCCTGATCGGATTTCGTGAACTGCGTGACCTCCGTGGCGAGCTCCCACTGCCCGGCTTCGAGCTGCGTGGCGGCGGCTACTTCCTGCTGCTTGGGCGCTTCTCCGCCTGCCGAGCAGGCGGTGGCCAGGAGCAACGGAACGAGTGCGAAAGCGCGCATGGCTATCCCCCTTATTGTTGTGCCGGAACGGTAGCGCACGCCCCTTCGAATATCCATATAGAGAAGATGGCGATCGCGATCAGAACGGGCCTCGAAGAGCCCGAAACCGGCCAAAGCTTCGTTCCGCACCGTCCCCAGCGCCCGGAAAAGGCGGAGGGCGGCAAGGCGTTTCGGATAGTCTCGGATTATGAGCCGTCGGGGGACCAGCCGGCCGCGATCGCCGAGCTGGTCGGCCAAATGCGGGAGGGCGAGCAGACGCAGGTGCTGCTCGGCGTCACCGGCTCCGGCAAGACCTTCACCATGGCCAAGGTGATCGAGCATCTTCAGCGCCCGGCGCTCGTCCTCGCCCCGAACAAGATCCTCGCCGCCCAGCTCTACGGGGAGTTCAAGAGCTTCTTCCCCCACAACGCGGTCGAATATTTCGTCTCCTATTACGACTATTACCAGCCCGAGGCCTACGTCCCCCGCTCGGACACCTACATCGAGAAGGAAAGCTCGGTGAACGAGGCGATCGACCGGATGCGCCACTCGGCGACCCGGGCCCTGCTCGAGCGCGACGACGTCATCATCGTCGCCTCGGTCTCCTGCCTCTACGGCATCGGCTCGGTCGAGACCTATTCGGCGATGACCTTCAGCCTCAAGAAGGGCGACACGGTCGATCAGCGCGAGATCGTCAGGAAGCTCGTCGCACTCCAGTACAAGCGCAACGACCAGGCCTTCGCCCGCGGTAATTTCCGGGTCCGCGGCGACAGCCTGGAGATCTTCCCTTCGCATTATGAGGACATGGCGTGGCGGATCGCCTTCTTCGGCGACGAGATCGAGGAGATCGTCGAGTTCGATCCCCTGACCGGTAAGAAGATCGCGGCGCTCGACTACGTCAAGGTCTACGCCAACTCGCACTACGTCACTCCGGGGCCGACCCTGAAGCAGGCGATGGAGGCGATCCGCCACGAGCTCGCCGAGCGGCTCAAGGAGCTCGTCGCCGAGGGCAAGCTGCTCGAGGCGCAGAGGCTCGAGCAGCGCACCAATTTCGACCTCGAGATGATCGCGGCCACCGGCTCGTGCGCCGGAATCGAGAATTACAGCCGCTTCCTCACCGGCCGCCTCCCGGGCGAGCCGCCGCCGACGCTGTTCGAGTATCTCCCCGAGAACGCCCTGCTCTTCGTCGACGAGAGCCACCAGACGGTGCCGCAGATCGGAGCGATGGCGCGCGGCGACCACCGCCGCAAGATCACGCTCGCCGAATACGGCTTCCGGCTGCCCAGCTGCATCGACAACCGTCCGCTCCGCTTCAACGAATGGGACGCGATGCGGCCGCAGACGATCGCCGTCTCGGCGACTCCCGGGCCGTGGGAGCTGGAGCAGACCGGCGGGGTCTTCGCCGAGCAGGTCATCCGCCCGACCGGCCTGATCGACCCTCCGGTCGAGATAAAGCCGGTCGAGGACCAGGTGGACGATCTCATCAACGAGGCGCGGATCACGGCCCGCAAGGGCTACCGGACGCTCGTCACCACCCTGACCAAGCGCATGGCCGAGGACCTGACCGAGTTCATGCACGAGGCCGGGCTCAGGGTCCGCTACATGCACTCGGACGTCGAGACGCTGGAGCGCATCGAGCTGATCCGGGACCTCAGGCTCGGAGTCTATGACGTGCTGGTCGGGATCAACCTTCTGCGCGAGGGCCTCGACATCCCCGAATGCGGTCTCGTCGCCATCCTCGACGCCGACAAGGAGGGCTTCCTGCGCTCCGAGACCTCGCTGATCCAGACGATCGGCCGCGCCGCCCGCAACGTCGAGGGCCGGGTCATCCTCTACGCCGACCGGACCACCGGCTCGATGGAGCGGGCGCTGCGCGAGACCGACCGGCGGCGCCAGAAGCAGCTCGAGTACAACGCCGAGCACGGCATCACCCCGACGACGATCAAGCGCAACATCCAGGACATATTGAGCCACGTCTCGAACCGCGACGGAGTGATGGTCGACACCGGCGACGAGGACCGCCCCCACCTCGTCGGCCACAACCTCAAGGCCTATATCGCCGACCTCGAGCAGCGCATGCGCAAGGCGGCCGGCGACCTCGAGTTCGAGGAGGCGGGAAGGCTGCGCGACGAGATCCGGAGGCTCGAGGCCGACGAGCTCGGCATACCCGACCACGAGAAGAAGGCGCCGCTGCTCGGCCACTCGACCGAGGGCAAGCCGGGGACGAGGAAGACCCGCTTCGGCAAGCAGCAGGCGATCAGGCTGGGCAAGCGGATGGGAGGGCGGCGGTAGGCCCGTCCGGGCCGTTGTCTGGGCATGCGGCCCTCGGACCGCCAAGGCCCCTCCGCCTGGCTTCGCCGCCGCGGGAGATGATTTCGGTCAGGCCGCCTGACGTCCTCCGATGACGCTGAGCTTGGGCGCGGCGAGCGCCGCGGCGGCGTCGGCGTGGAGGGGCGGCGACAGCAGGAAGCCCTGGCCTTCCTTGCAGCCGAGCTCGCGAAGCAGGCCGAGCTGCTCCTCGGTCTCGATATGCTCGGCCACCGACGGCAGCCCCAGCGCCGCGCACAGGTCGAGCACGCCCTTGAGGAGGCGGCGGCTGCGCAGCGACTCGGCGATGTTCGCGATCAGAGCGCCGTCGAGCTTGACCCCGTCGAACTGCATCTCGCGCAGGTAGGAGATGGAGGCGTGCCCGGCCCCGAAATCGTCGAGGACGATCCGGGCGCCGGCACCGCGCAGGCTCTGCAGGTTCTCGCGGGCGACCTCGAAATCGGCGAGCAAGGCGGTCTCGGTGACCTCGACCTGGAGCCGGGCCGGATCGAGCCGGGCGCGGTCGAGGACGGCGAGGAGGCGCTGGGCCGAGTTGGCCGTGCAGAGCTGGACGGCGCTGACGTTGAACGACAGCCGGACCGCGCTCGCCCAGCGCGACGCCTGGGCCGCGGCGTCGGCCAGCAGCTTGTCGCTGATCTGCTCGATGACGTTGATCTGCTCGGCGATCGGGATGAACTGGTCGGGCGGGATCCGGCCGAGCGCGTCGTCGTGCCAGCGCGCCAAGGCCTCGATCGCCTTGAGCTCGCCGGTGGCGAGATCGGTGATCGGCTGGAAGACGAGGCCGATCCGCTCCAGCGTCTCGGGCAGGCGGAGCGCCTTCTCGACGAGGTTCCGGCGGCGATGGACCTCGTGCATCTCCGGCGTGAACACGGCGACTCCGGAGCGCCCCCCTTCCTTGGCCCGGTAAAGGGCGATGTCGGCCCGGATCAGCGCTTCCTCGACGTCGCAATCGCCGGCCTGGAGCAGCGTGAGCCCGCAACAGCCCGAAATCCGGAATTCGCGGCCGTCGACCAGGAAGGGCTCCTGAAGCGCGGCGCAGATGGCGGCGCCGGCGCAGTCCGCTCCGGTCATCGAGCGCACCCGGGGCAGAAGCAGGGCGAATTCGTCGCCGCCCGTGCGCGCGATCAGCGCGCCGTCGCCGGCGGCCCGGGCGAGCCGGCTCCCGATGCCTTCGAGCACCCGGTCCCCGGCCGCGTGGCCGAACGTGTCGTTGATCGGCTTGAAGCCGTCGAGATCGACCATCGCCAGGGCGAAACCCTTGCGCGAGCGGGTGAGCGCGGCCGAGCGGCGGCCGAGCGCCCGGAGGAAGGCGCGCCGGTTGGCGAGGCCGGTCAGCGGGTCGGTGTCGGCGATCAGCCTGGCCTTGGCCTTCTCGGCCTTGGCGAGCCGCTCGGCGCGCTGTGCCCGCTCGCGCTCGAGGTCGACCACGGTGCGCGATTCGACCAGCTCTCGAAAGCCTTCGTCGTGAAGGCCGAGCTGGCGCAGGAGGACGACGATGATCGAGAACAGCCCGACCCCCATGGCGACATGGGCGGCGTCGGAGGTGAAGACCAGGCGCGCCGACAAAGGCATGCCGAGCATCAGCAGCGGCGTCCGGGCCGCCGCCGGATAGCGGCTGACCCCATAGGCGCAGCCGATCGCGGCGAGGCTTGCGAAGAGGATGATGAAATCGTGGTCGGTGGAGGGCCGGGTCGCCATCAGGCTGAACGACCAGATGCAGAAGGCGACGCTGAACACGACCGAAAAGGCCAGCATCTTGCGCAGCTCATGGAGGATCCGGTCGGGCGGAAGGATGCGGTTGCGGACCTTGAGCCAGTGGGCGACCCGCATGACGATCAGGCCGCCGACCAGAAGCGGGAAATCGATCAGGGAATCGAACCGTCCACCGGACGCCAGGTAGAGGCCGACCATGTTCGAGAAGATGACGATGTAGAGGAGCGGGACCTGGCGCTGGAGCGCCCGGAAGCGCTCCTCGAGGAGGATGCGTCCGCCGACGGTCTCAGCCTCTCCGGCGTCGATCAGCCGGATCAATCGTCTTATGCCCCGCCCCATGCGCCCGAAAATAGGCCGAAACGATTAACAGGTGGTTTTGCCGGTCCGGAAACGCGCCTTCAGCGAGACAGCGGAAGCTCGCGCTGGTCGGGGTCGAAGCGGTGCCAGCCGCCGGGGCCGAGCCGCTCGAGCGGCCGGAACCGGGCCTTGTAGGCCATCCGCGGCGAGCTCTCGACCCAATAGCCGAGATAGACGTAGGGCAGGCCGGCTTTGCCCGCCCGGACGATATGGTCGAGGATGATGTAGGTGCCGAGCCCGGGCCGGGTCGGATCGTCGGGCTCGAAGAAGCTGTAGATCATCGACAGTCCGTCGGCCTGCTGGTCGGTGAGGCAGGCGCCCACCAGCTTGCCCGGCCGGCCGCCGACGGAAGGCTCGCGATATTCGATGACGTAGGTCTTGACCGGCGATTGCTCGATCATGTCCGAGAAGTCGCTCTCGTCCATGCCGACCATCCCGCCGTCGGGGTGTCGGCGCTTCAGGTAGCGGCGCAGGAGCGCATATTGCTCCTCGGTCGCCCAGGGCTTGCAGGCGGTGACCTCGAGCTCGCCGTGCCGCTTCAGCATCCGCCGCTGGCTTGCGCTCGGCTGGAACTCGGCGGCGACGACTCGGACCGAGACGCAGGCCGAGCAGTCGAGGCAGGAGGGGCGATAGGCGACCGCCTGGCTTCGCCGGAAGCCGATCCTGCCGAGCGCGTCGTTGAGGTCGGCCGCATGCTGGCCGGCAAGCTCCGTGAACACCTTGCGCTCGGTCTTGCCCGCCAGATACGGGCAGGGCGCCGGGCTGGTGACGAAAAAGCGGGGAAAGCGGAAGGGTGCGCTCAACGGGGCTCCGGTGTTCTTAAAAGGCTTGGTTGAGACTCGGTTTATGCGTCTTTGGAGGCCGGTTGGAAAGACCTTGCGCCGTCAAAACGGGCGTTAACCGTCATACGTTCCTATGCGGGACGGCGGCTCAGCGAATCTCAACGGGATGGACGTAGAAGCCGGCCTCCTCGAGCGCCCGCACCAGGGCCTGGAGATGCTCCGCGTCGCGCGCCTCGCACTCGACGTCGATGAAGGCGTCCTTGGCCGGCAAGGTGGTGAACACGCGCTGGTGGTAGATTTCGATGATGTTGGCGCCGTGGCGGTCGAACAGCTTCATCACCGCGAGCAAGGCGCCGGGGCGATCCTGGAGCTGGATCCGCAGGCGGGCCATTCGGCCGGAGCGGGCGAGGTCCCGCAGGAGGACGGTTGCGAGCAGCCGGGTGTCGATATTGCCGCCGGTCAGGATGAGGCCGACGTTGCGGCCCCGGAACCGGTCCGGGTAGGCGAGAAGGGCCGCGAGCCCCGCCGCCCCGGCCCCTTCCGCCACCGTCTTCTCGATCTGGAGGTAGAGGCTGACCGCGGTCTCGATCTCACGTTCGTGGACCAGCAAGATCTCGTCGACGACCCGTTCGATGACCGACGGAGTCAGGCGCCCGGGCTTCTTGACCGCGATACCCTCGGCGAGCGTGTCGCCGGCCGACGGCATCTCCTTGCCGCTGATCCGGCAGAACATGCTCGGGTAGAGCTCGGCCTGGACCCCGACCACGGTCAGATCGGGGCGAAGCGCCTTGGCCGCGGTGGCGACCCCCGAGATGAGGCCGCCGCCTCCGATCGGAACGACCAGGGTGTCGACCTCCGGAGCGTCGGCGAGAAGCTCGAGCGCGACCGTGCCCTGGCCGGCCATGACTTCGGGGTCGTCGAACGGATGGACGAAGGTCAGCCCTTCCGCCTCGGCGATCCGCAGCGCCTCGCCATAGGCCTCGTCGTACATCTCGCCGTGGAGGACGATCCGGGCGCCGTGGCCCTCGGTCTGCTTGACCTTGATGCTCGGGGTCGACGTCGGCATCACGATGGTCACCGGAACGCCGAGCCTGCGCCCGTGATAGGCGACCGCCTGGGCGTGGTTGCCGGCCGAGGAGGCGATCACTCCGCGCGACCGTGTGGCCGGATCCATCAGCAGCAATTTGTTGAGCGCGCCGCGCTCCTTGTAGGCGGCGGTGAACTGGAGGTTCTCGAACTTCACCCAGACGCTGGCGCCCGTCGCTTCGGAGAGGGTCCGGCTGAGCAGGGTCGGGGTGCGGACCACGGCGCCCTCGATGCGCGCAGCGGCGGCCTCGATGTCGGCCAGAGTCACGATGGGATCGGGGAGAGGCGCCGGGCTGGCCATGGAAAGGCCGTCTAGACCATCTGGCGCACGAGCGAAACAAGCCGTATGCGCCGGGCTATGCCATTCAAAAAGCTGCTGGCGGCGCTCGCCGCCCTGTGCTTCGCCCAGGCCGCGCCCGCCGACGTCCTGGTCGAAAACGTCAACGGTTATACGATCGGCGCCGACGGGCGGCTGGTCCGCTTCGGCGCCATGGCGATCGGCGACGACGGCAAGGTCGAGCGGCTCTACCAGCGCGGCGAGAAGCCGCAACGGACCAAATACCGCTTCGACGGCAAGGGACGCACGCTGCTGCCGGGCCTGATCGACGCCCACGGCCATTTCATGGCGCTGGGCCTGAACGCGCTCCAGCTCGACCTTTCCGACACGAAGACGCTCCAGGAGGCGCAGGCGAAGATCGCGGCCTACGCCGCCGCCAACCCCACTCCGCGCTGGATCATCGGCCGAGGCTGGAACCAGGAGACCTGGGGCCTCGGCCGGTTCCCGACCGCGGCCGAGCTCGACGCGGCGGTGAAGGACCGCCCGGTCTGGCTCGGGCGGGTGGACGGCCATGCCGGCTGGGCGAACAGCGCGGCGATGAAGGAGGCGGGCATCACCGCCCGCACCGAATCTCCCGCCGGCGGGCGGATCGAGAAAGCCGGCGGCCAGCCGATCGGGATCTTCGTCGACGCCGCCTCGGATCTCATCGACAAGGTCATTCCCCAGGCCCTTCCAAGAACCCGCGACCAGGCGCTCGACCGCGCTCAGGAGATCATGCTCTCCAACGGCCTCACCGCCACCGCCGACATGGGCACGACCGCGGACGACTGGCTGGTCATGCGCCGCGCCGGCGACGACGGCCGGCTCAAGGTCCGGATCATCGCCTACGGCTCCGGGGTCGAGAGCGCCCTCGCCATCGCCGGTACCCGGCCGACGCCGTGGCTCTACGGCGACCGGCTCAGGCTGGTCGGGATCAAGCTCTATTCCGACGGCGCCCTCGGCTCGCGCGGCGCCTGGTTGAAGCAGCCCTACAAGGACAGCCCCGGGACCAGGGGACTGAGCTTCCTGACCGAGACCCAGTTGCTCAACCTGATGAGCCGGGGCGCGATGGACCGGTTCCAGCTCGCCGTCCACGCCATCGGCGACGCCGCCAACGCCCAGCTGCTCGGAGCGATCGAGGAGCTCGCCAACACCTACAAGGGCGACCGGCGCTGGCGGATCGAGCATGCCCAGATCGTCGATCCCGCCGACCTCGCCCGCTTCGGTCGCAACGGCATCATCGCGTCGATGCAGCCGGTCCACGAGACCAGCGACTGGCGGATGGCCGAGGCGCGGATGGGGATGGAGCGGCTCGGCGGCGCCTATGCCTGGCGGAGCATGATCGCCAACGGCTCGACGCTCGCCTTCGGTTCCGACTTCCCGGTCGAATCCTCCAATCCCTTCCCCGGCCTCGCGGCCGCCATCAGCCGCCAGGACCCGTCCGGCCAGCCGCCCGCGGGATGGCTGCCCGAGCAGCGGGTCACCCTCGAGCAGGCGCTGGCCGCCTTCACCCGGGGGGCGGCCTATGCGGGCTTCGCCGAAGACCGCATCGGAAGCCTCGAAAAGGGCCGCTGGGCCGACTTCATCCTCGTCGACCGCGACATTTTCGACGTTCCAACGCCCCGCCAGCTGCGCGAGACCAAGGTGATCGAGACGTGGATCGCGGGAAAGCGGGCGTGGCCGCAATAATCCGGATTTTGGGTGCGTGCCGGCGCGTGATAATCCGCCGCCATGAGAACGCACCGCCTCACATTGCCCGTAAGCCAAGCTGAAAAGGCGCAGATCGCCCAGCAGGCGGCGGCGCTCGGAATCACCCCAGGCGAGTATGTGCGAAAGGCCGCGACCGTGCTCGATGCCGAGGACATAGCGGGATTGGAGGAAATTCGGTCCTTGCTCCCGGAGTTCAATGCTGCCCTCGACCGCATCCACCACAATCTGGTCGCAATGGCGGACTCCAGTGAAAGGACACATCTGGAGATCGAAAGGCTACGGAGCCCTAAATATCGGGAGGAGGTCCGACGCTCGATCGCCGAGGATCGACAAGCGCTGGATGCGGCGGCGCGACTGTTCGGGGTTGCGCAAACCGAAGAGGAGTCCGGTAAGCCTGCGTCGCGCGTGAAGGAGCGACGCGAACCATGGGTTGGCGGAAATCCGCAGGACAAGAAACGTAAACGGCGCAAGTGAGCTGGATTGGCGACACCGTTGCAGGGATAAAGCGCATCATCCAGCTCGATGGAGATGTCGCTCGTCTGCAACGACAAATGGACAAAGCGGAGACGATCGTGATGGGCCACGAACAGAGGTTGGTGAGGATCGAAACTCTGATCGACGTCAGCTGGACCACGCCTCAGTTACGTCGGCACTGATCGGCGTCGATTAGAGCGCCGTCATCCTTCTCACCGTCAATATCTGCGGCAGCACGTCCGGCTCCCGCCCAGGCGCGTACCAGAGGTAGAGCGGAACCCCCGACCTTCCCTGCTTCTCGAGGAACCGTCCGATCGCGGCGTCGCCTCGGGTCCAGTCGCCGACGAGCACCGCCACGTTCTTCCGGGCGAAGCCGGCGGCGACCTCGTCCCGGTCGAGGACGGCGGCCTCGTTGACCTTGCAGGTAAGGCACCAGTCGGCGGTGAAATAGACGAAGACCGGGCGCCCTTCGGAGCGAAGCCGCGCGAGCCTCGGCTCGCTGAAAGGCTCGGCCGCGAGGGTGCCGCCGGCGCGCGCCTCGGCGGGCGCGGAAGCGGCGGGCAGGAGGGCGATGGCCGCCCCCGCGGCCAGCGCCGCCGGAACGAAGGCCAGCCAGGCCATGCGCCGCCCCGCCCACCACAGGACCAGCGCCACCGCCGCCGCGGCCACGAGGCCCGTTGCGAGGCCGGGGAGGCCGGTCTGCCGCTCCAGGATCCAGGCGAGTCCGAGCGCGGTCAGGGCCATGGGCACGGCGAGAATTCGGCGGAATCGAACCATCCACGCCCCGGGCCTCGGCAATCGCCGCCGCAAGGCGGGGACATAGCCGATCAGCAGGAAGGGCAGGGCGAGGCCGAGGCCGAGCCCGGCGAAGACCGCCAGGGCCCCCGCCGCCGGGAGGATGAGGGCGGCGCCGAGCGCGGCGCCCATGAACGGCCCGGTGCAGGGCGTCGCGACGAAGGCGGCGAGCGCGCCGGTGCCGAAGGCTCCGGTACGGCCCCCGCCGAGCCGCCCGCCAAGCGCGGGCAACTCGAACAGCCCGGCGAGGTTGAGGGCGATGGCGGTGACGAGCAGGAGCAGGAACAGGATCACCCGCGGATCCTGGAGCTGGAACGCCCAGCCGACGGTGGCGCCGCCGGCCCGGACCGCCAGCAGGATCGCTCCGAGCGCGAGGCAGGCGAGGACGGCGCCGGCCGTGTAGGCGAGCGCCTCCCGCCGAACCGCGCGCTCGTCGCCGGCGCCGGCGCGGGCGAGGCTCAGCGCCTTGAGGCTGAGGATCGGGAAGACGCAGGGCATGACGTTGAGAAGCAGCCCGCCGAGCAAGGCTCCGGCCAGGGCGAGGAGGACGGGGCGCCAGCCGCCGCCTTCCCCGAGCGCCGCGGTTTCGACCGGGGCGCCGGCCGGCCCGACCTCCCCCGGCAGGGCGCGGATCGAAAGCGCCTGCCCCGCCCCGAGCTTCAGGACTCCCTCGATTGCGCCGGGAACGCCGTCCCCGGCGCGGGTCTCGACGATCAGCCGGTCGCCTCGCCGCGACACCGACTGCGGCGCCGAATAGACGAGGGCCCGCTCGGTGGCCGGGAAGAAATAGGGATCGTCGACCGCCACCTCGGCGGGGAGCGGAATGGCCAGCCGGAGAAGGCCGCCGCGCCGCTCGAACAGCGCGGTCTCGGGAAGAGGGCGCGGCAGCGCCTGCCGGTAGCGGTCGAAGCCCGAAGCGGCCGGCGAGCGGCCGTCTCCCGCTTCGAGGTCGGCGGCGATGTCCGCCGATTCCGGGACGCAGATCCGGTCGGTGCAGACGAGATAGTCGACCTTGCCGCGCACCGGCAGCCTCGTGCCCGGGGCGAGGCCGGCCGGAAGCCGGACGTCGACGAGAAGGGCGTGCTCGCCCTCGAAGACATAGTTCATCAGGCCCTGGATGATCAGCCGCTCCGGCACCGGGTAGCGGATCGGCCCGGCCGTCGCGCCCTCCGGCAGCTTCCAGTCGATCCGCGTCCCGACGCCCGCGTCGCCCGGATTCTGCCAATAGCCGTGCCAGCCGGGGCGGGGCGACATGACGAGGGCGAGGGTGACGGTCGATCCGGCGGAGGGAGTCGCAATCTCGGGGATCAGGCGGACGGACATGGCCTTCTGCCCGGGCGGCAGCTGCGCGCGCGCGGGGAAGGCGCAGAAGAGGAGGAGCAGAGCGAGGAGGAGGCGATTCACGAGGGAGGGTATAGCAGGCCGAGGGTGAAACCGTCATTCCGGCGAAGGCCGGAATCCATGAACATTGCGGATCGAATTCTCGAACGACCGCGTCCATGGATCCCGGCCTCCGCCGGGATGACGATCAATCCAAGTTCGGCCGAAGCCACCTTTCCGCCTCCTGCAGGGACATGCCCCGCCGGCCGGCATATTCCTCGAGCTGGTCCCGTCCGATCCGGGCGACTCCGAAATACTGGCTGTCGCGGTGGGCGAAGTAGAAGCCGGAAACCGCGGAGGTCGGAAGCATCGCCATGCTCTCGGTGAGCGTGACCCCGGCCGGGTCGCCGCCGAGCATGTCGAACAGGACCGGCTTGAGGCTGTGGTCGGGGCAGGCGGGATAGCCCGGCGCCGGCCGGATTCCGGTATAGGTCTCGCGGATCAGCTGCTGGTTGGTGAGGTGCTCCTCGGCATAGCCCCAGACGCTGTTGCGGACATGGGCGTGGAGCACTTCGGCGAAGGCCTCGGCGAGGCGGTCGGCGAGGGCCTTGAGGAGGATGTCCGAATAATCGTCATTCTCGGCCTTGAACCGCGCGAGGTGCGGCTCGAGGCCGTGGATTCCGACCGCGAAGCCGCCGATCCAGTCCTCGCCCTCGGGATCGATGAAATCGGCGAGGCTCAGGTTGGCGCGGCCCTCGCGTTTCTTCACCTGCTGGCGAAGGAAGGGGAGCCGGGTCCAGTCGTTGCCGGCGAGGACGAGGACGTCGTCGCCCTCGCGCCTGCAGCGCCACAGGCCGACGGTGCCGCGCGGGGTCACCCAATGCTCCGCGATCATCCTGTCGAGCATCGCGTTGGCGTCCGCGAACAGCGAGGTCGCGGTCTCGCCGACGACCGGATCGGTGAGGATGGCGGGATAATTGCCGGCCAGCTCCCAGGCCCGGAAGAAGGGGGTCCAGTCGATCGACGCCCTGAGATCGCGAAGCGGCCATTCGCCGAACTGGTGGAGCCCGGGACGCTGCGGCGGCGGCGCCTTGCCGTCGGGATCGAAGGCGAAGTGATTGGCTCGCGCCTCCTCGATCGTGGCGAGCTCGCTCTGGCCGCCGCGGGCCCGGGCCTGCCGGGTCGCCTCGTAATCCTCGGCGGTCTTTGCGATCAAAGGCTCGGCCTGAGTCTCGGAGACGAGCGAGGACGCCACTCCGACCGCCCGGCTGGCGTCGAGGACGTGGAGCACCGGCCCCTCATAGGCCGGATCAATGCGCAGCGCGGTGTGGACCTTGCTGGTGGTCGCGCCGCCGATGAGGAGTGGGAGCGTCATCCCGGCGCGCTGCATCTCGCCCGCTACCGTCACCATCTCGTCCAGCGAAGGCGTGATCAGGCCCGAGAGACCGATCATGTCGGCATTGTTCTCGTTGGCCGCCTTGAGGATGTCCGCCCAGGGCACCATCACCCCGAGGTCGATGACCTCGAAGCCGTTGCACTGGAGGACGACCCCGACGATGTTCTTGCCGATGTCGTGGACGTCGCCCTTGACGGTGGCCATGACGATCCGGCCCTTGCCCTGGGTGGCTCCGGTCAGCTCCTTCTCCGCCTCGATGAAGGGGATGAGGTGGGCGACGGCCTTCTTCATCACCCGCGCCGACTTGACCACTTGGGGCAGGAACATCTTGCCCGATCCGAACAGGTCGCCGACGACGTTCATGCCGTCCATCAGCGGGCCCTCGATGACGTGGATCGGCCGCTCGGCGGACTGGCGCGCTTCCTCGGTGTCGTCGACGACATAGGCGTCGATGCCCTTGACCAAAGCATGCTCGAGCCGCTTGCCGACGTCCCAGCCGCGCCATTCCGCCTCGGCCTTCTCGCGCACCGGATCGGAGCCGAGGAACTTCTCGGCGAGCGTGACGAGCCGCTCGGTGGCGTCGTCGCGGCGGTCCATGATGACGTCCTCGCACGCCTCGCGAAGCTCCGGGTCGATCGTGTCGTAGACGTCGAGCTGGCCGGCATTGACGATCGCCATGTCGAGGCCGGCGGGGATGGCGTGGTAGAGGAAGATCGAGTGCATGGCGCGGCGCACCGGCTCGTTGCCCCGGAACGAGAAGCTGAGGTTCGAGAGGCCGCCGGAGATGTGGACGTGCGGGCAGCGCGCCTTGATCTCGCGGCAGGCGGCGATGAAGTCGAGGGCGTAGCGGCGATGCTCCTCGATCCCGGTCGCGATCGCGAAGATGTTGGGATCGAAGATGATGTCCTCGGGCGGGAAACCCTCGGCGACGAGCAATTTGTAGGCGCGCTCGCAAATCTCGACCTTGCGTGCCTTGGTGTCGGCCTGTCCGACCTCGTCGAAGGCCATGACGACGACGGCGGCGCCATAGTCGCGCACCTTCCGGGCGTGGTTGAGGAACTCCTCCTCGCCTTCCTTCATGCTGATCGAATTGACGATCGGCTTGCCCGAGACGCATTTCAGCCCGGCCTCGATCACCGTCCATTTGGAGCTGTCGATCATCACCGGCACCCGCGCGATGTCGGGCTCGGCGGCGATCAGCTTCAGGAACGTCGTCATTGCATATTCGGCGTCGAGCAGGCCCTCGTCCATGTTGACGTCGATGACCTGGGCGCCGTTCTCCACCTGCTGGCGGGCAACCTCGACCGCGGCGGCATAGTCGCCGGCCATGACCAGCTTCTTGAATCGGGCCGAGCCGGTGACGTTGGTCCGCTCGCCGATGTTGACGAAGGCGGAGCTGACTGAACCCTCTCCCTGTAGGGGAGAGGGTGGCTCGCGAAGCGGGCCGGGTGAGGGACTGTCGGTCATTTGGTTCACGGCCTGAAATTCATCCTAAAATGATTATTCCCTCACCCTCCCAGCGCTTTGCGGCGGGCCCCTCCCTCTCCCCTGCAGGGAGAGGGGGTTAAGCGGCGAGCACCATCGGCTCGATTCCGGCCAGAAGGGTCTGGCGCCTCGGCTGTGCGATCGTCCTCGGCTCGAAGCCCTTCACCGCCTCGGCGATCGCTCCGATATGCGCTGGCGTAGTTCCGCAGCAGCCGCCGACGATGTTGACGATCCCCTGCTCGCACCATTCCCGCACCTGCGCCGCGGTCTCCGCCGGACCCTCATCATATTCGCCCAGATCGTTGGGAAGGCCGGCATTGGGATAGGCCATGATCAAGGTGTCGGCGATTGCGGAAAGGGCGGCGACATGGGAGCGGAGCTGGGCGGCTCCGAAGGAGCAGTTGAGGCCGATCGAGAGCGGCCGGGCGTGGCGGACGCTGGCCCAGAAGGCCTCGATCGAATGGCCCGAAAGATTGCGCCCCGAAAGATCCGTGATCGTCATCGAAAGCATGATGGGCAAGTCGCGGTCGACCCGCTGGGCGGCGTGGACGGCCGCCTTGGCGTTCAGAGTGTCGAACACCGTCTCGATGAGGACGATCTCCGCCCCGCCTTCGACCAGCCCCTCGATCTGCTCGACATAGACGTCCGAGAGGGTGTCGAAGTCGATCTCGCGATAGCCCGGATCGTTGACGTTGGGCGAGAGCGAGAGGGTCTTGTTGGTCGGCCCGAGCGCGCCCACCACCCAGCGCTTGCGGCCGTCCTTCTGGGCCTCTTGGCTTGCGACCTCGGCGATGATCCGGGCGGCGGCCGAGTTGATCTCGCGGACCAGATGCTCGGCCCCGTAATCCGCCTGGCTGATCCGGTTGGCGTTGAAGCTGTTGGTGGCGAGAAGCTCGGCGCCGGAATCGGAAAAGGCCTTGCAGATGCTCGACACGATGTCCGGCCGGGTGAGGTTGAGAAGGTCGTTATTGCCCTTCTGGTCGCGCCCGAGATCGAACGACCCGCGGTAATCGGCCTCCTTGAGCCTCCGGTTCTGGACCTGGGTTCCGTAGGCGCCGTCCTTGATCAGGATGCGCTTGCCCGCTTCGGCCCTAAGCTGCTGTGCGACGTTCATCTTGATCCTTCGGGCGAAGGCCGAGCAGGTGGCAGATCGCATAAGCGAGCTCGGCGCGATTGAGCGTGTAGAAATGGAACTGGCGGACCCCGCCGCTATAAAGCTGGCCGCAAAGCTCGGCGGCGACGGTCGCGGCGATGAGCTGGCGGGCGGCGGGAAGATCGTCCAGCCCCTCGAAGAGCTTGTCCATCCAAAGCGGGATCGCCGCCCCGCACATCGCCGCAAACTTGCGGGTCTGGGCGACGTTTGAGACGGGCAGGATTCCCGGCACCAGCTCCGCGTCGATCCCGGCCGCGGCCGCGTCGTCGCGGAACCGGAAGAAGCTTTCGGGCGAGAAGAAGAACTGGGTGATGGCCCGATCGGCGCCGGCGTCGATCTTGCGCTTCAGATTGTCGAGATCGGCGGACCGGGTCGGCGAATCGGGGTGGATCTCCGGATAGGCCGCGACCGAGATCTCGAACGGCGCCACCTTCTTCAGGCCGGCGACCAGCTCGGCGGCATTGGCATAGCCGTCGGGATGCGCTCTGAAGCCCTTGCCGGCCTCGGGCGGATCGCCTCGAAGGGCGACGACGTGGCGGATCCCGGCTTGCCAATAGCCGAGCGCGACCTCGTCTATCTCGCTCCGGCTCGCCTCGACGCAGGTGAGGTGGGCGGCGGGCGCGAGCGAAGTCTCCTGGGCGATCCGGACGACGGTGTTGTGGGTGCGCTCGCGGGTCGAGCCGCCCGCGCCGTAGGTGACGGAGACGAAGCGGGG
>DASTLX010000066.1:0-245794 GCA_035714565.1 Allosphingosinicella sp.
CACGAGGCTTGTCCGGAAGAAGCGGCTCAATCAGCCGCCATTCCGCTTCACTAAGATCGTACCGTCCCATCCAAGGCTCCTTTCATGAGCCTTGAATCAAACACCGACCCGACCGGCAAGCTTTATGAGTACAAGCCCTAGTCCGCAACGAGCATCGGTCGAGCCCGAGCAGCTTGTGGCCTACGAGAATCCAGTGGCGCCACGATCTGTCCCGCATGTATTATCGCCCTGCCATGTATCGGCGACTCGAGGCTCAACGGGGGCGTCAATGGTCGACCGCAAATACGCAACTGTCCGGCATCCTTCGATAAACGCGCTGGTCGAAGGACTTTACCTCTACCGCAACGAGCAGGACGCGCTCGATCGTCTCAATGTACTTCGAAATCAGTTTGTCATGTCCAGGGACACGGCGGCATGTTCCGATCACGAGCTGATCATGTGGATCAAAGGCTTCAAGGTCGACGATTCCCAACATGGCAAGGGCTATTACGGTAATTATGCGCATATTTCGGTGTCACGAACCTCGGAGGGGCTGTTCACTCTTTCTGCGGAAAAGATCGACCGCCCATTATCTCAGCATCCGCAGAAGCGGCGGCTGGAGAGCGACCATCCGAATTGGGGCCATCCCTTCCTCCGCCGGATCAAGCGCGACAAGGCCGACAACCTCTACGAGACTCTCGAGGACGCCCAGCGAAAGCTTTCCGAGTTCGCGCTGGAGTTCCCGAAGGTGACCATACCGAATCCCGGTCGGCTGTACTGCATTGTGTTCGCGAAGACGGACGAAGCGGGTAACCTCATCAAGAACCGAACTCAGAGAATTGTCATCGACGCGGTTCAGCGCCCCGACGGTAAATATAAGCTGGTTTACTGGCACAACGAGAAACCTGTCGCCCGCCAGGCCGATGACGCGGCTCGCGAGGAGGAGGACGCGACGCGCCTGCAGCAGGACGACAACTGGCGCCAATCGCTCAAGTCCAAGCTCGGCGATCTTCTCGGGGGAGAGGCGGATGGAGAAGTTTGAGGAATGGCTGTGCAAGCTCTCGCAAGACGAGAAAACCGGCCCGGTCCTCTATCATTATACGGACTCCGGCGGCTTGCTTGGCATCATTTCCAACGCGACCCTACGCCTCGGCGACATCCGCTATATGAACGATCCCAGCGAGCGCATCTTCGGCGTTCAGGTCGCCCATGCTGCGCTAGCAGGCTATCCCGGCGGCTTGGCGTCCGACGTCCGGGAGGCCCTCGAAACCGCCCTGCAGAACCTTGCCACCGAGGCGGAGCTCGACCTCATCCCGTTCGCATTTTCGCTCACTCGCAGCCCTGACGACCTTGGACAGTGGCGGTCCTATTGCGGAGACGGACAAGGTTTTTGCATCGGCTTCAAGGTCTCCGCGATCTGGCGGCCCACATCGAGTATCCTCGGCCTTTTCCGGATACGCTATTTTGAGGACAAGCAAATCGCGCTTTTCCACGAATTCTATCGTGTCATGGCCGGTCTGCATGCCGAGGCCAAGCCCGACGAGCACAAGCGCGCCTCGCTTGCCAAGCTCTGGGTTCTCGGACTGCTTCTGCTCACCTCGGTCGTGAAGAACAAATCCTACATGTCCGAGAAGGAGTGGCGACTGATTGAATTGGTCAAGGTGGGCCATTCCTCCCAGATCGAGTTCGCTGCGCGTCGCCGGATGCTGCGTCCATTCATCGTCCGGGCCTTTGCGGAACTGGCCTCGGGAGCCACTGCAACCCCCGTGGAGGAGGTGATCCTGGGGCCGAGCCTCGACCCGAGCGTTGCCTCGGCGGTGAGGATGCTGTTCACGCGCCGCGGCCTTCCGATTCCGCGCATGAGAGCTTCCGAGGTGCCCTTGCGCATCCTCTAGACGCCGCCCTGGCACACTCGCCAAGCTGGCCGCCCCCGGCTAGAGAGTCACGATGCTGCTCGCGATCGACGCCGGGAACACCAACATCGTCTTCGCCCTTCTCGAGGAAGGCGTGATCCGGGCGCGCTGGCGGATCGCCACCGATCCGCGCCGGACGGCGGACCAATATGCGGTGTGGCTGCACCAGCTGATCGAGCTCGAAGGGCTGCCGCGCGACGTCGTCGACGCCGTCATCCTCGGCACCGTCGTGCCGCGCGCGACCCACAATCTGGAGGTGCTCGCCCAGAAATATTTCAGGGTCGAGCCGCTGGTCGCCGGCCAGGGCGCGGCGCAATGGGGGATCGAGCTCGACGTCGCCGAGCCCAGGAGCGTCGGCGCCGACCGGGTGCTCAACGCGATGGCGGCCCACGCCCTGCACGAAGGCGACCTCATCGTCATCGATTTCGGCACCGCCACCACCTTCGACATGGTCGATTATTCGGGCGCCTACAAAGGCGGGATCATCGCGCCCGGGATCAACCTCTCGCTCGACGCCCTGGTCACAGCCGCGGCCAAGCTGCCGCGAATCGCGATCGAGGCGCCGGACGGCAACCTCTCGGTGATCGGCCGGACCACCGAGGACCAGATGCACATCGGCATCTACTGGGGCTATGTCGCGATGATGGAGGGGCTGGTGGCCAGGATGAAGGCCGAGATCGGAAGGCCGGTGAAGGTGGTCGCGACCGGCGGCCTCGCCACCCTTTTCGACCAGCATACGACCGTCTTCGACGAGATCGAGCCGGATTTGACCATCCAGGGCCTCGGCTTGTTGTATCGGCGCAGCCGAAGCGCCACTTAGCCGTCATTGCGAGGAGCGAAGCGACGAAGCAATCCGGCTTCCGCCCCTGCACCCGCCCTCGATTGCTTCGCTGCGCCCGCAATGACGGAGACTGAATGAAACCCGGCAAAGAACTGCTCTTCCTCGCGCTCGGCGGCTCGGGCGAGATCGGCATGAACGTCAATCTCTACGGCTGCAACGGCAAGTGGATCATGGTCGATCTCGGAATGACCTTCGCCGACCCGGCCTATCCGGGCGTCGAGCTCGTCCTCCCGGACCTCAGCTTCATCGAGGCGCATCGCGACGACCTGATCGGCGTGGTGCTGACCCACGGCCACGAGGACCATATCGGCGCCATCCCCTATCTCGCCACCGATCTGGGAGTCCCCCTCTACGCCACGCCCTTCACCGCCGGACTGATCGCCGGCAAGCTGGAGGAGGAGGGGCTGACCCGGGAAGTCGAGCTCAACATCGTCGAGATGGAGGGGGAGTTCAATCTCGGCCCGTTCGGCCTTCGCTACATCCCGCTCGCCCATTCGATCCCGGAGGGCAATGCGCTTCTGATCGAGACGCCCTACGGACGCGTCTTCCACACCGGCGACTGGAAGCTCGACGACGCGCCGCAGCTCGGCGACCCCAGCACCGAGGCCGAATTGCGGGCGATCGGCGACGAGGGCGTGCTTGCGCTCGTCTGCGATTCGACCAACGTCTTCCAGGAGCTGGCGTCGGGCTCCGAGGCGACCGTCCGCGAGGGCCTGGACCGGGTCGTCGGCGAGGCGGAGGGGAGGGTGCTGGTCACCACCTTCGCCTCCAACGCCGCGCGGCTGAAGACCTTGGGCCATGTCGCCGACGATACGGGCCGGCGCGTCTGCGTCGCCGGCCGCTCGCTCGACCGCATCCTGAGGGTCGCCAAGAGCGTCGGCTACCTCACCGACTTCCCCGAGACGATCGACTTCGACACGGCGATGAAGCTGCCGCCGCGCGACGTCATGATCATCGCCACGGGCGGCCAGGGGGAGAGCCGCGCCGCGCTCGCCCGGATCGCCTTCGGCCAGCACAAGCTGAGCGTGTCCGAGGGCGATCTCGTCGTCTTCTCGTCCAAGCAGATCCCCGGCAACGAGATCGCCATCGGCCGGATCCAGAACGAGCTCGCCTCGCGGGGCGTCCGGATGATCACCGACCGCCAGGCTGAGGTTCACGTCTCCGGCCATCCCGGCCGCCCCGAGCTCGCCGCCATGTACCAGTGGATCCGGCCCGAGATCATCGTGCCGGTCCATGGCGAGATGCGGCACATGTCGGAGCATGAGCGCTTCGCCCGCGCCAACGGCGTCCCGCGCGGCATCGTCCAGAAGAACGGCGACGTCGTCCGACTCGCGCCCGACGGGCCGGTCAAGCTCGGCGAGGAGAGGGTCGGGCGGCTGATCCTCGACGGCGACGTCATCCTGGCGGCCGACGGAACGACGATGAATGAGCGCCGAAGGATCGCCAGCTTCGGGGTCATCTCGGTCGCGGTGGCGCTCAACGCGCAGGATCGCCCGGTCGGCGACGCCGAGGTCGCGCTCGAGGGCATACCGGTCGAGGAGGATCGCGAGGCCTTCGTGGAGGCGGCGCGCGAGGCCGCATCGCAGGCCGCTCTCAAGGGTGAGGGCAGCGAGGACAAGCTGCGCGAGGCGGTCCGTCTCGCGGTCCGCCGCTGCGCGACCGAATGGACCGGCAAGAAGCCGGTGGTGGACGTCCTCTTCGTCCGGGTGTGAGGCGGTGAGGTTCCAGTCCGCCCTCGCGATCTACGTGCTGTTCTGGACGATGAGCCTGTTCGTGGTCCTCCCGTTCGGAGTCCGCACGCCCGAGGAGGAGGGGGTGGAGACGCCGGCGGGGCACGCGCCCAGCGCGCCCCACCGCTTCAGCTTCGGCCGGACGGCGCTGCGGGCGACGATCGTCTCGGCGGCGGCGTTCGCCCTGTTCTACGCCAATTATGTCTTCGGCTGGGTGACCATCGAGATGCTCGACTGGAGCCGGCCTTAATCCTCCCCGCGGCGAAGCCGTGGGAAGGGGGACCACACGAAGTGTGGCGGAGGGGTAGCTGACCAGCCCTGCGCTGTTACCCCTCCACCAGGCTTCGCCTGGTCCCCCTCCCCATCTCCGATGGGGAGGATTTTAGCGTATCCGCTCGATCGCCTGGGCCAGGGCCACGTAGAGCTTGCCCATGTCGCTCGAGAGGATGGTGACCCCGAGCGGCGAGCCGTCGCGGTCGGCGAGGACTCGGCGCAGCATCGACTCGAAATCGTGGATGTAGCGGTTCACCTGCTCGCGGAACTCGGGCTCTTCCTCGTAATGGCGGGCGATCTCGCGCGCGTCGTTGCGGTCGAGCAGCCGAACCGCGCGGCGGGTGAAGACGCCCCGGTCGCCCTTCAGATAGGCGGTCCAGGCGCTGTCCGTGACCTCGTTGGACAGGATCTTGGTGACGTCGATCGCGGTCGAGTTGAGCGATTCGATCAGAAGCGCGACCCGCCTCGAGAAATTCTCGCTTTCCTTCTCCTCGCGGCCGGCCCGCTCCTCGTCGATCCGGGCCTCGATCGCGGCGGCGGTCTCGCCGAGCGAGAGCATCTGTCGGGTGAGGCGCTCCGAGGCGCGGCGGGCGGTCTCGATCGCGCGCTCGGACACCGCCGAAAGCTCCGCCATCTGGCGCTCGACCGTCTCGCTGACCGCCTTCTCGATCGCCTCGCGGCTGGCCTCGCCGAGCGCCGCGGCACTCGCCGGGATCGCGGCCGAGATCGCCTCGCGAGCGCGCTCCGACGCCTGGCCGGCCGCTTCGCGGACCCGGAGCAGGGCCTCGATCAGCTCCGGCCCGGTGTCCGCGGCGATCTTCCGGGCTGCGGCCTGGGCCTCTTCGGCGGCGGCGCCGAGCGCCCGCAATTGCTCCTCGGCGCTCGCCGAACCCTCGCCGATCCGGGCGAGAAGCGCCTCCAGCGCTTCTTGCTGCCGCGCCAGGGCGGCCTCGCCCTCGCCGAGTCGGGCCGCCGCATTGCCGCTCATGGTCTCGATGTCGCCGACGATCGGAACGATCGCCTCGGCCGCCTCGCGGGTCCGGCCGGCCTGCTCCTCGACGCTCCTCAGCGCCGCCGGCAATTTTTCGTGAAGCTCGCCGGAGATGCCGGCCAGAGCGGTGCCGAGGCTGCCGGCGCTCTCGATCAGCTCGCTCGCCTGCTTGCGACCGCTGCCGAGCTCGTCGAGGAGCGCCGCCGCGGCCGTACGGACCTCGGCCACCGAAGCGCCGGTGCCGGCGGCGATCCGCTGACCCGCCGCCTGCGCGTCCTCGGCCGCGGCGCCGAGCGCCCGCAATTGCTCCTCGGCCCCGGCCGCGCCCTCGGCGACCCGGGCGAGAAGGGTCTCGACCGCCTCGCGCTGCCGGCCGACCGCCGCTTCGCCCTCGCCGAGGCGCGCCGCCGCGGCCTCCGCCGAACGCTCGACCTCGCCGACGATCGGAGCGATCGCCCGGGCCGCGTCGCGGGCGCGACCGGCCTGGGCCTCGACCGAGGCCAGCGCCACGGGCAACTCATCGCGCAGCTGCGCCGAGATCCCCGTCAGCGCGGCGCCCAAGCCCCCGGCGCGCTCGGTCAGGCCGCTCGCCTGTTGCTCCCCCGCGCCGAGCTCCTGGAGCAGCGCTCCCAGCGACTCCCTCACTCCGGCCACCGACTGGCCGAGCCGCTCGCTATGCGCGCCGCCGCTCCGGCCGAGCTGGTCGAACCAGGCGTCGAGCTCGGCCAGCTCCTTGCCGAGCCCGGTGACGAGAGCGTGGCTCGCCGCGTCCTGGGCGGCGATGTGGCCGGCCAGCCCCTCGATCTTGCCGCTGATCGTCTCAAGCCGCTGCGAGAGGCTCCGCGCCGAATCCTCCCCGGCCTTGTCGAGCGCGGCCCGGCTCTGCTCGATCGCCGCGAGCGTCGTCTGGCCCTGAAGCTCAAGGGCCGCGCGCGCGGTCTCGATGGCCTCGGCGGCCCGGCTCATCGCGCCGTCCACCGCCGCCGTCATCTTGGCCGAGGATTCGTCCATGCTCGCGGCGGCGGCGGCGCTTCCGCTCTCGATCCGGGCGACATGGGCGGACATGCGCTGAGCGGCCCCGCCAAGCACCTCGTCGGCGTCGCGGCCGCGCGCGGCGAGCGACGCGAGCTGGGCTTCGAGCGCGCTCGCCTGGCCGTGAGCGTTGAGGCCGGCTTCCTTCATCGCCTCGGCGACGGCGCGCGCCTGCTCCTCGGCGCGCGGCAGATCGTGGAGCAGGACTCCGATGTCCACCTTGGCGGCGCTGGCCGCCGAGTCGAGGGCGGCCGCCTTCTGGTCGAGCGTCGCGGTCTCCTTGGAGAGATAATAGGTCACCCGGCCGAGGCGGTCGGAGGCCTCGTCGCCGAGCGACATCAGCCGCTCGGCCTCGCCGCGCAGCTTGGCGTGGTTGTCCTCGATCCGGCCGGCGACGATTTCGAGGACGCTCTCGAGCGCCCGGCTCTCGGCGGTCATCGCCTCGACCGCGGCCCGGAACCGCTCGGCTTCGCGCCGCGACGTCCGGCCGAACAGAAGCCAGAGCAGGGCGAGGAGGGCGAGAGGCCCGGCGAGGGTCGCGGTCCAGGCGATGCCGTTGCCGAGCGACAGCGGCGGCCGGGTTTGCCACAGCCAATAGCCGACGGCCCCCACCCAGCCGAGGGCGAGGAGCAGGAGAAGGGAGCCGAGCAGGCCGGCCCTGGCGGGCCGCCCCGCCCGCGCCGATTCGGAAGCCGCTTCCGGCGCTTCGATTTCGGCTTCGACCGGCGGTCCCAGCCAGTCGCCCTCGGGTTGCGCCGTGGAGCCCTGTTCGGGCTCCGCCTGTGCTCGTTCTGCCCCCGTCATAACGGTTTGTTTACCATGATTCGCCGGGCAAGGAAGCTGGGAAGGATACGGGGTGTTAACGCGCCGGGGCCTAGGGGAGGGCATGGTCTACGATCCCGGAGCGCTGAACGCCTCGCTCGCCGCCGCCGTCGGCAGCGATCCCGAGCTGATGCGCGAGCTTCGCACCGCCTTCCTCGAAAGCGCGACCCGGCAGGCCGATCTGATGGCCCGGGCCCGCTGCGACGCCAATTGGGCGATCGCCGCGTCGAGGCTGAAGAGCGTCGCGGCCAGCTTCGGAGTGACGGGGCTCGTCGCCCTCGCCGACGAAGCCCTGGAGGGGGCCCCCGGCGATCCGGTGGTGCTGAGGAAGCTGAGCTCCGCCATCGCCGATTTCGCCGGCTAGGGTCGCTCGCCGCCCGTCAAGCCGAACTTGCTTCGGCCTCCGGCGACGAACCGCCTTGCGGGCGGTGAGGTGGACTCTCGAACGAGTTCAGGATGACGCAAGCGCCTTTACGCGCGCCACTCCGCCCCTCTATCCCCAGCCGAATGGGGAGCAATCCGTGACCTTGGCCGCCTTGATCGCCGCCTATCACGAAGCCGACGACGTCGGCGGCGGCCTGCGCGCGACCCTCCCCGTCGCCGGCCGCACCCTGCTCGAGCGCCAGGTCCGGCTCGCCGTGGCCGCCGGAGCCGAGCCGGTCGTGATCGTCGTCGAAAGGATGACGGCCGCCCTCGGCGCGGCGCTCGACGGGCTGAGGGCGGAAGGGGTGAACCTCGTCCTCGCCCGCAATGCCGAGGAGGCCGCGGAGGCCGTGCACACCAACGACCGTATCCTCCTCGTCGGCGACGGCCTCGTCGCCCCCGAGGCGGTGATCGCCCGGCTGGTCGCGCTCGACGGTCCGGCGATCCTGGTCGTCCCGGATCTCCGGGTGGACGACCGCTACGAGCGGATCGACGCCCAGAGCCGCTGGGCCGGCCTCGCCCTGATCGACGGCCAGATGCTCAAGCAGACCGCCTCGATGCTGCGCGACTGGGACCTCCAGTCGACTTTGCTTCGCCGGGCGGTCCAGGCCGGAGCGAGGCAGATCAGCGTCAGGGGCGAGGCCGAGGACGAGCTTCCGCTGGTCGCCGAGACCGCGGAGGATCTCGCCGAACTGGAGGCGACGATCATCGCCGGAGCGCATGTCCGGCGGAGCGACTGGGTCTCGCGCTACCTGCTCGGGCCGGTCGAGCGGCTCGCGACCCGGGCGCTGATGCCGAGCGCCGTCACGCCGACCGCGCTCGGGCTCGGAGCGACCCTGCTGATGGCGCTGGCCGGCCTCGCCTTCGCCAGGCACTGGCTCGGCCTCGGCCTCTTTTTCCTCCTGCTGTCCACTCCGCTCGACGGGATCGCCGGGCGCCTGGCCTCGCTTCGGCTCCAGGGGAGCCGCGGGCCGAGCTGGTGGAGCGCGCTCATTCCCGCCCTCTCCGCCGGAGTGCTGCTCATCCTCGCTTATTCGCTCGCCGCTGGGCGCGACTGGGGCTTCGTCGCGGTTGCAGGGACCATCATCGCCTTCGCGCTCGCGCTCCGGATCGAGGCCGAGGGGCGCGAGATTCCCGGCCGGCTCTGGCTTGCCGAGCGCAAGGGTATGACCTGGCTCATGCTTCCTTTCGCCGCCGCGGGCCTGTGGGGCACGGGGCTCACCCTGCTCGCTTTCTATGCCGGGGGGAGCTTCTTCTGGGCCCAGCGCCATGTCCATGCCCCCGCGGCGGCGCCTCCACAGGATTAGCGGCGCCTTAACCCTGACCGCGCTATGGACCGCCAATGTCCGAAGTGCGCGCGAACGGGGGTGAGCTGGACGGCGCGGCGCAGCTGCTCGCGTCGGCGCGCGCGCGCGTGTCCGCCGCCATCGCCGACCTCGCCCTTCCGGAGGCCTTCCGGCTCAGCGACCGCCAGCGATTCACCGTCTCGCATCTCCTCCGGCGGCTGGTCGGCGACGTCGAGGACGAGCTCCGCTCCGCCCTCGCCGCGCATTTCACCGGAGAGGGGGATTCGGCGCTCCGCGCCGCTTTGTCCTCGGCGAGCCTGCCGATCGCGCTTCCGGTGATCGAGGAGAGCGGCGCGCTCGCCGATCCCGGGCTTTTCGCCATCCTGCTGCGGCGGGCGGAAGAGCATCGCCTCGTTCGCTCGGCCGCCGAGCAGGGCCTCCTCACCGAGCTTGCCGGGGACGAGGAGCCGGACGTCGCCGCGGCCGCGGTCTCGCTTCTGATCGCCGCAAGCCGCCGTCTCGACGCCTTTCACGAGCCGCTGCTGGCCAGCGGCGACCTTCCGGCCGAGATCGCCCACGACCTCGCCTGGACGGTCGCCGCGGCGCTTCGCAACTACCTGGTCGCCCGCCATTCGATCCCCCCGGCGGCCGCCGACGGGGCGGTGACCACGGCCGCCGCCGCCTTGCTCGGCCGCTACGACGAGGGCGAGGGCGCCGATGCCCTGGCCCGGCGGCTGGCGCTTCGACTGGAGGAACGGCGCCGGCTCGACGACGCCCTGCTCGTCCGGGCCGCGGGCGAGGGCGCCCTGCCGCTGCTCCTGGCCGGTCTTTCGCTCCGCACCGGTCTCGATCCCCAGGCGCTCTGGGAGCTGCTTCCCGATTCCTCGGGGCGGGGCCCCGCCATCGTGCTTCGGGCGGCGCAGCTGGAGCGGGAGGCCGCGGCCTCGATCCTGCTCCACCTCTCCGGCCGCGAAGAGGCGGTGGCCGGCCGGCTCGACGTCTACGACTCGCTCGGCCCGGTCGAGGCGCGGCATCACATCCTCCTCTGGAGCCTCGACCCGGCGTATCGCTCGGCCGTCGCGAGGCTCGCCTCGTGAGCGCGGAGGAGGCCGTCCGCGGCCGGATCGACTCCGAAGGGCGGCTGGTCGAGGCCGGGCCCAGGCTGATGGCGCTGCATCGCGCCGCCGGCGGCGAGGAAAGCGGGCCTCTGGCGGTGCCCCAGATCGCCGCTCTCGCCCGGCTCGCCCGGCGCCTCGGGATCGTCATCTCGCGCGGCGCCGTCGCCGCCGAGGGCGACGCCGACCTCGACCTGTGGGTGCGCGCCGAGCCGAAGGAGGGCTGGGTCGACCTCGCCGTCACCGGCTGGGTCGCCCGCCCGGCCCGCGCCCCCGCGCCCGCGCCCGATGCGGAGCGCCAGGCCGACTTCCTTCGCGCCGGCGCCGACTGGATGTGGGAGACCGATTCGGCGCTTCGGCTGACCCTCGTCTCGCCCGCGGCCGCCGCGGCGGCCGGCCGAACCCCGGCCCAGCTGGTCGGCCAGCGGCTCGTCGCCCTGTTCCGGCTGGTGGAGGGCGAGGACGGCGAATTGCCGCTCCTCACCGCGCTCGCCGAGCAGAGGCGCTTCGACGGCCAGCTCGCCGACCTTCGCGGCGGCCGCGGCGGCCGCTACCGGCTCGCCGGGATCCCCCTCATCGACGGTTCGGGCCGCTTCGCCGGCTTTCGAGGCTCCGCCGCCGCCTTGCCCGCCGGCGCTCCCCCGCCGCCCGCGCAAGCCGAGGCCCATGGCGAGCCCGGGGCCTTCGGCGAACGGCTCGACAAGGCGCTCCGGGCGCCGCTCGCCCGAATCATCGCCAGCGCCGAGACGATCGGCGCCCAGGGGGAGGGGCCGATCAAGGGCGATTATGCCGGCTATGCCGGAGACATCGCGACCGCCGGCCGCCACCTGCTGGCGCTGGTCGACGACCTCGTCGACCTGCAGGCGATCGAGCGGCCGGACTTCAGGCCCGAGGGCGAGGAGATCGACCTCGCCGACGTCGCCCGGCGAGCCTCGGGCCTGCTCGCGGTGCGCGCGGGCGAGCGGCAGGTCAGGATCGACTCCCCCGCGGCCGGCGAAAGCCTGCCCGCCTCGGGCGATTTCCGCCGGGCTCTGCAGATCGTCGTCAACCTGCTCACCAACGCGATCCGCTACTCGCCCGAGGGCGGGCAGGTCTGGATCCGGACCGACCGCGAGGGCGACCTCGCCGCCCTGATCGTCGCCGACCAGGGCAAGGGCATCACGGCCGAGGACCAGGCTCGGATCTTCGAGAAGTTCGAGCGGGTCGACCCGACCGAGGCGGGGGGGACCGGCCTCGGGCTCTACATCGCGCGCCGTCTCGCCCGGGCGATGGGCGGCGACGTCGCCGTCGACAGCGCTCCGGGCCAGGGCGCGCGGTTCACCTTCACCCTGCCGCTGCGGTAACCGCCGCCCCAGCGCAGGCTGGGGCCCCGACGGGCGAAGGACGAGGGAGCCTTTCGCCCGCCGGGATGCCGGCCCGCGCCGGCATGACGGTATCTCAATGGCCTGCGTGGTCCGTCCCCGCTTTGGCGATCACGGCCGGCTTGTGGAATCGGCAGGTCACGGTCGGGTTGAACTGGGCGAACATTCCGTTCGCGTTCGGCCGGTAGAGCCAGACGTGGCGGTCGTAATGAGGCTCGAAATCGTGGGCCTCGTCGATCGCCGTCTTCGGATCGTCGAACATGTAGTCATATTCGACCCCGTGGAAGGTGGGCAGGCCCTCGCGGCCGGCCGCCTCCCACGCTTTCTTGAAGACGAGGTTCTCGACCGCGACCAGCTCGAGGCTGCCGTCGCCGCGCGGCTCGTAGATGAGGATCGAGGGCTTGCGGAAATCGGTGTGGGTGCCGTCGCCGTCGACCCGGGGGCCGGGCGGGCCCTTGATCCCGAGCAGGTCGGGCCGGAAGAAGTGGATCCCCATCCCGCCCAGCGCCGCCGGACGGCCCATCATCGAGGCGAGGTCGCACATGTCGGTGGGGTCGCGGACATAGCCCTCGGCCAGGGCGACCTCGACGTTGCGGAAGCGGGCGGTGGCGGCTCGCACCTCGTCCAGGGTCGGCTCGCCCGGACCGGGCCCGGAAGCGGCCGCCAAGGCGGCGATGATCGTCAACATAGGGAAAGCTCCCGATACAGGCTGATGGACGAGGCCTAGCCCGGCGCGGTTGCGGCTTGATGCCGCGGCGCCGGCCGGTCTGTTTCAATTGTTGCGGCCTCCGCCCCGCCTTGGCAGTCTGGCGCAAAGCCAAGGGGGGATCGATGATTCAGCTGACGGACGAGGATTTCCGGACCTTGTGCTCGGGCGGCACGGTGCGCGAGCGGCTGGGAGCGCTCGAGGGCGAGCGCAAGGCCGCGGTCCGCCAATTCTGGGTCAGGGGCACGATCGGCCTCGTCCTCGCCGCCGCCGCGCTCGCCACCCTGCTCAACGCCGGCTGGGAAGTCGGCGCCTTCCTCGTCTTCGCCGCCTTCCTCGTCGGCACCTTCGTCGCCGCCGCCGCGCCGCTCATGGCCGCCAAGGAGGGGCTCAAGCACCCCGTGCTCGACGAGGTCGCCAAGAAAGCCCGCCTCGAATATATTCCCGGCGACTTCACCCCGCCCGCTCTGGCTTCCGCCTGCGCGCTCCTCTTCGGCGGCGGCGGCTTCTGCAGCGAGACCTACAGCGACCTGTTCAACGGAACCGACGAGGAGGGGCGGGGCTTCGCCGTCTACGAGGCGAACCTGCAGCGCCGCGCCGGCAAGAACACCTACACCGTCTTCTGCGGCCAGATCTACGCCATCCAGCGCCGCCCCGGGCGCCCCGGCGAGATCGCGATCGTGCCCGACCGGAAGTTCCTCAACTTCTGGAAGCCGTCGAGCGACATGGAGCGGGTCCGGATCGAGGGCGACGAGGCGTTCGAGCGGAAGTTCGAGGTCTATGCGACCCAGCCGATGGAGGCGCGGGAATTGCTGTTCGACAGCGCGTTCCGGGCGCGGCTCCTGGAGCTGAGGAAGTCGGGCCGGGTCTTCGTCTACGTCGGACCGGAGGAGGCCCTCGTCGCCGCCACCGGCAAGGACCGCTTCGAGCCCGGCTCGATGCTCCGCTCGCGCCCCGGCGAGGAGAGGGTCAAGCTGATGTTCGACGACGTCTGCGCGTCGCTGGCGCTGCTCGGGGAGCTCAAGGCGAAGCTCGGGTGAGGCCGGGCCAACGCCGGAAAGTCGGAAAGTCGGCGGGAAATGAAAATCCATCCGATCAATCTCCGCCTTTCGATCGAATTCGCCGATAAGTGACTCCGCGATTCGGCCTGAAGCCGAAGAAGGCGTCGCGAGCGGCGGCGCCGTCCTCGAGCTGCCTCTTCCCCCGAGCGGCCAGAGCCTTTTCCTCGGCCTCGGTCAGTCGGCGCCGGAAGCTCGGATCGGCGGGATCGCCCGCCGGGCCCTGGAAGCCGCGCGGCGGCGGGTAGTTGGTCCACCAGGCGCCCTCGCGGTCGCGCCACACCCGAAAGCCGGTCTTCAGCGCTCCGCTTTCCAGCCGGTCGAGCGAGGCATGCCAGTCGCCGGCGATCGCCTCGCTTTCGGCGGCGCCGGGTCCCTCGAACAATTTGTCCATTCGCTCGATCAAAGCGAGGAGCAGGCGGGGCGAGCGCACCCTCTCCTCGCAGATCAGCTCGCCGTGATAGAAGCGGCGGACGAGGCGGCCGTTCACCGCCTCGTCGATCAGGGCGGCGCGGCCGCGCTCGGAAAGGCCGCGACGAAGGGCGGCGTCCCAGGCGACGCCGAAGCCCTCCGCCCCCGGCCGCCGCCTCAGCCGCCGGGCGGAATCGCCGGTCATCCCGACGAGCGCGGCGGCGGTGTCGACGCAAAGGGTCTCGGCGAGATGCTCGATGAAGCCGCGCTGCCGCTCGGGCGTCCAGCCGTCGACACGGGGACGGACGGGGACGGGGTCGAAGCCGGCGACGGGCGGGACGGGATCCGGAGCGGGGAGGGGGACGAGGTGGGTGATCGCCGGCTCGGGTTGGGGCTCGGCGGGCCCGGGCTCCGGACCGGCCGGTTCCAGTGCCGGCGTCCCCGCCTCCGGCCCGCCGGGCGGCGGCGCCTCATCGCGGTCGCGGGCGCCGCCGCGGATGGCGTCGGGCTCGGTCCGCGGCGACTCGTTCCTGTCCTGTTCCACGACGGCGGTAAATCAAACGAAGACCTACATTTCAAATCAACTTAGCTCCGAAGTGGAGCGACCTCCGCGCCGTGCGGCCGCCGGACGAAGGTAGCGCGCATGCCGGGCCGCGGCCGGGCGCATGCCGAGCGCGTGCCGGGCGCATGCCGAGTGCGTGCTGGGCGCATGCCGAGCGCGTGCCGGGCGCATGCGGAGCGCGTGCCGTGCGCATGCCGGGATCGTGCGGGGCAGCGCCGGCGCCATTACGGGCTCACGCGAAGGACGCAAAGGCCGCAAAGGTTTCGGGTCGCGCGGAAATGTGCGGGCGAGTTGATTAAGGGCGTGTAGATCTGCCGCCAGTCGAGTCGTTCAAGCTTGCACACCGCAAGGGAAATCGGTGCCAGGCACCGATTTCGACCGGGCGCTGAAGGCAAGGCTGGGGCGAGGGGCGGGACGTCATCCCGGGCTTGATCCGGGATTCCGGAACTCCGCTCGAATTCGTATTTCCGACGGCCGCGTTCATGGATTCCGGCTTTCGCCGGAATGACGGGACCTTAGTTGCTAGCGCCGCTCTACGGGCACGTAGTCGCGCTGCACCGGGCCCGTGTAGAGCTGCCTCGGCCGGCCGATCTTCTGCTCGGGGTCGGAGATCATCTCGTTCCACTGGGCGACCCAGCCCACGGTGCGGGCGAGGGCGAAGAGGGCGGTGAACATCGAGGTCGGGAAGCCGATCGCGGAGAGGACGACTCCCGAGTAGAAGTCGACGTTGGGGTAGAGCTTCTTCTCGATGAAATATTCGTCGCTGAGCGCGATCCGCTCGAGCTCGCGGGCGACGTCGAAGACCGGGTCGGTGACTCCGAGCTCCTTCAACACCTCCTGGGCGGTCGCCTGCATCACCTTCGCCCGCGGGTCGTAATTCTTGTAGACGCGGTGGCCGAAGCCCATCAGCCGGAAGGGGTCGTCCTTGTCCTTGGCCCGGGCGATGAACTCGGGGATCCGCTCGGGCCGGCCGATCTCGTGGAGCATGTTGAGCGCCGCCTCGTTGGCGCCGCCATGGGCCGGCCCCCAGAGGCAGGCGATCCCGGCCGCGATGCAGGCGAAGGGGTTGGCCCCCGACGAGCCGGCGAGGCGCACGGTGGAGGTCGAGGCGTTCTGCTCGTGGTCGGCGTGGAGGATGAAGATCCGCCGCATCGCGCGCTCGACGACCGGGTTGACCTCATAGGGCTCGGCCGGGACCCCGAAGGTCATCCTCAGGAAGTTGCCGGTGTAGGTGAGGTTGTTCTGGGGATACATGAACGGCTGGCCGAGCGTGTATTTGTACGCCATCGCCGCGATCGTCGGCATCTTGGCGATCAGCCGGTGGCTAGCGATCATGCGCTGCTTGGGATCGGTGATGTCGGTCGAATCGTGGTAGAAAGCGGAGAGGGCCCCGACCACTCCGCACATCACCGCCATCGGATGGGCGTCGCGCCGGAAGCCCCGGTAGAAGGTCGAGAGCTGCTCGTGGAGCATGGTGTGGCGCGAGATGGTGTAGGTGAAGGTCTCCAGCTCGTCCTTCTTCGGGAGCTCGCCGTTGAGGAGAAGGTAGCAGACCTCCATGAAGGTCGAATGCTCGGCGAGCTGGTCGATCGGATAGCCTCGGTGGAGCAATATGCCCTGGTCGCCGTCGATATAGGTGATCGCGCTCTCGCAGGCGGCGGTCGAGGTGAAGCCGGGGTCGTAGGTGAAGGCGCCGGTCTCCGCATAGAGCTTGCGGATGTCGATGACGTCGGGGCCGACCGAGCCCTGGCGCACCGGGAAGCCGTGGCTTTCGCCCCCGCCGAGATTGAGAGTGGCGTTTCCGTCGGCCATCATTCTGCTCCGTCCATCCGGTCCGCGATGCGGGCGAGGCTCTCCTCGCGCCCCAGCAGGACCAGAACATCGAATATGCCGGGCGAGGTCGCCCGTCCGGTGAGCGCGGCGCGGAGCGGCTGAGCCACCTGGCCGAGCTTGGCCCCGGCGCTGTCCGCTACGCTGCGCACCGCCGCCTCTGTGGCGAGCGCCGACCATTCGTCAAGCGCATTGAGCGCGGCCCAGGCGCGGGCGAGCAGCCGGGGGGCGTCGCCGGCGAGCAGCTGGGCCGCCTTGTCGTCGAAATCGAGCGGCCGCGCCTGGAACAGGAAGGTCGCGTTTTCAGCCAGTTCGTTGAGGTTCTTCGCGCGCGGCTTGAGCTCCGGCATCGCCTTCACGAGCAGCTCCATCTCGGCCGTGCCCAGGTCGCGGCCGATCAGCTTTGCGATCCGGGGGGCGATCAGCCCGGCCAGCCTGCCGTCATCGGCTTCGCGGATGTAATGGCCGTTGAGATTCTCGAGCTTCTTGACGTCGAAGCGCGAGGGCGACTTGCCGACCTGGGCGAGGTCGAACCACTCGATCGCCTGCGCCTTCGAGATCACCTCGTCGTCGCCATGGCCCCAGCCGAGACGGAGCAGATAGTTGAACAGCGCCTCGGGCAGGATCCCGAGCTCGTCGCGATAGGCGTCGACCCCCAGCGCCCCGTGGCGCTTGGAGAGCTTGGCGCCGTCGTAGCCGTGGATCAGCGGGACGTGGGCGTAGACCGGCTCCGGCCAGCCCATCGCCTTGACGATGGCGAGCTGGCGGAAGGCGTTGTTGAGATGGTCGTCGCCGCGGATGACGTGGGTCACGCCCATGTCGTGGTCGTCGACGACCACGGCGAGCATGTAGGTGGGGGAACCGTCCGAGCGGAGCAGGACCATGTCGTCGAGCTCGGCATTCTGAACGGTGACCCGGCCCTGGACGAGGTCGTCGATCGCCGTCTCGCCTTCCCTGGGCGCCTTGAGCCGGACGACGAAGGGCCCCTCGCCGGCCTGGGCGCCGTCGCGCCACGGGCTCTCGACCCGGTAGGGGCGGCGCTCCGCCTGCGCCTTCTCGCGTCCGGCGGCCAGCTGCTCGGCGGTCATGTAGCAGCGATAGGCATGGCCGCGGGCGACCAGCTCGTGGGCGACCTCGGCATGGCGGGCCTGGAATTGCGACTGGTAATATTCGTGGCCGTCCCAGTCGATGCCGAGCCATTTCAGCCCGTCGAGGATGACGTCGATCGCCTCCTGGGTCGAGCGGGCGGCGTCGGTGTCCTCGATGCGCAGCAGGGCCCGGCCGCCGTTATGGCGGGCGTAGAGCCAGCTGAACAGGCCGGTCCGCGCGTTGCCGATGTGAAGGAAGCCGGTCGGTGAGGGCGCAAAGCGGGTGACGACCTCGCCGGGCTGGACGGTTGCGCTCAAGCGCCTTTTCTCCAAGGATGCAGGGCCATGACGGCCGGTGACGGATGGGCCCCTAGCATAGCGGATCATGATCGTCATCCCGGCGAAAGCCGGCCGGCGACCGGGCGTCGCCCACCCCGTCATTGCGCCGGAAGCCGGAATCCATGAGCACGGGCGCCCTCGACCGGTCCCCGGACCCCGGTGTTCAAGGATCCCGGATCAAGTCCGGGATGACGGCCTTCTCCCGCCGCCTCGAAGCCCTCGCCGACTCCGAGCGCGACCAGCTTGCGCTCTGGCTTCCGGTCGGTCTCGGCCTCGGCACCGCGGCCTGGTTCGCCTTGCCCGAGGCGCGGGCGTGGACGGCGTTCCTTCTGCTCGCCGGGGCGCTGGCGCTGGCGCCCGCGGCGCTCGCTCCGGGAACGCGCTGGGGGCGGGCGGTGTCGGTCTTCTGCCTGGCGGCGATGCTCGGCTGCGGCAACATATGGTGGAAGGCGGAGCGGGTGGCGGCGCCCGTGCTCGGCGAGGCCCGGGCGGCGGAGTTCGACGCCCGGATCGAAAGCTTCCAGCGCCTCCCGGCCCGCGACCTGATCCGGCTGGTGGTGACGCCCGCCGGCAATTCCGGGCTTCCGCCGCGGCTCAGGGTCAATATCGACTCGGCGGCCGCGCCGGCCGGGATCCGGGCCGGGGCGACCGTGCGGCTGAGCGGCTATCTGATGCCGCCCGCTCCGGCCGCCTTGCCCGGAGCCTATGATTTCGCCCGGGCGGCGTGGTTCCAGGGGATCGGCGGGACCGGCCGGGTCACCCTGGTCCGGGTGGTCGCCCCGGCCGCCGGTCAGGGCTGGCGGGCACGGCTCGCCGACGTTCGTCAGAGTCTCGCCGACCATATCCGGACCCGGCTGCCGGGAGCCGGCGGCGGGATCGCGGCGGCGCTCGCCACCGGCGACCAGGGCGGGATCCCGGAAGCGGACGCGGAGGCCATGCGCCGTTCCGGCCTCGCCCACCTGCTCTCGGTCAGCGGCCTTCACCTCACCGCCGTGGTCGGTGCGGTCATGCTCCTGACCCTGAGGCTGCTCGCCTTGAGCCCGGCCCTCGCCCTGCGCTTCCGGCTGGTTCTGGTCGCGGCCGGAGCGGGCGCGCTCGCCGGAATCGCCTATACCCTGCTGACCGGCGCCGAAGTGCCGACGATCCGCTCCTGCATCGCCGCCCTTCTCGTCCTGCTCGGGGTCGCGCTCGGCCGCGAGGCGCTGACCATGCGGCTGGTCGCGGTCGCGGCCCTCGTCGTGCTGCTGCTCTGGCCCGAATCGCTGCCCGGGGCGAGCTTCCAGATGAGCTTCGCCGCGATCACCGCCATCGTCGCGCTCCACGAGCATCCGCGGGTCCGGGCCCTGCTCGCCCGCCGCGACGAGGCCGCGCCGGTGAAGCTTGGCCGCTTCCTCCTGGGCCTGGTCCTCACCGGGCTCGCCGTCGAGCTCGCCCTCGTCCCGATCGCCTTGTGGCACTTCCACCAGGCGGGGCTGTACGGAGCGCTGGCCAATATCGCGGCGATCCCGCTCACCACCTTCGCCATCATGCCGATCGAGGCGCTTGCGCTGCTTTTCGACCTCGCCGGGCTGGGAGCGCCCTTCTGGTGGCTGGCCGGCGCCGCGCTCGATCTCCTCCTCGGCCTCGCCCACGCCACCGCCGCCGCTCCCGGGGCGGTCGCCCGGCTGCCGACCCTTCCGGCGGCGGCTTTCGCGACGATGGTCGCCGGCGGCGCCTGGCTGGCTCTGTGGCGAACGCGCTGGCGGCGCCTGGGGCTGCTGCCGGTCGCCGCCGGCGCGGTCTCGGCGCTGCTCGCGCCCGCTCCGGACCTGCTCGTCACCGGCGACGGCCGCCATCTCGCGGTCAGGACTTCCGCCGGCGGGCTGGCGCTGCTTCGCGGCCGGGCCGGCGACTATGTCCGCGACCTGATGACCCAGAGCGCCGGCCTCGAGGGCGAGGCGGGCGAGCTCGACTGGCTCGGGACGGCCGATTGCAGCGCGGATTTCTGCGCGGCGGACCTGCGCGGCTGGCGCCTGCTGGCCAGCCGGAGCGATCGCCTGGTGCCGGTCGAGGCGCTTGGGAAAGCCTGCGCGGAGGCCGACATCGTGGTCTCCGACCGCCGGCTTCCGGCGGCGTGCCGGCCGCGCTGGCTCAAGGCGGACCGGGATTTCCTATCGAGAAGCGGCGGCCTCGCCATCTCGCTCGGAGCGACGCCCCGGGTCGCCGCGACCGCAGCCGGCGACGGCCATCCCTGGATAAAGAGGGACAGTCCCCCTTTTTAGCGCCGGCGGGAAAAGGGGGACAGTCCCCCTTTTTAGCGGCGGCGAACGAAAAGAGGGACAGTCCCCCTTTTTAGCGCCGGCGCACGAAAAGGGGGACTGTCCCCCTTTTTAGCGGCGGCGAACGAAAAGGGGGACAGTCCCTCTTTTTAAAAGGGGGACTGTCCCTCTTTTAGCTATCGCCGGCCCTCGCCTCGGTTGTGGCGTTCGATCGACATCAGGATCCCGAGGCAGATCATCACCGTCAGCATCGCCGAGCCCCCGTAGGAGACCAGGGGGAGGGGTATTCCGACGACCGGGGCGAGGCCCATCACCATCATCAGGTTGACCGCGACGTAGAAGAAGATGGTCAGGGTCAGCCCGGCCGCCGCCAGCCGCTCGAACCGCCCCTTGGCCTCGAGCGCGACGATCATCCCCCAGCGCAGGAGAAGGAAGAAGAGGAGAATGAGCACGCACCCGCCGATCAGCCCCCATTCCTCGGCGATGGCGGAGAAGATGAAGTCGGTATGCTGCTCGGGCAGGTAATGGAGGTGGCTCTGGGTGCCGTTGAGGAAGCCCTTGCCGAAGACCCCGCCCGAGCCGATCGCGATCTTGGACTGGGTGAGGTGGTAGCCGGCGCCGAGCGGGTCGGTCTCGGGATTGAGGAAGATCAGGACCCGCTCCTGCTGGTGGGGCAGAAGGAACGAGTAGACGATCGGCATCGAAACCCCGACCGCCAGGGCTCCGCCGATGAACCAGGCCAGCGGGAGGCCCGCCAGGAACATCAGGGCGATGGTGTTGAGGACGATCAGCATCGTCGTCCCCAGATCGGGCTGGAGCAGGATGAGCAGGATCGGGGGGCCGAGGATCAGCGCCAGCGGCCACATCGCCCAAAGCCGCCTGATCTCGGCCGGAGGGACATGGGCGTAGAAGCGGGCGAGGGTGAGGACGATGATCGGCTTCATCAGCTCTGAGGGCTGGAGGCGGAGGAAGCCGAGCTCGAGCCAGCTCCTCGCCCCGCCGCCGATCACGCCCAGCGCCAGGGTGAGGATGAGAAGCAGGATCCCGCCCCCGTAGGCGAAGAAGGCGAAGTCGTGGAAGGTCTGCGGCCGGATCCTCGACAGAGCGAGGGCCAGGCCGAGGAAGACGACGAGCCGGCCCGCATGGGGCAGGGCCCAGGGCATCAGGAAGCCCCCGGCCGCGGAATAGAGGGCGAGGACTCCCGCGCCTCCCAGAGCGGCGACGATCCACAGCATCCGCCAGGGCAGGCTCGCAAGCGGCGCCGGGACGAAGGCGAGGCCCATCAGAGCCGGTCCGACTCAATTCCTCCCCCGCATTTGCGGGGGAGGGGGACCGCGCGAAGCGCGGTGGAGGGGTCATTCGGAGTCGGAAAGGCCCCTCCACCATGCTTCGCATGGTCCCCCTCCCCTGCGAAAGCAGGGGAGGATTTGAGGACGGCGAAGCGACCCTGCCCTCGAACGGCGGAGATCGGCATCAATTGCCCGTCCCCGAGGCCGCTTTCCCGGCCTTGGCGGCGGCGAGCCAGGCCTGCGCCCGCTTCTCCATCCGCTCGGCCAGGGTCCCGCCCCATTGCGCCTCGAAGGTGGCGAGCGCGGCCAGCGCCCTCGGCTTGTCGAACAGATAGGTGAGCACGTCCTTGGCGACCGGCGCCGCCGCCCGGGCGCCGCCCATGCCGTGCTCGATCACCACCGAGCAGGCGAAGCGCGGGCTGGCGACGGGCGCGAAGCAGACGAACAGGCCGTGGTCGCGATATTTCCAGGCGCCGGACTGGCCGCGCTGGCCGCCGGTGATCCGGCGGACCTGGGCGGTGCCGGTCTTGCCGCCCATCTCGATCCCCGGGACCTCGAGCCTGCTTCGGCCGGCGGTGCCGGCGCCGTTGACGACTTCCCACATGCCCGAGCGGACCGTCTCGAAATGCTCCTTCGGGAAGGGCAGCGGGGCCGGCGCCGGGCGCTTGCGGTGGATGAGGTTGGGCTGGATGTCGAGGCCGGAGGCGACTCGCCCGGCCATCACCGCCAGCTGCAGCGGATTGACGATGACGAAGCCCTGGCCGATCGACGTGTTGAGGGTGTCGGACTCGGTCCAGTCGGGCCGCTCGACGAGCTTGGCGCTTTTCTCGTAGCGCGCCTTCTTCCACTCGGCGCTCGGCATCGTCCCGTAATTCTGGGAGACGACGGGAATGTCGAACTTCTGGCCGAAGCCGAGGCGCTTGCCCATCGCCGAGATGATGTCGATCCCGGCGCGGCGGCCCATCGAGTAGAAATAGGTGTTGCAGCTCCGGGCGATGGCGGTGTGCATGGTCATCGAGCCGTGGCGGCCGAGGCAGCGGAAGAAGCGGTTGCCGAGCTGGAATCCGCCCGGGCAGTTGACATGGTCCCTGGGATCGATGCCCGCCTGGAGCAGGGCCATGGCGACCATAGGCTTGAAGGTCGAGCCGGGCGGGTAGAGGCCGTTCAGGGCCTTGTTGAGCAGCGGCTTGCGCTCGTCGTCCGACAGCATCTTCCATTCGTTGCGGCTGATCCCGTCGGTGAAGCTGTTGGGGTCGTAGGCCGGCATCGAGGCGAGCGCGAGTATGTCGCCGGTCAGGCAGTCGAGGACCACGACCGAGCCCGATTCCTCGCCCAGGCGCCGGGCCGCGAAGGTCTGCAGCCCGGAGTCGATGGTGAGCGGAAGGGGCGGCCCGCTCTTGTCGGGAAGAGTGGTCAGCTGGCGGACCAGCTTGCCGCCCGCGGTCACCTCCACGCGCTCGGCCCCCGGCCGCCCGCGCAGCCGCGGCTCCATCGTCTTTTCGATGCCTTCCTTGCCGATCTTGAAGCCCGGCGTGATCAGGAGCGGGGCCTTGCCCTCTTTCTCATATTCTTCCTTGTTGGGGGTCCCGACATAGCCGACCAGATGCGCCACCGCCGCCCCGTCCGGATAGAAGCGCGAGAAGGCTCGAAGCGGCGCCACTCCGGGAAGCTCGGGCTGGCGGATGGTCACCGCCGCATATTTCTCGAACGGCAGGTTTTCGGCGACCGGGACGGGCTGGTAGCCGGCCGCGTGCTTCAGCCCCTCCCGGATCCGCTCCACCTCGTCCGGAGGAAGGTCGAGCAGCCGGGCGAGCTCGGCGATGATCCGGTCGGGATCCTTCAGCCGGTCGGGGATGAGGTCGACCCGGAAGTCGCTTCGGTTGATCGCGATCGGTTGCCCGGCCCGGTCGACGATCCAGCCCCGCCGCGGCGGGATCAGCCGGAGCTGGACCCGGTTGCTCTCGGACAGGAGCTTGTAGCGCTCGTTCTCGGCGATCGAGATCCAGGCCATCCGGCCGGCCAGGGCCGCTCCGAGCAGGCCCTGGAAGCCGCCCAGGACCATCGCCCGCCGGGTGAAGGTGAAGAGCTGGCTGCTCTCGGTGACGACCGGGCGGTTTCGCCTCTTCATCATGATCGCGACAACCGCCAGCGGTCGAGGCCGACGACCAGCCGCGCCACGAGCGGATAGGCGAAGACCGCCAGTCCGAGTTGCGGGAGCAGGACGGCGAAGGGCGTGACGCTCCCCATCTGGCGCGCCACGTACCAGCCGCCGGCGGTATGGAAGAGGATGGCCGCGGCGGCGAACAGCCAGTCCATCCAATAGTCGCGCCAGCCGACCCGGCTGTCGACGATGTCGAGGATGAGGAAGGTGAGGGTCCACAGCGCCATCGACTGTCCGACCGGCAGGCCGGCGACGAGGTCGTTGAACAGCCCGAGCGGCAGGGCCATGTGCGCCTGCCACATTTCCGGCCTCAGCAGCCGCCAGGCGAGCAGGACGAGAAAGGCGAAGTCGGGAACGATCGGCCAGGTCGCGACGAACGGGAAAAGGGCGAGCAGGGCGGCGGCGAGCGTGCTCAGGATCGGCACCCACTGCCGGCGGAAGCCCAGCAGGGCGACGTCGCGGCTGGATCCGGCGATCCGGCTCATTGGCCGGCGCCCCTCAGAGCGCTCTCGGTGGTCTCGGAAAGCGGCACGTCGGCGAGCGGCTGGTAGATGGGGAGAACCATCGCATATTCGACGTTGGAGGGGTCGGCGAGCGGCTTCGCCACGGTCCGGTCGCCGGCGACCGAGACGACCACCGCCACCGGGATGTCGGGCGGATAGACTCCGCCCACCCCGGAGGTGACGAGCACGTCGCCGCGCCGGAACGGGTTCTGGCCGACCTCGAGCGTCTTGAGGTCGATCGTCCCGTCGCCGTGGCCGGTGGCGATGGCGGCGGTGCCGTCGCGGACCAGCCTGACGGGCACGTTGCTGGCGCTGTCGGCGACGAGCAGGACCCGGCTCCCCCAGCGGCCGCTCTCGATGACCCGGCCGACCAGGCCGTCGGCGGAGCGCACCGGCTGGCCCGGCAGGACCCCTGACGAAGCCCCGGCGGAAAGGGTGGCGAGGCGCCGCACCGAGGCGAAGGACGAGCCGACGATTCGGGTCACCGCGACCGGATTGTCGGTCTCGCCGGTCAGCTTGAGCAGGGCCTTGAGCCGCTTGTTCTCGAGCTCGGTCGCCTGGGCCTCGATCAGCTTGCGGCGCGATTCCCCGAGCCTCTTCTTCAGCTCCGCATTCTGGCGGCCGGCCTGGACGTAATTGCCGACCGAGCCGGTCAGGCCCTCGAAGAAGCGGACGACTCCGCGCCCCGCCGAGCTCACCGGGCTGGTGACGTCGAGGGCGACCCCCTTGAGCGCGTTGAAGCCGGTCGGGTCGACGATGGCGATGACCAGCAGAAGTCCGGCGAACAGTGTCCCGCCGACGGCGATCACATAGGACAGGAACAGCCCATATTGCGCCCGGCGCGAGAATCCGGGGCGACGGGTCGATGGCGGTGCCACCTATGTGCCTCCCCGGCCCGGCCCGGGCCCTTAGGCGGTCAGCAGGACGCCGCGGAAGATCTCCTCCTCGAGCGCCCGTCCGGTGCCGATGGCGACGCAGGTGAGAGGATCGTCGGCGACGGTGACGGGAAGCCCCGTCTCGTCGCGAAGCACCTCGTCCAGCCCCTGGAGGAGGGCGCCGCCGCCGGTCAGGACTATGCCCTGGTCAACGATGTCGGCGGCGAGCTCGGGCGCGGTGTTCTCGAGCGCGATCCTCACCCCCTCGACGATGGTCCCGACCGGCTCGCTGAGCGCCTCGGCGATCTGGCGCTGGTTGATCGTGATCTCCTTGGGCACTCCGTTGACGAGGTCGCGGCCCTTGATGTGGACCGAGAGGCCGTCGCCGTCCGCCGGCGGCTTGGCGATCCCGACCTGCTTCTTGATCCGCTCCGCCGTCGCCTCGCCGATCAGCAGGTTGTGGTTGCGCCGGACGTAGGAGGAGATGGCCTCGTCCATCTTGTCGCCGCCGACCCGGACGGAGGTGGTGTAGGCGAGGCCGCGAAGCGAGAGCACGGCGACTTCGGTCGTTCCTCCGCCGATGTCGACGACCATCGAGCCGATCGGCTCGGTCACCGGCATGTCGGCGCCGATCGCGGCCGCCATCGGCTCCTCGATCAGCCACACCTGGCTCGCGCCGGCGTTGGACGCGGCGTCGCGGATGGCGCGCCTTTCGACCGAGGTCGAGCCCGACGGAACGCAGATCACGATCTCCGGCCAGCGCGGGAAGCGGCGCTTGCCGTGGACCTTCTGGATGAAATGCTTGATCATCTGCTCGGCGACGTCGATGTCGGCGATGACCCCGTCGCGAAGCGGCCGGATGGCCTCGATCTGGTCGGGCGTCTTGCCCATCATCATCTTCGCGTCGTCGCCGACCGCCTTGACGCGCTTCACCCCGTTGATCGTCTCGATCGCGACCACGGAGGGCTCGTTCAGGACCACGCCGCGGCCGCGGACGTAGACGACGGTGTTCGCCGTTCCGAGGTCGATCGCCATGTCGTGGGAGGGGAACTTGAAGAAACGCAAGAGTGACATTGAGCTGGGTCCCGCTTCTCTAAAACGCCGCCGCGGCATGGTGCCCGGCGCGCTCGCCTTTCTCTATAGGATGGCCCGTAAGCTTGTTCCACAAATGAGTTAACAAGGGTCGCGGGTCGACGCGGCTTGGTCTAGACCGTCGATCGATGTCAATACGCCGACTGCCCGAGCATCTGGTCAACCGCATCGCGGCGGGTGAAGTGGTGGAAAGACCGGCCAGCGCGTTGAAGGAGCTCGTCGAGAACGCGATCGACGCCGGCGCCGCCCGCATCGCCATCTCCCTGGGCGGCGGCGGCACGACCAGGATCGAGGTCGCCGACGACGGCTGCGGCATGAGCCGCGCCGACATGGCCCTCGCGCTCGAGCGCCACGCCACCTCCAAGCTTCCCGGCGAGGAGATCGAGGCGGTGACCACCCTGGGCTTCCGGGGCGAGGCCCTGCCCTCGATCGCGAGCGTCGCGCGGCTCGCCGTCGAGAGCCGGCTGCGCGGCGCCGACGGCTGGTCGCGCGTCGTCGACAACGGCCGGCTCGAAGGGGAGGGGCCGGCGGCCCTCCCGCCCGGCACCCGGATCCGGGTCGAGCGACTGTTCGAGCGGGTTCCGGCCCGCCGCAAGTTCCTGCGCTCGGAACGCTCGGAATATGCCGCCTGCCTCGACGTCGTGAAGCGCCTCGCCATGGCCCGGCCCGACATCGGCTTCACCCTCGAGCATGACGGACGCCGGACCCTCGCCGTCCAGCCGGGCGAGGACCGCCCGGCCCGGGTCGCGGCCCTGACCGACCGGGCCCTCCACGAGAACAGCGTCGCCATCGACTACGACCGAGGCCCGGCCCGCCTCGGCGGAGTCGCCGGGCTCCCGACCTTCAACCGGGGAGTCGCGGACCACCAATATCTGTTCGTCAACGGCCGCCCGGTGAAGGACCGGCTGCTGATCGGAGCGGTGAGGGCCGCCTATCAGGACCTTCTCGCCCGCGACCGCCATCCGGTCGTCGCCTTGTTCATCGACCTTCCCGGCGACGAGGTCGACGTCAACGTCCACCCCGCCAAGACGGAGGTCCGCTTCCGCGACCCGTCGGGAATAAGGGGGCTGATCGTCGGCGGGCTCAGGCATGCGCTGGACGGCGCCGGGTTCCGGAGCGTTCAGAGGGCGGCGGAGAATGTCCCGTGGCAATCTTCCCCCTCTCCCCATGGGGGAGAGGGTTGGGGTGAGGGGGCTCGGCCTCTCCAGGAGAGGCTCTACGACCGGAGCCGGTCCTCCTACTTGGGTTCCCCCTCACCCTATCCCTCTCCCCGCTGGGGAGAGGGGACGGTCCGCGACACCCGGGCACCCTACGACTACGCCCCCGCCGCCCGCGGCGAATCCGCCTTCGCTCCGCCGCCCGAGGCGCGCAGATTCCCCCTCGGAGTCGCCCGAGGGCAGGTCGCCGCCACCTATATCGTCGCCGAGGCCGAGGACGGCCTGATCCTGGTCGACCAGCATGCCGCCCACGAAAGGCTGGTGCTCGAGCGGATGCGCCGGGCGATGGCCGACGGCGGGGTCGCCCGCCAGGCGCTTCTCCTCCCCGAGGTGGTCGAGCTCGACGAGCCGGCCTGCGACCGGCTCGAGGCGCGGGCCGCCGAGCTGACCGAGATGGGGCTCGAGCTGGAGCGCTTCGGAGCCCGGGCGGTGCTGGTCCGGGCGACGCCGGCCCTGCTCGGCCACGGCGACGTCGGCGGCCTGGTCACCGACCTCGCCGACGAGCTCGCCGCCTTCGACGAGGCCCTGGCGCTCAGGGAGAAGCTCGACCATGTCGCCGCGACCATGGCCTGCCACGGCTCGGTCCGGGCCGGCCGGATCCTCTCCATCGCCGAGATGAACGCGCTGCTGCGCGAGATGGAGGTCACCCCCCATAGCGGCCAGTGCAACCACGGCCGGCCGACCTGGGTGAAGCTCGCCCACGGCGACATCGAGAAACTGTTCGGGCGGAAATGAAGGGGGCGTGGATCGCATCGGCGCTGCTCCTGGCTCTGGCGGGGTGCGGCGATCGATCGCCGCCGACCCTCGACCGGATCGAGATCCGGGTTTCAGGCTGGTCGGCCATCGACATCGACGTGAAAAGCGACGGCTCGGGAAGCTTCAAGCTCAGCCATCCCTTTCCGGAGGGGAGGAGCGGTGCCTTCCCCGGCTCGCCGCCGCGTTTTCAGCGGCTGCGCGAGCGCCTCGATCCCTATTGGCGGCAGGGGGTGCCGACGACGAAGGAGACCGCCCAGGAATTCATCGAACGGACATGCCCCCGCGACCTTCCCTTCGCCACCGACAGCGGCGCAGTCTACATCCGTTGGGTCGGCCCCGGAGTCGACCGGCATTTTCTCGCCGATCTCGGGTGCGATTACGAGCGGAACGCGTCGAGGAACGAGGACCTGCTCGCTGTGGTGCACTCTTTGCCCGTGCCCAAGGACTGGTGACGAATGGGTGCCAGGCACCGATTTCCACGCTCAGCGGGCCAGCCGAGCCTCGATTCGCCGGTGCCACAGGATCCCAGCGGCCGTCAGCAAGGTGAGCGGGCCGAGCTCCCACCACCAGAACAGCATCGGGTCGCCGGCCAGGCAGGCGGCGTAGATCGCGATGATCCGCCAGTTGGCGTTGAGCAGGTTCATCAGCTTGAGCGCGGGGGCGGCGCGCTCGCCATAGGCCGCGGCCAGGGCGCGGCGGTCCGGCGCCGCGGCGAGGGCCCGGTCGAAGCGGCCGGCGATCCGGTCGAGCGAGCCGGCGAGGCGGTCGTAGAGGCGCGTCGCCGCATTGGGGGCGGGCGGCTGCCGCCCGGCGCCGGGATCGCCTCGCACCCGGCGGTGGTAGCGGGCGCGCTCGCTCTCGTAGAGGTTGGACTGGACGCCGTGGACGAGCCCGGCGATCGTGCCCGTGATCCAGGCTTCCGGCGTGTCGATCGAGGCGCCCAGGGCCAAATAGAGGATCAGGAAGACGCCGTGGTCGCACAGTCCGTCGAGGAAGCGGCCGAGCGCGCTCGCGGTGGCGGTCGCCCGGGCGACCATCCCGTCGAGGCCGTCGAGGATCAGCCAGCCGACCGAGAGGAGGAAGCCCAGGGTGGCGAGCGCGGGGTCGCTCCGGCCGAGATAGGCGAAGGCGGCGCCGGTGCCGACGGCGAGGCCGGCCACCGAGACCAGGTTCGCCGGGATCCTCGCCTTGAGAGCGAGCGGGAGCAGCATCCGGCCGGCGAGATGGACCGCCCACAGGTTGGTGGGATCCTCGACCCGAAGGTCGCGCGAGCCGTCGGGAGGCGGCAGCCAGGCGGGGCGAGGACGGGCGCTCATCGCGGACAGGCGTTAAGCTCAAGCCCGGATCGGGGTCCAGACCTAAATCCTCCCCTGCCTTCGCAGGGGAGGGGGACCAGGCGAAGCCTGGTGGAGGGGCCTTGATGAGTCCGAAGGACCCCTCCACCACGCTCCGCGCGGTCCCCCTCCCCGACAATGTCGGGGAGGAATTCGACGCTCACCGGCTCCTTATCGGCTCGGCCTCGATCGCCTTCCCGCTCCCGTCGAGCTGGACCATGTAATAGACCGGCCGGATCGGGGCGAAGGCGGAAGCGTAGCCGAGCTCGCGGACGCACTCCGCCCTCGGCAGATAGCCGCCGTAGCCGCTGCACGTCCCTTCCCAGCGGGGAGGGCCGAGGACGGCTTCGACGGTCTCGCGGTCCATCCCGAGCTGGATACGGGTGAAGCGCTCGCCGAGCCGGCGGTCGTGCCACCAGCCCCAGGCGCCATAGACGAGCCCGGCGCCGACCGCGGCGATGAAGGCCGCCTGCAGCCACCGCCGGGCGCGAGCGGCGCCGCGCTCAGCCATCGGCGCGCCTGGCCGCAAGCGCCTTGAGGCGGGCGCCGACCTGCTCGATGGGGTGGGCCGCGGCCTCGGCCCGGCTCGCGCCGAGGCGCGGATAGCCGGCCTCGGCGTCGGCGATCAGCTCGCGGACGAAGCCGCCGCCGCGCACCTCGCGCAGGATCCGGCGCATCTCCGTCCGCGTGTCGGCCGTGACGATCCGGGTGCCGCCCTTCAGGGCGCCGAACTCGGCCGTGTTGGAGATCGCCTCGCGCATCCCGGCTATGCCGCGCTCATAGATGAGATCGGCTATCAACTTCACCTCTGTAAGGCACTCGAAATAAGCGATTTCAGGCGAAAAGCCGGCGTCGACCAAGGTCTCGAAGCCGGCGTGGATCAGCTCCGGTATGGCGCCCCACAGGACCGCCTGCTCGTTGAACAGGTCGGCTTCGCATTCCTCGGCGAAGCTGGTCCTGAGCATCCCCGCCCGGCCGCTTCCGATCGCGGCGCCGTAGGACAAGGCCAGCGCCTCGGCCCGGCCGGTCGAATCCTGGTGGACGGCGAACAGCGCGATGAGGCCGCCGCCCCGCTCATATTCGCTGCGCAGCGCCGTTCCCGGCCCCTTGGGGGCGACCAGCAAGACGTCGAGGTCCGGCCTCGGCTCGATCAGCCCGAAGCGGATGCTGAGGCCGTGGGCGAAGACCAGCGCCGAGCCCTCCGCGAGGTTCGGGGCCACCTCCTCGCGATAGATTCCCGAATGGCGCTCGTCGGCGGCGAGCATGACGACGAGGTCCGCCTTTTCAGAGGCTTGCGCCGCCGTCATGACGTCAAAACCGTCGCCTTCGGCCCGGCCGCGGCTGGCCGATCCCGGGGGGAGGCCGACGGCGACCGCGACTCCGCTGTCGCGCAGGTTGAGCGCCTGGGCGCGCCCCTGGTTGCCGTAGCCGATCACCGCGACCCGCCGGCCCCGGATCAGCGCGAGGTCGGCATCCTCATCGCGATAGACGTCCATCGAGGTCGGCTAGGGCATTTGCAAGCCCGCCGCAATCGAGCGGCTCCGTGAAGCGCGGCCAGTCGGCCGGCGGCTGGCGGGAGAACCAGGTATATTGGCGCTTGGCGTATTGACGGGTGGCGGTCCGCCCCGCGGCCAGGGTCTCGCCGCGGTCCAGCTCGCCACGGAGATAGGCGGCGATCTCGCCGACTCCGATGGCCCGCATCGCCGGAAGCATCGGGTTCAACCTTCGCTCGAGGAGCGAGCTCACCTCGGCAAGGCCTTGATCGGACATCATTCCTTCGAATCGCCGGTCGCAGCGTTCGTAGAGCCAGTCTCGCGGCGGCAGGAGGAGGAGCGGGACGAGGTCGACCTCGCTCGCGATCCCGCCCGACCTTTCCTTCTGCCAGTCCGAAAGCGGCCGCCCGGTGGACCGGACCACTTCCAGCGCGCGCGCCACGCGGGTCGAATCGGTGGGCCGGAGGCGCGCGGCGGCGCCCGGGTCCTCGACCTCCAGCGCTGCATAATTATGCATGACGCCGAATGATCTTACGGCGGCGCGGATCGCCGGGTCGATTTCGGGGATGGGCGCGATCCCGTCGAGCAGGGTGCGGATGTAGAGGCCCGCCCCGCCCGCCAGCACCGGCAGCTTTCCCGCCGCCCGGGCCTCGGCGATCGCGCCCTTCGCGTCCGCCGCCCATTCGGCGGCCGAGCAGGGCCGGGCCGGATCGCGATAGCCGTAGAGACGGTGTGGCGCCCGCGCCTCATCCTCGATCGACGGCCTGGCGGTGACGACACGCAGCGTGTGGTAGACTTGCGAAGAATCGCAATTAATGACGATTCCTCCACATTTCTCCGCCAGCGCCAAGGCAAGCGCCGACTTGCCGCTCGCGGTCGGCCCCGCGATAAGCGCCAGCCGCCGGTCCGGAGAGGAAGCCATGTTCATCGCCACCCTGATAGCAAAGGATCGCCTCGCCGGCGGCGATATTTCGGCCGCCTCCGACGCCCTCGCGGCGGCCGGGATCACGCCCTACGGCCGAAGCTGGATCGAGGACGACAAGGCCTGCGACCTGCTCTTCTCGGCCGACCCGGGTTCCGCCCGGGCGGCGCTCGAGGGCCTCGTCGGCGGAGTCGACGTGGTCGTCCAGGGCGAGGCCTCGCGCCGCCGCCGGCTGCTCGTCGCCGACATGGATTCGACGATGATCACGGTCGAATGCATCGACGAGCTCGCCGACTATGCCGGAGTGAAGGCCGAGGTCGCGGCGGTGACCGAGCGGGCGATGAAGGGCGAGATCGGCTTCGAGGCGGCGCTCGCGGGGCGCGTCGCCCTCCTCGCCGGGCTCGACGAGGCCGCGATCGACCGTTGCCGCGAGGCGCGCGTTCGGATCACCCCAGGGGCGATCGCGCTGGTCCGGACGATGAAGCGGGAAGGGGCCTATACGATCCTGGTCTCCGGCGGCTTCACCCGCTTCGCCGACCCGGTCGGCGCCGAGCTCGGCTTCGACCGGGTGGTTGCCAACCGGCTGGGAGTGATGGCGGGAAAGCTCGACGGAACGGTCGCTCCGCCGGTGCTGGGCGCGGAGGGCAAGAGGCTGGCCCTGCTCGACGCGGTCGCGGAGCGCGGGCTGCGCCCGGACGAGGCGCTGGCGGTCGGCGACGGCGCCAACGACGTCCCGATGCTGAAGGAGGCCGGGCTCGGGATCGCCTATCGCGCCAAGCCCGCCGCCGTCGCCGCCGCCGATGCCGCCATCGTCCACAACGACCTTACCGCGCTGCTCTACGCCCAGGGCTGGGCGCGAAGCGAATGGGTGGAATGAGGAAAGGCCCTAGTCCGGCGCCCGCCACCGGATTTCGTCAGGGGCGGGTCATGTCGGCGGCGATGGCGGCGAGGGCGAAGGCGACCGAGGCCTCGCCGATCGGGAAGCCGAGCTCGACTCCGTCGGGCGCGATCCCGCGCACCACGGCGCCGATCGTCCCGGCCTCGGGATGGCGCAGCTCGACCGGGTCGCCGAGCGCCGGGCGGGCGTTGGTCTCGAGGAAAGCGCCACTCGCGCAGATGGTGCGAAGCGCCGCGGGAGCGGGCGCTCCGGCGACGAGGACGCACATCCGCCGCCTGCGCCAGCGCGAGGCCATCCGGCCGGTGCTTCCGATCCTCCCGACTGCCGCCATGCTGGTCCCCCTGATCGGGACACCCTAGCCGGCAGCGACGAAAATTCGGTTAAGGCGCGACCGGGAAGCAGGCGGCTCCGGCCGCCCTGGCCGCGGCGCAGACCCGGTCGGCGGCGGCGCGGCTGGCCAGCGGCCCGGCCTGGAGCCGGGTCACGGCCCCCGCCGCGACATATTGCGGCTGGAGGGAGGCGAAGGCGCCGACCTTGCCCTTGAGCCCGGCCCAGGCGCGCTGGGCGCCCCCCGAGGTCCCGAACGCTCCGAGCTGGACGCGCCAGCGGCCCCCCGCCGCGGCCGCGGTCGGAGCCGGGGTCGGCGGCGGCGCGACGCGGCGCGGAGCCGGTGCGGCCGCCTTGGCCGGGGCCTTTGCCGGAGCCGCGACGGCGGCCGAAGCGAAGACGTTGGTCTTGGTCCCGCCCAGGGACCGGGCGAGGGCGACGCCCTGCCGGCGCTGGTCGGCGGGGATGAAGCGCTCCATCGCCTTCAGATTGTCGGCGGCCGGCGGGACCCCGCCGTCGGCGGCCCTGAGCATCAGCGCGTAGGCGCGCGGCCAGTCCTTGCCGACGAGGTCGCCGTTGAACAATTCCGTGCCCAATATGTATTGCGCGCGCGGGTCGCCGAGCTCGGCGCCCTTGCGGATCCAGGGGAGCGCCTCCTGGCGGCGGCCCGCATTGTAGAGCAGCAGTCCGACATTGACCTGGGCCTGCTCATGGCCCTGGCGCGCCGCTTTCTGGTACCAGCTCTGGGCGATCGCGGCGTTGGCCGGGACTCCGCGGCCGAGCTTGTAGGCCTGGCCGAGGTTGAACTGGGCGTCGGCATTGCCGGCTTCGGCGAGCGGCCGCCACTGAGCGATCGCCCCGGCATAGTCGCCGCGGTACCAGCGGTCGATTCCGGCCTTGACGTCGGAGGGGGCCGCGCCGGCGACCGCGTTCGCGCCGAGGAGGAACAGCGCCGCCGCCGAGGCTGCGAACAGGGACCGACCGGAAAAATGCATCGTCTATCTCCCGCGCGGGAAAGGTTTTCGTGCCCCGGGAGCTAGCCGAAAATCCTTAACGCGCTCTTAGCATAAACTCTCGCGCCGGGATGACGGGGAGTCGCGCGAAAACCTCTCCCGACCCATTCGCGTTAACCGGATTTTAGCCAAGTGGGGCGCAGACGTCAGGCCAAGGATCGCGAGCCCGAGGGGAAAACATGCGCGTTTTGGCACTATCGTCGCAGAAGGGGGGATCCGGCAAGACCACCTTGTCCGGCCATCTCGCCGTCCAGGCGGAAAGGGCGGGTGCGGGGCCCGTCTGCCTGATCGACATCGACCCGCAGGGCTCGCTCGCCGACTGGTGGAACGAACGCGAGGCCGAGATGCCCGCTTTCGCCCAGACCACGGTCGCGCGGCTCCAGGCCGATCTCGAGATATTGCGCCAGCAGGGCTTCAAGCTGGCCGTCATCGACACGCCTCCGGCCATCACCATGGCGATCCAGAGCGTCATCCAGGTCGCCGAGCTGATCCTCATCCCGACCCGGCCGAGCCCGCACGACCTTCGCGCCGTCGGCGCCACGGTCGACCTGTGCGAGCGCGCCGGCAAGCCGCTCATCTTCGTCGTCAACGCGGCGACCCCCAAGGCGCGGATCACCTACGAGGCCGCCGTCGCGCTCTCGCAGCACGGCACCGTCGCCCCGGTCACGCTCCACCATCGCACCGATTACGCCGCCTCGATGATCGACGGCCGCACCGTGATGGAAGTCGATCCCAACAGCCGCTCCGCCAAGGAGGTGGTCGAGCTTTGGGACTATGTCGCCGACCGTCTCGAGAAGAATTTCCGGCGCACCGTCTTTTCGGCGCCCCAGGGCTTCTCGGCCCATCCCACCAGCGTCCGACCCGCCGGGGGCTTCGGCCGCCGCGTGGTCGGCCAGTAAAGGAGGGAAAGATGGCCGAGACCAAGCCTTTCGCTTCCCTCTCCTCAGGCCTCCTCGCCCGCAAGGGCAGCGCCAAGCCCGCCATGCGCCCGCAGGGTTTCGGAAGCTTCGGCGGAAGCCTCGAGGACCTGGGCTGGAACGACATGGGCCAGGGCCCCGGGGCCCTTCACGACATCGGCGAAGCGCACGATCTTCCCGAGCATGTGCCGAGCTCGATCGAGGCCCTCACCCCCGCTCCGGGCGGCCGGGCCCATGCCGAGCCGCCGGCGGTGGTCGAGCAGAGGCGCGAGCTCGAGGCTCGGCTGGCCCCGCGCGAGCCCGAGCCCCGCGTCGAGCCGGAGTCCGAGCTCCAGGCGCCCGAGCCCGAGGCCCCGGCCGAGGCGGAAGCCGAGGCGCCGAGCGAAGCCCGGGTCGTCAAGCTTCCCCGCTCGCGGGCCGCTCCGACCCGCAAGCCGGCGGTCGCGGTCCGAGCCAAGGCGGCCTTCACCCTTCGCCTCGATCCGGACCGGCATCTGAAGCTTCGCCTCGCCTGCGCCCTCTCGCGCCGCTCGGCGCAGCAGCTGGTCACCGAGGCTCTCGATGAATTCCTCGAATCGCGGCCCGAGCTCGACGCCCTTTCCGGGCAATTGCCGGGCCAGTCGAACCAGCGTTGATCGGAGTGGGTAGAATGAACAAGAGCGTCGCACTGAAGTTCGCGGTCTCGGCCCTGGCGATCGGAACCACCATGGTCGCCTGCGGGCCCGTCGGCTCGCGGATCGCCTCGGCCTCCACCCGGGCGCCGAAGGGCGAGCAGGAGGCGGCGTCGCTCTACGCCAAGGCTCAGGAGGCGGTCCGCAAGGCCGAATATGCCGAGGGCCTGGGCTATGCGGAGCGGGCCGTCGAGCTCAGCCCGCGCGACGTCGGCTACCGGATGATCCTGGGCGACCTCTATCTCAAGAACGGCCGCTTCCAGTCGGCCGAGACGACCTTCGCGGACGTCCAGCAACTCGATCCGAGCAACTCGCGGGCCTCGTTCAGCATCGCCTTGGCCCGGATTGCGCTCGGCCGCCCGGCCGGAGCCGTCGCGGAGCTCGACCGGCTCGCCGAGACCGCCTCGCCCGCCGATATCGGGCTCGCCTATGCGCTGGCCGGCGACCCGCGCCGGGCCATCGAGCTGCTCGAGCCCGCCGCCCGGGCCCCGGGCGTGACCGCCCGCACCCGCCAGAATCTCGCTCTCTCCTACGCCCTCGCCGGCGAATGGGAAAAGGCCCGGATCACGGCCGCCCAGGACCTTTCGCCCGCCGATCTCGGCGCCCGGCTCCAGCAATGGGCCGCGCTCGCCCAGCCCGGGGGCGGAGCGACCCAGGTCGCCGCCTTGCTCGGGGTCACTCCCGCCGAGGATCCGGGCCAGCCGGTCCGGCTCGCCCTCGCGCAGCCCGAGGCGGCCACGACCGCCCTGGCCTCGGCCGGCCCGCTGCCGGAGCCGGCGCCGGAGACGGTCGCCGCGACCGTGCCCGCGCTCGCCCAGGCCGCGCCCGCGCCCGAATCCGAGCCCGTGCCCGAGCCGGTCCAGGTCGCCACCAGCGACCTTCCGCAATGGGTCAGCGAGCGCGCCGCCGCCGAGGCCGAGGCGCCCGCGCCCGCCGAGGAGACCCGGCCGCTCTACGCCGAGGCGGTGGAGGCGCTCGTCACGCCGCAGCCCTCCGTGGTCGACCGGACCCGGTCGCTCGAGCCGGCGGCGCCGCGCTTCGAGGCGCGGCCGCGCGCGGCCCGCGCCGCCGCCCAATCCGGCGCCGGCCGCTTCGCCGTCCAGCTCGGCGCCTATTCGTCGCCCTCTTCGGTGGAGAAGGCCTGGTCGCAGATGCTCAAGCGCTTCGGCTTCGTCGACCTCACTCCGCTCAGCACCACGGTCAGCGTCCCCGGCCGCGGCACCCTCCATCGCCTGTCGGTGGCGGGCTTCGCGAGCCGCGAGGCCGCCGGCCGGACCTGCCGCTCGATCCAGGCCAAGGGCGGCGCCTGCTTCGTCCGCACCGTCGCCGGCGACGCTCCCGTCCGCTGGGCCGGCCGCTATTCGAGCGGGCGGAGGGGCTGAAGTTCCTAAAAATCCTCCCCCGGTTTCCCGGGGGAGGATGACCGGGCGAAGCGCGGTGGGCCTTACCGAGTCTGAAAGAACCCCTCCACCAGGCCTCGCCCGGTCCCACTCCTGCGAATGCACGGGAGGAATTTCAGCCCCGCCGATCCCTCGTCAGCACGTCGAGGACGGCCATCCTCACCGCGACGCCCATCTCGACCTGCTCGAGGATCGCCGATCGGGTCGGGTGGTCGGCGACCCCGCCGTCTATCTCGACTCCCCGGTTCATCGGACCCGGATGCATGACGATCGCGTCCGGCGCCGCCCGCTCGAGCCGCTCCAGAGTCAGCCCGTAAAGGGCGTGGAAATCGGCCAGGCTGCCCGACACGCTCTCCTCCATGCGCTCGCGCTGGATCCTCAGCATCATGACGACGTCGCAACCCCTTATGCCCTCGTCGAGATCGGTGAAGGCGGGCAGGCCGCCGGAGTCGGCCGGCAGCAGGGAAGGGGGGCCGACCAGCCGCACCTTCGCTCCCAGCTTGGGCAGCAGGCGGAGGTTGGACCCGGCGACGCGGCTGTGCCGGATGTCGCCGCAGATGGCGACCTCCAGCCCCTCGATCCGGCCCTTGCGGCGGCGCATCGTGAGGGCGTCGAGAAGGGCCTGGGTGGGATGCTCGCCGGTGCCGTCGCCGGCGTTGATCACCGGGCACGGGGCGACCTCGGCGACCTGATGCGGAGCCCCGGTCTCGCCGTGGCGGACGATCATCACGTCCGGCCGCATCGCGCCCAGGGTGAGCGCCGTGTCGACCAGGCTCTCGCCCTTGCGGACGCTCGAGCCGCCGGGATGGAAGTTGGCGACCTGCGCTCCGAGCCTCTTGCCCGCGACCTCGAAGGAGAAGAGGGTCCGAGTCGAGTTCTCGAAGAACAGGTTGAACTGGGTGAGGCCGGCGAGGCGCCGGTCGGCCTTGCGCGCGGCCCGGTTGAAATCGACCCAGGGCTCGGCCTCGTCGAGAAGGAAGGCGATGTCGGCCGCCGACAGCGCCTCGATTCCGAGCAGGTGGCGGTGGGGAAAGGCGCGGGGCATGGCCGCCGGCGATAGTGGGCGCGGCCCGGAGCGGCAAGCGTCGCCCGGTCCGCGATCGTCGGGGGGGCGGCCCCGGGATCGGCCCGCCGCCAGAAATCGGCGTCGGGAGGGTCGCCGCCGAAGCCCGGTCTAGAGGCCGCCGGCGGGCGGCTCGGCGCGCGGCGGCCGGCCGAGGCAGGCTTCGAGCATGTCGGGCTCGGCGGCTCGGCAGGCCTGCTCGCGCCGGGCCTCGCCTTCCGGGAGGACGAGCGCCTGGAGGCCGACCGACGCGTAGCAGGCGCGCTTGCTCTCAGCCTCCGGCACCGCCTTGCAATAGGGGATTCCTTCCGACGGATCGGCGTTCATGTTCACGATCGACCCGACGACTCCGCGATTGCAGGTTGGCCTGAAGGCCGCTTCGGCGAGCCCGCACAGTCGGACGGCTTCGGCATTGTTGCCGCGAGCGATCGTGCTGACGTCGCGGCCGAGGCTGACGAAGCAGGCGGTGCGCGCCTTTTCCGGAGCGCGGCCGCATTCCGCGGCGGTCCGGGCGACGTCCTGCTTCGTGTGGTGCAGCATCGCCGACGTCTGGATCGTGTAGCAGGCGACGAGATATTTCTCGGCCAGCACCGAGCAGGGATAATGCAGGTCCGTCGGGTCCAGCGCCCGGAAGGGCGGCTTGGCCGAGGCGGCGGCATCGGCCGCGCCGTGATCGCCGTGATGGTCGTGCCCGGCCGGAGCGGGCCTTGCGGCTTTCGCGGTCCCGTGAGCCGCGGCCTTCGTGGCGGGGACGGCGATATGATCGGGGTGAGTGGCGTTGACCAGGCTCTCCATGAAGCCCCCGGCGTAGCACATCTCCCGTTCGTCCTCCCGGCTCAGCAGGTCGCAGGCGGCGAGCGCCTCGGGCAGGTCGTGCGAGCGCAGGATGGCGAGGCCGTGGCCGAGGCCGTGGGTGCACTGGAAGAGCAGGTCCCGGCGCGTTTCGCGATGGTCGGCGCACACCGCGTCGACGCTTTGCGTGGTGATTCCCGCGCCGGTCCTCTGCATGGCCAGGAAATAGGACTGGATGACCCCGTGATAGCAGCCGGACTGATAGCCGGGCGTGCAGGTCGCGAAGACCCGACCGACCTCGGAAGGCGACTTGAGAGCCGCGATTCCGATCCGGTGCGCGTACATGTGCCCGTCCCGCCGCACGTCCGGATCGAGCGCGGCGAGGCGGTCGAGGAGCTGGAGCGCGGCCGGCGGGCCGGCCTCCGCCAGCCGCGCGTCGAGCGCCGCCGTGTAGCATGTCTGTTCCTTCGCCTGGTCGGACGAGCGGCACCGCTTCGCCGCCTGGGCGGCGGGATCCGCGGGCGCCGCCGCCGCCGGCGCGGGCCGTGCCCCCGCCGGCTCCGGGAGGCCCGCCAGGGCAAGTCCGGCGATAAGGAGCAAGGCGTTCAGGCCATTGGATAAGATTCGCATGGATGGTCGCCGTTTCCGAGGTGCGAAGCGGCTGGTTGGCAGCAAAGCGGCCAATGGGCAAGCGGCGCTGTCGCAAGCGCTTTTTGGATAAGGCTCGGCAGAGTCTAGGATGGCTAGGCGTTTTCCTCTTGTTCTCCCGGAACGGATCATGTACGTTGCCAACAATCGCGTTGAATGGGCGGCGCGCAGCGCATAGGGGAGGCGGGCCATGGCGGCTTCACTCAAGGTGGTTGGAAACTCGGACAATATGGACAGGCAGAAGGCCCTCGAGGCCGCCCTCGCGCAGATCGACCGTGCTTTCGGAAAAGGCAGCGCAATGAAGCTCGGCTCGCGCGAGGCGGTCGAGATCGAGACCATCTCCACCGGCTCGCTGGGCCTCGACATCGCGCTCGGAATCGGCGGCCTGCCGCGCGGCCGGGTGATCGAGGTCTATGGGCCGGAAAGCTCGGGCAAGACGACGCTCGCGCTCCACGTCATCGCCGAGGCGCAGAAGAACGGCGGAACCGCGGCCTTCGTCGACGCCGAGCATGCGCTCGACCCGGTCTACGCCCGCAAGCTCGGAGTCGATGTCGACGAGCTGATCGTCTCCCAGCCCGACACCGGCGAGCAGGCCCTCGAGATCACCGACACCCTCGTCCGCTCGAACGCGGTCGACGTCCTCGTCGTCGATTCGGTCGCCGCGCTCGTTCCCCGGGCCGAGATCGAGGGGGAGATGGGCGACAGCCATGTCGGCCTCCAGGCGCGCCTGATGTCGCAGTCGCTTCGCAAGCTGACCGGCTCGATCTCCAAGTCCAAATGCCTCGTCATCTTCATCAACCAGCTGAGGATGAAGATCGGGGTGATGTACGGCAATCCGGAGACGACGACGGGGGGCAACGCCCTCAAATTCTATGCGTCGGTCCGGCTCGACATCCGGCGCACCGGCCAGATCAAGGACCGCGACGACATCGTCGGCAACACGACGCGCGTGAAGGTCGTCAAGAACAAGGTGGCGCCGCCGTTCAAGCAGGTCGAGTTCGACATCATGTACGGCGAGGGCATCTCCAAGGTCGGCGAGATACTCGACCTCGGGGTCAAGGCGGGCCTGGTGGAGAAGTCGGGCGCCTGGTTCAGCTACGATTCGATCCGGATCGGCCAGGGCCGCGAGAACGCCAAGACCTATCTGCGCGAGAATCCGGAAGTCGCGGCCCGGCTCGAGCGCGCCATCCGCGGCAAGACCGACGAGGTCGCCGAAGCCCTGATGGCCGGCCCGAGCGCGGAGGACGACGTCTGAGGGCGAAGCTGACGGCGCGGACGGCATGTGCAAGCTTTGCAAGCTTCGCATGCCGCCGAGCCGTTCCCCGACCCCGTCATCCTGAACTCGTTTCAGGATCCAGGGCTGGCCCTGCGCGGCGTCGGAGGTGGTCGCATCGAGCGCATTTCCTCGCCGGCCGGCCGGCCCTGGATTATTCGAGGGAAGGCACGAAGGGACAAGAAAAGGGCTGCGGCGGCGCTCTTCTCTCCCTTTCTTGTCCCTTCGTGTCTTCTCTTCGACAATCGGGCGACGGAGCATCCGGTGCGTCTGCTCGACGACGGTGCGAACCCGTTTGAGGGAAGGCGCGAAGGCGCGAAGGCGCGACGTCGAAAAGCGGCTCTCTGCGTCGCGCCCTTGCGCCTTTGCGTTTAAAAATCGGGCGCGAGGCGCCCGGAGGTCGGCACCACCGCTCGTCCCACAGCCTGACCTCCTGAACCGGCGCTAACCTGGACCCTGAAACAAGTTCAGGGTGACGATCGGGGCCGATTCAACCCTCCAACCCTCGACGTCAGCCCCGTCCGAACAGCCGGCCCCGCTCGGTGGCGAGCAGGATCAGAAGGCCCATCGCTCCAAAGGCCGCGAAGGCGCCGACCATCGGCACCAGAGTGCCGTCGAAGCTCTGGCCCACGGCGAGGCCGAGAAGCGCTCCGCCGATCGTTCCGATCGTGCCTTGGACCGAGGAGGCGGTGCCGGCCACATGGCCGAGCGGCTGCATCGCCAGGGCCCCGAAATTGGCCGAGGCGAGGCCGAAGCAGGCCATGGTCAGGCCCTGCATGAGGATGAACAGCCACAGGCTCTCGCCCACGGACAGGACGATCCCGAGGTGGACGAGGGCCGACACCGTGAACAGCGTCAGCCCGGCATGGGCGATCCGGCGCGTGCCGATCCGCTCGACGAGCCGCGAACTGGCGTAGGAGCTCGCCGCCATGGGCAGGGCCACTCCGGCGAAGGTCGCCGCGATCAGCTCCGGCCGCCCGAAGACGTCGAAGACGATCTGCTGGATCGAATTGATATAGCCCATCAGGCTGGCCATCATCAGCGTGAAGGCGAGGGTGTAGCCGAGCGACTGGCGGTTGCTCAAAGTCTGCCAGGTCGCGTCCCAGATCGTCCTCGCGTCGAGCGGCCGGCGATATTCCGGGCGAAGAGTCTCGGGCAGCCGGACCAGGGTCCAGGTCAGCATGATCGCCCCGCCCAGCGCCAGCCCGAAGAAGATCGCGCGCCACGAGGCGACGAGCAGGGTGAGCTGTCCGAAGACCGGCGCCAGCATCGGGATCAGAAGGAAGACGAGAAAGGCGAGCGACATGATTCGGGCCATTCGAGCGCCCTCGAAGCGATCGCGCACGATCGGCACGACCAGCACCCGGGTCGAGGCGGCCGCCCCGCCCTGGGCCATCCGGGCGGCGAGCAGAAGGGAGAAGCTCGGCGCCGCCCAGCAGGTCAGAGCGAAGCCCACGTAGAGGACGAGGCTGACGAGAAGCACCGGCTTGCGCCCGAACCGGTCCGAAAGCGGGCCGTAGAGGATCTGGGTGAAGCCGAAGCCGAGCACGTAGAGCGAGACGACGAGCTGGCGCTCGTTGTCGCCGGACACGTCGAGGGCCTCGCCGATCGCCGGGAGCGCCGGGACCATCGCGTCGATGGCGAGCGCGTTCAGCGACATCAGGCCCGCGATCAGAACGACGAACTCGCGGAAACCGGGGCGCGCATCGGCTAGGTCGGGGCGGGGCGGCTGAAGCATGTCGGTCCTTGAGGGGGTGGAACGCGCATAGACGATGCCGGGTGGATAGGGTTCCGGAAAATCGCCCACATCACCCGCGCCACCCCCGCCGTCGTGCTGAACTTGTTTCAGCATCCAGCGACGAGCCGCCTCGCGGGCGGAGAGCTGGACCCTGAAACAAGTTCAGGGTGACGATCGGGGCCTGCGCCGCGGCCCGCTGGACAAGGCTCGCCCGCGCCTCCACAGACGCCGGCCATGGAGAACCCAGGCGCGATGACGGCCGGCACCCTCGAGCTTCGGTTGATCGGCGCGCCCACCGACCGCCACTCCTCCTTCCTTCGGGGCGCAGCGAAGGCGCCCCCGCTGATCCGAGCCGCGCTCTGGTCGGATCACGGCAACATGACCTCCGAATCCGGAGTGGAGCTTGGCGTCGACGTGCGCCTCGGCGACGACGGCGACCTGCCGCTGACCGAGTCGGACGGCGACGACTCGCTGATCGCCGCCGCCGTCGCCCAAGCCGCCGCGGCGGGCGCGGTGCCCCTCGTCCTGGGCGGCGACCACTCGGTCACCCTCCCGGTGATCGAGGCCCTCGCCGCCCGCCACGGCGCCATCGACATCCTCCATTTCGACGCCCATCCCGATCTCTATGACGATTTCGAGGGCAATCCCCGGTCCCACGCCTCGCCCTTCGCCCGGATCATGGAGCGGGGGCTCGCCCGGCGGCTCGTGCAGGTCGGGATCCGGACCCTCAACCGGCATTGCCGGGAGCAGGCCGAGCGGTTCGGGGTCGAGATCGTCGAGATGCGCCATTTCGCGCCCGACTCGGTCCCGCGGCCGTCGGGGCCCCTCTACGTCAGCCTCGACCTGGACGCATTCGACCCGGCCGTCGCTCCGGGAGTCTCGCACCACGAGCCGGGCGGCCTTTCGGTCCGCGACGTGCTGGCGGTGCTGGACCGCGTCCGATCGCCCATCGTCGGCGCCGACATCGTCGAATATAATCCCGGCCGCGACCTGAACGGAGTCACCGCCGTCCTCGCCGCCAAGCTCGTCAAGGAGGTCGCGGCCCTGTGCCACCGCAACAATCGATGATCGTCGTCCACCATCTCGAGAACAGCCGATCGCAGCGGATCCTCTGGCTGCTCGAGGAGCTCGGCCTCCCTTACGAGGTCCGGCGCTACCAGCGCGACCGAAGGACGATGCTGGCTCCGAGCGCGCTGCGCGACGTCCACCCGCTCGGCAAGTCGCCGCTGATCGAGGATGACGGCCGGATCCTCGCGGAGACCGGCGCGATCGTCGAATATCTGGTCGACAAGGCCGACGGCCGGCTCGGCCCGCCCGCCAGGCGGGACGACCGGCTGCGCTACCGCCACTTCATCCATTATGCCGAAGGCTCGATGATGCCGCCCCTGCTCGCGATGCTCGTCGTGCGGAGGCTCGGACTGCTCGGCCGCCCGGCCCGGGCGCCGGTGCAAAGGATGCTGGACCAGCATCTCGACTGGCTCGAGGCCGAGCTGGCCGGCCGGCCCTGGTTCGCCGGCGATTCCTTCACCGCCGCCGACGTCATGATGAGCTTTCCGCTCGAAGCCTCGCGCCACCGCGCCGGGCTCGACGAGGGCCGGCCGAACCTCGTCGACTGGCTCGAGCGGATCCACGCCCGACCGGCCTACGGCGCCGCTCTGAAGAAGGGGGGACCCTATGCCTATGCCTGAGATCGGCCGCCGCGCCTTCGCCCTGGGCGCGCTCGCCGCCGGCGCCGCGCTCGCCTCGCGTCCGTCGTCCCTGGCCGCCGCCGCCGCGGAACCCGCGCTCGAGCCGATCACGGGCGACGCGGTTCCGATCGGGGCGCCGGAGCGGATTCGCCGTCTCGACAAGGCGCGGGAGCTGATGCGCCGCAACGGCCTTGGCTCGATCCTGATCGAGCCCGGCGCCTCGCTCGATTATTTCACCGGAGTCCGCTGGGGCCGGAGCGAGCGCCTCACCGCCGCCTTGATCCCGGTCGACGGGGACCCGGTTATCTTCACCCCTTTCTTCGAGGAGCCCTCGGTCCGCGAGAGCCTCGCCGTGCCCGCCGAAGTGCGCACCTGGGTCGAGCATGAAGATCCTCTGAAGCTCGTCGCCGGCGCGATTCGCGACCGGAAGCTGGCCAACCGTCCGGTCGGGATCGAGGAGACGGTGCGCTTCTTCGCCGTCGACGGGCTTCGCCGGGCGATGCCGCGCGTCGACCTTCGCAGCGCCGCCCCGGTCGTCCGCGGCTGCCGGATGATCAAGTCGCCGGCCGAGCTCGCCCTGATGCAGAAGGCCGCCGACGTCACGATCGCCGCCTACCGCCACACCTACAGGCGTATCGACAAGGGCATGACCCCGGCGGAGATAGGCGAGATCATGAACGGCGCCACCCGGGCCCTGGGCGGGCGACCCGAATTCGCCCTCATCCTGCTCGGCGAGGCGAGCGCCTATCCTCACGGCACCGGCAAGCCGCAGGCGGTGCGCAAGGGCGAGGTCGTGCTGATGGACTGCGGCTGCACCGTCCACGGCTACCAGTCCGACATCTCCCGCACCTTCGTCTTCGGCGAGGCCGACGCCGGGCAGCGCAAGGTCTGGGCCCAGATGCGCAAGGGCCAGGACATCGCCTTCGCCGCGGCCCGCATCGGAGCGCCGGCCGGAAGCGTCGACGACGCCGTGCGCCGCCAGTACGAGGCCTGGGGCTACGGGCCGGGCTACAGGCTGCCCGGAACTTCGCACCGGACCGGCCACGGCATCGGCCTGGAAGGGCACGAGCCGGTCAATTTCGTCCACGGCGAGACGACGAGGCTGGCGCACGGCATGTGCTTCTCCAACGAGCCGGGAATCTATCTGCCGGGCAAGTTCGGGATCCGGCTCGAGGACTGCCTCTACATGACCGCCGCCGGCCCGCGCTGGTTCTCGACGCCGCCGCCGAGCATCGACCGGCCTTTCGACTGAACGGCCTCCCCGTGCGCAGCCTGGGGAGGGAAGATCAGAGAGGTTCCTCGCCCGGTCCCGGCGGAGCGACGTGGGCGGGGGCGTGGGGGGGCTCGATGTCGGCCGGCTCGAGCGGGTCGAGCTCGCCTTCCCACTTGGCCACGACCACGCTCGCCACCGCATTGCCGACGACGTTGGTCGCGGAGCGGCCCATGTCGAGAAAATGGTCGACGGCGAGGATCAGGAGCAGGCCGGCCTCGGGGATGTTGAACTGGGCGAGGGTGGCCGTGATCACCACCAGGCTCGCCCGGGGCACTCCGGCGACGCCCTTGGACGTGATCATCAGCGTCAGCAGCATCAGCACCTGGGTGCCGAGGCTGAGTTCGATGCCATAGGCCTGGGCGACGAAGATCGACGCGAAGGTCATGTACATCATCGAGCCGTCGAGGTTGAACGAGTAGCCGAGCGGAAGGACGAAGCTGGCGATACGCGGCGGTACCCCGAAGCGGTCGAGCGCCTCGAGGGTGCGGGGGTAGGCGGCTTCCGAGGACGCGGTCGAGAAAGCGAGAACGATCGGATCGCGGATGTAGCGGACCAGCAGCTTCGTCCGCGCGCCGACGATCAGGAAGCAGACCCCGATCAGGAGCGCCCAGAGGATGACGAGGCCGATGTAGAAGCTGCCCATGAAATAGCCGAAGGTGCTCAGTATCCCGAGGCCGCGCTGCGCCACGGTCGCGGTCACGGCGGCGAAGACGGCGACCGGAGCGAAGCGCATCACATAGTCGGTGATCTGGAGCATCACCTTGACCAGAGCCTCGACGGCCCGGACCAGCGGCCGCGCCGGCTCGCCCACCGCCATGATCGCGACCCCGACGAAAAGGGAGAAGACGACGATCTGGAGGATGTCGTTCGACGCCATCGCCCCGATCATCGATTCGGGGAAGATGTGGGCGATGAACTTCGCGAAGTCGAAAGCGGATCGGTCGACCCCGACCGTGGCGTCGACGGGCGGTAGCGGCAGGCCGAGGGCCGCGCCGGGCTGGAACAACGTGACGAGGATGAGCCCCAGGGTCAGCGAGACGAGGCTCGCGCAGACGAACCAGCCCACCGCCTTGGCGCCGACCCGTCCCAGGGCCGCCGTATCGCCCATATGGGCGATGCCGACCACGAGGGTGGAGAAGACCAGCGGCGCGATGATCATCTTGATCAGATGGAGGAAGATGGTGGTCAGGATCGAGATATAGCCGGCGATCGTCTTCAGCTTCGCCTCGCCGGCCGCGCTTCCGTCGCCGATCGAGACGTTGAGGATCCAGCCCGCGAGGATTCCGAGCAGGAGCCCGGCGATGATGTAATAGGTCAGGCGTTTGGCCACCGGGCGCTCCCTCGCTTGGACTGCGCGCCTAGGAAGCCGGTTGCAGCGCGCGGGTCAAGCGGACAACCGTCATCCCGGGCGCAAGCCGGGACCTCTTGGCGAGCCGCCCTGCGCCCTTGTCGCCGAGATCCCGGCTTTCGCCGGAATGACGACAAGGGGGCCGTACCGCTCCGTCTCAGGCCGGCTCCAGCACCTTCTGGACGACGTCGTCGGCGAGCTTGCCGTTCAGCTCGGCGAGATGGTCGAACTTCGCCTCATAGCTGGCGAGGCCCTGGCTGACCGACCTCAGCTCGGCGTCGAGCCCTTGCAGCTCCGCTTCCGGCACCAGGGCCTCGACCACGTCCCAGCGCGACCAGCCGGAGCGGCTGTCCATTCCGAGCATCTGGCCGCGACGGCTGGCGATGGCCGAGGTGACCCGCGAGGTCGCATAGCCCGGGGTCACCACCGTCACCTTGTGGACGGGCTCGAGCAGGTGCGGCTGGGCCTGGGCCAGCGCCTCGCTCATCCCGATCCGCCCCGCGGTTCGGAAGGCGAGCTCGGAGCTGTCGACCGTATGATAGCTGCCGTCGACCAGGGTCACCGCCACGTCCACCACCGGAAAGCCGAGCGGACCCTTGGCGAGGGCGTCGCGAACGCCCTGCTCGACGGCCGGTATGTATTGACGGGGCACGGCGCCGCCGTGGATCTTCTCGTCGAAGTTGAAGCCCTCCCCCCGCGACAGCGGCCTGATCTCGATGACGACGTCGCCGAACTGGCCGTGGCCGCCCGACTGCTTCTTGTGGCGGCCGCGCTGGGTGACCGACTTGCGGATCGATTCCTTGTAGCCGACCACCGGCGGCTGGGAGTCGACGGCGACCCCGTAGCGCCGCTTCAGCCGGGCCAGGGTGACCTTGAGATGCTCGTCGCTTATGCCCCTCAGCCGGGTCTCGTGGAGAGCCTCGTCCTGCTCCCAGTCGAGGGAGGGATCCTCCTCGACCAGCTTGTGGAGCGCGGTCGACAGCCGAACGTCGTCCTTGCGGTCGCTCGTCGCGATGGCGAGCGCGTAATTGGAGGCGGGCAGGGCCACGTCCGGCGCCTTGCCCCCGGCGCCGAGCCACTCGCCGGAATTGACTCCCTCGGCCTTGGCGATGGCGACGACGTCGCCGACGGCGGCCTTGCCGAGCTTCGAGGTCTTGTCCCCCTGCATGGCGAAGAGGGTCCCGACCCGCACCATGGCGCCGCCGCTGCCCTTGAGCTCGGTGCCCTCGCTCAGCGGACCGCCGAAGACCCGCGCCAGGGCCAGCCGGCCCATATTGCCCCCGTGCGAGATCTTGAACACGAAGGCGCAGCCGCCCTTTGCGCCGAGCCGCTCGGCCGCCGCCTCGGGCGGCGGGGCGTCGTGGCGAAGCGCCTTCATCAGCCGCCGCACTCCGAAGCCGTTCAAGGCCGACCCGAACAGCACGGGCACGACCAGATTCTCCTTCGTCTCGCGGGCGATGTCGGCGAATATCGTCGCCTGGTCGGGCGCTTCGTCCATCAGCAGCTTCTCGAGCAGGTCGTCGTCGTGGTCGGCGAGCTGCTCGAGCATGTGGAACCGGTCGCCCTTCTCGCGGTCGGCGAGGTCGGCGGGGATTTCGATCTGCTCGGACGGCTTGCCCGGCCGGTACTTGAAGGCGCGCTCGAGCGCGAGGTCGACGAAGCCGGTGACCTTCTCGCCCTCCCGGATCGGGATCTGGCGGGCGACGAGGGGCGAGGAGCTCATCGGCTGGAGCGCCTCGAGCAGGTCGCGAATGCCGCCTCGGGCCTGGTCGATCTTGTTGACGAAGATGAGGTGGGGGACGCCCAGCGATTCGAGCTGGCGAAGCGCCGGCTCGGCGAGGATGGCGCGGTCGGTGTCCGGATCGACGACGACGACGGCGAGGTCGGCGGCCGCGACCGCGAGCGCCCCGTCGGCGGCGAAGCCGACCGAGCCGGGCGAGTCCACGATCGCGAAGCGGTCGCCGAGGAAATCGAAGTGCATCAGGTTGAGCTCGGTCGAGCCGGCGCGCTGCCTGGCCTCGGGGCTCGAATCGCCGACGCTGGTGCCGGCGTCGACGCTGCCCTGGCGATCGACTGCCCCCGCGGCGAAGAGCAGGGCCTCGGCGAGGCTGGTCTTTCCCGCTCCCCCCGGTCCAACGAGGGCGATCGTCCTGGTGCCTACCGATCTGTCGGGCATGCGTGTCTCCTTGCGTTCCAAGGCGCGACCCGCGTTGAAGCGCGTCAGCGCTCAATTCCGCAAGCGTTCCACCCTTTGAAGCCGAATCGCAAGAGGGGAGGTGAGGACGTCTCCGTCCAGGAAGAGGTCAGGGAACACCCGGGCGCCCCGGTCGGTTTAACCTGTGTTGCGGATGCAGCCGCTTGTACCAGGGAGTGACGACGATGCCCGTCCCGACCACGCTGCCGATCATGGCCGGCCTCTCGATCCTCGGCGCCGCGCTCGGAGTCACTCTCGGCAAGTCCGCCATCTCCGAGATCAACCCGCTCTATTTCAACGAGGCGGAGGACGAGTTCCACGCCGACCTGGTGCCCTATCGGAGCCCGGACTGGGCCCAGGTCCACCAGGCCGAATATCGGGCCGCCCAGCAGCCCGTGATCGTCGGCGAGCTCGGCGGCGGCTGCATCGGCTGCCGCACCTATCCGGTCGAATACGCGCCCCGTCACGATCCGGCGGTGGATCGATATGCGGAAGGCGAATTGCTTCGAGCGCCGGAGCCGACCGTGGTGACGGTCGCCCAGGCTTCGGCCCCCGACCCGGCCCGCGAGCGCATCCAGGCCTATGCCAGCTATCCCGTGAGCAGCGAGGAAAGGCCTACGCAGGTGGCGGAAGCCCCTACGGAGGCGACGGCGGAGGAAGCGGCGGCGCCGACGGGGCTCTGACCTTCCCCGTCGTTCCGGCGAAAGCCGGAATCCATGAACTCGGTCGCCGATCGTTTCGCACCGCGGTGTTCATGGATTCCGGATCAAGTCCGGGATGACGGTCGAGCGGGCGACGTGCCTTGCCGCAACGCAGCATGTGGCTTACCTAAAGCCCATGACCTCCACCAACGACATCCGCCGGTCGTTCCTCGACTATTTCGGCTCCAACGGGCACCGCCAGGTGCCCTCGGCGCCGCTCGTTCCTCAGAACGACCCGACGCTGATGTTCGTCAACGCCGGAATGGTGCCGTTCAAGAACGTCTTCACCGGCCTCGAGACCCGCCCTTATTCGACCGCGGCCTCGTCGCAGAAATGCGTCCGCGCCGGCGGCAAGCATAACGATCTCGACAATGTCGGCTACACCGCGCGCCACCACACCTTCTTCGAGATGCTCGGCAACTTCTCGTTCGGCGACTATTTCAAGGAGCAGGCGATCGTCCACGCCTGGACGCTCCTGACGAGGGAATGGGGCCTGCCGCCGGAACGGCTGACCGCCACCGTCTACCATACCGACGACGAGGCCTTCGACCTGTGGCGCAGCATCTCCGGGCTTCCCGAGAGCCGGATCATCCGGATCGCGACCAAGGACAATTTCTGGGCGATGGGCGACAGCGGCCCGTGCGGACCCTGCTCGGAGATCTTCTACGATCACGGCGACCATATCCCGGGCGGCCCGCCGGGCTCGCCGAACGAGGACGGCGACCGCTTCGTCGAGATCTGGAACCTGGTCTTCATGCAGTACGAGCAGGAGGACAATGAGTTCGTCCGCGACCTGCCGAGGCCGTCGATCGACACCGGCATGGGGCTGGAGCGGATCGCCGCGGTCATGCAGGGCGTCCACGACAATTACGACACCGACACCTTCAAGGCGCTGATCGCCGCCTCCTCGTCGCTCGCCCATAACGGAGTGACGGCGGATACGGCGGCCAGCCACCGGATCATCGCCGACCACCTGCGCACTTCGGGTTTCCTGATCGCGGACGGCGTGCTGCCCGCGAACGAGGGCCGCGGCTACGTGCTTCGCCGAATCATGCGCCGAGCGATGCGCCACGCCCACCTGCTTGGAAGCAGCGAGCCCCTGATGCACCGGCTGGTGCCGTCACTCGTCGCCGAGATGGGCGCGGCCTATCCCGAGCTGGTCAGGGCGCAGCCGCTGATCGAGGAGACCCTGAAGCTCGAGGAGACCCGCTTCCGCCAGACCCTGGCCAACGGCCTCAGGCTGCTCGACGAGGCGACCGCCTCGATGGCGCCGGGCGACACGCTGCCGGGCGAGGTCGCCTTCAAGCTCTACGACACGTTCGGCTTCCCCTACGACCTCACCGAGGATGCGCTGAGGGCCCAGGGCTACGGAGTCGACCGGGCCGGCTTCGACGCCGCGATGGGCGAGCAGAAAGCGCAGGCGCGCGCCGCCTGGAAGGGCTCCGGCCAGAAGGCGTCCGAGGACGTCTGGTTCGACATCGCCGAGGAACAGGGCTCGACCGAATTCACCGGCTATGCCGGCCATGAGGGCGAGGGCGTGGTCGTCGCCCTCGTCAGGGACGGCGCCCGGGTCGATCGCGCCGGCGCGGGCGCCAAGGTCGCCATCCTGACCAACCAGACGCCCTTCTACGGCGAGAGCGGCGGCCAGATGGGCGATACGGGGTCCGTCACCAGCGACAAGGGGCTGAGGGCGAAGGTCGAGGACACGTCGAAGCCGCTCGGCCGACTCCACGCCCACCATGCCGTCATTGAGGCCGGCGAGGTCGCGGTGGGCGACGCCGTCCATCTCTCGGTGGACGCCGAGCGGAGAGGGAGGGTGCGCGCCAACCACAGCGCCACCCACCTCCTCCACGCCGCGCTCCGCCACCGGCTCGGCGGCCACGTCACCCAGAAGGGCAGCCTGGTTGCGCCCGACCGCTTCCGGTTCGACTTCTCGCACCCCAAGGCGCTGACCGGCGAGGACATCGCCGCGATCGAGGAGGAGGTGAACCGCCACATCCGCGAGAACGATGCCGTGACGACGCGCCTGATGAGCCCGCAGGAGGCGATCGAGGCCGGCGCCATGGCCCTGTTCGGCGAGAAATATGGCGACGAGGTCCGGGTCCTCTCCATGGGTCGCGGCTCGGACGCCAGCTATTCGGTCGAGCTCTGCGGCGGCACCCACGTCAACGCCCTGGGCGACATCCAGCTGTTCAAGATCGTCAGCGAAAGCGCGGTCGCCGCCGGGATCCGGCGGATCGAGGCGCTGACCGGCGAGGCCGCGCGGCAGTGGCTGACCGAGCGGGAGAACCGCCTTCGCGAAGCCGCGGCGACGCTCAAGGCCTCGCCCGAGGAGGTCCCGGCCCGGGTCGCGGCGCTGCTCGACGATCGCCGCCGTCTCGAGCGCGAGCTCGCCGATGCGAAGAAGGCGCTTGCGATGGGCGGCAGTTCAGTTGCGGCAGCGACGGGAACTGCGGTTGGCGGGAGCTCAGCATCGGGCGTCGGTGCCGAAGTGGTGGGCGGGCATTCGTTTTTTGGCCAGATCATCGAGGACATCGACCCGAAAGCATTGCGTAGCCTGATTGACGAGCACAAGAAACGGCTTGGCTCGGGAGTGGTCATCTTAGTGGCACCCCATCACGGCCGTGCGACCGTGGCAGTAGGTGTCACGGATGATCTCACCGCCCATAGGAATGCTGTCGACCTCCTCCGCAAGGCTGTAGAAGCGGTCGGGGGGCAGGGTGGAGGAGGCCGGCCCGACATGGCGCAGGGCGGCGGACCCGACGCCTCGAAGGCTGCCGAAGCGGTTCAGGCCGTTCGAGAGGCCTTGGAAACGGTCACTGCGTGACGGTTGAAAGCGAAATTGAGGCTGGAAAGCGCCTTGCCAATTGGATTGGCGATCAGATTGACGGATTGAGCTTGCCATCCGACCTACGGACCAGAGTAGCAGCAGGGTTTTTACACGTTGCCCTAACTCATCATGCATCCATAATTCACCTTTACGACTGCCAGCGTTATGCCTCAGCGTTCGCTCTGGTTAGGCCCGCGATTGACTGCTTTTTGCGGGCTTGGTGGGTTAAACTTATTGCGACTGATGAGCAGGTAGATGGTTTCCTCAAGGGGAATGATCCGCCATCATCTCCTCGTATAGCCTCAGTCCTGGAGCAGCGTGGCTTATTCAAGGAGCGATTGAAAACTGTTGTCGACGAAGTGTGGGCTATTGTGTGCGACTTCACCCACGGTGGCGGGCGGATGATTTCGCGCCATATGCAAGCCGATAGTGTCGGCCCTGTATTTGAAGAAGAGGAGCTTCGGGAGGTCTTGGGTGCGGCCAACTCCTGGGCGATGTTGGCAGCGTGTTCCCTAGCTGACTTAAGCGGGGACGCTGAGTTGGGCGAGCGGATGGTAGGGCGCAGCGAAGAACTTAATTGATCCGGATCTCCGGCGGCACGCCGATCAAGTACCTAGCTCGGCTGCAGCTCCCGGCGGCTCCCAGCCAAAGATGCTGCGCCCGCCATAGCTGTGCGAGAGCCGCCGCTCCTCCTCCATCACCGCCTCGAAGCTCGGCCCGCCGACATGGGCCTCGAGCCGCCGGGCCTGCTCGTCGAGGCGGCGGATCGCGCCGAGCTTCTCCTCGCGGCCCAGCTTCGCCTGCTCGACGGCCCCTTTCAGAACCGAAATCGTCCGGTCGTAGACCTTGATCGGCACCGGAAAAGGATGGCGGTCCTTGCCGCCATGCGCGAGCGAGAACCGGGCCGGGTCGGCGAAACGCGACGGCGCGCCGTGGATCACCTCGGCGACCATCGCCAGCGAACGGACGGTGCGAGCGCCCACTCCGGGGACGAGCAGCAGGTCGGCGAAATCCTTCGGCCCGGCTTCGGCCGCCGCCGCGAGCGTTCCGTGGAGCCGACGCAGGATCACGTCGTCGGCCCGGACGTCGTGATGGTCCGGGAGGGAGAGGTGGGGCAGCAACGGCTCCGCGGACGGCGGGGCTTCGCAGCGCTCGATCTTCGCCGCCTCGAGCGCCAGCCGGCTGGGGCCGAGCTCGGCGAGCAGCTCGAGCTGGGCTCGCCGCGAGGAGTCGGCGCGGCGGTCGGCGAGGTTGAGCACCTCGCCCTGGCGCCGCCCCTCGATCGCGGCGTGCGGCGAATCGACGAAGCTGGTCAGGCCTTCGGACAGCCAATGGTACCGCCGGGCGGTCTTGCTGGCGCCGTTCATGCCCTGCTGGACCACCGCCCACTTGCCTTCGTCGGTGACGAAGAAGCCGTGCAGGTAGAGGTCGAACCCGTCCTGGAGCGCGGCGCTGTCGACCTTGGCGACCAGCCGGCTCGATCGGGCCAGATCCGCGCCGTCGAACCCGGCCGCGTCGCCCGCCGCCGCCAGCTCGATCGGAGTCGCCCTCGAATGGCGGCCGCGCCCGCCGCAGACCCTTATCCCGAGCTCGCCCGCGCGCGGATTGAGCCCGCGCTTCAGCGCCCCGATCACGCTGGTCGTGATCCCCGACGAATGCCAGTCCATCCCCATCACCGCCCCGAAAGACTGGAACCAGAAGGGATGGGCGAGCCGGGCGAGGAAGGCGTCGCGGCCTTCGTGATGAACGATCGCCTCGGCCATGACGGTCCCGAGCCGGGTCATTCGCTCGCCGAGCCAGGCCGGGACGCGTCCACCGTGAAGCGGGAGGTCGGCGGAGCCGGATCGCTTTGCCATGGCTTGTCCTACCGGGAACGGACGCGGAACGCCAGCAGGGCTCTCGCCTCTTCGATCGACGTGCCGCCACGTTTAAGCTGTGCGAAATTGCAGGGAGGCCCAGCGTGACGGAATGAAGCGATCCGGTGGCGATTCCCGCGTCTCCCGGCGTTTCCGACGATTGTGATCGGTCCGCAGCCTTATTGCGCGTCAACTACTTTCGCCGATAGAACAACGACTTGCCGCAGCTGAAGAGGCGCGCCGTCACCGAGCCTTCGCCGCGTCCCTCAACCGCCGCCGCTCGAGCTTGGGCTCCTGGTCCATCTCGCCCAGCTCCATGATCTCCTTGCGCAACTCGGCGCGCTTCTCGTGGATCGAGGCGATGACCGGCCCCATCGCCATTCCGAGGTCGACCAGCACCGCCTCGGACAATTGGAGCGAGGATTCGAGAGTCTCGGGCACCGCGTCGGTGGCGCCCGCGCGGTAGAGCTCGGCGGCGTGGGCGGCGTCTCGCGCCCGGGCGACGATGGTGAGCCCGGGGCACCAGGCGCGCACCTTCTTGGTCACCCTGACGCTCAGCACCGGGTCGTCCATGGTCAGGACGAGCGCGGTGGCGTGGCCGAGGTTGAGCCTGTCCATGAATTCGGAGCGTGCGACGTCGCCGTAGACGATGGGTATCCCTTCCTTGCGGCAGGCGGCGACGGTGTCGATGCTCGAATCGACGGCCACGTAGCGCCGGCCATGGGCGGTGAGCATCTCGGCGACGAGGCGGCCGACGCGGCCGAAGCCGATGACGACGACCCGGCTCTTGTCGCCCTCGCCGATCGCGGCGCCTTCATCTTCCGGCTGGAAGTCGACCCGCCGCGCCGCCAGCTGGCCGAGCTTGGCCAGCAACGGGGTGAGGGTGAGCCCGATCGCGGTGACGATCTGCCAGAAGGCCGCGGTCTCGGCGCTGATCAGCTGCGCCGCGGCCGCGGTGGCGAGGACGATCAGCGTCGTCTCCGAGGGCGACGCCATGATCAGCCCGGCTTCGGCGGCGACGGCACGGCGCGCGCCGTTGAGGCGAAGCAGGAGGCCGGTCACCAGCGCCTTGAGCAGCACCACCCCGATCACGGCGGCGGCGATCGCCTCCCAATTGGCCGCGACCAGCCTCAAGTCGACGCTCATCCCGACCGTGATCAGGAATATTCCCAGGGCAAGCCCGCGGAACGGGGCGGTGATGACCTCGACCTCGCTTCGATAGTCGGTCTCGGCGATCAGTATCCCGGCGAGGAGGGCGCCCATCAGCGGCGACAGCCCGGCGGCGGTCGTGGCGAGACTGGCGACGATCACGACGAGGAGGCTGGCGGCGAGGAACAGCTCGGGGCTCTTGGTCCTTGCCGCCTGAGCGAACAGGCGAGGCAGGAGCAATCGCCCGAGGACGAGCATCGCGGCGACGACGACGGCGCCGAGCAGCAGGGTGTTGACGAGGCCGTCGAACCCGCTCGCCGCGGCGAAGGGCGCCATCGCCCCCAGGAGGAATATGATCGGGACGATCGCGAGGTCCTCGAACAAAAGCATGGCCAGCGCCGAGCGCCCAACCGGGCTGGTCGTGCCGACCAGCGGGAGGACCAGCGCCGTCGAGGAGAGGGCGAGAGCGAGGCCGAGCGCGACCGAGCCGCTCAGGCTCTCGCCGAGCAGGTTGACGGCGAGGCCGAGGAGCAGCGCGCAGACCAGGAGCTCGGCCGCGCCGGCCCCGAAGACCAGCCGCCGCATCGTCCAGAGGCGCCGGAAGGACAGCTCGAGGCCGATCGCGAAGAGGAGGAGAATGATCCCGAACTCGGCGAACGGCTCGACCGCCGCCGGATTGGAGATGGTGACGTAGTTGAGCCAGGGGATCTTCGCCGCCATCGCGCCGAGCCCGGCCGGGCCGACCAGGAGGCCGACCAGGATGAAGCCGATGACCGGGCTTATCCGGAACCGGGCGAAAGCGGGAATGACCACCCCGGCGGCGCCGAGGATGACGAGCGCGTCGCTGAAGCCGGAAGTCTGGAAATTGCCATGCATCTTGCCTTTATGCAGGATCGGGGGACAATGTCAGCCATGGCCGGGGGGCAAAACCATCTCGTCATCGTCGGCGGCGGGCCGGCCGGAATGGTCGCGGGCCTGCTTTTCGCCCGCGCCGGAGTCCCGGTGACGGTGCTCGAGAAGCATGGCGATTTCCTGCGCGATTTCCGCGGCGACACCGTGCACCCCTCGACTCTCAGGATATTCTCGGAGCTCGGCCTGCTCGACAGGCTGCTGGAGCGGCCCCACGACAAGGTTCGTAGCCTCGGCGCCTGGGTCGGCGACCGCGAGCTCGAGGTCGCCGATTTTTCGGGCTTCGATCCGCGCTGGGGCTTCATTGCGATGATGCCGCAATGGGACTTTCTCGACTTCGTCGCCGACGAGGCGCGGCTCTATCCCCACTTCGCGCTGTTGATGAACGCCGAAGCCCATGGGCTGATCCGGGAAGAGGGCAGGGTGACGGGCGTCCGCTACCGCTCCGACGGCGAGGAGCGCGAGCTGCGAGCCTCGCTGGTCATCGCCTGCGACGGCCGCCGCTCGGTGCTTCGCGAGGAGGCGGGCCTGCCTCTGCGCTCGTTCGGGGCGCCGATGGACGTCTTCTGGTTCCGGATCCCCAAGGCGCGCGCCGTGGAGAACGAATCCACGGGGGTGATCGTGCCCGGCCGGATCATGGCTCTGATCGACCGCGGCGATTACTGGCAATGCGCCTACGTCTTCGCCAAGGGCACGGCCGACGAGGTGCGGGCGCTCGGCCTCGAACGCTTCCGCGCCGACGTGGCGGCGACGGCGCGCCATATTCCGCTCGACGTCGCCGCGATCTCGAGCTGGGACGACGTCAAATTGCTCACCGTCGCTCTCGACCGGCTGGAGCGCTGGCATTCGCCCGGCCTGCTCGTCATCGGCGACGCCGCCCACGCAATGTCGCCGGTTGGGGGGGTGGGAATCAACGTCGCGGTGCAGGACGCGGTGGCGGCGGCCAATGCGCTGGCCGGGCCGATGGCGGACGGGGCGGACGTCGATCCGCTGCTGGCGAAAGTGCAGGAGCGGCGGCTGCCCGCGGTTCGGATGATCCAGGGCTTCCAGGATGCGGCGCAACGAAGGGTGGTGTCGCGGCTGCTGGAAAAGAAGGAGGGGCCGCTCGAGCCCGCCTTCGCGCTCCGCCTGCTCGACCGCTTCAAATGGCTCCGCCGCTTTCCCGCCGCCTTCATCGGCTTCGGCTACAAGGCCGAGCATGTGCGGTCGCCTCGCGCCGGTCGTCCCGACCTCTCGTCCTGAAGTCGGGCCGACGCGTCGCCATCCCGTTGCTCACCCCTCGGCCATCGCCCTTTCGAGATTGGCCCTGATCGCCTCGAAGAACTGCTCCGTCGTCATCCAGTTCTGCTCGGGCCCGATCAGGAGGGCGAGGTCCTTGGTCATCTGGCCGGATTCGACCGTCTCGATGCAGACCCGCTCGAGGGTCTCGGCGAAGCGGGTGACCTCGGGCGTGCCGTCGAACTTGCCGCGGAACTTGAGGCCGCCCGTCCAGGCGAAGATGGAGGCGAGCGGGTTGGTCGAGGTCGCCTTGCCCTGCTGGTGCATACGATAGTGGCGGGTGACGGTGCCGTGCGCGGCCTCGGCCTCGACGATCTTGCCGTCCGGGGTCATCAGGATCGAGGTCATCAGGCCCAATGAGCCGAAGCCCTGGGCGACCATGTCGGACTGGACGTCGCCGTCGTAATTCTTGCAGGCCCAGACGAACTTGCCGCTCCACTTGAGCGCGGAAGCGACCAGGTCGTCGATCAGCCGATGCTGATATTCCGTGCCCGCCTCGTCGAACTTCGCCTTGAACTCGCTTTCGAAAATCTCCTGGAAGATGTCCTTGAACCGGCCGTCATAGGCCTTGAGGATGGTGTTCTTCGTCGACAGGTAGACCGGCCATTTGCGGTCCAGCCCGTAGTTGAAGCAGGCGCGGGCGAAGTCGCGGATCGAATCGTCGAGATTGTACATGCCCATGGCGACTCCCGAGGAGGGGAAGTCGAACACCTCGTGCTCGATCTCCTGGCCGTCCTCGCCGACCCACTTGATGGTGAGCTTGCCCGGGCCGGGGACCTTGAAGTCGGTCGCCTTGTACTGATCGCCGAACGCATGGCGGCCGACGACGATGGGGTCGGTCCATCCCGGGATCAGCCGGGGCACGTTCTCGATGACGATCGGCTCGCGGAAGACGACCCCGCCCAGGATGTTGCGGATCGTGCCGTTGGGCGACTTCCACATCTTCTTGAGGCCGAACTCCTCGACCCGCGCCTCGTCCGGGGTGATCGTCGCGCATTTGACTCCGACTCCGTGAGTCCTGATGGCCTCCGCGGATTCGACCGTAACCCGGTCGTCGGTGGCGTCCCGATTCTCCATTCCGAGGTCGAAATAGAGGAGGTCGATGTCGAGATAGGGGAGGATCAGCCGCTCGCGGATCCATTGCCAGATGATTCGGGTCATCTCGTCCCCGTCCAGCTCGACGACGGGGTTCTTCACCTTGATCTTCGCCATATGCGGCCGTGCTTTCCCTTGGATGTAGAGAGTGCGGGGGCTGTAGGCGGGGAAGAGGCGGGGATCAACCGGACCGCGTCATCCCGGCGGAGGCCGGGGCTCCAGGGGGGTTACAAGCGCCTCGCGCTCGCCCGCCGGGGCTCAGCCTTCGCCGGGGCGACGGTTGTATCCCCGGCCGCCGCGCCCTAAAGGCAAAGCCCATGACCTCCCTCGAAAAGCCGGACCTGGTCACCACCAACGTGCGCTACCGGATGCCGAGCGTGCATCCGGAGGGCCGCAAGTTCGTGGTCATCGCCGCGGCCGTGACCCTCTTCTTCTGGGTGGTGCTCGAGTGGGAGATTGCCGGCTGGCTCTGCGCGGGGATCAGCCTGTGGGTCGCCGCCTTCTTCCGCGACCCGATCCGGACCACGCCCAAGGGCGACGGCCTGATCGTCGCGCCCGCCGACGGGATGGTGACGATGATCGCGACCGTCCCGCCGCCGCCTGAGCTGGTCGGCGAGGAGGACGGCCTTCCGCCGGGCCCGTGCATGCGGGTCTCGATCTTCATGTCGGTGTTCGACGTCCACATCAACCGCTCGCCCATCGCCGGGGAGATCAAGCGGGTCGCCTACATCGCCGGCAAGTTCCTCAACGCGGACCTCGACAAGGCGAGCGACGAGAATGAGCGCAATCACTTCCTGGTCGAAGGCCGCGACGGGCTCAGGATCGGGTTCACCCAGATCGCCGGGCTGGTCGCCCGCCGGATCGTGCCGTGGGTCAAGGCGGGCGACTATGTCGCCGCCGGGCAGCGGGTCGGTCTGATCCGTTTCGGAAGCCGGGTGGACGTCTACCTTCCGGCCGGGACTTCCTCGCAGGTGCTGCTCGGCCAGCGCACCATCGCCGGCGAGACGATCATCGCCCGCGCCGGAATTTCCGAGGCGCTGGAGGGAGTCGCCCAGTGAGGGCGCCGGGGCGGGCCGACCGGCCGCGGCGTGGGATCCCGCTGCGCACCATCCTCCCCAATGCCGTCACCGCGCTGGCGCTCTGCTCGGGCCTGTTCGGGATCCGGTTCGGGATCGGCGGCGAATGGGACAAGGCGGTCGCCGCGGTCGTCATCGCCGCCATCCTCGACGGGCTCGACGGTCGGATCGCCCGGCTGCTCAACGGCCAGAGCCGGTTCGGCGCCGAGCTCGACTCGCTGTCGGACGTCACCGCCTTCGGGGTCGCGCCGGCCATCATCCTCTATTTGTGGGTGCTTCAGCCACTGGCGGAGCTCGGGCCGGATTTCGAGCGCTGGACCCGCTACGGCTGGCTGTTCGCTCTCGCTTATGCGGTCTGCGCCGCGCTGCGCCTCGCGCGCTTCAACGCCAATATCGACTCCGTCGAGCAGCCGCACAAGTCGGCAGGCTTCCTGACCGGAGTGCCGGCGCCGGCCGGGGCCGGCCTGGTGCTCCTGCCGGTCTATCTTTGGTACTGGACGGGCGAGCCGATCTTCCGGGAGACCTGGCTGGCGGCGCCCTGGGCCGCCCTGGTCGGGTTCCTGATGATCTCGAACCTCGCCACCTTCTCATGGGGCTCGCTTCGGCTGAGAAGCCATGTGCGGCTTGGGGCCCTGGTCGTGATCGCGCTTGTGTTCGCGGCGCTCATCTCGGCGCCTTTCCCGACGCTGAGCGTCGCCGCCCTGATCTACGCGGCGATGATCCCGCTCAGCATAGCGAGCTATGCGAAGGTCAAAAGGCAGCGCGCCGCGGAGCCGGCCCGGCCGGAGCCGCCGCTCGCGCCGGAGGCGTAGCCGCGCCGAGCTCGCCGCGCAGGGCGAGCAATATTTCCGGCCAATGGAGCCGCACCGTCACATGGATCGCCACGAGCGCGGCGAGCAGGGCAAGGGTGAAGAAGAGCGCGGCAGCCAGGTAAATCACAGCCTTATCCCCTTACTTATCCACAACCGCCCAACGCCCGGGATGGAATTTCGATCCCTATTGGTCCGGTACGATACTGAAACTCCACCATGTTCATGATGTGTTCGAATGTCAAGCACGTAGAACAAAAGGCGCACCGTCGCCGATCGGGCGCCGGCTGCAAAACGATCACGCGGGATCGCCCGAGGTCGTCGGCCTTACAGATGTGAGGAGCTCCCGGCGCGCCGTCATGACGCCAAAGAAAAAGCCCCAGCCCTTTCGGGCCGGGGCTCTGCGGTGTCGGCGGGGAGGGGGGAGGGGTGCCGATCACCGCGGGGGGGTACAGGCAGAACGTCCTCCCCGCCTTTGGGTTCCGAAAAAATTTGAAGGGAGCGAAAAAACGAAGCGCCCCGAAAAAACGAAGCGCCCCGGTGCGTGCCGAGGCGCTTCGCCGACAGCTGCCGTTTCAGGCGACTATCTCCCGTCCCCGGCCCTTTCATAACCCATTTAAGCGATTCGGAAAAGCGCCTGCGCCCGGAAGGCCGGCGGCTGCTGTCCCGCTTCGACGCGTCAGGCCGCGCCCGTCGCCTCGCGGGGCGCCGCCACGGCCTTCGACTCGGGCGATTCGCGCTGCCTGAGCCAGATCGAGAGGACGACGAGCACGGCTGTCGAGAGGAACTCGCTCTGCCAGTTCTGGAAGCTCTCGAACCAGAGTTGGGGGTCCGCGAGATAGGCGAGCGGACCCAGCGGAGCGTCGCCATGCTGAAGCGCCTCCTGCGCCGCCGATTTCGCGCTGTTCCACCAGTGAAGGGCGAAGGAGAGCAGGAAGAGCGTGAACAGGGCCAGGCCCAGCGAGTGGGCGTAGAGCCAGCGCGCGGCATCGCCGCCCTTCAGGATGCGCGGGGCGCCGGGCTTATGGGCCTGGGTCTCGAGCTTCTCGTCCCGCGGCGGATCGTCGGGGTCGCGCGACTCGGCCGAACCCTTCTGGATGAGCATCGCGGTCAGGACGACATAGGCCGACATCTGCAGGAACTCGCTCTCCCAATTCTCGAAGACCGAGGAGATGAACTCCGGGTCGACGGCATAGGCCGCCAGCGAGAGCGTCGCCCCTCCGTGCCGGACCAGTTCCTCGTTCTGGACCATCCATCCGGAGATCCACTGACCCAGGATGCTGGCCAGGAAAAGCAGCATCAGCACGATCGTCAGGCCATTGTTATTGAACAGCTTGGCCATGGAGCCTCCAGTCGTTTCGACAGGCTCAATGCGGCGCTTCCGGGCTTTGTTCCGGGCCCGGAAAGGATCGCGGGCAAGGGCGGTCAGGTCTCGCCGGTGAATCTCTTGACCTTCACCGGAAGCTTCTTGCCCTTCGTCCGGCGGGACGGGATCTGAACCGGGTGGCGCTTCTTCCATTGCGCCCACGTCATCGGCCCGTCGGGCGTGTCGATCAGCTCGTCGTCCAGTGACATCGTCTCGCTCCGCGGCGGAGGGAGGCTCACTATCGTTCAATCGCGGGCGGACGGCCAGAGCCTACCGCCGCCGCTTCACCTCCCGCTTCCAGTCCAGCTCGGACGGCATCTCCAGACTGGTGTCGGTGGGTGGGGTATGGGTTAGCTCGAGAACGGGGTCGCGGACTATCAAACCGTGGCGATGGAGGCACATGATGCAAAGGCAGCGCCGGCGGACCTCGCGCAGCGTGTCCACCCAGCCTTTGCGGTGGAAATGCCACCACAAAGCGTGGCTGCTGACCACCGTAGCGTGCCCGCATCGGGCGCAGGTCAGCCGGATCGACCGGCCCCGGACGGCGACGTCGAACAGGTCGCGCAGCGGGTAGGCGGTCGGAGCATCGGACATTTAGAACAAATAGCGAACGTCTGGCATGTCCGAAAGCCCGCCGTTCAACCGGCCCCGCTTGCGCTCCGCCAGCCATCGAGCCGTTCGACCATGTCGCCGACCCAAGGCTCGGCGCAGCGCCAGTGGCCGCGCAGACGGCGGCGGTAGGAGGCCGAGAAGGCGACGAGCCCGGCGCGGTCGACGAACAGGGTCTCGACCGCGACATGGGCCGGGACGTTGGCGCGCACCATTCGGCCCACCGCGGCTCGGAACGGCGCCCTGTCCCAGGCCGGATCCGGCAGGTGGACGAGGGCCGTCGCCGACATCGGCCTCGCGCCGCCCAGAACGACATGATCGGCGATCATCAGCAGCGGCCGCGAGCCGCGCTCGAAATGGCCGCGGCAGCCGAGCAGGATCCGGCAGCGCTTCTCCGCGGCGCCGACGACGGCCGGGGCCGCCGCCTCGAGATCGCCCTCGTCGGAGCGTGCGGCCCGGGCGAGCGCCTGCGCGAGGTCGCGCTTGACCCTGATTCTGCGGACCTGAGCGGCTTCGGCCGAAAGCGCGGGCGGGATCGGAATCACGAGCTCGTCCTCGCCGCGCAGAGCGAGGACGAGGTCGGCGATGCGTTCGGCGGCGTCCAGGAAGTACAGCTCGACCAGTCCGGCCTCGTCCGGTCGAAGCAATGGACCGAGCTCGGGCAGCATTTCGATCAGCGGGCGCGACGGCAGCCGATCGGTGGGCCCGGCCCTCATCAGGGCGCCGAGGTCGGCAAGACGCTCGTTCATCCCCGCGATCAGATAGTCGAACAGGCCCAGATAGAAGGACAATTGCTTGGCCTGCGCGCTCCGCTCGGGAGGCGCTCCGGCGGGGAGGCCGCGGACCGCGACGCCGTAGACCGCCGGGAGGCCGGACGCCGTCGACGGGAGGCGCGACAGATCCGGGGCACGGCCGGCGATCCGGGATTGCCCGAATTCCGCCGGCAGGTCGCGGAGGCCGCGACGGTCCGCCCAGTAATCGCGGAGCCGCGCCAGCACCTCGCGGCTGTCGACCTGCTGCGGCTCGCCCGACAAAGTCGGAACCAGGTCTGGCTCGTCGCGCTCCAGGCCGCCGTCGAGGCTGAAATATCGTCCGGCCTCGAGCTCGACCGCTTCCCCCGGGCGCAGCCTCTCGCCGTCGACGCTGACGTCGACCCGCTCGACCGCGAGGATGCCGCGGACGCCGGCCAGCCGGATTCGGACGGCGTCGAGGTCGAGCCGCCTCCGTGCCGGCGGGGGCAGGTCGATCAGGCCGCGGGCGAGCGCCGGACCCCGCCACGGCGGGCCGAGCGGCCGACCAGAAGCAAGCGCCTTCTCGAGGCCGACACGCCGCGCCTCGGGCGTCAGCCAGCAGCTCAGGCCGATCAGGGCGTCCGCAACGACGGCTTCCGGCGGGACCGAACCGTCCAATTCGACGATCGCTTCGACTCTGGTCGCGGCGGGCCGCATCACGGCGACCCGGCCGACATCCTCTCCAAGCGGGCGAATCCTCCGGAACAGGCGGGCGGCCTGCTCGGGCAGCCCGGCGACCGGTCGCGCTTCGGCATGCACGCCCGGCAAGTCGGGAGCCGGGTAGAGGAAGATCGCCTGAACGCCGGTGGGCTCGCCGGTCTCGTCCTTCTGCGGCTCGAGCCAGGCATTGGCGAGGCCCGGCAGCCGATCGATCAGCAATCGACGCTGGTCGTCCCGAGTGATCGGATCGCGAGTCAGCGCCTCGAGGGGAGTCGGGAATGCCGACGCTGCCGACTCGTCCGCGCCCGCGACCAGATTCTCCGCCGGCAGCCCCAGGCGGTAATTCAACTCCCCGAGGCCGAAGCATAACTGATGGAGTATCGTCACTCCCGGGTCGCTTGCCCCGAAGTTAGTCCAGCCCCGGCCGGCCAATAGCTGGACCGCGTCCAATCCCTCGCGGACCAGATCTTCCCAGGAAGGAAGGGCGGTCGAGCCGGCCTTGCCGGCCCGATCGCTGGCGGAGGTCATCGAGATTCCTCAGCGCGCATCGAGTGGATGGCGATCCGTCCGGCGACCGGGACAGACACGCCGGCGCCCGATTTTGCCTCGACGTCGAGCTTCCCGATATCGAGTACGCAGGGCCGGGCAAGGATGAAGCGGGTGATGCGGTCCCTCAGGGCCGCCGGCGAGCAATCGTCGGGAAGGTCGAGGCGATGGGCGCCGGCCGGCGACAGCAGCCGCCGCAGATCCGATTCGAGCCGCCTGGGTCCCCGCTGGCCGCGAAAGGCGGCGACGACATGGATGTCGACCGGCGAGACGGCGGGCTCGCTCAAGTGAATTCGGGCGAGCGGGCTCGTCGCCGAAGCCAGGGCCGCGCAGATTCGCTCCTTGAGCCGGTCGGGCAGCGGCCGGCCTTTCGCGGCCGCGCGCTTGCTCGCGGCGAGAACCAGCAAATGGCCGGGGCGGGGCCGGCCCGACGCGTCGCGGGCGGGCAGGACCCGCACGCGGTCGACGCCCTTGAAGCGGTCCAGGACGAGGCGTTCGAGGTCCCTGGCGGTGCCGCCGGCGCCCAGCCGGCCGGCGACCGGCTCCGCCCCGCGGAGCACGCACTCGCGATGGATGGCCGCGAGCCGCTCGGGAATAAGGTTGAAGGCGTCCTGCGAATGGCGAAACACAGTGCCGAAGGCGACGAGCAGAGCCAGGTGCGGCGACATCGCGCCGTCCGGAGGGTTCATAAGCTCGTCGAACATCGGTTCCCAGCTTCCGTCCTCGTCGCCGCTCGTGTCGACGAAGGGAAGCGAGCGCGAGAATGTCCGGACTTCGGCGAGAAGCGAGGCAAGGTCACGGTCGTCCAGCGGCTTGACCGGCGGATTCGCCGGTCGGGTTCGCCAGCGCGTGATCAGCATCAGCCGGTGGCCCCCGGCGAAAGCTCGGCCATGGCGAAGGGAAAGACCAGGTTGGATGGGGTTCCGATTGCGGGCACAAGGAACTGGACCTCGATCAGAACTAGCCCGGCGCTCGCGGCATCGAAGCTGGTCAGGACATCGACGAGTTCGATCCTGGGCTCCCAGAGGCGAATCGCGGCGGCGACGACCTCACTGATTTCGGCCAGAAGCGCCTGGGTCGGCGGCCTGAAGACGAATTGCTCCAGGCCTGCGCCGTAGGTCGGGAGGTTGACCCGTTCCCCCGGCGCGGTGGACAGAAGCACGATCAAGTTCTGTCGAATATTCTCGAGGTCGGCGGTCATCGCGGAGCGGATCTTCGACGCCATCTCCCCCGGAGTCGGCGGCGCGCCGCGCCGCGCCGAGAACGGGGCCATCAATTCCTTCGAAAAGGTCGGAGGAAATGCCCACCCCGTGCCGAGCAGGCCTGATCCGCGCATTTCCCTTCCCCCCGTTTTCACTATCGGACCGCGCCGCTATGCCCGTCAAGGCGCAAGGGGCATCGCCGGGAAGGAAGAGGGTCAATGCCAGCAGCGAGGAGTCGGGCTTGAGCATTCGAACCGCACTGATCGGCCGTGGAATGGCCGGGACGATCTTCCACGCGCCGCTGATCCGCTCCGTGCCGGAACTGGAGCTGGTCACCGTCGCCGGCGCCGACGGCGCGGCGGCGGCGATCGCCTCGGAGGACATCGATCTGGTAGTCGTCGCAACGCCCAACGGCAGCCATTTCCCGCTCGCCCGGGCGGCGCTCGAGGCGGGAAAGCACGTCGTCGTCGACAAGCCCTTCACAACCAGCGTCGCCGACGCGGACGCCCTGATCGCGCTGGCCGCCGCCCGCCAAAGGATGCTCACCGTCTTCCACAACCGCCGCTGGGACGGGGATTTCCTGACGGTCCGGCAGCTGATCGAATCCGGGCGCCTGGGCGAGATCGGCCTGTTCGAGGCGCATTGGGACCGGTTCCGGCCGGAGCCGAAGCCGGGCTGGCGCGAGACGGGCGTCGAGGGCTCGGGCCTGCTCTGGGACCTCGGCCCGCACCTGATCGACCAGGCCCTGCTGCTGTTCGGCCGCCCCGATTCGGCGATCGGCGACGTCGCGACCCAGCGCCGGGGCGCGGCGGCCGACGATTATTTCGCCATCACTCTGCGCTACGGCCGACGCCGAATCCGCCTCTGCGCGTCGAACCTCGTCGCCGAGCCGAGGCCGCGCTTCGCCGTGCACGGCACGAGCGGAAGCTTCGTCAAGCACGGCCTCGACCCGCAGGAGGAAGCGCTGAGGCTGGGAATCGCTCCGCAAGCCGGGCCGCCCGGGATCCTCACCGGACCCGACGGCGGCCGCGAGGAAATCCCGACCGTGCCCGGCCGCTACAGCGCCTTCTACGAGGGCGTCGCCGCCGCCGTCGGGGGGCGTGCGCCGCCTCCGGTCGATCCCGCCGACGCCAGGGAGGGGATGAGAATCATCGAGCAGGCTCGCGCAGGCGGTTGACCTCCAGCCAACATCTGGCAGGAACGTCGCGGATGGCAGCCACCGAACCGAAAAGCGTCTGGGACGCCGGCGCCGCGCTCGGCGAGGGCCCGGTCTGGGTCGAGCGCGACCGCGCGCTCTGGTTCACCGACATCAAGGGACGGAAGGTCCATCGCTACGATCCGGCGTCGGGCGGGCGCCAGAGCTGGGTCGCTCCCGAGCAGGTCGGATTCGTGCTTCCGGCGAGGGACGGAGGGTTCATCGCTGGGCTGATGAGCGGCCTCCACCGGTTCGACGAATCGACCGGCCGGTTCACCCTGATCGCGGAGATCGAGCCGGACTTGCCGAACAACCGGCTCAACGATGGAGTGGTCGATCCCGAGGGCCGGCTCTGGTTCGGAACGATGGACAATGGCGAGAGCGCGAAGACCGGCGCTTTCTACCGCTTCGAGCGCGGCGCCGTCGCCGCCACCGGTCTCGACGGGATCGCGATCACCAACGGCCCGGCCCTGTCGCCCGACGGACGGATCCTCTATTTCGTCGACACGCTGGCGGGGACGATCGACACCGCGCAAGTGCGGGAGGACGGCTCGCTCGGCCCTTCGCGGCCCTTCGTCCGGATCGACCCGGCGCAGGGCCATCCCGACGGGCCGACCGTGGACAGCGAGGGGTTCGTCTGGATCAGCCTCTACGCCGGCTGGGAGGCGCGCCGCTATTCGCCGGACGGCGAGCTGGCCGAGCGGGTGCGGTTCCCGGTCGCCAACATCACCAAGATCGCCTTCGGCGGCGACGATCTGCGCACCGTCTACGCCACCACCGCCCGGCAGCTCCTGTCGGCGGCCGAGATCGAGGCGCAGCCCCAGGCTGGTGACCTTTTCGAGTTCCGGGTCGACGTTCCGGGCCTTCCCTGCCCGCTGGTCGCGACCTGAAGACGGCTTTCCGAGCCCGCACCGATCGCCCGACGATTCCGGCGGCGACGGACAAGTCCCGACCCCTTAAATGCCCGGCATCGATGCTGTCGCGAGGCCGGTCCGACCTCGCCCGATCTTGTCTTGACGGCCCCATTTTCTTGGCGGATGTTTGCTTCTCCGTGAGTTAAGGGGGCCCATATTGACGCCGGCTCCCCGACCGACTCGCTGCGCATGGAGGGGGCCGTGGGCGTGAAATCTTCTGCTCTTCGACTGACTTCGCTGGCGGCGCTCGCATCCGTCCTGACCGCCTGCGGCGATCGCGGACCGGCCAGGGACGAAGCGGCGCTGGCCAAGGTCGAGGACAAGCAGCTGGCCCACGCCACGGTCAGGAACGCCGCCGAGGATTATTTCCGCGACATGGACGGCGCCATCGATCTCACGCCGACCGAGCGGGACGGCCGGATCATGTGGCTGCTCTGGACCGGCGGCAACGATCGCTTCTGGGACTATATGGTCGAACCGACCTTCGGGACGTTCGACCTGCTCAAGATCGCCGCTCCGGACCCCGCCAGCCTCAACGCGCGGCCGCACCGCTGGCAGCAGCTCGGAATCGTCAACGAACCCTGCTTCCAGGCGCCGGCGCGCCGCGATCCCAACCGGTTCTTCGGCCTGTGGGTCGACGAGCGCAAGCCGGGCTGCGCCGCCGATCCGTTCGAGGACGAGAAGCGCTATCCGGGCGTCCGGCAGGGCGCCCGCGGCACCCGCTTCGCGGACGGCAGGACCCTTCCGGTCGGCTCGATCTACGGCTATCCGACCGGCATCGTCGGCCTTCGCCTGTTTCCCAACCCCAAGTTCGACGAGGCGGCGGCGAAGCATTGGGGCGACGGCTCGAGATATTATAGCGACCCCGCCTTCTACAACGACAAGAAGCTGGTCCGCCCCTACCGGGTGGGAATGTCCTGCGCCTTCTGTCACGTCGGACCGAGCCCCTCCAACCCGCCGGCCGATCCCAACGCGCCGGAATGGGCCAATTTGAGCTCGTCGGTCGGCGCTCAATATCTGTGGATGGACCGGGTCTTCTACTGGAACTGGGAGAAGGCGCCGAACAGCTTCCTCTACCAGTGGCTGAAAACATTCAAGCCGGGGACCATGGACACATCCCTGGTCTCGACCGACAACATCAACAATCCGCGGACCATGAACGCCCTCTACGACGTGCCCGCCAGGCTCGAAATGGCGTCGCACATCGGCGGCGAGACTCTCGCCGGCGGCGGGCTCGACAACGTCCAGTTCAACGACGTCACAAAGGATCCGAACCTCACCCGCTTCTTCCGCAAGCCGAATGTCCTCACCCCCCACGTCCTCAAGGACGGCTCGGACTCGGTCGGGATGCTGGGCGCGCTCAACCGCGTCTATCTCAACATCGGCCTCTACAGCGAAGAATGGATGAGGCACTTCAACCCGGTCGTCGGCGGCAAGACGGTGAGCCCGATCGCGATCGCCGACGCCCGCTCCGCCTCGCCCTACTGGCGCGCCACCGAGAAGGGGACGCCGGCCATGGCGCTCTTCTTCCTCAAGGCGGCGAGGCCGGACCGGCTCGCCGCCATTCCCGGCGGCGCGGCCTACGTCAACGCTCCGCCGGCCCAGCTCGCGCGCGGCAAGGAAGTGTTCGCCGACAATTGCGCGCGCTGCCACTCGAGCAAGGGACCGAGGCCGCCGCAGAGCGCGAGCCTGGCGAACAGCGCCGGGCCGAACTATCTCGACCGCTTCAAGGCCTGGTGGCGCTGGACCCAGACCCCCGGCTTCAAGCAGGCGATGCGGGCCGAGGTCGCCAAGCCGGACTTCCTCGCCAACAACTACCTGTCCACCGACGCCAGGATCCCGGTGACTCTGCTTCGCACCAACCTGTGCAGCCCGCTCGCCACCAACGGGATACGAGGCAACATCTGGGACAATTTCACGTCGGAATCCTACAAGACGCTGCAGCCCGTCGGCTGGGCGAGCTACAACGATCCGTACAATGGCGAGCGCCGCCAGTACCGGCTGCCCGGGGGCGGGCGCGGCTACACCCGTCCGCCCAGCCTGATCTCGCTCTGGTCGACGGCGCCTTACCTGCTCAACAACCGGGTCGGACCGTTCAACCCGGATCCCTCGATCGCCGGCCGGATGGCGTCGTTCGACGCCTCCATCCGCCAGATGCTGTGGCCCGAGCGGCGCGAGATGGACGCCGTGTTCGGCAACCGCCTAGGCGGCATGATCGACCGGACCGATGCGTCCAGCAATCTCTTCATCCCGGCGACCTTCCTGCCGACGCTCGGTCCGGTCAGCGAGGAAGTGTTCCGCCGCAAGCTCGGCAAGGAGCGCTTCGACGCCGAGGGCAATCTGACGATCGGGCCGATTCCGAAGGGCATGCCGGTCGGCGCCCTCACCAATTTGCGGCTTCGCGCCGAGGAAGAGGGTGAGGACAAGGGCCAGCAGATCGAGCGCGTGCTCAACTTCGGCGTCCACCTGGTGCGCACCCTTCGCGACATCCGCCAGCGTCCGCCGGCCGACGACAGGGAGACGCTGCTTCGCTTCGCTCCGCTTCGCCAGGACCTGCGCGCCCTCAGCAAGTGCCGCGACTTCGTCGTCAACCGCGGCCATTATTTCGGCACCGACCAGTTCGTGAACCGCGCCGGCCTCACCGCGGACGAGCAATGGTGGATCGGCAACGAGGCGCCGCTCGGCAACCCGGACAAGGAAGCCCTGATCGCCTTCCTCAAGACCTTCTGATGGGGGACGGGTTCGACTGCGACTATATCGTCGTCGGATCCGGGGCAGGGGGCGGCACGGTCGCCGCGCGCCTGGCCGAAGCGGGGATGGACGTCGTCCTGCTCGAGGCCGGCGGCGATCCGGTCGCGGAAGGCGCCGAGCGCTTCCCGTGCGACTACAGCATCCCGGCCTTCCATCCGATGGCGTCCGAGAACCCGGCCATGGCCTGGGATTATTGGGTCGAGCATTATGCCGACCCGGCCGAGGCCGAGCGGGACTGGAAGCGCTGCGAGGGGCAGGGGATATTCTATCCCCGCGCCGGGACGCTGGGCGGCTGCACCGCGCACAACGCGATGATCTTCATCACGCCGCAGGATTCGGACTGGCGCGGGATCGCCGAGGTCACCGGCGACGACGGCTGGGGGCCCGAGGCCATGGCGGGCTACCAGCGCAAGGTCGAGCAGTGCCGCCACCGCCCGCTGCGCCGGCTCCTCGCCGGGATGGGCCGCGACGGCAGCGGGCACGGCTGGGACGGCTGGCTTCCGGTCGAGCGGGCGATGCCGGCCCAGGCCTTCGCCGACGCGCCGATGCGCGAGATGCTGGAGAAGGGGGCGTGGGCGGCGAGCGAGGGCATCTCCGGCCCCTGGGGCGCGCTCAGGCGGCTGGTCCGCGGCAAGCTCGACCCCAACGACCGCTCGATGAACGGCGAGGCCGGCCTGTGCTACGCGCCGCTCGCCACCGACGGCCATCGCCGCTTCGGGACCCGCGAGCGGCTTCGCGAGGCCGAGGCGAAAGCCGGCGGCCGCTGAGGATCGAGCTCCACGCCCTGGCGACCCGGCTGCTCTTCGATGCCGACGGGGGCGCCGCCGGGGTCGAGTATCGCAAGGGCCGGCACCTCTACCGGGCAAGCCCCGCAAGCGACCCGGCGGACTCAGGCGGCGAGCCGGCGGAACTGAGGGCGCGGCGCGAGGTGATCCTCGCGGCGGGGGCGTTCAACACGCCGCAGCTGCTCATGCTCTCGGGCATCGGGCCGGAGGAAGAGCTGCGGCGGCACCGAATCGCGACCAGGCAATCGCTCCCGGTCGGCCGCAAGCTCCAGGACCGCTACGAAGTCTGCGTCCTCCAGCGCCTCGCGGCGCCGTGGAAGTCGATGGAGGGCGCCGACTTCGAGCCCGACGACGCCGCCGCGCGGCTTTGGGAGAGCAAGCGCCAGGGCATGTACATCTCGAACGGGGCGGCGCTGGCGATGAAGCGCAACTCGCCCGGCTGCGCCGGCGACGCAGACCTCTTCATCATGGCCCTGCTCGGCGCCTTCCAGGGCTATTATCCCGGCTACTCGAAGGCGCTTCGCGATCAGAAGGACGTCCTCAGCTGGGCAATCCTCAAGGCGAGGACCGCCAATACGGCCGGGACCGTCACCTTGAAGTCCGCCGACCCGCGCGAACCGCCGGTCGTCCAGTTCAACTATTTCGATCCCGAATGCGATCCGGAAGGCAAGGACCTGAAAGCGGTCGCGGCCGCGATCGAGATGGTCCGCGAGGCCGCCGCCCCGCTCCTCGGCTGCGGACTGGTGACCGAGGAGATTTGCCCGGGCCAGGGCGTCCGGGGCGAGGCGCTGGAGCAATGGATCCGCGACAACGCCTGGGGGCATCACGCCTCCTGCACCTGCCCGATGGGCCCGCGCGAGAAAGGCGGAGTGGTCGACGGCCGGCTTCGGGTCCACGGAGTTTCCCGGCTGAGGGTGGTCGACGCCTCGATCTTCCCGCGCATCCCCGGCTATTTCATCGTCAGCGCCATCTACATGGCCGCGGAGAAGGCGGTCGACATGATCCTCGAGGACGCCGTCCTCGCGCCCGCCCGGATGGAGGAGGCCGCATGAGACTGCTCTGGCTGCACGAGCTTCTGACCTGGGGCCTGCTCGTCGAGCGGCGCTTCGAGCCCTTCTTCCGCCGGGCCTTCAACACGCTCTTCCGCAACGCCCTGGCGGCCGTGCTGCAATGGGCGATCAATCTTTCGCGCAAGGACGAGAAGCTCGCTCTCGCCGAGGAGAGGCTCCAGCCGAACGAGGAGCGGGACGTCCAGACGATGATCGACACGATGCGCGACCATCTCGTCCAGGATTTCCCGCCCGAGAAGATGGAGCGGGCGGGCAACACCAAGACCCACGGAGTCGTCCGCGCCGAGTTCATCGTCCACGACGACCTGCCCGAGAAGCTCAGGCACGGTATCTTCGCCAGACCGGGGCGCTACAAGGCCTGGGCGCGCTTCTCCAACCCGGGCCCGCACGTCGAGCCGGACATCGACGATGTCGGCTTCGTCAGCCTCGGCCTCAAGGTGATGGGCGTCGAGGGGCCCAAGCTGATGGACGACGAGACCGGCACCCAGGACTTCCTCGCCATCTGCGTCCCGACCTTCCCGACCCCCGACGTCGCCGCCAACGCCGATCTGCAGATCTGGAGCAAGCGGGAGCTGCCCATCTGGTATTTCCTCAATCCGAGGAAGCACCACATCCGCGACTTCCTGATGCAGTCGCTCTGGAACGAGACCCAGTACAACCCGCTGGGGCATAATTATTACAGCTGCGTGCCCTACCTTCTCGGCGAGGGGCAGGCGATGCAATATGCCTTCTTCGGCAAGTCGAAGGTGCACGAGAAGATCCCGCGGGTGCCCCTGAGGCCGCCGGACAATTACCTGCGCGACAACATGGTGAAGACTCTGCTCGAGACCGACGTCGAGCTCGAGATGACGGTGCAGCTGCAGACGGACAGCCATCGGATGCCGATCGAGAACGCCTCGGTGCTCTGGCCGACGAGGCTCTCGCCGCGGATTCCGGTGGCGACGCTCCGCATCCCGCGCCAGCGCTTCGATTCGCCCGAGCAGCTCGCCTTCGCGCGCAACCTGTCCTTCAACCCGTGGCACTGCCTCCCGGAGCACCGGCCGCTCGGCAACCAGAGCCGGGCGAGGAGGCGGATGTACCAGACGCTCGCGCAGTTCCGGCAGATGAACAACAAGGTGCCGCACATCGAGCCGACCAGCTGGGCGCCGTTTGGCTAGGACCCCCTAAATCCTCCCCCGCATCTCCGGGGGAGGATTTCAGCCCCTTGCTATATACTTCAGCGCCCTCAGCCCCGGCAGGAAGAAGTAGCCGCCGCCCTCGACGGTGACGAAGCGGGGCAGGCCGGCGTAGCGGGTGCACGGTCCCTCGGCGCGCGGCCGGGTGAAATTGTCGGTCGGAAGGCCGCCGGGATAGGGTTCGCGGCAGCCGGTCAGCGGGTCGGCCTCCTGCGACAGGCCGGCGAAGGCGGGGTTCATCAGCCAGGCGTTCTGGATGAACTCGAAATGCCGGGTGAGGTTGGAGCCCAGGGCAATGAAGTGAAGCCCCTGACCGGTTCCGGGCCTGCCGTAAGGCCGGCCCCGGCGGAGCAGGCGGTGGTAGCGCGAGGGAGCGATGACGTCGTCCTTGACCGTCCCCCACAGCCCCAAGGTGACGAGCAGGTAATGGAGCAGGCCGCGGCCGCCGCCGGGTATGTCGCCCGTGCGCGGATTGGCCCGCCTTATATGGCCGCCGAACGGGCAGACATGGCCTTCGGGATCGCTGTCGTAGGTGAAGCCGTCCTCCGGCTCCTCGAGCCCGCTGACCTCGACCCTCGGCAGCCCTTCCAGCGGCCGGCCGTCCTTGCGGCGGCCGATCACCGCCTCGGCCAGCTCGAGCGAGCCTTCCTCGCCCGCTTCCCGCCTCGTCCACGCCCAGAATCCGTCCACGTCCTGCGCGAGCGTCCGGAGGACCAGGAAGGAGCCGTTGCGGCCAAGGTCGCGGCGCTCCGGATCGTCGATGCTCGGCGGCAGCATATCGGCGCCGGGCAGAGAATCGGCGACCAGCGGCCGGTCGCTGACCAGGTTATATTCGTCCATATAGCCGAGCAGAACCTCTCCGGCGCTGACGTAATTGGTGTAGACCTGGTCGGCCGTGCCGCCGGGGGTGCGGACCCCGTCCCAGTCGATCCGCGGCTGCGATATGCCGTCCTTGAAGCCGAACGGCTCGATCCCCGGCTCGGAGCAATCGAGCTGGGGCTGGAGCAGCTCGCAGCTCTGGCCGAGCCCGGCCACCGTCGCCGCGGCGAAGGACTCGATATCGGCGCAATCGGCGTAGAGCATCAGGAGGAGATGCGGCTCGTTTCCCTTGCGGCCCCATTTCCAGCGGCTCGGGCTGTTCGCGCCGACGTCGCCCAGGCGGTGCGAGCGGCGCTCGTCGCCGGCGATCCCGGCGAGGAAGTCGGCCGGGAAGCCGGCCATCACCTCGTCGGAAAGCCCGAGCGCGGCGAGGCCGGGGGCGCTGACCGCGACCTGGAGGATCCGGTTGATACGCCTCTTGGCCAGCCGCGCCTCGTCGAACTCGGCGACGCTGAGCACCTCCGCCTCGCGAAGCCAGGTGCGCACCTGCGCCTCCCGGCCGGGCCGGACTCGAACGAGCAGCAGCCGCGAGGCCTCGAGCTTGCCGAAGCCGGAGCGGACCAGGGCCTGGATGTCTTCGCGCTCGAGGACGGCGGTGGGCATCGTGCTTCCTCAGATCTCGGCCAGCCAGCGGCGGATGGCGCGGTCGTCGTCGTTTGCGCTTTCCAGCCCCTTGCGGATGCGCGCGTTGCGGGCGAGGTCCTGGCAGGTCAGGCCGGGATAGGCCTTGTACCAGACCGGGGTCGGCATTTCGTGGTGGCGCAGGAAGGCCTTCCAGTCGCCCTCGTTGCGGGCGCCGCCCCAGAGCAGCCAGCGGGTCTTGGGAATGCCGATGCCGTGGGAGAAGGAGAGGTTGAGGCCGAACGCCACCTTGTTGACGAAATCGTCCATATAGGCCTCGTGCGAGCCGTCATAATCGCTCGCGAAATAGAGTCGCCTCTTGTCGTCGAGATAGATCCAGCGCGCGCAGTGGATCGTCCTCACCCGCGACAATTTGCCGCGGGTGGTGATGTGGCGGGCCGCCCAGTCGATCAGCCAGAGCAGGTAGCTCGACAGAAGCCGCCGGAACAATCCCGGCTGGATCGAGCCCATGGCGCTGAACGGGTTGGTGATGTCGCGCTCCTCATAGCGCGACAGCATCTCGATCCGCTCGACCGTGGGCCTCGGCGCGATCACCGGATTGGCCGTTTCGAGCCGTCTCAACTTGATCGCGATCAAGGGGAAGAGGAGGATGAGGATCGGGGCCATCAGCAGGACGATGACCGGCACGGCGATCAGATCGACCAGGTTCGCGAGCGCCCGGCCGGGTGGAGTCGGGGCCTCGGGCGTGAGCTTCACGCCGCGCCTGGCGACGGCCTCGCGCAGGGCGAGCTTGGTCTCGCGCGGCCCCGCGGCGGGGAGGCGGGCCAGCTCCTCGCGAAGGACGTCGTGAAGGACCGCCTCCTCGCGCGATTGCAGAACCGTCCGTCCCGGCCAGTTCATGTAGAAGGTGGCGCTCCGGATGTTGCTCGAATGGAGCCAGCGGCGCAGGTCCGTGCCTTCGTCCAGGCCCTCGCAATGGCCGAACAGGCGCCTCAGGCCGTCGCCCGCGACCGCCGCCAACTCGTCGATCTGCGATTCCGCGGGGCCGTCGCAGACGACGAGCAGGGCGAGCCGGACGGGGCAGGGGAAATAGAGGTTCGGAAAATGGGTGCGGTCCGCCAGCGACGGGTCGTCGAGCAGCAGCAGGCGCGCGAAGTGGATCCGTGGGAAGCGGCTGAACGGCAGCAGCGGGTTGTCGGGATCGGCGAGGCCCGGCTCGACGGCCATCGACGCCAGCAGATCGTCGATCGACGGCCTCGCGCCGGCGCGCAGCGGCGCCGCGATCATGAAATCGTGCTGCGGCGTCACCGCCGGCGACCGATCAGGAGAATTCGAGCGCGAAGTCGATCAGCCGCTTCTTTTCCCAATAGACCTTGCCGAGATAGAGGCCCGGCTGGATCATCCGGATTTCGTCGCGGACCCACTGCGCAACCGACGAAGTTTGCGAGTAATCGAGGACGATGCATTCCTTCTGGTCGAGCCAGCTCGGGCCCTTGTAGACCTGGGCGACGATCGCCTTCAGACCGAAGGGCAATATATGATTGCGCAATGTGCCGTGCTCGCGATCGAATTCCTTGCCCTGCCAGGCGAACAAAGTCACCGCTCTCGCCAGGTGCCGGCTGCGTGGAGTTCCGGGCGCGATGATCGCGGTGCCGTGAGCCTCGCCGTCCGGAATTGGTCCGGCCTCGTGCGCCGAAAACAGGTCGTCGAGCTGTTCCTGCTTCATCTCGAGCAGGTCTTCCACGGTCACAGTCATTGTCGATTCCCCCTCTCGACTCATCTGCTAGGCGGAAAGCTTAAACCGGGGGCGGCAATGCTGCAATGCCGCTCGGCCCGGCCCGGGCGGGGCGGCCATCACGGATGGGCGATGACCATCAGCGTCCGGGCGCGCTTGAGGCTGCATTCGAGGCACAAAGCGAGCGTTTCCGGATCGAGCGCGGCGAAGCTCTCGTCGAGCACGGTCAAATGGGCGCCCTGAAGCAGGGCGCGGGCGAGATAGATACGGCTGCGCTCGCCATGCGATAGCTGCCAGCCGGTCTCGCCGACATATTGGTTGAGCCCGCCGGGCATGCGCGCGAGCAGAGGCCCGAGGCCGAGCTCCTCGCAAAGCTCCTCGGCTTCCTTGCGGTCCGGAGCGGGCGCCGGCCATTGCCGGCCCATGAGCAGGTTGAACGCGACCGAGCCCGACAGGATGTGGTTTTCGTGGAACTGGGGAGCGGAGGTCGCGAGCCGGTGCCAGTCGTCGCCCAGGGTATGGCGGTCGAGGCCGTTGAGCAGGAGCAGGCCGGACCTGGGCTTGTGGAGACCGGTCAGGACCCCGGCCAGAGTGGACTTGCCGCCGCCCGAAGGACCCTCGAGGAGGAGCCGCTCGCCGTGGGCGATGATCAGGTCCGTGCCCTCGAACACCGTCTCGTCGCTCGACGGATAGGCGAAGGAGACGGACTGGGCGTCGATCAGTGGAGTCCGGATTCTGTCATTCTCGATCTGCTCCAGGGTGACGTAGTTTTGCGAGGACGTCTTGTTGCGCGCCGCGTGGAACATCGGCGCGACCTGTCGCCACGCGACCAGCGCGCGGCCGACCGCGGCGAGGCCCTCCGCGATCCCGCCGAAGGCGCGCTGGGCGAACAATATGCCGCCGAGGCTGACGGCGATGGCGGTCGACGACACGTTCAGATCGCCGACGAAGGCGGGGACGAGGCCGGCCAGCCCGACGATCACCCAGCCGGCCGAGACCCCCATCACCGTCGTCATCGCCGACGAGTCCATCGCGCCCGACAAGTGCAGGTAATTCTGGAGAGCGCTGTCCTCGCCGGAATGGGTCCGGCTGGGCGGCTGCTGGGCGAGCCGGGTGCGGTGCCCGACCATCGTCTCGATCAGGTCGTGGGTCATGTCGAGCCGGGCCAGCGACCAGGCCCTCAGCCGCCTGAAATAAGACCAGCTGAGGGCGACGGCGATCAGGGTCCAGCCGGCAAGGAGAAGGAGGTGGGTCGCCGGGGCGACGCCCTGGCCGAGGATCCAGGCGGCGAAGCCGAGCTGCAGGACCGACCGGAGCAGAGCCATTCCGCCGTTGAGCGACAGCGATTCGAGCGCCTGCGATTCGACCACCCTGCTGAGCAGCTGGCCGACGCCTTGACGCTTGACGCTGTCCGACGACATTCTCAGAGCGCCCGCCAGCAGGCGGCTCTTGAGCAGCCGGCCCGCGTCGAGCGCCAGGGTCGCCGACCACCAGCTGCCGAGCGTCTGCAGCGGGATCATCGTCGCGACCAGCAGCAGCCAGGCGGCGAACCAGCCGAGGTCGAAGCTTCCGCCCAGCGCCGCCGAGCCGATCAGCACCCAGCCGGCGATCTCGGCGACGTAGCTGAGCGCGAAGAGAGCGGTCAGGGCGCCGATCTTCCTGAAGGCGCCGGCTCGAGACAGCTGCTTCCAGAAGCTCGCCGAGGGCGCCAGGCGCAATATCCAGATTCGTTCGACCTGCCACTGGGCGAGCTGCTCGCGAAGCATCGCGGCACGGACCCGGGGCTCGCGGGCCGGGTCGATTCCGGTCGCCCGCACGAGACGGGTGATCTCCGGGATCAGCGGCCCTTCGCGCGGCCAGCAGACCAGCCCGCGAAGATGCTCCGGGTCGCAGGAGCGGACCCGCAGATCCGGGCCGAGCAGCCGCGGCCTGCCGCGCCGCCATCCGACGAGCAGGAGGACTCCGGGAATCTCGAACATTCCGTTGGGGAAGACGGCGGGGCCTCCCGCCTTCAGCAGCTGCGGCATTTCGGAGACCGGGGTCTGGACGAGATTGGCCTCGATGCCGAGATGCTCGGCGGCCCAGTCGAACCAGTCGGACAGGTTGCGGAAATTCCCCGCCGCGAGCGCCGCCGGCACCTTGACCGCGTCGGAAGGCGCCCGGCGGCGCAGGCCCGCCCGGCGGGAGAGCTCTTCGATGCCCTCGCCGATCCGGTCCATCGGCCAAAGGAACGGGCGCATCGCCGCCATCATCCGGGGATCGGGCAGGGCCGCGCCGGCTTCCATTCCAGCGTCGGCCACTAGCCGTTCCCGCTGGTCTGCAGACGGCCCTCGGAAAGGGTCAGGCGCCGCCAGAAATCGCCTTCCCACATCGTCGCGTTGAGCTCCGCCTCGGCGTCGAGCAGGTCGCGGTAACGGGACCGGCTTTCGGCGAGTCTTCGAGGCGCCCCATCCTCGATGATCCGACCGTCCTCGACGACCAGGACTCGGTCGAAGGCCATCGTCTCGGCGACGTCGTGGGTGACGCAGAGCAGGGTCACCGAGGACCACCAGGAGCGCGCCTCGGCGAGCAGCGCCCGGCGCTGGGTACGGTCCATCCCCCGGAAAGGCTCATCGAGCAAGGCGAGGCGGGTGCCCGGGCTCAGAAACGCGCGGGCCAGCCGGACCCTTTGCCCTTCGCCGCCCGACAGCAGGCCGCCGCCCTCGCCGAGAAGGGTCTGGAGCCCCTGCGGGAGCTTCTGGGTGACCCCGCGCAGCCGGGCGGCGGCGATCACGTCGCCGACCTGGAGCGCGGCATCCTCGTCCGCGGCGTAGGTCAAATTGTCGAGCAGCGAGCGGTTCCAGATCTGGATGGCGGGGTCGATCCACGCGCTCCGGTGGCGCATCGCCTCGATGTCTCGCGCCTGCGCGGGCCGGCCGTCGATCAGAAGATGGCCCGACGCCAGGCGGTGCCAGCCCAGAAGCACTCCCAGCAAGGACGATTTGCCGGCGCCCGACATGCCCACGATCGCGACATGCTCGCCCGGAGCGATCGACAGGTCGACCGACTGAAGGATGGTGTGGCCCGCCGCCAGCACGCTGCCGCCGCGGAACTCGAGGGCGACGGCGCCGGCCTTCGCGCCGGCGTCGCTCTTCGCGATCGCCGCGAGCTCGTCCGGCCCGAGCTCGAGGTCCTCCGGCGCCGACAGCGGCTCGAGCAGCCGGGAGAGGATGTTGCGCTGCGCCGGATATTGCTGGACGAGCCGCGCGATCGCGCCGCCGAGCGCTGGGATCTTCAGGGTCCAGAAGACCAGCAGGAGGTCGGAGCCGGTGACCCGGCCCGCGGCGATGAAATGACTGGCGAGCAGGGCCCCGACGAGCCCGGTCGCGACGAGCACCTGCAGAGTGCCGATCGCGAGGCTGAGGTTGATCATGGACTGGATCGACCTCGCCCATTCCACCAGCAGGCTCTCATGCTGGCCCTGGACGCTGCGCTCGGCGCGATGGGCGCGCACCGGCGCCAGCCCGAGAAGGGCGTCCAGGTAGAAGCTGGTCAGCGCTCCGGCATGGTTGCGGATCCGAAGGTCGCGCTCGTTGAGCATATGCTGGATCGCGAATGGGATGGAGAGGGTCGCCGCCGCCAGGACGACGGCGAGCAGCCACTCCCCCGGCGCGAGGATCAGCACGCCCACGAAAGTGATCGCCAGCTCGATCGCCGAGCGGATCAGGCTGAGGCCGAGGCTCGGCACTCCGCGCACCGACTGGATGTTGTGGCTTCGGTCCGCCATGTCGGAGATCGGGCGGCTGTGGAAATAGCGGTCGTTGAGCCGCGGGATCTTGGCGAGCAGAGCCATTCGCAGCCGCGCCTCGAGCTTGCGCCCCCATCGCAACGTCCCGAGGCCGCTCGCATATTCGATGGCGAACAGCACGGCGGCGAACAGGATGAGGCCGACGGCCGCGAAAAGGCGCTGGCTCGGGAGGGTGAGCTGGGCCGATATGTCGAACAGGCCGCGGAACAGAAGCGCCTCGATCATGGTCGCGCTCACCGCGAACGCCCCGGCGAGGACCAGCGCCAGGGGCGCGAGGAGGCCGTCTTCGCCCAGCATCTTCCACAGCGCCGCGAGCGGAGCGACCGGCTTCTCGGCAAGCGCCGCCTCGAGCTCGCGCGACAAGGGCCGCCGTTCCTCGCCCGGCTGGGCATCGGCGGAGCGCAGCCCGGAGACGGCGAGCAGCACCGCTCCGACGACCTTCAGGATGCCGCCCGACCCGGCCGACGGCGGCTGGCCTTCCGACACCGACCAGAAAGGCTTCGGGATGAGCCTGTCGGTGCGGCCGGCGGAACGGGTTTCGCCGGCCTCGCGGACCAGGCCGCGGAGAACGTTAACGGCTTCGGCGCCGCGGCGGACCCCTCCGGTGTCGATGAGCGACTGGACGAGGCGAGTGCCGGCGTCGAGCGCCGCGAGCGGGTGCCAGCCCGGATCGCCCGCCGCCTCGGCGACGAGCTCTTCGACCGCCGCCGGATCCGCGCCGATCGCCCCGAGACGCTCGCGCAGCGGATCCAGGAAATCGCCGGTGCCGGCCCATTCGCGCCAGTCGGCGGTGTCGACCGTGTGCGTGTGAAGGTGGATCTCCGCCTGGAACTGGCGCAGGGTCATCCAGCGGCGGCCCGCGGCGGGGTCCATCACCTGGAGCCAGCGGCCGTGGCGGCGCCAGGCGACCACGAAATGCAGCGCCGCGCCGCGGTTCACGACGACGATCGCCGGAAGCGTCCCGGCGCTGGCGAGAGTGACATGGTCGACCGGCACGAGCGCCTGCTGGGCGACCAGGCCGAGGTCCCTGGCGATCTCCTCGATCGTGTCGATCGAAGTGCCGTCGACGTCGGTCTGGCAGGCTTCGCGAAGCCGCCCGAAGCTGATCGGGACGTGATGGCCCTCGAGCAGGCATTTCAGCGCGGCGGGGCCGCAATCCATGGTCGAGGTCTGGACGACCTCGACCGCGAGCCAGCGGCGCGGCTTCGGCTTGCCGGTCGAGTCGGTCACCGCGCGCCCCGCGGCTTCTGGGCGGGGCTTTCCGCCAGCCCTCCGGCCGACCTCAGGAGGAGCCTGGCCGGAGACACCGTCTCGACCCTGACTTCGATCCGGCCGGGGAGGCCGTGGCGAAGGACCAAGCCGCGGGTCGCGTCCCGCCTGATCCTGAACTCGGCGCGCAGCGACTGGTCCCTGATCTCGCCCGCGACCCTGACGGCGGTGGCCTCGATCGTGCCGAACTGGACCCAGGGAAAGCCTTCGAGCCGGAAGCGCGCCGTCTGTCCGGGCCGGATCCTGCCCAGGGCCGTGGTCGGGTCGAAGTCGGCGACGATCAGAAGGTCGCCCTGCGGGATGACGGTCGCGAGCTTCTGCCCGGGGGCGACATAGGCGCCCGAGCTGAGCGCGCGCATCTCGCCGACGACTCCGGAAACGGGCGCCCGGATCTGATGGTTGGCCACTTCGAGGCGAAGCTGCTGGATCAGCTGGCGGGTCGAGTCGGCTTCGGCCTGAGTCGCGAGCAGGTCGCGGGTCAGCCTCTCCATCTGGACGCGCGTCTGGTCGGCGGTCACCGTCGCGTCGACCCCGAGCCTCGACAGCTCGGCGGCCGAGATGTCGCGCTCCGACTCGGCCTTGCGGGCGTCGGCGGCGGCGCGGACGGCATCGACGGCCGCCGACCCGCCGGTCGCCGCATCGCTGCGGATTCGGGCGGCGCTGTCGTTGGCGAACCTCGACGCGGCATTGGCGCCCTGCAGCCGCGCCTGGGCGGCGCGGACGGCGGCCTGAGTCGACCGCCGCTCATTCTCCATCACCCGCCCGAGATAGGCTATCTCCTTGCGCAGGGAGGCGATCTTGGCGGGGTAGAGCGGGAGACGCGCCTCGGCTTCGGCGAGTCGAAGCTGCTGCCGCTTCGAGTCGAGCTCGATGAGCACGTCGCCGGCGCGGACCTTCTGCCCGATGACGATATGGGTCCGGGTGAGCCGGCCCGCGAGCAGCGATGAGATTTCGCGAGGCGCGCTGCCCACTTCGAGCCGGGCCTGACGCGAGACCTCATAGACGGTGACGTTGCCGAAACCGAACCAGAGCAGCCAGGCGACGAGGGCAAGTCCGGCGAGGGCCAGGGAGATCATGACGATCCGCGATGAGTCCAGCGCAAGGGATTGCGTCGTCTTGGAAAACTGAAACGTCAACGCATTCTCCCCGGACGGACCTCATCCGCTTGGTTCGCACGGCGGCGACGGCATTCAGGTCTCGCGAAGCAGCTTATGGGACGAGTTTTCCAAAATCAAAAGACGATACGGGCACAAACGACTCCGAGATGGCCCGGTACACGCCAAGACCGGCCTTACGGTTGGGCCTGCGATGGACATTACACCGTAAAACTACCCCCAGATCAGGATGTAATTGAGCGGGTAACCGGTATCGCTCAGGTGTGAATCTCGGTTTTCACGCATTGATCCGAAACGGGAGTGAAATGTTCTTGAGGTTCTCGTTGGGCCGGACCTATCGTCAATCATCCGGCGGTTTCACCGATGGTCGAGCCCGCCTCCAGGATGGATAGAAGACGAGGCACAGACATGTCTCGCCTCTTGTCTCGACGGAGTATTGTCGACGTATGTCAACGGTTTTCAATCAAGCCTCGGCAGCCACTTCCGCAAGTACAGCATTCGGCAGCGACTCATCCGACGAGGACGACACTAGCGAGCGACGCGCGCTGCATCAGGATGACGATCTGCTCTTTCCCATGTCGAAGGCGGCATTCGCCCAATATTGGGAAGACGAAGAGACTCCACGGGAGCTGAGGGTCTATTTCCGCGACAAGGAAATAGCGTTCGACGACCCGGCTTTCTATTCATTCGGCGAGGCGCTGATCAAGCAATCGCGGTTCCGCGCCGGCGATGCTTTGGGATGGGGCGAGTATGAGTGGCCCAAGGTCCGCCAGATGCTCGAAGATCTCATCGGTGCGAACGTCCTCCAATATGCCGACGAGGTGCAGGACGTCCCTTCGGCGCTTCGCCACGAGGAGCGCGAGACGTTGCTGATGCCGGCGCGGATCGACGACGGCAAGACGTGGGACGATTGCGAAGAGATCATGACGATGATCTCGGGCACTCCGCTCGAGACCGGATATGTCGAGATCGTCATCCCGATCTTCCGGGTCGCGCATATGTATATCGACGCCGACAACCGCCAGGTCGGCGAGGCGAACGTCTTCCCGCCCGCGATGCGGCTCGATCGGCCGACCTTGTGGCGGACGTGCACCTATTCCGGCACCCGCTACCAGCCCGATTTGCCGATGAACGTCACCGCGCTGAGGATCATGCGCAACCAGTGGCGGCACATGATGGTGATCGTGCGGCGGATCAGCGACGCCTATCGCGCGCGCTTTCCCGAAGTGGACGAGCGCGGCTGGACCGTCGGCGACATCGAGCGGATGACGGTCTGCGTGCTGGCGCTGCCCACCTACCAGGTGATGCGGGTCGAGAATCGCGTCGAGAACGGCAAGCTTCACCCGGCCCTGTCGTCCGCCTTCCGGCTCACCGACGGCCTCAGGATGCTGATGCACCACATGCTGTTCGTGCCGTTCCACGAGCCGACCCGGTCGGGCACGACTCCGATGACCGGGCGCGAGGCGCATGAATATGCCGAGCGCAATTACTCCTTCCATACCGGGCAGGGCGTCTGCGCCGGCCCGCCGTCGATGGTCGACGATTTCCTCGCCGTCATCCTCGACCGCGCCGACCCCAAGGGCGGCTGGCCGGACGAGATCGACCCGGAGGTGCAGGCGGCGATCGACGAGGTCGACCGGGCCGTGGACTATGGGCTGCTCGGGCTGCAGAATTTCGGATCCGTCTTCTCGCTCTTCCCAACCTCGACGGCCGGACATGCGGAGCTGAGGGAGATCGTCAACGGCTGGACCAAATCGGACTCGCCAAACCTCGCGCGGCTGCGCGAGCGCTGCCAGAAGATCCACGAAGTCACCCAGGACGTGGGCTGGCTCAAATCGGACGAGTTCCGCAAGAGCCGCCTGATCGCCTATAACGAGATGTACCAGAAATGCGGCTTCGGAGTGGACGGCCGGTTCCCGGACCCGTCGCTCGAAGAGCAATATGAAAACCTGCCGCCCTTGCCCGACGAGACGATGGCGGAGCTCAAGGCGGTGTTCGCCCGGCACTTCAGCGACCTCGCGGACGCCGACGAGCTGTTCGACCGCCTCGCCGCGTGGCTCGGCCGGTTCATCAGCTTCGTCCAGGTCGCCCTTCGGGTCTCGCTGGCCACCCAGGACCGGATCAACGCGCTGCTCGGACGGGAGAAGCCCAAGCAGACCTTCATGGGCCGCGACCTGGCCAAATATATCGGCCTCGACAAGAGCGTCGATTCCAAAAACGAGAGAAAAGAGGTGCCGTTCCTCATCGATGACATCGCGAAATTCCTCGGCGTGACGATCGACGTCACCGCGGACGAAGTCACGATCACCGAGGGAGTGAGGAATATCGCGGCGGCGCCGAGAGAGATTCCGTTGGACGCCCCGTCCGCGGAATGACGCGCCCCCGGGCGCAAACGTGGAGGAAGTCAATATGGTTATCAGGACCAACGTGCGCGCCGGTTTGCGGGCCGACACCTATGATCGTTGCGGCGGCACGACGGACCGTTGCGGCGGCTCGACCCGTTGCGGCGGCACGACCCGTTGCGGCGGCACGACCCGTTGCGGCGGGAGCACGGTCTACGCCTACTAAGCCGTAGGACTAGATTCGGCCGGTCCCCCAGGGGCCGGCCGAAATACTGCGCAGCAAAGCGCAACATGAGAGGAAGCTAAAATGCACATCAGGACCAACATCCGCGCCGGGATCATCTCCAAGACCGATCGCTGCGGCGGCACCACCGATCGTTGCGGCGGCTCGACCCGTTGCGGCGGCACCACCCGTTGCGGCGGCACGACCCGTTGCGGCGGCAGCACCGTCTACGCTTACTAGTCGTAGTGGAAGAGTTTCGGCCGGTCCGAAGGGGCCGGCCGGATACTGCGCAATCAAGCGCAAAAACGTGAGAGGAAGCTAATATGCAGATCAGGACCAACGTCCGCGGCGGGCTCGCCTATTATGACCGTTGCGGCGGCTCCACCACCCGTTGCGGCGGCAGCACCCGTTGCGGCGGCAGCACCCGTTGCGGCGGCTCGACCCGTTGCGGCGGCTCGACGGTCTACGCTTACTAAGCCTGGCCCAGAGACGCGGGCATGGCGCCGGGCTGTTCCGCAGGCCGAACGCCATCGCCCGAGTGTAGCCACCCAGCTCCGGCTGGGTGGCTATATTCTTCAGGCCCGGGTCGCTTCGGGAAGAAGGGCGGCATGACGATTGCGAGCATCAGGACGGGGTGGAAGGGGATCGCGCTGATCCTGCTCGTCGCCGCGCTCGCTCCGGCGCAGGCGGGAAAGCCGCGCCCGGCCGGTCCGCCCGGCCCGGCCATTCCCGAACGCTTCAACGCCGCCGAACGCTATCCGGCGGCGACGGTCCCGGCGGCGAGCGTGGCCGACGAGGCTTGGTGGAAGATCTTCGCAGATCCGGCGCTAGACAGGATCGTCGAGAAAGCCCGCACCAGCAACTCCAGCATTTACGAGGCCGCGGCCCGCCTCGAAAAGTCGAGGGCTCTGCTACGCGGCGCCGCCGCGGCGCGGATGCCGCAGCTCGGCGGCAACGGCGGCGTGTCGCAGCGCACCGGGCCGCTGATCAACGAGTCCGGGCAGAGCGGCCGGCTGATCTACCCGAATGCCAGCGTCAGCTACGAGGTCGACCTGCTCGGGAGGCTGTCGAAAGCGAAGACGGCGGCGCGGCTGGACGCGGCCGCGAGCGCGGACCTGCTGCGCCATGCGCGGCTGCTGGTCGAGGCCGACACGGTCCAGACCTATTTCGAGATCTGCGCCCTCGACGAGGAGCGGTCGATCCTGGCCAGGGCGGCGGACGACCAGGGCGCGACCCTGAGGATATTGGAGGAGCGCGAGCGCAACGGCCTCGCGACCCGGCTCGCGGTGAACCGGTCGCGGGCCGAGATCGCCACGGTGCGGTCCGACATCGACGACCTCGATCGCCGACGCGCCGAGCTGGCCAGCAACCTCGCCTTGCTGATGGGCGAGGCGCCGTCGGACATCCCCGTCGCCGGCAGGCTGGGCACTCCGCCGATCATCCCCTCGGACATACCGAGCGCCGTCATCGCCCGACGCCCGGACATTTCGGCGGGGCTGCGCAGCGTCGAGGCGGCCCGGGCCCGGGTCGGGGGCGCCAAGGTCTCATGGCTTCCGAGCCTCAGCCTCACCGGCGCCCAGGGGTTCGCCTCGCCTTCGCTGGGAGACCTGCTGAGCTCGGCGACCCAGAATTTCGGGCTCGGCTTCCTGTTCTCGATTCCCGGCCTCGACGGCGGCCGCCACAAGGCGCGGGTACGCTCCGCCCGGGCCGACCTCTCGCTCGCCTCGGCCGAATACGGAACCCAGCTCCTGACCGCCCTGCGCGACGTCGACAACCAGCTCAGCGTGGTCCGGATCCTCGGCGACCGGGCCGCGACGCTGCGCTCGATCGCGGACGACGACGAGGTGCTGGCGACGATGCTCCACGCCCGTTATGCGAACGGGCTGATCAGCCAGCTCGACTATGTCGACGGGCTTCGGGTCGTCCTCGACCACCGGCGCACCGCGGTCCAGGTCAATGTCGCGCGCTACGTCGCGACCATCGGCCTCATCCGTGCCCTGGGCGGAGGATGGGGCGCTGCGCCGACCGCGCCGGACCGACTGGCGAAGAGCGACCCGCCGCCTCAGCCGGGGCGCTGAGCCGGGCTCGGCGCCCCGTCGTCGCGCACGACCGGAACCCGATAGGCGCGCAGCAGCGCCGCGATCTCGCTCCGGCGCCTGGCGAGGGCGGCGTCGAGCTGCGCCTTGAGCGTCGAGTCGCCTTTGCGAACCCCCATCGAGACGTCGTAGACCATCGGGAGCCGCGGCCCGTCGAAGGGGGCTGTGGGCGTCAGGGCCAGAGCGGCGTCCGCCTGCCCGGCGAAATAGCCGGCGACAGGGCCCCAGACGAAGGCGATGTCGACCTCACCGCGGACGACCGCCTCGACGATGTCGCGCTGCGGCGCCGGCTTCGAATAATCTCCGTAGACGGTGTAGCCGCGGATATTGCCGATATGGCCGCGCCCGGTGAGCGCGTGGGCCGGCGGAGTGTTCGAGCCGTCGTCGCCGATCAGCTGCACCCCGATCTTCAGTCCGGCCAGGCGGGGATCGTCGAAGGAGTCGATGGCGAGGTTGCGGTCGGCGCGGGTCACGGCGACGTAGGTGGAGCGGTAGTAGGGGCGCGTGGTCGCGAGCATCTCGAGGCTGCTCGCCACTCCCGGGATGAGGTCGCACCGGCCGGCATTGAGGGTCTCGCGGACATTGCCGCGCCGCTGCGCCCACCAGGTGTAGCGGACCGTCTTGCCGAGGTCCGCGGCGATCATCTCGACGAGCTTGTTCTCGAACCCCTGGCGGGCGCGGTTGGAGAAGGGGAGATTGTTGGGATCGGCGCACACGAGGAGCGCCCGGCCGTCGCCCAGGGGCGCTTCGGGGAGCGTCGAGGCCGGCCTCTGCCGGGTGCCGACGGCCAGCGCCCCGGCGCCCGCGAAGGCGGCGATCGCGACGAGGATCCGGAGCATCTGCGTCATCTCGACGCGACCACGCCCCAGGGCTTGCCGCCGAGCTTCACGGTCGCGACGATCCTGTTGGCGGCCAGGTCGACGACGCTCATGTCGCCGCTGAGGCCGTTGGCCGTGTAGAGCCTCGCCTCGTCGGGCGACAGAGCGAGGTTCCAGGCGCGCCACCCCACGCCGAAGGTTCGCCTGACCGCCAGGGTCCTCGGGTCGACCTCGGCGACCAGCTTCGCCCGGCCGAGGGCGACGAAGGCTCGCCCGCCGTCGCGCGTGAAGGCGATGGCGACCGGCTGGATCGACTGGTCGGCCGGGCGCTCGCCCTTCAGCGCCTCCTGGAAATCGACCTGGCCCAGTTTCGCGCGGGTCGCCGTATCGAATATCGTCACGGTTCCGCGAACCTCCGAGCTTATCCAGAATTGCCGCCCGTCCGGAGTGAAGGCGACGAAGCGCGGGCGGGTGTCGACGAGAATGTTGTCCGCCACCCTGGCGGTGGCGGTTTCGACGACATGCGCCATGCTCGCGCTTTCGCTGGTCTGGACGACGGTGCGGCCGTCGGGGCTCACCGCCGTTCCTTCGGGCTCGCCGCCGACGGCGACCTCGCGGACGATCCTGCGCGAGCCGGAATCGATGAAGGTCAGCAGGCTGTCGTCCTCGTTGGCGACGTAGAGGGTGCGGCCGTCGGGCGAGACGGCGAGGGTCTCGGGGTCGGGCCCCGAGGGCAGGTAGAAGCCGACCTTTCCGGTCGCGGCGTCAACGGCGGCGATGCGGTCGTCGTCGCTGACGGCGACGTAGAGGATCTTGCCGTCGGGCGACATGGCCATCCCCCGCGGCCGCTTGCCGACGGCGATGCTGGCCCTCTCGGCGAGGGTATGGGCGTCGATGACGTGGATGACGCTGGATTGCTCGTTGGACACGAAGACGGAGGGGCCACGCGGGCGCGAGCAGCTCGCCTGGGCCGCCGATGCCGCGAGCAGCAGCAGCCCTGAGACCACCCTCATGACTGCATGTAGAGGAAGGCCGATATGTCGCGCGCCTCCTGCGGCTCGACTCCGAGGCGGGGCATCGCGGTGCCGGGCGTCACCGCCTGTGGGTCCATGATCCAGCGCTGCAGGTTGTCCGGCTTGTTCTCGAGCTTTCCGCCGATGATCGCCCGGCTGCCGATTCCCGTCAGCGGCGGCCCGACCAGGCCCGACGCCTCGCCGATCCCGCTTATGCTGTGGCACGAGCCGCAGCCGTAAGCGGAGAAGGCGCGGCGGCCGCTCTCGACATGCCCCCCCGTCATCGCCTCGACCTTGCTCCGAAGCTGGTCCTGCGCCGACCGGTAGTTCGCATATCCCGCGCCCGCGACCAGAAGCACCGCACCGACCGCGCCGGCGGCGATCCCGGCCGGCTTATTCCGCCGCGACAGCATGGCTCACCTCGCTGGCCCTCAGCCACTTGTAGAGGAAGAAGAGTGCGGCGCCGGCATGGACCAGCCCGCCCGGGATCCACATCAGCAGGCCCGCGAGATGCTGGTCCTCGAGCGGGTCCAGGCCGAGCGGAGTCATGCCCATCGCGGCATATCGCCCATACCAGGGGCTTGCCGAGAAGCTCATCAGCGCCCCGAGCAGGCCGCCGACCAGCGACGTCCCGAACAGGCAGATCGCCGCCACGCCGTAAGCATGCCGGCCCGCGCGCCCGTTCGCCATCGCCCACCAGAAGAGAAGGGCGCTGCCGAGGAAGGCGATATGCTGCGCCGAGTGCCAGCCCGCGCCGCCCAGCGCCCGCTCGAACAGGGCCGGCATGTGCCAGGCGACCAGGACGACGGCCTGGATCACGGTCGCGACCACGGGATCGGTCAGGAAGCGCCATGCGGCGGCCGGCCAGGCCGCCGCCCCGAGCGAGCCGGCGCCGGATCGAAGCTGCTGCGGCAAGGCCCAGAGCAGGACGGGCAGGGGCCTCGACGCGGCGAGTAGCCAGGCGGCGACGAGCATGATCGCCTCATGCTCGATCATGTGCAGCGTGAAGCTGCGCTGCCCGCCCTCGTGGAGCGGCGAGACCAGGGCCAGCGCGAGCACGAGCCAACCGGCCGCGAAGAGCCGGGCTCCCTTCGCGCGTTCGCCGCGGCCGAGCCGGGACCGTCGGTGAAGCCGCCGCCAGCCGCCGGCATAGGCCGCCGCCAGCAGAAGGAGCGGGACGGCGACCCGGCCGTCGAGGTTCCAGGCGATCCCGCCGCCCTGCGCCTGGGACGCTCCGCCGTGGGCCGAAGCGGTCGCCGCAGCCATCAGCGGCAGCAAGGCGAGGCGACTCAGGCGAAACATTGGGGGATGATGAAGGAGGAGATGGTCTGGAAGATCAGCGCGGTCGCGAACAGCGCGCACAGGCCGGTCCCGACGAGGCCGAGGAAGCGGCGCGCCTGGGTCTCCGAATCGCCCCGTTTCCAGACCCGGTGCGAGAGGAGGCCGCCGGCGAGCAGGACCAGGAGCCCGACGAGGCCGAGCAGCGCCATCGGCAGCGGATCGGCCGCGGCGCATTTGTCGAATGCCGAATTGGAGCCGATCTGGTGGGTGAGAGCCCAGCCGACGAGCACCGCCACGAAGCCGGACCAGGGCAGCAGGCGCTCCCTGACGCTCCGCTTCGTCTCCCGCCGCTCGCGGGTCACGGCACCCACCTCGGTATCCAGTAGACGAGCAGGTAGATGGGCAGCCAGGTCAGCCACACGAAGCGCCAGTAGAGGCTGTTCTCGCTGACGTCGCCGAACCGCCGGGGACTGTCTCCGTGGCGAGTGAACATGAGCGCGGTCAGGGTCGCCGTGTCGACCCAGTCGGTCAGGACGTGGACGGTGTGAAGCACCATCAGCATCCACAGGACGGACCCGTAGGGATTGTCGGTCCAGCTCACGTTGAGGGCGCCGAACTCGAAGGCCCGGATCGCGAACAGGACGATGCCGATAGCGGTCATGAGGACGAGGCCGATGCGCACCGGCCCGATATCCTGTTTCTCCGCCGCTTTCTTGATCATCGTATTCGGGATCTCGCTGGCCAGCATCGCCAGGGTGAAGAGGATTCCGGGGAGAAGGGTCGGGGGCGGGACCGGATCGGGCGGCCACTGGTCCTGGTGGTTCATCAGGAAGAAATAGGCGGCGATCGCCATCAGGAACCCGACGCCCTCGATGACCATGAAGGCCATGACCCCCCACCAGGTCAGGCTCCGGTGCCCGAAGGCGTGGCCCGGAAGGCTGGACAGGTCGGCGGTGAAGCGGGGCTCGGCCATCAGTCGTCCGCCTGCTCGAGGGCGCCGCCGGGCTTGGGCCAGAACCAGGCGATCAGGGCCGCCGCGGTCGGGATCGACAGCCATACCAGCGCCCAGGGCGTGAAGATCGAGCCGATGAAGAGCGCGGTCGTCGCGACGGCGGCGACGAAGGACCAGATGCTGGGATCGGGCGACGGCTCGCGGACGTCGGGAATGGCCTCGAGCACCGTCGTCAGGAGATTTTCGCGATACTCGACCTTGAGGCCCGTCGCCACGGGCCGCTGGACCGGATCGTCCCACAAGGGGGTTCGGCTCGAAACCATCGGGATATGGGCGAAATTGTAGACGGGAGGCGGCGAGCTCACCGACCATTCGAGGCTGGACGCCTGCCACGGGTCCGGCCCCGCCGGCTCGCCCCGCTTCAGCGAGACGAGGACGTTGGCGACGAACAGGAGCACCGCCGCGGCGGTCATGAAGGCGCCGACCGTCGAGATCATGTTGAGCATGTCCCAGCCCATTCCCGCCGGATAGGTGTAGACCCGCCTCGGCATGCCCAGCATCCCCACGATGTGCATCGGGAAGAAGGCGATGTTGAAGCCGGCGAAGAGCAGGCCCAGCGTCCATTTGCCGAACGTGTCGGACATCATCCGACCGGTGAGCTTGGGGAACCAGTAGGTAAAGGCCCCGAGCAGCGGGAAGACCGCGCCGCCGATCAGAACGTAATGGAAGTGGGCGACGACGAAGTAGCTGTCGTGGAATTGCAGGTCGAGGGGCACGCTCGCCACCATCACGCCGGACAGCCCGCCGATGACGAAGGTGACCACGAAGGCGACCACGTAAAGCAGGGGCGTTCGAAAACTCGGCCGGCCAAGCCAGATGGTGGCGATCCAGCAGAAGATCTGGATCCCGCTCGGTATGGCGACGGCCATGCTCGCGGCGGTGTAGAAGCTGTAGCCGACGCGGGGCAGGCCGGTCGCGAACATGTGGTGGACCCACAGGCCGAAGGCGAGCAGCCCGATCGCCACCAGCGAAAGGACCATGACCGGATAGCCGAAGACCGGGCGGCGGCAGAAGGTCTCGGTGATCTGGCTGACGAATCCGAGGGCCGGAAGGAAGATGATGTAGACCTCCGGGTGGCCGAAGAACCAGAAGAGGTGCTGCCAGAGCAGCGGGTCGCCGCCCTCGACCGGATTGAAGAACTGGGTGCCGACGAGGCGGTCCGACATCAGCATCGCCGACGTGAGCGCGATGGACGGCATCGAGAAGATGACCATTAGGGCGGTCACCAGGACGCCCCAGACGAAAAGCGGCATTCGCGCCAGGCTCATTCCGGGCGCCCGCTGCTTGAGGATGGTGGCGACGAGCTCGACCGCCACCGCGAGCGCGGCCACCTCGGTGAAGGTCACCATCTGAGCCCAGAAGTCGACCCGCTTGCCGGGCGAGAATTCCGGCCCCGAGAGCGGAACGTAGGTGAACCACCCGGCGTCCGGGCCGACGTTCAGAAGGAACGCGACCCAGACCATCACTCCGCCGGCGAGATAGACGTAGTAGCTGAAGGCGTTGAGGCGCGGGAAGGAGATGTTCCTCGTCCCGAGCATCAGAGGCACGAGGTAGATCGCCATCGCCTCCATGACCGGGACGGCGAAGAGGAACATCATCGTCGTCCCGTGCATGGTGAAGATCTGGTTGTAGCGGTCGGCGCCGATCAGGCCGCTGTCGGGCGTCGCCAGCTGGGCGCGGATGAGAAGTCCGAGGATTCCCGCAAGGGCGAAGAAGATCATCGCCGTCACCATGTAGCGGCGCCCGATCTCCTTGTGGTCGACGGTGCTGAGCCAGCCGATCAGGCCGGGTTTGCGGCTCCAGCTGCGGGTGAGATGCTGATGGAGCACCTCGCCGGTCAGCTCGGGGCCGTCGAGGAGCTCCGGCCGTTCGGAGCGGTCCGCGGTCACTTCAGCGACTCCAGGTAGGCGACGACGGCGTGCAGCTCGTCGGGCTCTAGGCCGATATAGGGCATGTTGTTCCCCGGCTTGGGGCCCTGCGGATCGGCGACCCAGCCGTAGAGATGGCCACGAGCCATCGGCAGGGTCCCGGCCGCGATGGTCTTGCGGCTGGCGAGGTGGGTGAGGTCCGGCGCGATCTGCGCGCTTGCGGGGGTTCCGGTGATGTTGTGGCAGGCGCTGCATTCGCGGCGCATGAAATAATCGTATCCCGCCTGCTGGAGGGGGGTCGCCGGCGGCCTTGCCGGCTGCAGCTGGGCGGCGCGCCAGCGCAGGAAGTCCTCGCGGGATTCCACCTTCACGTCGAGGGCCATGTGGGCGTGCTGGATGCCGCAATATTCGGCGCATTGGCCGCGAAATTCGCCGATCCGCTTCGGAGTGAGGGTCGCGTCGAGCTGGCGGCCGGGGATCATGTCCTGCTTGCCGGCGAGGTTGGGGATCCAGAAGCTGTGGATGACGTCGTTCGATGCGAGGATGATGTGGGCCGGGACTCCGACCGGAAGATGAAGTTCATTGGCAGTCCGCACCGTCGCCTGCGGGGTGGCGCCGACATATTCGACGTCCCACCACCATTGGTTGGCGGTCACCTTGATCTCGAGCGCCGGGGCCGCCGCCGCGCGCGCGGCGCCGCGGTCCGCGAAATAGCTCGCCACGGTGAGGACGGTGAGACCGACGGCGATGAACGCGATCCAGCCGACCAGCGTTCGGGCGATCCCCCGCTCGTCGGGCGTCTCGCCTTCGCCAGGGCCGTCGCTGCGCCGACCGCGCCGGCGCAGGACCGCCGCCGCGAGGAAGGCGAGGACGAGGACGTAGGCGATCCCGGTGACGATCATGAACAGGGTGAAGAGGCTGTTGAACCGCTCGCCGTGCCAGCCGTCGCCGCCGGTCGCCGACTGGATTCCGTCGCAGGCGGCAAGCGCGAGCGGCGCGAGGAGGATGAAGGTTCGATAGCGGAGCCGGATGCAGTTCCCGAATCCTCCCCGCGATTTCGCGGGGAGGGGGACCGCGCGAAGCGCGGTGGTGGGGCTCTTCGGAGTCACAAAGGCCCCTCCACCATGCTTCGCATGGTCCACCTCCCCTGCAAATGCAGGGGAGGATTTACCTGAAACCAATGCTGCGATCGGCATCATCTCGGTTTCGCCTGGTCGGCTTCGGGGGTGGTCGGGGCGACGGGCTGAGGCTCCTCCAAAGTCGGCGGCTCGCGGTTGCTCATCTTGTCGCTTCGGCTCCACAGCGCATCCTTGCGCGGCTGGGCGGACATCGAGCGGACATAGGCGGCGAGCTGCCAGGCCTGCTGCTGGGTGATCCGGTCCTTGAACGAGGGCATGCCGTTGGGCCGGCCCTCGAGGATCGTGTCGACGATCTGCTGCATCGACCCGCCATAGCGCCAGTCCCCGTCCATCAGCGGCGGCCCGATCCCGCCGCCGCCATGGAAATGGCATCCCGCGCAGTTCATCCAGGCGTAGTAACGCTGGCCCTGGGCGATCTGGAAGGCATTGCCCTCATAGGCGGCGGGGCGGGGGTCCAGCCGGTCGGCCGACGGACCCGTCTCGGGGAGCGGCTTGCCCCGCGAATCGCGATACTCGCGGTCGCAGCCGGCCAGTCCGGCGGCGAGCGCCACGGCCAGCAGGGCCTCAGCCGCGCGGCAAGCCGAAGACATAGAGCCTTCCTCCCGCCTTGCTTTGCCGAGGGAGATCGCGGACCGCGTTGACGAAGCCGAGCGCTCCGGTCGGATCGCGCGGGTCGAGACCGGCGGAGACGATAGCCCCCGACCAGCCTCCGACTCCGGACATGACCGCGATATATTGCCGCCCGTCGGGTCCCCGATAGCTGACCGGCTGGCTGATGATGCCGCCGTTGAGCCTGACCTGCCAGATCAGCTTCCCGTCGGTCGCGCCCACGGCTTTGAACCAGCCGTCCATCGTGCCGTAGAAGACGAGGTCGCCCGCCGTCGCCAGCGCTCCGCTCCAGAGCGGGAGGTCCTCCCTGATCTCCCACGCCTTCGTTCGCCGCACCGGATCCCAGGCGGTGAGGACCCCGCGATTTCCGCCGGGGCCGGCGTACATCTTGACGTCCATCCCGACATAGGGCGTTCCGGCGATGTAGTTGGCGTCCATCGCGCCCTGGTCCATGCACAGGTTGATGTGCGGCACGTAGAGGAGGCCGGTGCGCGGGCTGTAGGCGGAGGGGTTCCAGTCCTTCGCGCCGGGCGCCGCGGGGCACACCCCGCGCACGATCCGCCCTTCCTTCGGCTCCTTGGCGGGAACCGGAATGAGCCGGCCCGTCCGCAGGTCGACGCCGCTCGCGCTGTTGATGTAGCCGTAGGGATCCGCCGAATAGACCTGGCCGGTCACCCGGTCGATCACGTACATGAAGCCGTTCCGGCTCGGCCTCACCAGCACCGGCCGGGTACGGCCGCCGATCGGCAGGTCGAGCAGGACCTGCTCGTTGATGTCGTCATGGTCGTAAAGGTCGTGCGGGTTGGTCTGGTAGAACCAGCGGGCCTGGCCGGTGGCGACGTCGCGGGCGAAGACCCCGGTCGTCCACTTGTTGTCGCCCGGCCGCTGATGGGGGTTCCAGGGGCCGGGATTGCCGGTCCCGTAATAGATCATCTTCAGCTTCGGATCGTAGCTTATCCAGCCCCAGACGGTGCCGCCGCCGATCTTCCATTGCTCGCCCGGCCAGCTGTTGACGCCGAGGTCGGTGCCCCGGTCCATCGCGTAATAGGGCTTGAAGCCGGGGCCGATCAGGACGTCCTTGTCGGGCCCGGTGCTGTAGGCTTTCCACACCAGGGCGCCCGACCCGGCGTCGAGAGCGGCCAGCCAGCCGCGGACTCCGAACTCGCCGCCCGAATTGCCGACCAGCACCTTCCCGTCGGCGACGAGCGGCGCCATGGTGATGGTCTCGCCCTTGTTGATGTCGGCGAGCTGGGTCCGCCAGACCTGGCGGCCGCTGGCGGCGTCGAGGGCGATGGTCTGGCCGTCGAGCGTGTTGAAGAACAGGCGGCCGCCGTCATAGACCCCGCCGCGATTGACCACGTCGCAGCAGGCGACGCCCTGGGCCGCCGGCCTCGGCTCGGGCGAGAAATGCCATTTCACCGGCGCCCCAGGCTTCGTCAGGTCGAGCGCGTAGACGTCGTTGGGATAGGGCATGACGAGGAACATGGTCGAGCCCACCACCAGCGGGGCCGCCTCATGGCCGCGCAAATTGCCGGTGGCGACGTTCACCGTCGGCCGAAGCCGCTTCACGGTCTCGCGGTTGATCTCGTCGAGGCCGCTGTAGCGCGTGCTCGAATAATCCTTGGACGGCATCGTCCACTGGCCGTCTTCGGGCGGCGCGGGCGAGGGGGAAGCGGAGGCCGGCGCCGGCGTCGGCCCCGGCGATTGCTGCAGGGCCAGCGCAGGGATGACGAGAAGCAGTGCGGCGAGCCCCGCCGCCGCCAGGAAGCCCGTCTTCTTCCGCTCCGCCGAAACGTCTCGCAAGCCTTGGCCCCAATGCGCAGGATGGACGAGTTGACCGGGAAAACTCGCGCACCGACGGGACGGTTCCGGTTCCGTTACGACAAAGTGACTAACCTGGATTGTGTCGAATTCCGAAGGCCCGGCGCGGCTACCGTTCGCGGAGCGCCTCGGCGAGGAGCGCCTCGAGCCGTCGCCTCACCGCGTCGGTGTCGCACTCGCAGATGGCGTCGACCCGCATGATGGTGCGAAGGACGGTCGTCCCAAGTAGCAGGCTGAGCGCCAGGCTGGCCCGCATTTCGGGATCGTCGCCCGCAAGGAGCTTCGCGACCGGGTCGAGAACGTCCTCGCGGAAGCTTTCCTTCACGATTCGCGCCGCCTTGGGCGAGGAGACGGAGCGCAGGATGATCAGGAGCCGCTCGATGTCGGCCCCGTCCGAATCCTCCCGCGTTGTCAGCTCGGCCAGCCAGGCGGGGAGCCGGGCGGGGCAGATGTCGGGGTTCAGCCATTCGCCGCGGGCCTTTCGCACCACCTCGCGGAACAGACCTTCCTTCGATCCGAAATAACGGGAGACCAGGGCGACATCGACGCCGGCGTCGCCGGCGATCTCGCGCAGCCCGACATTCTCATAGCTTTCCTCGAGGAAGCGCCGACGGGCGGAGGCGAGCAGCGCGTCGCGGGTGGCTTCGGCGTTTTTCGGGCGGCGGGTCATAGCGTTTCCTAACAGGCCGGGGCCTTCGATCAACATTTGTTGACTTGTTATGTCCACGACCGTTGACATGGGCTGAACGGCTTTCTACCTGCGCTTCGCCGCCTTCGGGCGGAATGCGTGACCGCCTGCGCCAATCGCGAAAGCCGTAAAAATGCCCTTCCGCCCGTCCGCCCTTCGCGGCCTGATTCCCGTCCTCGCCGCGCTCCTGCTCGCCGCCTGCTCAGGCAAGGCGGAGGAGAAGGGCGGGCCGCCGCCGGCGATGCCGGTCACCGTCGCCTTGCCGCTCCAGCAGGAAGTGGTCGACTGGGACGATTTCGTCGGGCGCTTCGAGGCGGTTCAGAGCGTCGAGGTGAAGCCGCGCGCCACCGGCTATCTGCAGGCCGTCCATTTCAGCGACGGCCAATATGTCCGCGCCGGCCAGCTCCTCTTCACCATCGACGCCCGTCAGTCGCAGGCCGCCCTGGCCCAGGCCCAGGCCCAGCTCGCTCGCGCCCAGGCGACCCTCGCCAACGCCCGCACCGAGCTTGCCCGCTCGCGCGCCCTCGCGGCGCAGCGGGCGGCGAGCACCGAGGAGGTCGAGCAGCGCCTCGCGGGGGTGCGCACCGGCGAGGCCGACGTCGCCGCCGCCCGCGCCGCGATCCGGGCCCAGCAGCTCAATGTCGGCTTCACCCGCGTGACCGCCCCGATCTCGGGCCAGATCTCGGAGCGCCGGGTGGATCCGGGCAATTCGGTGACCGCCGACCAGACGGTGCTGACCACCATCGTGTCCACCAACCCCATGCACTTCGCGTTCGAGGGCTCGGAGGCGCTGCTCCTCAAGTACCAGCGCCAGGGCGGCGGCGGTCGGAGCGGCAGCGCGGTCCGGATCAGGCTCCAGGACGAATCGAGCTACGTCCATGCCGGGACGCTCGACTTCATCGACACGGCGATCAACAGCGGCGCCGGCACGGTTCGCGCCCGGGCGGTGGTCCCGAACGGCGACGGCTTCCTCAAGCCCGGCATGTTCGGCCACATGCGGCTCTCCGCGTCCCGGCCCTATCGCGCGCTTCTCGTTCCCGATACGGCCATCGTCACCGACGCCGCCCGGCGGGTCGTCTATGCGGTCGCGCGGGACGGGACGGTGGTCGCCCGGCCGGTCCAGCTCGGTCCACTGGTCGGCAATCTGCGCGTGGTCCGCTCCGGCCTCGCGCCAGGCGAGCGGGTGATCATCGACGGGGTGCAGCGGGCACGGCCGGGACAGAAGGTCTTGCCCAAGCCCGGCCGGATCCCCGTCGCGGCCGGTCCCGAGCCCGCGGCCGGCCCCGCGCCCTCCGCGCCTTCGTCGATCGCCACGCCGGTCGGCTCGGGACTCTGAGGCGGTCATGAATATCTCGCGCTTCTTCATCGAACGGCCGATCTTCGCTTCGGTCATCGCGATCTTCATCACGCTGATCGGCGCGTTCGCCTATCCGCAGCTGTCGCTCTCGCAATATCCCGAGATCGCCCCGCCGACGATCAGCATCAACGCTTTCTACCCCGGCGCCTCGGCCGAGACGATGGCCGAGACCGTCGCGGCGCCGATCGAGCAGGAGGTGAACGGGGTCGAGGGCATGCTCTACATGACCTCCTCGTCGACTTCGTCGGGCCAGGCCGGGATCACCGTCACCTTCAAGCCGGGAACCGATCTCGACGCCGCCCAGGTGCTCGTCCAGAACCGGGTGGCGCTCGCCGAGCCGCGACTTCCCGAGCAGGTCCGACAGGTCGGCGTGACGGTCGCCAAGCAGTCGTCGGGCTTCCTGATGATCGTCGCCCTGACCTCGACCGACCCCAATCTCGATATCGACTATATCGGCAATTACGCGAATTCGAACCTTCGCGACCGGCTGCTCCGGATCGAAGGCGTGGGCGGCGTCCAGGTGTTCGGCGGCGGCAATTACGCGATGCGGATCTGGATCGATCCGGACCGCGCCGCGGCGCGCAACCTCACCGCGGGCGAGATCGTCGCCGCGCTTCGTACCCAGAACGTCCAGGTCGCCGGCGGAGCCGTCGGCCAGCCGCCTTACGAAAAGGGCAACCCCGCTTTCGAGCTTCCAGTCCAGGTCCAGGGCCGGCTGACCGATCCCGCCCAGTTCGCCGACGTCGTGATCAAGACCGACGCCTCGGGCGCGATCACGCGGGTTCGCGACATCGGGCGGGTCGAGCTGGGAAGCCAGGAATATGGCATCGAGGGCTCCTTCGGCGGCCGACGCGGCGTTGCGCTCGCGGTCATCCAGCAGCCGGGCTCCAACGCGCTCGACTCCGCGGAGCTGGTGCTCGACGAGGTCGAGGCCGCGTCGAAGGATTTCCCGCCCGGGATCGTCTACTCGATCCCCTACAACCCCACCGAATATGTCGCCGCCTCCGTCGAGGGGGTTCAGGAGACCCTGCTCGAGGCGATCGTCCTCGTCATGATCGTCATCCTGATCTTTCTCCAGACGTGGCGCGCGGCGGTGATCCCGATCATCGCCATTCCGGTCGCCCTGGTCGGCACCTTCGCGGTGCAGCTCGCGCTGGGCTTCTCGATCAACTCGCTGTCGCTCTTCGCGCTGGTGCTCGCCGTCGGCATCGTCGTCGACGACGCCATCGTGGTCGTCGAGGCGGTGGAGAAGCACATCCGCGCCGGCCTCACGCCCCGCGAGGCGGCGCACCGGACGATGCGCGAGGTCTCGGGCGCCCTGATCGCCATCGGCCTGGTGCTGACCGCCGTGTTCGTCCCGACCGCCTTCGTCGCCGGAATCCCGGGCATCTTCTACCGACAGTTCGCGGTGACCATCGCCTCGGCGGCCCTGATCTCGCTGATCGTCTCGCTGACCCTGTCGCCGGCGCTCGCCGCCCTGCTTCTCAAGCCGCACGTCGATCACGGGCCCGACGAGGCCGGCTCGCGGCCGATGCGCCTTTTCCGGAAGGGCGCGGCGAAATTCAACGCCGGCTTCGACTGGCTTTCCGATCGCTACGGCCACGTCACCGGGCGGCTGGTCCGCAAGTCGACGATCATGCTCGTCATCTATGCCGGCCTGCTCGCGCTGACCGGCTGGCGGCTGATGGCCACGCCGACGGGCTTCATTCCCGAGCAGGATCAGGGCTATCTGATCGGAGTCGTGCAGCTGCCGCCGGGCTCCTCCCTGGAGCGGACCAGCACGGTGCTGAGGGACGTTTTCGCCCTGTCGAAAGGCACTGCAGGCGTGGTCGACGGCGCGACCTTCGCCGGCCTCGACGGCGCCAGCTTCTCCCAGGCTTCGAATTCCGGCACCATGTTCCTTCGTCTCGCCGACTGGTCCGAGCGCAAGGGCGAGGGCCAGTCCGCCGCGGAGTTGTCGGCGGCTCTCACCGGCAAGGTCGCCGGGGCCGTCCAGGGCGCCAACGTCTTCTTCATCGCCCCTCCGGCGGTTCCCGGGCTGGGCACCGGCAACGGCTTCACGATGATGATCCAGGACCGTTCGGGGGCCGGCTACGGAGCCCTGGAGGGCCTGACCTTCGGGATGATGGGCGCCGCCGGCCAGGAGCCCAAGGTCGCCCAGGTCTTCTCGCTGTTCAATACCGGCTCGCCGCGGATCCAGGCCGATGTCGACCGCGACCGCGCCCAGCTGCTGGGAGTCCAGCCGGCCCAGGTCTACGAGGCGCTCGGCACCTATCTCGGCTCGACCTACGTCAACGACTTCAACCTGTTCGGACGGACCTTCCGGGTCACCGCCCAGGCCGAGCCGGCGGCGCGCGACGACCTCGCCGACATCGGCCGCCTCCAGGTGCGCTCGTCGAGCGGGTCGATGGTCCCGCTCGCCTCGGTCGCCACGCTTCGCAACGACAGCGGCCCGTCGCGCGTCGTGCGCTACAACCTCTTCCCCGCCGTCGAGCTCCAGGGCCAGGCCGGGCCCGGAGTCTCGTCCGGAGCCGCACTGGAGGCGATGGAGGGGATCGCCGCCAAGACCCTGCCCGCCGGCTTCAGCTACGAATGGACCGGGCTCGCCTTCCAGGAGAAAGCGGCGGGGAGCAGCTCGGCGCTGATCTTCCTTCTCGCCGTCCTCTTCGTCTTCCTGGTCCTTGCCGCCCAGTATGAGGCCCTGACCCTTCCGCTGGCGGTCATCCTGATCGTCCCGATGTGCATCCTCGCCGCCCTCGTCGGGGTCGCCCTGCGCGGCCAGGACAACAACATCCTCACCCAGGTCGGCCTCGTCGTCCTGCTCGCCCTCGCGGCGAAGAACGCGATCCTGATCGTCGAGTTCGCCAAGCAGGCGGAAGAGGAGCAGGGGATGAGCCCGGTGGAGGCGGCGGTCACCGCCGCCCGCTCGCGCCTCCGGCCGATCCTTATGACCAGCTTCGCCTTCATCTTCGGAGTGATCCCGCTCGCCATCGCCGTCGGGCCGGGCGCGGAGATGCGTCAGGCGCTCGGAACCGCGGTCAGCTTCGGGATGGTCGGGGTCACCGTCTTCGGACTGATCTTCACGCCCGTCTTCTACGTCGTCAGCCGAAGCCTCGGCCGCTTCCTGCCCAAGAAGCCCCCCAAGGAAAGCATCTACCCGACTTCCTTCGGCGCGCCCGTCCACGACTCCTTCCCGAACGAGGGATCCCGCTGATGTACCGCTTCGTCCTCGCCGCCGCCTCGGCCCTCGCGCTCGTTTCCTGCACCACCGTCGGGCCGGACTATAAGGCGCCGAGCCCGGCGTCGGCGGAGCCCTCCGCCCCCGCGCCCTTCGCGAGCGCGGCGTCCCCCGCCTTCACCGGGGACGAACCGCCTGGGCGCTGGTGGAGCCTGTTCAGGGATTCCGTCCTCGACGGCCTCGTCGCCCAGGCGCTCGCCGCCAACACCGACCTTCGGGTCGCCGCCGCCAACCTCGCCCAGGCCCGCGCCGTTCTGCGCGAGACCCGGGCGGGCCGGCTTCCGACCACCGGCCTGTCGGGCGGCGCGACCTATGCCAATCAGCCCGGTCCCGGCGGGGCCGAGCCGGAACTGAGCGCCGGCTTCGACGTCGGCTACCAGCTCGACCTGTTCGGTCGGATCCGCCGGGCGACGGAGGCGAGCCGGGCCGACGTCGAGGCGGTCCAGGCGGCGTTCGACGTGGCCCGGATCACCGTCGCCGCCGAGACCGCCCGGGCCTATGCGGACGCGTGCAGCTCGGGTCGCCAGCTCCAGGTCGCCCGCGAGAGCGTCCGGATCCAGGAGGAGACCTTCGATCTCACCCGCCGGCTCGTCGCGGGCGGACGCGGGACCGCCCTCGACACCGGCCAGGCGGGCGCGCTGATGGAGCAGGTCCGGGCGCAAGTGCCGACCCTGGAGGCGGAGCGCAGGGCGGCCCTCTACCGGCTGGCGGTGCTGACCGGCCGGCCGCCCGCGGACTTCCCGCCGGTCGTCGCCACCTGCGTCACCCCGCCGTCTTTGTCGCAGCCGGTCCCGGTCGGCGACGGCGCGTCCCTCCTCGCCAGGCGGCCGGACATACGCCGCGCCGAGCGCGAGCTCGCCGCCGCGACGGCGCGGATCGGAGTGGCGACGGCCGAGCTCTATCCCGATATCAGCCTGGGACTGTCGGTCGGCTCGACGGCCAGCTCGATCGGCGGCCTCGCCTCCGGTTCCGGCTTCCGCTTCGGGCTCGGGCCGCTGATCAGCTGGACCTTTCCGAACCGGACGGTGGCGCGAAGCCGGATCGCCCAGGCCGAGGCCGGGGCTCAGGCCGCGCTGGCCCGCTTCGACGGGACCTGGCTCGGGGCGCTCGAGGAAACCGAAACCGCACTCACCCGCTACGCGCGCGAGCTCGACCGGGCCGCCATCCTGAGGCGCGCTCGGGCCAACAGCCTCGAAGCGGCGCGCGTGGCTCGCCTGCGCTACCGGGCCGGCCGCGAGAGCTTCCAGATCGTCCTCGATGCCGAGCGCTCGCTATCACAGATCGAGGCCGACCTCGCCCGGTCGGAGGCCCAGCTGTCGACGAACCTCGTCTCCGTCTTCCTCGCGCTCGGAGGCGGCTGGCAGGGGTAGGAAGCGGGATTCCGCTATTCTCCGGACGGGACGAGCGCGCCGTGGATCGGTGCGACCCAGGAGTCGCGCTTCATGTCCCAGAGGGTGAAGTCGTTGTCGAACTGCCAATAGGCCCAGGCGAATCCGCGGCGCTCCGCCTCGCGCGCCGCCGCGGCGGTATAGGCGACCCGCATCGCTTCCGGAGTGCCGCTCTTGTCGTAGGCGCCGAACTCGCCGAGCATGACCGGCCGGTTGTTGGCCCTTGCCCAGGCCGCGACCTTGTCGAAATCGGCTGCCAGGGCCGCCCGGTCGGCCTCGCTTCCCCAGGTCACGCCGCGGAGCGCCTTGAGGTCCGTCCACGAGGCGCCCTGATGGGTGAAGCGGAAGGGCTCGTAATAATGGAAGGTGACGAGGATGTTGCGGTCGTCCTCCGGCAGCTTGAGGAGCGGCAGGTGGTTGAGGCTGTTCCACGAGGTCGGGCCGATCACCACCGTCCGGGTGGGGTTGGTTTCCCTGACGATCGCCAGTAGCTCGGGGAAAAGGCTGTTCCAGACCTCGCCGTTGAGATCGCCGTGCGGCTCGTTGAGAAGCTCGAAGGCGAGGCTGCGCGGCGCATCGCGGTAGCGCGGTGCCACCTGGCGCCAGAAGGCGGGGAGCTTCTCGCGGCACATCGGCACGTCCTTCGAGCAGGCGTCGAAATCATGCTCGTCGAGGATGACCTTGAGCCCGGCCCTGCGAGCCTCGCTGACCACCCGGTCGAGCCTCTCGAGCCAGGCGGGGTCGAGGCGGTTAGACTCGTCCATATGCCGGAAGGCGAAGAGGTTCACCCGGACGAAGTCGAAGCCGCCGCGGCGGATCTCGGCGAAATGGCGCATCTGGAAGCGGGCATCGGCGGCGCCTTTCCAATAGGGGTCGTAGCCGAGCACGTTGACACCGCGCCTGAACTGGAGCGCCGCCGTTCCCTGCGCCGCCCGCGGCTCGGTCGTACGCGCCGCGCAGGCGGCGAGAAGCAGCAGCGCGGCCGCCACGATCCATGTTTTCGACACCATTCGAGCCTCCGTCCGAGCGCCGCCCCTTGCCGATGATAGCGCTACCAAATATCACGGCGTCAAGCCTCCGGATGCGAGAGGCGGCGGAGAGACCCATGAATTTTCCCTACCGCAATCGCCTGGCGCTGGCCGCCGCCGCCCTGCTCGCCGGCGCCTGCGCCTCGGGCGCGCCCGCCGGGGCCGGGGGCGAGCCGGGGGTCCATTGGCCGGCCGTGCGCAGCCGGGTCGGAACCGACTCCGCGGTCGAGCGACGGATCGATTCGATCCTCGCCCGAATGACTCTCGAGGAGAAGGTCGGCCAGATCGTCCAGCCCGACATCTCGAGCGTCACTCCGGAAGACGTCCGCCGCTACAAGTTCGGATCGATCCTCGCCGGCGGCAATTCCTCGCCGGGCGGAAGGGAGACGGCGCCGGCGGCGGAGTGGCTGAAGCTGGCCGATTCGTTCTGGGATTCGTCGCGGCGCGGCGAATGGGCGGGGGAGAAGATCCCGCTCATCTGGGGGATCGACGCCGTCCACGGCCACGCCAACATCGTCGGCGCAACCATCTTCCCCCAGAACATCGGATTGGGCGCGGCCCGCAACCCGGAGCTGATCCGAAGGATCGGCGAAGCCACGGCCCGCGAGCTGGCGGCGACCGGGTTCGACTGGGACTTCTCGCCGACCCTCGCCGTCGTCCGCGACGACCGCTGGGGCCGGACCTACGAAGGCTTCTCCGAGGATCCGGAGGTCGTGCGGGCCTATGCCGGCAAGATGGTCGAGGGACTCCAGGGCCGGGCCGGCACGGACGAGTTCATGGGCCCGGGCCGGGTCATCGCCACAGCCAAGCATTTCGTCGGCGACGGCGGCACCGCGGGCGGCAAGGACCAGGGCGACAATCCCTCGTCGCCCGAGCAGCTTCGCGACGTTCACGGGGCCGGCTACCCGCCCGCGATCGAGGCCGGGGTCCAGGCGGTGATGGCGAGCTTCTCCTCCGTGCGCGGCGAAAAGGTGCACGGCAGCCGGGCGCTCCTGACCTCGGCGCTGAAGCAGGACATGGGGTTCGACGGGCTCGTCGTCGGCGACTGGAACGCGCACGGCCAGGTGCCGGGCTGCACCAACACCAGCTGCGCCGCCTCGATCAACGCCGGACTCGACATGTTCATGGCGCCCGACAGCTGGAAGGGCCTCTACGAGAGCAGCCTCGCCCAGGCGCGCTCCGGCGAGATCCCGGCTGCCCGCCTCGACGATGCCGTGCGGCGGATCCTGCGGGTAAAGCTGCGCGCGGGCATGTTCGACAAGGGCCGGCCGTCCTCGCGGCCGCTGGCCGGGCGTTTCGAGCTGCTCGGGGCGCCCGAGCACCGGGCGCTGGCGCGCGAGGCGGTGCGCCAGTCGCTGGTCCTGCTCAAGAATCAGGGCCGCTTGCTGCCGCTGTCGCCGAGGACGAACGTGCTCGTCGCCGGCGACGGCGCCGACAATATCGCCAAGCAGTCGGGCGGCTGGACGATCACCTGGCAGGGGAGCGGTCTCACCAACGCCGATTTCCCGAACGCCCAGTCGGTCTATTCGGGAATCCGCGAGGCGGTCGTCGCGGCCGGCGGAAAGGCGACGCTCAGCGTCGACGGGCGCTATACGGCGAAGCCCGACGTCGCCGTCGTCGTCTTCGGGGAGGATCCCTATGCCGAGTTCGTCGGCGACCGGCCGAAGAGCCTTGAATTCAGCCCGGCGGACAAGAAGGATCTCGACCTGATGCGGCGGCTGAAGTCGGCCGGGATCCCCGTCGTCGCCGTCTTTCTTTCCGGCCGGCCGATGTGGGTCAATCCTGAGCTCAACGCCTCGGACGCGTTCGTCGCGGCCTTTCTCCCGGGCGGAGAGGGGGGCGGCATCGCCGACCTGCTGTTCCGCAAGCCCGACGGCTCGGTAAACCGCGACTTTCGCGGCAAGCTCTCCTATTCCTGGCCGAAATCGGCCGACCAGACGCCGCTCAATCGGGGCGATCCGGGATACGATCCGCTCTTTCCCTACGGTTTCGGGCTGACCTACGCCGACTCCGGCGACCTGCCGCGTTTGCCCGAGGACCGGCCGGCGGGGGCGGGGCTTCCGGACGGAGTCTTCTTCGCTCGCGGCGCCGTCCCGCAGGGCTGGCGCTGGGCTTTCGAGGGGGACGCCCGGGCACGGCTGCGCGCCGTCGATCGCCGGGCGCAGGAGGATGCCCGCCTGTTCGTCTGGTCCGGCGCGGACGAGGCGACCGCCATCCTCCACGCCGAGCCGCCCGCCGACATATCCCGCGAGGCGACCGGGGAGCTCAGCCTCGTCGTCGAATACAGGGTGGACGAGGCGCCCGGCGCGCCGGTGTCCTTGTGGATGGCGTGCGGCGACCATTGCGGCGGGACGGTGCCGGTCGCCGGCCTGCTGCGGGCGTCGCCACCCGGCCAGTGGCGGACGCTGACCCTTCCACTGCGCTGCTTCGTCCGCGCCGGACTCGATCCGAAGCAGGTGAGGACCCCGTTCGCGCTGACGACGCGCGGGCGGCTCGCCGTGGCCGTCTCCGACGTCCGGATCGCGAGCGCCGTGGTGGATCAGGATGCGTGCGGCGCTGACTAGGGCGCTCCTCGGCCTCCCGCTGGCGCTCGGCGCGGCGGCGGCGGCCACCGCCGCGGAGCTGCCGCGGATCGAGACCAAGGGGGGCCGCCACGCCCTTATCGTCGACGGCCGACCCTTCCTGATCCTCGGCGCCCAGGCCAACAATTCGAGCAACTATCCGGCCATGCTCGCGAAAGTGTGGCCCGTCGTCGAGCGGCTCGGCGCCAATACCCTCGAGATGCCGGTCGCGTGGGAGCAGGTCGAGCCGGTGGAGGGGCGGTTCGACTTCTCCTTCGTCGACGAGCTCCTCGCCGGCGCTCGCGAGCGCGACGTCCGCCTCGTCCTGCTCTGGTTCGGGACGTGGAAGAATACCGGCCCCAATTACGCGCCCGAATGGGTCAAGACCGACCCGCGCCGGTTTCCGAGGATGGTGAAGCCGGACGGCAGCGCCCACTACGTCCTCTCGCCCCACGGCCGGGCGACGCTCGAGGCCGACAAGCGCGCTTTCGTCCGGCTGATGGCCCATCTCGGCGCGGCCGACCCGGAGAACCGGGTCGTCATGGTGCAGGTCGAGAACGAGATAGGCAGCTACGGCCTCGCCCGCGACCATTCGGCCCGGGCCGAGCGGCTGTTCCGCGGCCCGGTTCCACCCGCCCTTGTCCGCCTGAAGGGCCGCGGCGGCACCTGGACCGACGTCTTCGGCGACTTCGCCGACCAGGCGTTCGCGAGCTGGCACATGGCGCGCTACGCGGACGAGATCGCGGCGGCCGGCAAGGCGGTCAAGCGGCTTCCGATGTACTGCAACGCGGCCCTCGGCGACCCGTTCGACGCCAGGGCCGCCTCGACCGCCGCCAGCGGCGGGCCGCAGTGGAACATGATCGACGTCTGGAAGGCGGCGGCGCCGAACATCGACCTGGTCGCGCCCGATATCTACAATCGCTCGGAGCGCGAGGCGAGCGCCATCCTCGATCGCTACGCCCGCGCCGACAACGCGTTGTTCGTCCCCGAGCTCGGCAACTCGACCGAGCATGCCCGTTTCTTCTGGGCCGCGCTCGGCCACGGAGCGATCGGGATCGCGCCGTTCGGGATGGATGAGACCGGCTATTCCAATTATCCGCTCGGCGCGAAGAGGCTGGGGCCGGAGGAGATCGAGGCCTTCGCGTCCAAATACCGGCTGTTCGCGCCGATCACCCGGCAATGGGCGGCGATCGCCGCCGAGCATCCGACCTGGGGCTTCGCCAAGGGTTCGGACGCCGCCGACCAGACGAGGACGATGGGCCGCTGGCGGGTGAGCGCGCAATATGAGCAATGGGAGTTCGGCGAGCGCGACTGGACATGGATCCAGGCCGATCCGCATCCGACCAGGGGTCGCCTCACGGGCGGCGCGGTCGTCGCCCAACTCGGCCCGGACGAATATCTCGTCGCGGGCTCGGAGGTCCGGATCCGCTTCGCGCTCGACAAGCCGGGGCAGTCGGAGAACGGGATGATGCTTAAGGTCGAGGAAGGCAGCTTCGCGCCCGACGGGCGCTGGGCGGTTCGCCGGGTCTGGAACGGCGACCAGACCGATTACGGATTGAACTTCACGGCCGAGCCGGTGCTGCTTCGAGTGAAGCTCGGGACGTGGCGATGAGATACGTCCTGGCCCTCGCGGCGCTTCTGGTCGGCGGGGCCTCCCCACCGGGCGCGGGCACCTTCCGGAAGACGAGCGACGGCGTTGTCGTGACTCCGGCCTCCGGACCCGAGAAAGCGGTCCGACTGAGCGTGTACGGCGACTCGATCATCCGTGTGACGGCCTCGCCGGCGGCTCGAATCGATGCGCCTCGGAGCCTGATGGTCACGGCGAAGCCGGTCGCGCGCGGCTTCACCGTCGCCGAGCGATCCGGCCATGTCCTGGTCAAGACCTCGAAGATCGTCGCGGACGTCGATCTGGCCGACGGCGGCGTCGTCTTCCGGGACACGGGCGGGCGAATTCTGTTGGCGGAGAGCGCTCCGGGGAGCTTCGCGCCGGTCGCCGTCGAGGGCCGGCGCTTCTTCGCCATCCGCCAGCAATGGAATCGCGGCACCGACGAGGGCCTTTACGGCCTCGGCCAGCACCAGAACCGGCAGATGGATTATCTCGGCGAGGACGTCGAGCTCGCCCAGCACAATATGGACGTGGCGGTCCCGTTCCTGGTTTCCACGCGCAACTACGGAATCCTGTGGGACAATGCCTCGATCACGCGCTTCGGCAATCCCAAGCCCTACGGCCTTGCCGGCGAGACCCTGAAGGTGACGGGGGAGGGCGGCCGTCCCGGCTTCACCGCCCGCTATTATCTCGGCGACCGGCTCGCGCTCGCCCGCCAGGAAGGGGCGATAAACTATCAATATATACGCGACCAGGCGCGCTGGCCGGCCGAGGCGAAGTCGGCGAAGGGCGAGGCCCAGAGGGTCGTGTGGACGGGCCGGCTGCGCCCCGAGGCGAGCGGGGTCCACAAGTTCCGCCTCTATTCCTCGAGCTACGTGAAGCTGTTCGTCGACGGCCGGCTCGTGCTCGAGCGCTGGCGGCAGAACTGGAACCCCTGGTACCACAATTTCGAGCTTCCGCTCACCGCCGGCAAGGCCGCCGACATCCGAATCGAGTGGGCGCCGAACGGCGGCTATATCGCGCTCTTCCACAACGACCCGCAGCCCGACGCCGATCGCCGTTCGCTCTCCTTCGCCTCGGAGCTCGGCAAGGCCGTGGATTATTACTTCGTCGCCGGGCGGGACACGGACGAGGTCATCTCCGGCTACCGGCGGCTGACCGGCAAGGCGGCGATGCTTCCGAAATGGGCCTACGGCTTCTGGCAGAGCCGCCAGCGTTACTCGACCCAGGAGGAGGTGCTCGACGTCGCCCGGCAATATCGTTCGCGAGGCCTGCCGCTCGACAGCGTCGTCCAGGACTGGTTCTACTGGCCCGAGGACCAGTGGGGCAGCCACGAGTTCGACCCGAGGCGGTATCCCGACCCGAAGGGGATGATCGACGGGCTGCACGCGATGAACGTGCGCTTCATGATCTCGGTCTGGCCCAAATTCTATCCGAACACCGCCAATTACCGGGAGCTGGCCGCGAAGGGCCACGTCTATCCCGGCAACATCGAGGCCGGGAACCGCGACTGGGTCGGGCCGGGCTACCTCAACACCGACTACGACCCCTATTCGGCCGAGGCCCGGGCCATCTACTGGCGGCAGGTCGAGGAGAGGCTGGGCCGGCTCGGAGTCGACGCCTGGTGGATGGACGCGACCGAGCCCGACATTCACTCCAACCTGTCGATCGACGAGCGCAAGGCGGTGATGACCCCGACGGCCATCGGTCCGGGCGCGGCCTGGTTCAACAGCTTCCCGCTCGTCCACGCCGAGGGCGTCCATCAGGGCTGGCGGCGCTTCAAGCCGGACGTCCGCTCCTTCATCCTCACCCGCTCGGCTTTCGGCGGGCTTCAGCGCGCCGGCTCGGCGGTCTGGTCCGGCGACGTCGCCGCACGCTGGGACGACCTGCGCGACCAGATCTCGGCCGGGATCAACTTCTCCATGTCGGGAATCCCGAACTGGACGCACGACATAGGGGGCTTCGCGGTCGAGGATCGCTACGCGAAGCAGGACCCGGCCCATGTCGCCGAATGGCGCGAGCTCAACCTGCGCTGGTTCCAGTTCGGCGCCTTCTCACCCCTCTTCCGGAGCCACGGCGAATTCCCCCGCCGCGAGATCTACGAGCTCGCTCCGGCCGGCTCGCCCACCTACCGCTCGATGGGATATTACGACCGACTCCGCTACCGGCTGCTGCCCTATATCTACACGCTCGCCGCCGACACCTGGCTTCGCGACGGGACGATCATGCGCGGGCTGGTGATGGATTTCCCGGCCGATCCGGCCGTCCGCAGGCTAGACGACCAATATATGTTCGGCCCTGCTTTCCTCGTCGCTCCGGTGACGGCGTTCAAGGCGCGCAGCCGTCCCGTCTACCTGCCCCGCGGCGCCGACTGGTACGATTTCCACAGCGGACGGCTCTATCCGGGCGGGCGGCGGATCGACGCCGACGCGCCCTACGAACGCATGCCGCTCTTCGTTCGGGCCGGGTCGATCGTTCCGATCGGGCCCGCCATCCAGCACAGCGGCGAAGCGCCCGACGGGCCGATCACCCTGAACGTCTACACCGGAGCGGACGGCGCCTTCTCGGTTTACGAGGACGACGGAATCAGCCTGCAATATGAGAAGGGCGCCTATTCCCGGATCCCGATCAGATGGGATCAAGGTCGCGGCCTGCTCACTATCGGCCGGCGCGAAGGCGGCTGGCGCGGGATGACCGCGGAGCGGACGTTCCGGCTGCGCTGGATCGGCCCGGGCCGCTCGTCGGAACCGGAAGCAAGGCCGGACTCGACGGTCGCCTACCGGGGCAGGGCGATCGCCGTTCGGCGCTGAAGCTCACTGGCCCATGTCGAGCACGAAGATGGGGCCGATGTCGACGGTCTGCCGGCCCGTGGCGAGATGGAGGGTGACGTTGAGCGATCCGGCGGAATAATCCCGGTCCGCCCGGCCCCTGATTTCATACATCTTCCATTCGGGTGCGATCGTGACACCGTCCTTGAAGAGCGGCGTGTAGGGCGCCTCGGCGAGCTGGACGGCATTGTAGGGCAGGGTTGCGCTCGTGGCGCCATTCTCGCCTTTCGCGAGCCGCGCCCAGAAGGCCAGGACGATATTGTCGCCCATCTTCACCGGCTTGTTGATCGGATTGGAGAGCGCGACCGCCCAAGCTTTTTCGCTTTTGCCCGGAACCTCGATCCGAAGCGCCTTGCCGCCCTGCACGGCGGGATCGTTGCGTACCCGCCCCGAGGCGCCGTCGACCCGGTCGGCGCCGGGGAGCGGGGCATTGATCACCTTGCTGAGGATGTCGTCGGCCTCCTGCGCGGAGGCGGGAGCGGCGGCGGCGAGAAGCCCCAGGGCGAGCGCGACATAATAAGTCTTCATCGGCGTCTCCACGAGCACGGCGCGGATGCTTCCACAGGGCACGACCCGGGGCAACGAAAATGTTTGCGCTAACATGCGAGGCCCTAGGCGCGCGGGGACGGAGCCGGTAGACGGTCGCTCGGGAGGGTTTTCGATGCAGGCCAGCCGCGCGGAGCGCATATCCATCGTCGGCGAGCGCGCGCCGATCTTCTGGGGCGCCTGCCTGGCCATCGCGGCGGGGGTGCTGATGCACCTGCCCATGCTCGCCATGGCTCACCGGATGGGCAATCATCTCTACGGCATGCCCATGAATCCGGAGATGTGGGTCGGGATGGCGCTGATCGTCCTCGGTGTCCCGGCCGCGATCTACGGCGCTCTGCCGAAGGAGCGGGCCAAGCACGGCGCGGATGCCGGCACCAACTACGAAGCGCCCGATTCCACTCCGCTCGGCCGGTGGCACGCGGCGGTCCTGCTGGTTCTGATCCTCGGCCTGGTGATCGACGTGATGAAGCCGGCGACTCTCGGCTTCGTCCTGCCGGGAATGCGGGCGGAATATGGGATATCGAAATCCGAGGTTGCGCTGTTTCCCTTCTCGGCCCTCGTCGGGACGACGGTGGGGTCCTTCGTCTGGGGGTGGCTTGCCGACGTCTACGGGCGCCGGGTGTCGATCCTCCTTTCCACCATCCTCTTCGTCTCGACCTCGATCTGCGGAGCAATGCCGCTCTTCCAGCTCAACCTGCTCATGTGCTTCCTGATGGGTTCCTCGGCGGGCGGCATGCTGCCGGTCGTCTATACCCTGCTCGCCGAGGTCATGCCGCCCAGGCACCGAAGCTGGGTGCTGGTCCTGGTCGGCGGCACCGGCCTTATCGGCGGCTACCTCGCGGCCAGCAGCGCCGCTCACGCCTTCGAGCCGATCTTCGGCTGGCGGGTCCTGTGGCTGCAGGGCTTCCCGACCGGAATCCTGCTTCTCGCTCTGGCCCGGCTGATCCCGGAATCGCCGCGCTTCCTGGCCGAGCAGGGCCGGCTTGCGGAGCTCGCCGACATGCGCCGCAAATACGGGATCGTGCCCAAGCCGCGCGAGGCCGTCCCTCCGGACGCGCAGGTGGCGGCGCGGCGGCACGGCAAGCTCACCGTGGCGCTGGTCGTCACCGCCCTCTCCTGGAGCTTCATCACCTTCGGACTGCTTCTCTGGCTCCCGTCCGACCTCCAGGCGCGGGGCTACAGCTCGGAGATAGCGAGCGGCATCCTCGCCAAATCGGCGATGGTGTCGCTTCCGACGATCATGCTGGCCGCCTGGGCCTATGCCCGGTTGAGCAGCAAATGGACTTTGGTCGCCACCATCCTGCTGACCCTAGCGGGACTCGTGGGAGCGCTGCTTCCGGGCAGCCTGCTCAGCTCCGAGATCGTGATCGTCTTCGTCATCGCCCTGCTCATCGTCGGGTCGAACGGGATGATCGCCGTGCTCCTGCCCTACGCGGCCGAGAACTACCCGCTCGGCATACGCGGCCGAGCCACCGGCCTCGTCGCGGGCAGCAGCAAGTTCGGTGGAGTCGCGGTTCAGAGCTTCGCCCTCGTCGGCCTCATACCGACGCTGACCGGAGCGGCTCTGGCCCTGCTCCCGCCGATGATCCTTTCGGGCGTTCTCGTCGCTTATGCGGGGCGCGAGACCAGAGGGCGCAGCCTTCGCGAGCTCGAGGCCGGGACTGCCTGACCCCGCGCCCGGGGCCTCAGGGCCGCCAGCCGGCCGGAAGGGTGCGGGCCGGAAGCCGGACCGTCGCCGTGTCGCGAAGGTCGCGCGAGGAGGCGCCCAGCATGACCTTGTAGCGACCGGCGGCGATCCGCCACCTTCCGCCCGAGAAGGTCGCGAGAAGGCGCGGGTCGAGCGTCAGGGTGACGCCGGTCGAGGCCCCGGGAGCGAGATCGACCTTGCGGAAGCCGGCGAGTCGCTTCGGCGCTTCCCAGCCGGCCCCCGCGACATAGATTTGGGGCACGTCCGTGCCCCGGCGCTTGCCGGTGTTGCGGACCCGGAAGCTTACCGTGACCTGCCCGCGGGGCGCCGAGGCGCGCAGGCCCGAATAAGCGAAGCTCGTGTAGGCGAGGCCGTGGCCGAAGGGAAAGAGCGGCTCGATCCCCCTGGCGTCGAACCATTTATAGCCGACCCTCGCGCCTTCCGAATACGGGATGGAGAACATCTCCCCGTCCTTGAGACCGGCTCCAGGAAGGGTCGGGCGGGGAAGATGGCTCTCGTCACTCGCGAAAGTGACCGGGAGTCGGCCGGACGGGCCGGACTTTCCGGTCAGGAGGTTGGCGATCGCCTCGCCGCCCGCCGTCCCCGGATACCAGGCCTCGAGGATGGCCGCGACCCGCCCGGCCCACGGCATCGCCACCGGCCCCCCGGTCTCGAGCACCGCCACCGTCCGCGGGTTCGCCGCCGCGACGGCCTCGACCAGCGCGTCCTGGTCGGCCGGGAGCCGGTAGGGCACGTCGAACGCCTCGCCGGCCCATTGCGTGACGAAGACGAGCGCGACGTCGGCGCCGCGCGCGGCGGCGGCGGCGGCCGCGGGGTCCGCTCCGTCGACGAAGGCGATCTCGGCCGCCGGCATCAGCGACTTCAGCGCGAGGAGGGGCGAGCTCGGATAGTACATGACCGGACCGGGCCAGGATTTCGGCTCGAGGCCCGGCACCGCGTTGCCGCCGGCCGGGTAGACCAGCGAGGAGCCGCCGCCGGCGAGCACGCCCCGATCCGCATGGCCGCCGATCACCACGATCCTGCGCGCCGCCGGAGCGATGGGAAGGAGGCCGCCCTCGTTCTTCAGCAGAACCGCGCCCTGCTCCGCGGCGGCGCGAGTGATCGAATGATGGGCGGCGAAGTCGATGGCGCCCACCTCCACAGGCCGGTCGAACAGGCCGTGAGCGAACATAGAGCGAAGGATCCGGCGCACCATCTCGTCGAGGCGGGCGGGGGGAACCTTGCCGGATTCGACCGCGCGGCGGAGCGGCTCGCCGAAATAGGGCTCCTTGTCGAACGGGAAGCCGGAATCCTGGTCGAGCCCGGCATTGGCGGCCTCGGCCGTGCTGTGGGTCGCGCCCCAGTCGGACATGACATAGCCCTTCCAGCCCCAGTCGCGCCGGAGGACGTCGGTCAGAAGCCAGCGATTCTCGCAGGCGTGGGCGCCGTTGACCCGGTTGTAGGCGCACATGACCGAGCCCGGCTCGCCGCGCTCGATCGCGATCTGGAAGGCGAGCAGGTCCGACATTCGCGCCGAGTCGGGGTCGATGACCGCGTCGTGATAGTCGCGGCCGGTCTCGAGGTCGTTCAGCGCGTAATGCTTCACGGTCGAGATGATGCCGTTCGACTGGATCCCGGCGATCTGCGACCCGACCATCGTCCCGGCGAGCAGCGGGTCCTCACCGCCATATTCGAAATTGCGCCCGTTCCTGGGATCGCGGACGAGGTCGACCCCGCCGGCGAGCATGACGTTGAAGCCGGACGCGCGCGCCTCGGCGCCGATCATCCGGCCGCCGGCATAGCCGAGGTTCGGGTCCCAGCTCGAGGTGATGGCGATCCCGGAGGGAAGGGCGGTGCGCTCGCGCTTGCGCTTCGCGCCGCCCTGGCTGGCGACCCCGATGCCGGCGTCGGTCTGCCACTGGGGCGGGATTCCGAGGCGCGGGATTCCGGGCACGTAGCCCGCAGAGCCCTCGCGCCCGCCTTCGGGCATGGTGTAGTTCTTCGGCGGGAAGTCGGTCGAGAAATAGCCGAAGACCAGCTTGAGCTTCTCGTCGCGGCTCATCCGCTCGAGGATCAGGGCGGCGCGCTCGTCGGGCCCGAGGCTGCGGTTCATCCAGGGGCGCGGCGAAGGCGCGGCGAGGGCGACGCTGGCGGTGCTCGCGGCGAGCAAAAGGGCGGCAAGGCACTTCTTCATTTCGGACGTCCTCCCGGCGGAACCGTTTGTTCTCTGCGCCGCTTGGAGTTACACGGCCCGCGCGTCGATTGGTAGCGCTACCAGCCGGAGGGAAGACAGACGTGATCGACGGAGAGATGTTCATCGGGAGCCGGGCGGTGAAAGGCACGGTCGGGGAGGTCCGGGGGATCAATCCCGAAACGGGCGAGACCCTTGAGCCCGCTTACGGCGGCGCCACGCGCGAGCAGCTCGACGAGGCCTGTCGGCTGGCCGCGGAGGCCTTCGACCCCTTTCGCGCCTCGCCTCCGGAGACCCGCGCCGCGTTCCTCGAGGCCGTCGCCGGCAACATCCTCGATCTCGGCGACGAGCTGGTCGAGCGGACCGTCGCCGAGAGCGGCCTGCCGAGGGCTCGGATCGAAGGCGAGCGGGGCCGGACCGTCGGCCAGCTCCGGCTGTTCGCCCAGATCGTCCGCGACGGCCGCTATCTCGGCGCCCGCATCGACCCCGCCATCCCGGACCGCAAGCCGCTGCCCCGGCCCGACATCCGCGCCCGGATGGTCCCGCTGGGGCCGGTAGCGGTGTTCGGAGCGTCCAACTTCCCGCTCGCTTTCTCGGTCGCGGGCGGCGACACCGCTTCCGCGCTCGCGGCCGGCTGCCCGGTCGTCGCCAAGGCGCACCCCGCGCATCCGGGCACGTCGGAGCTCGTCGGGCGGGCGATCCGCGACGCGGTGGCGGGGAGCGGGCTGCCCGAGGGAGTCTTCTCGCTGGTCTTCGACAGCGGCTACGAGATCGGCCAGGCGCTCGTCGCCGACCCGCGGATCAAGGCGGTCGGCTTCACCGGCTCGCGCCGCGGCGGCCTCGCCCTGATGAAGATCGCCGGCGAGCGGCCTGAGCCGATCCCGGTCTATGCGGAGATGAGCTCGATCAACCCGGTCATCCTCTTCGCCGGGGCGCTGGAGGAACGGGCGCCGCAAATCGCGCAGGCCTTCGTCGGCTCGCTGATGATGGGGGCGGGGCAGTTCTGCACCAGCCCGGGCCTCATCCTCGGCATCGACGGCGAGGGACTGGACAATTTCACCCGGACGGCGGGCGAGGCGCTCCGGGAAGCGGCGCCGGGGACCATGCTCACGCCCGGCATCCACCGCGCTTATTGCGAGGGCGTCGACGCGCTGGCCCGCCACGAGCGGGTGGAGACGGTCGCCCGCGGCAAGGCCGGCCACAATTACCAGGGTCAGGCGGGCCTCTTCTCCACCCCCGCGGACGCCTTCCTCGCCGACGAACGGCTCCGCGAGGAGATTTTCGGATCGAGCTCGCTGATCGTCCGTTGCCCGGACGAGCCGGCGCTCGCCGAGGTCGTCGAGAGCCTGGAGGGCCAGCTCACCGCGTCCCTCCACATCTCGCAAGCCGATCATGACGACGCGCGGAGGCTACTTCCGGTGCTCGAGCGGAAGGTCGGGCGGATCCTCGTCAACGGCTTCGGCACGGGAGTCGAGGTCGGCCATGCCATGGTCCACGGCGGACCCTTTCCGGCGACCTCGGACGGACGCTCGACCTCGGTCGGAGCGATGGCGATCGGGCGCTTCCTCCGGCCCGTCGCCTATCAGGACCTGCCGGACGCGTTGCTGCCCGAGGAGCTGCGCGATTCCAACCCGCGCTCGATCGACCGCCTGGTCGACGGCCGGCCCGAAGCGGCTGGAGCCGCTTGACAGCCGGAGCCGCCATGGGGATTGGTAGCGCTACCAAAACGGGGCGCGACGGCGTGGAACGGTCATTTTCCGAAGCGATGTTACCGGCCGACACGGACGAGGCGACGCTCGTCGGCCGGCTCCGGCTCGCCCACGGCCCGACGCCGGTGCTTATCCAGCGCGGAGAGGTGCTGGACGTGTCTTCGGCGGCCCCGACCGTCGCGGACCTGCTCGACCTCGACGATCCCGCATCGGCACCCGGGGCGCGCTATTGTTCGACCGAGGAATTGATCGCCAGAGCGCGCGATTCGGGCCCGGGCGAATTTCTTCTCTCACCGGTGGACCTGCAGGTGGTGAAGGCGGCCGGAGTGACCTTCGCGGTGTCGGCGGTCGAGCGCGTGATCGAGGAGCGCGCCCGCGGCGACTCCGACAAGGCCGCGAGCCTGCGCGAAATGCTCGAAGACCGCATCGGCGGCGGAATCCGCACCGTCGTGCCCGGGTCGGATGAGGCGATGCGCCTCAAGGCGGCGCTGATCGGCGAGGGGATGTGGTCGCAATATCTCGAGGTCGCGATCGGTCCGGACGCGGAGATCTTCACCAAGGCGCCGGTCCTGGCGACGGTCGGCTGGGGCGCCGACATCGGGGTGCGCTCGGATTCGACCTGGAACAATCCTGAGCCGGAGGTGGTGCTCGTCGCCGATCGCCGCGGCCGGGCCAGGGGGGCGACGCTCGGCAACGACGTCAACCTTCGCGATTTCGAGGGGCGGAGCGCTCTGCTTCTCTCCAAGGCCAAGGACAACAACGCCTCCTGCGCGATCGGGCCGTTCATTCGGCTCTTCGACGACGGCTTCTCGATGGACGACGTGCGCGGCGCGGTGGTCGAGCTCGTCGTCGAGGGCGCCGACAATTTCCGGCTGGAAGGCGAGAGCTCGATGGCCGAGATCAGCCGCGACCCGGAGGAGCTGCTCCGTCAGGCGATGAGCGAGCATCATTTCCCCGACGGCTTCACCCTCTTCCTCGGCACCCTGTTCGCGCCGGTCCAGGACCGCGACGAGCCGGGCCGGGGATTCACCCACAAGGAGGGCGACGTCGTTCGGATCTCGACACCGCGGATCGGCGCGCTGGTGAACCGGGTCACGACCTCGCGCGCGGCGCCGCCGTGGACCTTCGGGGTGCGCGACCTTATGCGCAACCTCGCCGAACGCGGGCTGCTCGGCCGCCCCGGGGAAAGCGGCCAGGACATTCGATCGGGGGCTTCGAAGTGAGCGACGACAAGGACTTGCGGGCGATCTATCCGAGCCTCAAGGGCAAGAGAGTCCTCGTCACCGGCGGCGGCTCGGGGATCGGCGCTGGGATCGTCGAGGGCTTCGCGCAGCAGGGCTCGGACGTCACCTTCTTCGACGTCGCGGAGCAGGAATCGCGGGCGCTGGCCGAGCGATTGGGCGCGCGTTTCGAGCGGGTCGACCTCACCGACACGGCCACCACCCAGTCGGCCATCGCCCGGCTGATCGAGGAGGGCGGGGCGTTCGACGTGCTCGTCAACAACGCGGCCAGCGACGATCGCCACAGCATCGACGAGGTCACCGACAGCTATTGGGACGACCGTCTCAACGTGAACCTCAAGCACCTCTTCTTCTGCGCCCAGTCGGTCCTCCCGGGCATGAAGGGGCGGGGCGGCGGAGCGATCATAAACCTCGGCTCGATCTCCTGGCACCTCGGCCTGGAGGGACTCGTCCTCTACCAGACCGCCAAGGCGGCGATCGAGGGCCTCACCCGTTCGCTCGCCCGCGAGCTGGGCCCCGACAATATCCGGGTGACCTGCGTCGTACCGGGCAACGTCCGCACTCCGCGCCAGCTCAGATGGTATACGCCCGAGGGCGAGGCGGAGATCGTCGACGCGCAATGCCTGAAGGGGCGCCTCGCGCCCGAGGACGTGGCGGCGATGGTCCTTTTCCTCGCGTCGGACGACGCCCGGCTCGTCACCGGCCACGAATATTTCGTCGACGCGGGGTGGCGCTGAGTGGCGGCGGCCCGGGCCCTGGCGATCGGCGCGGCGCTCGCCGCCACCGCGGCCCAGGCCGCGCCCAGGCTCCACCCGCTCTTCTCCGATCACGCCGTGCTCCAGAGGGACCGGCCGATCCGGGTCTGGGGCACCGCCGACCCCGGTGAGAGGATCGCGGTCAGCCTCGGCACTGCGACCCGGGCGACCACTGCAGGCAGCGACGGGGCCTGGCGGATCGAGCTTCCGCCGATGGCGGCGGGCGGCCCGTACCGGCTGGAGGCGACGGGGCAGGGGGGCGCCCGAGCGGGGGCCGACGATGTGCTGATCGGCGACGTCTGGCTCTGCTCGGGCCAGTCGAACATGGAGTTGCCGGTCTCCAGAGCGCTCAACGCCGAGGCCGAGATATCGGGCGCCGCCGACTCCCAGTTGCGCATCCTCACCGTCCCCAAGAAGACGTCCGCCCAGCCGGCCGCGACGTTCGGCGGCGACGTCGCCTGGGCGCCGGCAACCCCGCAGAGCGTGCCCGGCTTCTCGGCCGCGTGCTTCTTCATGGCGCGGGAGCTTCGCGAGTCGCAGCGCGTGCCGATCGGAGCGATTGCGGCGAGCTGGGGCGGGACCGCCATCCGCTCGTGGATGGACGAGGAGTCGACCCGCGCCTTCGGCGGCGAGGAGGCCGAGCTTCTCGCCCTTTTCCGCCGCGATGCCGCCGCGGCGAACCGCCGCTTCGGAGAGCGCTGGCAGTCCTGGTGGCGCGCCCGGGCGCCGGGCGAGCCGTGGCGCGATCCGGCCGGCCTGCCGTGGAAGCCGATGCCGAAGATCGGCTATTGGGAAACGTGGGGCGATCCCGGCTTCGCCAAGTTCAACGGCATGATGTGGGCGCGCAAGACGCTCAATCTGACGGCGGCGGAAGCCGCCCGGCCCGCGACCCTTTCCCTCGGCGTGATCGACGAGATCGAGCAGACCTGGGTCAACGGCGTTCCGGTCGGCAACACCTTCGGCTGGGACGTCGACCGCGACTACAGGGTGCCGGCCGGGGTCCTGCGCGCCGGCGAGAACGTCGTCCTGGTCAACATGTTCGACGCCTACGGCTATGGCGGCTTCGCCGGACCGGGGGAGAAGCTCCGGCTCGATTTCGAAGGCGGCGGCTCGAAGCCGCTCGGCGAGGGCTGGGACTATGCGCTGGCGCCCTCGGGGCTCGGCGATCCGCCGCGCCCGCCCTGGGACGCCGCGGCCGGGCTCTCCCTGATCCACCACGGCATGATCGCGCCGCTCGCGCCCTACGGGCTCCGGGGGGTTGCCTGGTACCAGGGCGAGGCCGACGCCGGCGGGACCGCGGGCTATGCGGCGAAGCTCGGCGCGATGATGGCCGGCTGGCGCCGCGAGTTCGGCGCTCCCCAGCTTCCCTTCCTGATCGTCAGCCTCGCCAATTTCGGAGCGCCCGCCGCCGCTCCGGGCGCGAGCGGCTGGGCCGAGGTTCGCGAGGCGCAGCGCCAGGCGGTCGCCAGGGACGGCCGGGCCGCGCTCGCGGTCGCCCTCGATCTCGGCGACCGGCTCGACATCCATCCGGCCAACAAGCAGGAAGTGGGGCGGCGGCTGGCCCGCGGCGCGAAGGCGCTCGCTTATGGCTCGAGCCTGCCGCCTTCGGGCCCGCAAATCGCCGGCGCGCGCCAGGTTGGGAGCGAGATCGTCCTGACCTTCACCGGGGTTGCCGGCCGCTTGCGCACGTGGAGCGGCGGCCTGGCGCTGGGCTTCGAGCTGTGCGGGACCGCCCAGGGAAGCTGCCGCTATGCCAGCGCCGTCGCGGACGGAGCGATCGTCCGGATCGCCGGCGACGGCCGCCCCGCCACGCGAGTCCGCTACGCCTGGGCCGACGCGCCGGTCGTCAACCTCTACGACGAGGCGCCGCTTCCGGTGGGGCCGTTCGAGGTGCCGATCGAGTAGGCAGTGATTCGTCATCCCGGACTTGATCCGGGGTTCATTTTCCCTTTCACCGATCGGGCCGGAAGAAGGTGGATGCCGGATCAAGTCCGGCATGCGCTCGTGGCTAGTGATTGTGGCGCGGAGTGCGCCTCGACGTGCCGCGATATTTGACCGCGAAATCCATGACTCCGCCCTCCGCGAGCTGGCCCGTCTTCTCGCGGTAGAGCTCCTCCCAGGGGGTGTTGCTCGGCGGGACCGGCGGCGGGGCCTCGGCCTTGCGGCGCTCGATCTCCGCCGCCTCGACCAGCGCGTCGCAGCGGCCGGCTTCGAGGTCGATCCGGATGATGTCGCCGGTGCGGAGCCATGAGAGGCCCCCGCCCGCGGCGCTTTCCGGAGAGGCGTTGAGGATCGAGGGACTGTCGGACGTGCCCGATTGCCGGCCGTCGCCGAGCGTCGGCAGGCTCGAAATGCCGCGCTGGAGGAGATGGTCGGGTGGCTGCATGTTCACGACCTCGGCCGAGCCGGGCCAGCCGAGCGGGCCGGCGCCGCGGATGACGAGGATGCAATTCTCGTCGATGCCGAGCGACGGGTCGTTGATCCGGTGATGATAATCGTCCGAGCCGTCGAAAACGACGGCGCGCGCCTCGAACGTTCCCGGATGCCCTTCGCGGCAAAGGTAGCGGCGCCGGAAGTCCTCTGAGATGACGCTCGTCTTCATGATCGCGAAATCGAACAGATTGCCTTTCAGGACGAGAAAGCCGGCACGCTCCTTCAGCGGGGCCGAATAAGGAAGGACGACCTCGCGGTCGCGGCTCTCGCGGCCCTCGAGATTCTCGGCCTGGGGGGCGCCGGTGACGGTGAGCGCGGAGCCGTCCAGCCTTCCGGCCTGGAGCAGCTCCCACATCACCGCCGGGACTCCGCCGGCGCGGTGGAAGCGCTCCGAGAGAAATTCGCCCGCGGGCTGCATGTTGACGAGGAGGGGAAGGTCGTAGCCATGCTCCATCCAGTCCTCCGGACGAAGCTCGACCCCGGCATGCCGGGCCATGGCGACGATGTGCGGCTGGGCGTTGGTCGATCCGCCGATCGCCGTGTTGACGCGGATGGCGTTGAGGAAGGCGGCTCGGGTCAGGATCTTCGACGGCCGCAGGTCCTCATAGGCCATGTCTACGATCCGTCGGCCGGTCTCATAGGCCATCTGCCCGCGTTCGCGATAGGGCGCCGGAATGGCGGCGTTGCCCGGCAGCGACATTCCCAGCGCTTCCGAGACGGCGTTCATCGTCGAAGCTGTCCCCATCGTGTTGCAATGGCCGGCCGAAGGCGCGGAATCCGCGGCCCGGCGAAGGAACTCCTCCTCGTCGATCTCGCCCGCGCCCATGAGCCGGCGCGAGCGCCAGATGACCGTGCCCGAGCCGACCAGCTCGCCCTCGTGCCAGCCGTCGAGCATCGGCCCGCCGGAGAGGGTGATGGCGGGGATGTCGACCGTCGAGGCGGCCATGATCGAGGAGGGCGTCGTCTTATCGCAGCCGGTGGTGAGCACGACCGCGTCGATCGGATAGCCGTTCAGTATCTCGACGAGGCCGAGATAGGCGAGGTTGCGGTCGAGCGCCGCGGTCGGGCGCCGGCAATTCTCGAAGATGGGGTGGAGCGGGAACTCCATCGGTATGCCGCCGGCGTCGCGGATCCCGGCGCGGACTCGGTGGGCCAGCTCGAGATGGATGCGGTTGCACGGCGCGATGTCGGAGCCCGACTGGGCGATACCGACGATGGGCTTGCCGCAGCGAAGCTCCTCGCGGGTGATGCCGTAGTTCATGAACCGCTCGAGGTAGAGCGCGGCCATGTCGCTGCGCTCCGGGGCGGCGAACCACTCGCGCGAGCGGAAGGGGCGGGCGGGGCTTCTCATCCTGCCTCCCCATGGCGTTGCCATGGTGACGGGGACCGGGCGGAGCCTGGTGAAGGGGTGACCGGCACAGGCCTGCGCCAGCTACCCCTCCACGGCGCTTCGCGGGGTCCCGCTCCCCATCTCCGATGGGGAGGCACTACCCCTGCATCTCCTCGAGCTCCTTGCCCTTGGTCTCGCGGATGAACCTCTGGACCAGGAAGAAGCTGATCACCGCGCACACTCCGTAGAAGGTGTAGCTGGCGGCGAGGCCCAGATTCTTCGCCATGGGCGGAAAGGTGAAGGAGATGAGGAAGTTCGCGAACCACTGGAAGAAACCGGCCACCGCCAGCGCGGAGCCGCGGATCTGGTTGGGGAACATCTCGCCCAGCATCACCCACATGACCGGCCCCCACGAGACATTGAAGAAGATCACGTAGAGGTTGGCGGCGACGACCGCGACGAGGCCGAGGTCGCGGGAGAGGACGAGATTGCCCTCGGGGTCGAGCGAGCCGTGGCTGAAGGCGTAGACCATCACGAAGAGAGTGGCGGCCATTCCCGCCGAGCCGATCAGGAGCAGCGGCTTGCGGCCGATCCTGTCGATGACGGCGATCGTCACGAAGCAGGCCGCGATCGAGACCGCGCCCGAGACGATGTTGATCAGAAGCGAGTCGCTCTCGCTGAACCCGGCCAGCTGCCAGAGCGTGGCGCCGTAATAGAAGATGACGTTGATTCCGACGAGCTGCTGGAACACCGCCAGCATGATCCCGACCCAGACGATCGGGCGCATCCCGAGCAGGCTCCGGGTCCCGGCGGGGGCCAGGACGTCGCTGAGCCTCGGCCGGTGGTCGGCGCTGAAGGTCGCCCGGATCTCGTCGAGCTTGGCCTGCGCGACCTCGCTTCCGAACAGCCTCGTCAGGACGGAGAGGGCGGTTTCGTCGCGGCCCTTGGAGACCAGATAGCGCGGGCTTTCGGGAATGAGGAGCAGGGCGACCAGGAAGATCGCCGCGGGCAGCGCCTGCATCAGGTACATCCAGCGCCACGCCTCGATCCCGCCCCAGAAGCTCGCGGTCGATTGTCCCGCCGAGGCGGCGAGGAAATAGTTGACGAGGAAAGCGGCGGTCAGGCCCGTGATGATCATGATCTGCTGGAGAGTCGTCATCCGGCCGCGAATGCTCGCCGGCGCCACTTCCGAGATGTAGGCGGGCGACAGGACGCTGGCCGCGCCGACGGCCATTCCCCCCATGATCCGGGCCGCTACGAAAAGCAGGTGGCTTTCCGCGACTCCCTGGAGGATCGCGCCGACCAGGAACAGCAAGGCCGCCAGCATCATCGTGTTGCGCCGGCCCATGAGATCGGCCAGCCGGCCGGCGAAGAAGGCGCCGATGAAGCAGCCGATCAGCAGCGACGCCACGGTGAAGCCCAGCCCGTTGCTCGGCGAGAAGCTGCCGGGAACGAGATTGAACGCCTGGGCGAGGCCGTCCTGGGTGCCGTTCACCGCGCCGCTGTCGTAGCCGAACAGGAAGCCTCCGATCGTCGCCACCGCGACGATCGCCCCGATGAAGCCCATGTTGGCGCGGGCCGTGCTCGCTTCCGTCATTTCGTCCTCTCCCGGATGATTTGTTTTGTTAGCGGTAACACGGTCTCAGCCACCCGCGCAACTTGGCGCGGCGATCAACCGGCGGCCTTTTGCGAACGGCTTCGCTTCGCGGCGAACGGGGGCCCCGACGATTCCCGGATGATGAGCGCATGTTCGAGGGTGCGCTTGATCAGCCGGCGGGGCGATCCCGCGCGTCGGACCCTGAGGTCGGCGAGGAGGAGCTCGACCGCGGTCTCGGCCATGGCGGAAATGGGCTGCTTGACGGTGGTGAGCTCGGGCCAGACGCTGGTCGCGAGGGCGGTGTCGTCGAAGCCGACGACGCTGAGGTCGCCGGGAACGACCAGGCCGCGGCGGTGCGCGACGCTGACCGTCGCCGCCGCCATGTCGTCGTTGCTGGCGAAGATCGCGGTGGGCGGCTCCGGAAGCGACAGGAGCCGCTCGCTCGCGGCGAGTCCGGAACGGTAGGTGAAATAGCCCTGCTCGACGGGGGCCCCGTCCGGATCGACTCCATATTCGCGCAACGCGTCGGCGAAGCCGCGGGCCCGGTCGTGGCTGGCGACATGGTTGGGGTGGCCCTTGATGAAGCCGATATTGCGGTGGCCGAGCTCGAGCAGGTGCCGGGTCATCTCGACGGCCGCTTCGTAGTCGTCGATCTGGACGTTGAGCCCGTCCTCCTGCGGCACTCCGCGCGCCACCGTCACCACCGGGATTCCGATCGCCGCGAGCTCGGCCATGATCGGCTCCGACTCCGAAAGGGGCGGCGGCAGCACCACTCCCTCGACGTCGCTGGTGGCGAAGCGGCGGGTGACCTCGGCCTGCTCGTCGGCATCCTCCGATTCGCAGGATTCGAGCACGAGGTGGGCCCCGGCGCGGCGGGCGGCCTGGAGCGCCCCGATCAGGAACTGGCTGAGATAGGCGGCGCTGGGATTGGCGTAGAGCAGCCCGATATGCGTCGCCTCGCCGGCCGCCAGGCTTCGGGCGGCGGTGTTGGGGGAGTAATTGAGGCTCCGCACCGCCTCGAGCACCGCGGTGCGCGTCGATTCGCGCACGTTCTTGCCGCCGTTGATCACTCGCGACACGGTCATCGCCGAAACTCCGGCGGCTCGGGCGACGTCCTCGATCGTGTTGGAGCCGCGGCTGCGGCGGCTGGGCTTGGCCATTCTGTCCCCTTCGGCCCAGCCTAGGAAAGGCGCTTCCCCAATGCAATCGAGTGCGTTGACCCGCCCTCGCGGCGACGGGTAATGGTAGCGCTACCAAGAGCGGCCTCGAACGCCGCCGGCCGGCAGGAGCGGATGGATGACCAAGATCGCACGCGCAGCTTCCTGGCAGGGGCGGGGGGCACCGTTCGCCGCCGCATTCGCCGCCGCTGCCATGCTCGGCGCGCTTCCTACCGCCTCGCCCGCCAGGCCGTCGGCGGCGGCCGTCGAGCGTCCCCTCTACAAGGATTCCGCGCAGCCGGTGGAGCGGCGAGTCGAGGATCTGCTCCGGCGGATGACCCTGGAGGAGAAGGTCGCCCAGATGCTCACCGTCTGGGAGCATAAGGACAAGATCCAGACTCCCGACGGCACCTTCTCGCCCGAGAAAGCGAGCCAGGCCTTTCCCAACGGCATCGGCCAGATCGCCCGCCCCTCGGATCGCCGCGGCGCCACGGTCGCCGCGAACGGCGCTGCCGGAGCCGCCGCCGGCTCGGTCGGCCGCGACGCCCGCGAGACGGCCGACTATATCAACGCCGCCCAGCGCTGGGCGGTCGAGCGCACCCGGCTCGGCATCCCGATCCTGATGCACGAGGAAGCGCTGCACGGCTATGTCGCCCGCGGCGCGACCAGCTTCCCGCAGTCGATCGCTCTGGCAAGCACCTGGGACCCCGAGCTCCTCACCCGGGTGTTCAGCGTCGCCTCGCGCGAGATGCGGGCCCGCGGCGCGACCCTGGCCCTGGCGCCGGTGGTCGACGTCGCCCGCGACCCCCGCTGGGGGCGGATCGAGGAAACCTATGGCGAAGACCCCTATCTGGTCGGCGAGATGGGGCTGGCCGCGATCCGCGGCTTCCAGGGCTCGAAGCTCCCGCTTCCCCGCGACAAGGTCTTCGTCACCTTGAAGCACCTCACCGGCCACGGCCAGCCGGAGAGCGGCACCAACGTCGCGCCGGCCCCTTATGGCGAGCGCACCCTTCGCGAGAATTTCTTCCCGCCGTTCGAGCGCGCGGTGACGACCCTTCCCGTGCGCTCGGTCATGGCCTCCTACAACGAGATCGACGGCATCCCCTCCCATGCCAACCGCTGGCTGCTCACCGACGTTCTGCGCCGCGAATGGGGCTTCAAGGGCGCGGTCGTCAGCGACTATTTCGCGATCCGCGAGATGGTGACCCGCCATCGCATGTTCGCCGACATCCGGGACGCCGCCGAGCGCGCCCTCGACGCCGGCGTCGATTCCGAGACTCCCGACGGCGAGGCCTATGCGACCCTGCCCGAGCTGGTCCGTTCGGGCCGGGTGTCGGAGGCGCAGGTGGACAATGCGGTCCGGCCCCTGCTCGCGATGAAGTTCGAGGCTGGATTGTTCGAGAATCCCTATGCCGACGCTCGAACCGCTGCCCGCAAGACGGCCACTCCCGACGCCATCGCCCTGGCCCGCCAGGCGGCGCGCGAGGCGATGGTGCTTCTGAAGAACGACAAGAGCCTGCTGCCGCTCGACCCGGAGCGGATCAAGCGGCTGGCCGTGCTCGGGACCCATGCCCGCGACACGCCGATCGGCGGCTATAGCGACGAGCCCGGCCATGTCGTCAGCGTCCTCGAGGGCCTTCAGCGGGAAGGGAAGGGGCGCTTCCAGGTCGACTATGCCGAAGGCGTCCGGATCACCGAGAAGCGCATCTGGGCGGCCGACGAGGTCAAATTGGTGCCGGAGGCCGTGAACCGGCGGCTGATCGCCGAGGCGGTGGAGACGGCGCGTAAGGCGGACGTCGTCGTGATGGTCCTCGGCGACAACGAGCAGACCAGCCGCGAGGCGTGGGCGGACACGCACCTCGGCGATCGCGCCTCGCTCGACCTCATCGGCCAGCAGAACGATCTCGCCCAGGCCATCTTCGCCCTGGGCAAGCCGACCATCGTCCTGCTCCTCAACGGCCGGCCCCTGTCGGTCAACTATCTCGCCGAGAAGGCGCCGGCGCTGATCGAGGGCTGGTATCTGGGCCAGGAGACCGGCAACGCGGTCGCCGACGTGCTGTTCGGCCGCTTCAACCCCGGAGGAAAGCTTCCGGTGTCGATCGCGCGCAACGTCGGCCAGCTGCCGATCTTCTACAACCGCAAGCCGACCGCTCGCCGGGGCTATCTGTTCGACACCACCACGCCCCTCTACCCGTTCGGCTTCGGGCTCAGCTACACCAGCTTCGAGGTCGGTGCGCCCCGGCTCGCTCGGGACTCGATCCGGGTCGGCGAGAGCGTGAAGGTCAGCGTTCCCGTCGCCAACACGGGGCGCCGCGCCGGCGACGAAGTGGTCCAGCTCTACGTCCGCGACGACGCCGCGTCGGTGACCCGGCCGCTGATCGAGCTGAAGCGGTTCCAGCGCGTCACGCTGCAGCCGGGCGAGCGGCGGACGGTCACCTTCGAGCTCAGCCCGGACGACCTGGCGCTCTGGAACGTCGAGATGAAAAGGGTGGTCGAGCCGGGCACCTTCACGATCCACGCGGGGCCCAATTCGGTCGATCTCAAGAGCGCGAAGCTGACGGTTACGGGCTGACGTCCGGAGCGCCCCGGACCGGGCAGATCGCTGCGAGGCGCGCGGCGAAATCGGTCCGCGGCGCGAGCGGAATGCCCCTGGCGACGGCCCGGCGCTCGAGGCTCTGCAAGCCCGCCGGCCGGGCAGGGTCGACGTCGTCGCGATAGGCGGGGTCGCTTTCGGCCTCGTTCAGGGTCACGAAGCGAAAGCCAAGCTCGCGGTAGAGGGCGATGAGACGCGGCAGCATCCGCGCGTCGAAGGCGCCGGTGTGCATCAGCAGGACATAGGGGATGTCGCGCCCGTAGAGGCTTCGCGCCAAGCCCCGGTAGAAGCCGGCGCTTTCCTTCGCGGCCGCGAGGTAGAGACGCTCCAGCTCCGAGATGGCGCCCTCATCGCCCAGGCTGCGGCAGCGCGCATAGGGAGCCGTCCACTGCCAGTCGCTGAAGTCCATGGTGACCGCGGCGATCCGGTAGCCGCGCCGAGCGAGGATCGCCCGAACCGCCGAGCGCTTCGCCGGATCGTCGCCCTCGGCGAGATAGGGATAGCGGAACCAGCGCCAGTCCTCGCCGGCCATGAGCGACTCGAGCAACGGCTCGTTGCGGGCGATCTCCTCCTCATAGGCGGCCGGATCCAGCGCGTTGACGTTGGCGTGCGACCAGCTGTGGTTGCCGAGCGCTACGCCCGCCCGCCGCCACAGCTCGAGCGCCTCAAGCGTCTCCGGGGCCGTCTCGGTCCATCGCCCGTTGACGAAGGCGTAGGCCGTTCGGACGCCGCCGGCCTCGAGAGCCGCGGTCATCTCCCGGGCCACGTCGAGCGGGGTCTGCCCGGTGGGAATCGGGCCGTGGACGGGCAGGTCGTCGATGGTGATGGCGATCTCGGGCGCCGATGTCGGGCGGTCGGGCGAAGTCGCGCAGGCGGCGAGCGCGACGGCGGCGATCAGGATCGCGGCCCTCATCGCCGCCCTCCGCGGTAGAGCGAGTCCGCGGCCAGTGCGAGAAACATGTAGTTCGCCTCGCCGCCGCCCATCACATATTCCGTCTGTTGCCAGAAGAAGGGCCACTCCTTCAGCTCCGGCAGATCCGGACGGATGAGCGCCGTGCCCGAGACGACCCCGCCCGGGATGTAGCTCCAGTCCGCCCGGTTGAAGCCATAGGCCACCGTCGCCGACTTCGCTCCGACGCCGGAGACGAACGACGCATTGTTCTCGCCCGGATGGACTCCGAGGACGAAGTTCAGGGCGTTGACGTAGCTGTCCGTGGGAGTCGCCTCGGGCCAGCCCTTGTGGAAGAAATATTGGCGGACCCCCCGCTCCTGGATCGCCCAGCCCGCGCCCCAGATGTCGGGCTTGTAGGGGACTCCGTAGGGCGAATCGGTGCGGGCGCTCTCTCTTACCCGGGCCTGGTAGGCGGCGACGGCGGCGCCGAGCCGCTGCCTGAACCCGGCATCCGGGATTCGGTCCAGCACGGTCGCGACCATCCAGGCCGATTTCTCGACGTCGGCGAGGATCTGCGGCTCCATCGCGACGAGCCGCGCGACGAGCGCGCGGTCGCCGGTGGCGGCGATCAGCTCGGTCAGCGCGAACACCCGCGAGGGCGTGTCGTCGGCGCGGTCCACCGCCTTGGCGAAGAGGTCGCGGGCGGCGGCGAGGCTCTCGGAGGCGAGCTTCGGATCGCTCGCCTTGAGCACTCGCGACGCCGCTGCGAGGCCGGCCGCGACGTAGAGCTCGCGTTTGGGATTGTCTTCGGTGAAGACCCATCGGTCGTCGGCCCGGATCGGGCGGCCGTTATTGTCGAGGCCGAGCCCGGCCACCGGCCGCCGCGGCAGATTGTCCGTCTGGTTCGCCGCATCGCCGAGCTGGACGTACTGACGCAGCGTCGGGTCGATGATCCCGCGATAGACCCGTCCCATCGCCCGATAGCCTCCGAGGACTGAGAGGAGCCCGTGCTCGACCTGCTGGAGCGCGTCGTTCTTCCCGTCGGGCGCATGGATCTCCACCAGCCTGCGGCGCTGGTCGATCGTCGTCGCGTCATGGTCGAGTCCGAATTCCTCGATCATCTTCGCCAGCAGCCAGACGGTGCCGATCTGCGATTCAACGCGCAGGTCGAAATCGCCGGCATCGTGCCAGCCGCCCGAATCCAGTCCGGGCACGACGTCGCCGGGCTTGTATTTCGTCAGGGTCGAAGGGCCCTGCGCGTAGCCGTCGAAATGGTTGAGCGACGTGGGCGCCATCAGGGCGTCGTCCTGGTGGTCGAGCCCGTGCCAGACCCGGTATTTCTCGTTCACCCGCATGTGGCACATCTGGGCGGGGAGGAAATATTCGAGCGTCGGCTGCCAGGCTCCGCGGGCATAGACGTCGCCGGCGATCCGGAAGGGGTGCGACAGCTTTTCGCCATAGCCGACGACATACAGGCCCGGCTCGGCGACCTTCGAGAAGTCGAAGCTGTAGTAATCGAAGCGCAGGAAACTCCCCCACCGTTCAGGCGCTCCCGCGAGGACCTCGCGGCGGCCCCGGTCCGTGAGCCGGTAGAGCCGGACCCGCTTCACCTCACGGTCGGACGGGTCGAGCTCGATCACGGCGCGCTTCGGCTGCGCCGGCGCGTAGCCGAGCTGCGACACCTGGATCACCGGCTCCGACTTCCAGCCTTCGACGACGTTGGCGGTGACGACCCATTCCACCGCGTTCCTCGTCGCACCGGCGGGAATCGCGGTCCGGACGATGAACCAGCCGTTATTGTGATTGGAGCGGCCGTCGATCAATTGCAGCGGGCCGGAGCGGCTTTCGATCCGAAGGCGCTGGCGCTCCTCTTCGGGCGCGACGACGAGGACCCGGCCGGTGCCGAGCGGGGCCGCGATCGGTTCGCCGTTCGGCGAGACGACGGGGCCGTTGGGCTGCGCGTTGCGCGGCGTCTCGACCGGCGCGCCGGCGATCGGAACGATCGGCCCGACCGGCTGGCGAGGGAAGATCCCGCTCTGTCCGTCCATCAGCCAGGACTTGCCGAACAGCAGGCCCGGGAACAGCTCCAGGTTGAAGCCGACGCGGCCCGCCCATTGCGGCGGCAGCGGCCTGTCGAGGTCGACGCTGATCCTGAAACTGTCGGCCCCCAGCGCCGTGACGGCGACCCGATAGGAGAGATCGAGCCGGGGATAGAAAACGGGGTTGAAGCCCCGGCCGTTGGTCTTGGGGTCAGGGTAAGCCAGAATCTGGCTGATCGTTCCGCTCTTCTCGTCGACCGAACGGTCCCGGGCGACCGGCATGGGCGACCATTGCCCCGGCGACGGATCGAGCCGGACGTCGCCGTTGGCGGCGACCCGGGTGCCGTGCTGGACGATGGTCACGCCCGTCTGATGGCCCTCGGGATAATAGTCGTTGAAGACCATGACGTTGAGGCCGGGCCTTGCGAAATAGCCGCGCTCGACGATCCTCAGCTGCGGGGCCTGCGCCGCTGCCGCCGACGCGGCGGCCGCGAACAAGCAAGCGAGCCTTGCCTTCCCGCTCACGCGCCGGCTCGCGCTAACGCGCGGCGACGGGCGCGAAGGCGCCCAAGCGGCAGCGGGCGAAGGCGCGGCTTCCGACACCCCGGGCCTCGACCGGATCGTAGACCCGGACGCCGTCGTTCGCGCAGAGCCGGGTGCCGTCGAGCTCGAGCTCGACGATCTCCGAGCCGTCGGCGCGCTCGACTCCCGGGCAGCTGCCCCGGACCTCGCTGCGGTAACGGCCGCCGCCGGCCATGTCGAAGACGATGGCTCGGGGAGGCTCCGCCCGCCGCGCGACGATTCGGGCGGGGTCGATGCAGCTGACCGCCCCCGCCGGCCGGGCGCCGGCGTCCGGCGCGTCCGGCTCGGCGGCGCAGGCCGAAAGAAGGAGCGGCACGAGCAGCATTCGCATGGCGTCTCTCCTCAGCGGCGGCGGGCCGGGGCATTCTCGAAGGCGGCCGCGATCGCCGCCCGCAGCGGCTTCGCCCGGAAGCCCGAATCGTAGGGGGTGCCGCGCTTGATCGATTTGTCCGCGCGGGGATCGAAGCCGGTCAGCCAGCTGTAGCGGTCGACCATGCCCCAGGCGAGGACGTCGCGAAGCTGTGGATAGTCGAGCATGACGTCGAGATAGGCGCGGGCGTAATCGGCGACCATCGAGTCGCGAACGGCGACGTCGTCGGGCGCCTTCTTGTCGTTGACGTCGAACTCGGTGATGGCGAGCTTGTAGCCCATTCCCACCACCTCATCGACGAAGCGCCGCCAGGGGCCCTCCGATTCCCGGACGATCGCGGCCACGGGCAGGTCCTTGAGCAGCCGGATGTGCGACTGGATTCCGAGCGTATGGACCGGCGTCCCGCGCTTGCGGAAGCCCTCGAGCAGCCTCAGCACTCCGGCCATGTGAGTCTCGTCCTCGGTCCCCCGCTCCCAGCTCATATAGTCGTTATAGACCAGCTCCGCGTGAGGGGCCTCGGCGCGCGCGGTGTGGAACATGAGGTCGAGGAGGGCCTCGCCGCCCATGGCCCGGGTCATCACCGTGTCGCGGATCCGCCCGGTCTCGGGCTGGATGGCCTCGTTGACGACGTCGTAGGAATATATCCGCCGGCCGTAGCGGCGGCAGACGGTGCGGACGTGCCCGGCCAGGAGCGCCTCGGCCGCCGAGGCCGCCCTGGCGCCGAAATCGTGGGCGACGAGCCATTGCGGATACCATTTCTCCGGCAGCCAGAAGAGGGTGTGGCCGCGGAGACTGAAGCCTCGCGCGGTCGCATAGTCGACGATCGCGTCGAGCTGGGCGAAGCTGAAGCCCGTGGCCGACGGCCGGGTCCATTGCCATTTGAGCTCGTTCTCCGGGACGAGCAGGCCGCATTCGCGCTCCAGGATCGCCGCATAGGCCGGGTTGGCGAAGCTGCCCCGGTCGGCGCCTGGGAGCCCCCAGGCGACGGCCGAGCCGAACCGGCGTCCGCTTCGCCTTGCCAGAGCGTCGAGCGAGGCGGGGGCTCGATCGGGCGCAGGCGCCGTCGTCGCGCAGCCGGACGCCACCAGCGCCAGCCCGCCCGCCAGCAATTGCCGCCTGTCGACTTCCATCCCTGCCTCGGTTCGGCTTTTCCTTCTTCTGGTAGCGCTAACAGGCTAGAAGGAGGGCCACAATGGTCCTTTCGCTGAAGACGCTTTGGGCGGCCTTGGCCCTGTCCCTCGTCGCGGCCTCCGCCGCCCGGGCCGAGGACGGCTACCGCCTGTGGCTGCGTTACGACGCCGTCGAGGCGCCCGCGCGGGCGGCCTATTCGCGAACCGTGCGGAGCCTGGTGGTCGAGGGGAAGGGCCCCGCGATGCTTGCCGCCGGCGCCGAGCTCGAGCGCGGCCTGTCGGGGCTGCTCGCCAGGCGCATTCCGCTTCGCTCCACCGCCGGCGAAGGCGCGCTCGTCGTCGGCACGCCTCGCTCGTCGCCGATCGTCGCCGCGCTTCGGCTTCCGCTCGCCCGGCTTGGGGGTGAGGGCTATCTGATCCGGAGCGTCCGCGCCGGTTCGCGCCGCGCCACCGTCATCGCGGCCAATTCCGACGTGGGGGCGCTCTACGGCGCCTTCGCCTTCCTCCGGCTCATCCAGACCCGGCGCCCGATCGACTCGCTCGACCTCGCCGACGCTCCGCGCCTCGGGCTGCGCCTCCTCAACCATTGGGACAATCTCGATCGCCGGGTCGAGCGCGGCTATGCCGGCGATTCGCTCTGGGACTGGCAGAAGCTGCCGGATTGGAAGGACCCCCGCTACGCCGACTATGCGCGCGCCAACGCCTCGGTCGGAATCAACGGCACCGTCCTCAACAACGTCAACGCCAACGCCGAAATCCTGGCTCCGCGCTATCTCCAGAAGGTGGCGGCCCTGGCGGACGTCTTCCGGCCGTGGGGGATCCGGGTCTATCTGTCCGCCCGCTTCAGCGCGCCGATCGAGCTGGGCGGGCTCAATTCGGCGGATCCGCTCGATCCGCGGGTCCGGGCCTGGTGGAAGGCCAAGGCGGACGAGATCTACCGCCACGTCCCCGATTTCGGCGGCTTCCTGGTCAAGGCCAATTCCGAAGGCCAGCCGGGGCCTCAGGATTACGGTCGAAGCCACGCCGAGGGCGCGAACATGCTCGCCGACGCGCTCGCACCGCATGGCGGCGCCGTCATCTGGCGCGCCTTCGTCTATTCCGCCTCGGCCGAGCAGGACCGGGCGAAGCAGGCCTATGAGGAGTTCCAGCCCCTCGACGGGAAGTTCCGCCCCAACGTCCTCCTCCAGGTCAAGAACGGGCCGATCGACTTCCAGCCGCGCGAGCCGTTCCATCCGCTGTTCGGCGCCATGCCGAGCACGGCGCTGACGATGGAAGTGCAGATCACCAAGGAATATCTCGGCTTCGCCACCCATCTCGCCTATCTCGGGACGATGTGGGAGGAGGCGCTGGGGAGCCGGACCTGGCGGCCCGACTCCGGGACGACCGTCGCCGGCACTCTCGCCGGAATGGCCGGGGTCGCCAATGCGGGCGCCGATCGCAACTGGAGCGGCTCGCATTTCGACCAGGCCAATTGGTACGCGTTCGGACGCCTCGCCTGGGACCCGAGCGGCTCGGCGCGGACGATCGCCGAGGAATGGACCCGGATGACCTGGGGCAACGACCCCCGGCTCGTCGGCCCCGTCGTCGAGGCCATGATGGGGTCCCGCCAGGCGGTGGTCGATTACATGACTCCGCTCGGCCTCCATCATCTCATGGCGACCGGGCACCATTACGGGCCCGGCCCATGGGTGTCCGACCTCGCCCGTCCCGACTGGAACCCGACTTATTATCATCGCGCGGACTCAGGCGGGATCGGCTTCGACCGGACCGCGTCGGGAAGCGACGCGATCGGCCAGTACGCGCCGGAAGCCGCGCGGCGCCTCGAGCGGTCGGAGGAGTATCTTCTGTGGTTCCACCACCTGCCGTGGGACCATCGCCTCGGCACGGGCCGCTCCCTTTGGGCCGAGCTCGTCTCGCGCTACGACTCGGGCGTGGCGAAAGTGGAAGCGATGCGGCGAACCTGGCTGCGGCTCGCTCCGTTCGTCGACCCGGAGCGCCACGCGCAGGTCGCCGCATTCCTCGCCATCCAGGAGAAGGAGGCGAGATGGTGGCGCGACGCCTCGATCGCCTACTTCAGCGCCGTCTCCAGGCGGCCGCTGCCGCCGGGCGTGGCGCCCCCGGCCCACCCCCTCGATTGGTACAAGGCGATCCGGCTCCGGCACGTCCCGGGAAGCGCCGAGTGATCAGCGGCGGCTGAGCATCTTGAGCAGGAAGCTTCGGATCCTCGAGCGCAGCGACGGGTCCGAAGGCGCGAGAATGCCGCGATGCCGAGGGGCCAGATGCCCGGCGGGATCGCCGTCCATCTGGAAGACGAAATGATCGAACATCGCCCGCCAGGCCTGCTTTCGCGCCTCGCTTTGCGGCCCCATGGCGAAGATTCCGTGCACGAGCGCCTCGAAGGGCGAGCCGCCATCGGCCGGCGCGTCGTCCCACCAGTAATTGACCAGCATATTGAATCCAGCCGGCGCCTCGACCTGATGCCACCAGGGGGAGGGGATGTAGATGGCGTCGCCCGGCTCGAGCTCGGCCACTTCAGCCGCGTCGAGCGCCTGGCGGAAACGCGGATACCGGTCGAAGTCCGGGTCGCGAAGATCGACCATGCTCGCCGGCTGGCCCGCCATCGTGTGGTCGAGCGGGCCGACATAGAGGTTGGCGACCTGCTCCGGGGGAAAGAGCACGAACCGCCGCCGGCCGGCCACGACGCAGGCGATGTTGTCGGAAAGGTCGAAATGCGGCGCGACGACAGTGGCGTTGCCGATCCAGACGCGCGGAACCGCCGCCTTGCGGGCGAGGAGGGGGAGGGCATTGTCGACCTCGAAGCCGGGGAGGCATTCCGGGACCGGCGCGGAGCCGACATAGACGGAGGGGCCGGCTTCGGCGTTAGCCTGCCGCGCGAGATGGGCGGCGACGTCGCCGATCCGCCCTTGCCGCCGCTCGAAATTGAAACCGTTCATGTCGTCGCTGTAGAAGAAGCGGCCGCCGGCCTCGGCGGGTGCGACGAATCCTTCCACCGGCGCCCCGCGATCGAACCTCGCAATATATTGGGCCAGAGATTCCGGCGAGGAGCCGGCGTGCACCGCGGGCCAATGCGCCACCAGACCGCGCAATATCGCCGGTCGAGCGCGCGCAACGATCTCGCCGCCGAACCGACGGGCCTCGATGTCCCGCCATTCGGCCACCTTCTGGTGCGGATAGGTCATGCCGCGATCCGCTGGCGCGCCTTGACCGGAGCGCGCAAGCCCTTTGTGGGCGCCGGAAGAAAAGGGCCCCCCCGGCGGCAGCCGGGAGGGCCCGGAGGCCTGGGCGCGGACGGCCCTAGAAGCTGCCGCGCAGGATGAACGAGAAGCGCCGGTCGTTCATGAAGTAGGACCGCGGCCCGAGCAGCCCCGTCTGGGTGAATTGCTGGGTCGTCTTCGTTACCGTGTTGAGCAGGTTCACGCCCTGCACGCCGACCTTGATATGCTTGTTGATCGAATAGAAGGCCGAGGCGTCGAGATAGCCCGCTTTCTCGTTGAAGATGGGGAAGAAGGGGAAGATCACGTCCGACGAGGTCAGCAGGAAGCGCGATCGCCAATTGTACGCCGCCCGAAGCGAGATCGGCCCCTTCTCGTAGAAGGCCGCGACGTTGATATTGTGCTTGGACATCTGCTCCAGCGGCAGATTGCCCTGGACTCCCAGCGGCGAGCCTTCGGCGCGGAAGGTGTCCTGCTGCGGCAGGCCCTTGCTGTCGATGTAGGTGTAGCTCGCCTGGACTCCGAGCCCGCTGAGTGGGCCCGGGAGGAAGTCGTAGGTCTGCTGGTAGGCGAGCTCGAAGCCCTTGACCGTCCCGCTCCCGTCGAAATTCGCGGGACCGCGGATGAAGACCTCCTCGGTCACGCCGCCGCTCGTCACCTGGCGGGGGACGACGTCCTGATAGAAGAAGTTGTGGATCTTCTTGTAGAAGGCATTGAACGTCAGCGAGCCGACGCCGCCGGGCTTGAAATACCATTCCAGGCTGGCGTCGAACTGATCGGACAGCGCCGGTTTCAGGAACGGGTTGCCGGATGAAGCCGTGAGGCGGAAGCCCGAGCTCGTGTCGCTACCGATGGTGAAGAAGTTGCGGAGCTGGTCCATTCCCGGGCGGGCGAGCGCCCGCGACGCCGCGAAGCGGAGCAGCAGATCCCGGCCGAGGCCGAACTTGAGGTTCAGCGACGGCAGGAAATAATCGTATTTGTTCGACGCCAGGCTGGCGGCGGTTTCGCCGGTGGCGAATTGCTGCAGCTGGGCATAGGCCGCCTCGCCGATGTTGCAGACGCCGCCCGGGGTGGTCGGGACCTGCGGCGCGGGGGGCGGCGGGATGACGGGCGCGCAGCGGACGTTGAACGGGCTGACGATCCCCAATTGCTGGCGGGTCGGGACTCCGATGATGCCGGCCGAATCGACCTCGGTGTTGACGTAGCGAAGGCCGATATTGCCGTCGAGCGTGACGCTCCCGCCGAAGATGGGATCGCCCTTGCCGAAGCTGAGCATGACATAGGCCGCCTTCACTTCCTCGCCGACGTCCTGGACCTCGGTCGGAAGGAAGTCGGTGCCGGAGATGACTCCGGGCCGCTCGGAAAGCGGGACCCAGGTCGTCTGCGACGCGCCGTTGGCGTGCCACTGGGCGGCGACGCTCTTGAAGAAGGTGGCGGCGTCCTGATAGCCCTCGATCAGGTCTCCGGAATAATAATTGCCGCCGGGAGGGCCGGACGTCTTGCCGCGCATGAAATTGTCGTAGCCGTAGAAGGTGCTCCGGCTCGGATCGGTCTGGTCCATGAACACCGGGCTGCTGCCCTGCCAGATCTCGCTCAGCGCGCCCCAATTGTACGTCGTGTAGCGGATGTGCTGATCGCGGTCGGAATAGCGCGCGCCGAACTTGACCCGCTTCAGGAACGGCATGTCGTCGGCGAAATTGTAGGAGACGTCGCCCTTGAAGGCCCACTCGTTGCCCCTGCTGTGCTCGATATGGTCCATCGCGGCGCGCCAGAAGGTCCACATCGGGTTGGTGAACCATTGCTCGTCGCTGGCCGCGGCCATGGCCGGGTTGGGCGACGCCCAGTTCGCCGACAGGGTCAGCGGCTTGTGAGCGATGACGGTGGGAAGATTGCCCGTCAGATCGAGCTCTTCGTCGGCGAAGGTGGAGCCGAACACGCTCAGGTCGGTCGTGTCGTGCGTCGCCCGGACATACTGGCCGTCCAGGTTGAACTGCCACTGGTCGTTCGGAGTGAACTTGAAGTTCAGGCCATGGTCCTGGACGACGTTGCGGTCGTCGACCTGGCGCCGTGAGAGGGACTGCTGGATGCCGCCCGTCGGGATCCGGGTCGTGTTGCTGCCGCTGCTGGCGGTGCGCCAGCCGGTGCCCGGAAGCGTGATGAACCCGCTCTCGAACACATTGTCTTCGTTATATTGGTAATTGCCGTAGGTCGTGCCGGTCGGCGGGGTGTAGCCGATGCCGTTGTCGTTCGGATTGAAGACGAACTGGCCCGAGCCGTTGAGCCGGCATTCCGCGCGCGGACGGCCGCCCGGGCCGTTGCCGTTCTGAGCGCAGCCGGCCGGAAAAGTGTTGTACTCGGAAAGATCGGGCGCGCTCTCGAAGGTGTGCTCGCCCCATTTCTGGACCGATTCCGCGCGCAGGAACTGCGCGGTGAGCAGGGCCCGCCGGTCCAGGCTCTCCCACTGCGCGGCGCCGGCGAAGCCTTTGCGGCGGCGATCGTAATCCTGGGTGCGGAACTGACCGCCCAGGGGCGTGTAGACGTCGCCGGCCAGGAAGTCGGCGAAGCCGTTGGCGCCGGCCGGAGCCGCGCCGAAGCAGGGGCCGTTCTGCACGGCGTTGCCGATGGTCGGCGGAAAACCCTGGGAGTCGGTGCCGCTGGGCAGCGGGGCGCGGCAGATGCCGGCGCCGACGCCCGGGGCGTTGGTGTTGGAGTAGGTGCCGTTGCGAAGCTGGAAGTTGGTGATCTGGATTCCGTCCGACCGGCTGAGCAGCTTCGAGTAAGCGAAGGCGCCGAGCAGTCCGATCCGGCCGATGCCGGTCTCGAAATTCTTGCTGACCAGGACCGATCCGACCGGCGACCAGCGCTCGGCGAGGTCGCTGTAATTCGCCTCGACGTCGAAGCCGACGTGGAAGTCCGTGTTCCTGGTGTCGAACGGCAGGCGCAGATTCATGTTGACGGTGCCGGAGAGGCCGCCCTCGATCATCTCGGCGGTGAGGTTCTTGTAGACCTCCACCGAACCGAGCAGCTCCGCGGGCACGTCCTGGAAATTGATCGCCTGGCCGTAGACGCCCGTCGAGAAGGTATCGCGGCCGTTGAACTCGGAACGCACGAAGCTGAGGCCGCGGACGACGACGCCCGAGCCCTCGACGGAGAAATGGTCCGGATCGTTGGAGGCGGAGAAGCGGTTCATCGCCACGCCGGGAACGCGCTGCAGCGCCTCGGTCACCGATCGGTCGGGGAGGGCGCCGATGTCCTGGGCCGTGATCGCGTCGACCACCGTGTCGGAATTGCGCTTGATGCTCTGCGAGTTGCGAAGGCTCGCCCGGATGCCGGTGACAACGATCGTCGAATCGTCCGTAACCGCGTCGGGATCGGTGGAATTGGCGACCGAAGTCGCGGGCGCGCCTTCCTCCTCGGCGGGCTGGGTGGCGCCCGCGGCGTCCGAACCGGCGGGGCCGGTCTGGGCGTAGGCCGGCGCGGCCGCCACGAAGGCGCAAAGCGCAAAGACCGAGGCGCCGCAGCGCAACAGCGACGCGAAATCCCCTTCGCCGCGCGAGCCGGAATCCCTCTTGGCCGCAGAAGCCATTCACCATCTCCCTCACTTATGGTAGCGCTAACACAACGGTGCGCTACTCTTTTTATGGCGAGTGCGATAACACCGGTAATGCGCTTTCGGCAAGAGCGCTGCGCGCGACTGCCGAAACGAAAGTGTGCGGGCTGTGACGGCTTTGCAACAGAGGAGCCAAGTGGTTGATAGACCATCTGTTTTTCGTTTGGCAGAAGCGGCGTGCGACAGCCGCCGAGCCTGCGTTGACGACGCCGAAAGCGCGGCTCTAAGGGATGGCGGCGACGAACATGGCCAGTGACGACCGTCCCAAAGTGAGCGTTATCATCGTCGGCGGAGGCACCGCCGGCTGGATGACCGCCGCCGCGCTCGTCAAGCTCCTGCCCACCCGCTGCACGGTCCGGCTCGTCGAATCGGAGGCGATCGGAATCGTCGGCGTCGGCGAGGCCACCCTGCCGCACATCCGGGCCTTCAACGAACGGCTCGGCATCGACGAGGCCGAGTTCATGGCGGCGACCCGCGCCACCTTCAAGCTCGGCATCGAGTTCCGGGACTGGGGCCGTGTCGGCGACAGCTACATCCACCCGTTCGGCACGTTCGGGCGCGGGCAGGGGACGGTCGACTTCCACCAATATTGGTCGCGGCTTCGGCACGAGGGCGTCGAGGTGCCCGACCTCGAGCAATATTCGATGGCGATCGCGATGGCCCGCCTCAACCGCTTCCGGCTGCCCGATTCCGATCCCGCCTCCCTCGCCTCGACCTTCGGCTACGCCTATCAGTTCGACGCCACCTTGTTCGCGCCGTTCCTCCGCCGGCTCGCCGAAGGGCTGGGCGCGCAGCGGACGGAGGGACGGATCGTCGGGGTCGAGCGCGTCGGCGAGACCGGCGACATCGAGGCCGTGGTGCTCGAGAGCGGGGAGCGAATCGCCGGCGACCTGTTCGTCGACTGCTCCGGCTTCGTCTCGCTCCTCGTCGGCAGGGCGATGGGCGAGCCCTTCCAGGACTGGTCGCACTGGCTCCCCTGCGACCGCGCGGTGGCGATGCCGTGCCGGACCGAGACCGCGCTCACCCCCTATACGAGCGCGACCGCCATGGCCGAGGGCTGGCGGTGGCGGATCCCGCTGCAGCACCGCACCGGCAACGGCTATGTCTATTCGAGCGCCTTCGTCGCCGACGAGGCGGCCCGCGACGCGCTGGTCGCGGCCGTCGAGGGCGAGCCGATCGCCGAGCCGCGGGTGCTCCGGTTCACGGCCGGGCGGAGGGAGCGCAGCTGGGTCGGCAACTGCGTCTCCGTCGGCCTCGCCAGCGGCTTCCTGGAGCCGCTGGAATCGACCAGCATCTACCTGATCCAGGCGGCGATCACCGGGCTGGTCGAGCTGTTCCCGGACCGGGAGATCTCGCCGGTCGACCGCGACGAGTTCAACCGCCTGATCGATCTCGAATACGATCGGATCCGCGACTTCCTGATCCTCCATTATCACGCCACCGAGCGGGCCGACTCGCCGTTCTGGGACTATGTGCGGACCATGCGGGTCCCCGACACGCTGGCGGAGAAGATCGAGCTCTTTCGCCGCCGCGGGAGGGTCGTCAAATATCGCGAGGGCGTGTTCCTCGACGCGAGCTGGATCGCCGTCTACGTCGGCCAGGGAATCGTTCCGGCGGGCCACGATCCGCGCGCCGACCTTCCTTCCGCGGACGCGCTCGCCCGCGGCATGGAGACGCTGAGGGCCGAGATACTCGACGCCGCCGCCGCGATGCCCGATCACCGCGCTCAAATCGAGCGTTACTGCCCGATGGCCGAGGCGGCGTGAACGGCGAGGCGCCCATCCGAAGCGTGATCGTCGCCGGCGCCGGAATCGTCGGCTGGTCGGCGGCGGCGGCGCTCAAGCGGCGCCTGCCGCAGCTTTCGGTCACCGTCCTCACCGGCGGCGCCGTGACCGGTGCACCGGCCGAGCTCGTGGCTCCGGCTCTTCCCTCGATCACCGGGTTCCACGAGGATCTCGGCCTCACGGAGGCCGACACGGTTGCCCGGGCCGGCAGCGCCGTGCGCCTCGGCACGCGCTTCGAAGGCTGGGCGCGGGGGCGGCCGGATTATGTCCATGCCTACGGCGCTTACGGCCAGCCGCTCGGGGCCACGTCCTTCCACCACATCTGGCTTCGCCAGGCGGCCGCCGGACGGGCGGGGCCGTTCGACCTCTACTCCCCGTCGGCCGCGCTCGCCAAAGCGGGGCGGGTGCCCGTCCCAACCGGCGGCGGCGAGCCGCCCGCGCAGGTGGAATACGGCCTGACGCTCAACCTTCCGCGGTACCGGGAGATGATGCGCGCCTTCGCCCTTCATCTCGGGGCATCCGAGCCGCCGGCGAGCGTCCGCGCGGTCAGGCTCGACCCGGCCACCGGCTTCATCGGCTCGCTCGCCCTGGCGGACGGAACCGACGCTCGGGCCGACCTCTACCTCGACTGCAGCGGACCGCCGGCGACCCTGCGCTCCGCCCTGTGCGACGGGTTCGAGGACTGGGGGCGCTGGCTGCCTTGCGACCGGCTCCTCTTCGCGCAGGCGGTCCCTCCCTCGGCCTTGCCACTGCTGGACCGGGTCGAGGCGCTGAAGGGCGGCTGGCGGTGGCGATCCGCGTCGCAGCGGACCGCCGCGCACGGCATCGCCTACGCCTCCGACTGGATGAGCGACGAGGAGGCGAGTGAGGCGCTTCGCCAGTCGGGCGCCGAGCCCGACCCGGGCGCGATCCCGCTTCGGCAGGGGCAGTGGCTCGAGCCTTGGGTCGGCAATTGCGTCGCGGTGGGCGATTCGGCGGTCTGCGTCGAGCCGCTCGAATGGACCAACCTCCATCTCGCCCACAGCGCGATCGACCGGATCGTCTCGATGATGCCGGGCCGCGATTGCGCCGCGGTCGAGCTCGCCGAATATAACCGCCAGTCGCGGACCGAAGGCGAGCGGGTGCGCGACTTCCTCGCCCTCCATTACGTCGCCGCCGACCGTCCGGGCGAACCCTTCTGGGACGCCGCCGCGGCCGCCGAGCCGCCGCCGTCGCTCGCCCATACGCTCGCCCTCTTTCGCGAGCGCGGCCGCCTTCCCTTCCACGAGGAGGAGACGTTCAGCCGCGATTCCTGGCTGGCGGTGCTGATCGGCCAGGGAGTCGCCCCGCGCCGGCTCGACCCGCTGGTGGACTCGCTTTCCGAGGGCCAGCTCGCACAGGCTCTGGCGGTCCAGGAGAAAGCGATCGCGGGCTCGGCCGCCGGACTCCCAACCCATTTCGACTATCTCCAATCACTGACGAGGCCGGTCCGATAATGAACGAGCACAGCATCAGGGACGTGGTCATCGTCGGCGGCGGAACCGCCGGCTGGATGGCGGCCGCGGCTTTCTCCCGATTCCTCAACAACGGCTACACGCGGCTCACCCTGATCGAATCCGAGGAGATCGGGACGATCGGGGTCGGCGAGGCGACGATCCCACCGCTCCTGAATTTCAACGCGATGCTCGGCATCAACGAAAACGAGTTTCTCAGCGCCACCCAGGGGACCTTCAAGGCGGGGATCGAGTTCGTCGACTGGGGCAGGGTCGGCCAGCGTTATTTTCACCCGTTCGGGACTCATGGGCACGATCTCGAAGGGGTCCATTTCCACCAGCTCTACCTGCGCGAGCGCAAGCGGCGGGTGCTTCCGGACATCTCCGCCTGGTCGATGAGCGCCGTCGCGGCCGCCCAGGGCAAGTTCGCCCGCCCCGGTCCCAAGGCGGGCCAGCCGCTGTCGCAGCTCCTCTACGCCTTCCACTTCGATGCCGGCCTCTACGCGCGCTTCCTTCGCACCTATGCCGAGCGCGGGGGCGTGAGGCGGGTCGAGGGCCGGATCGTCGACTCGTCCCTCCGCGCAGCCGACGGCCACGTCGAGTCGGTGACCCTGGCCGACGGGCAGCGGATCGAGGGCGACCTGTTCATCGACTGCTCGGGCTTTCGCGGTCTCCTGATCGAGCAGGCGCTTTCGACCGGTTACGAGGACTGGACCCATTGGCTGCCCTGCGACCGGGCCGTCGCCGTGCCCTGCGCCTATTCGGGCAATCCCGACCCCTTCACCCGCTCGACCGCGCGGGCCGCGGGCTGGCAATGGCGGATCCCGCTCCAGCACCGGATGGGCAACGGCTTCGTCTACGCCTCCGATCACATCTCCGACGACGAAGCGGAGCGGGTGCTGCTCGCCAACCTCGAGGGCGAGGCGCTCGCCGAGCCACGGCGACTGTCCTTCAAGACCGGGCGGCGCAAGCTGGCCTGGAACCGCAACGTCGTCTCCATGGGGCTGTCGAGCGGGTTCGTCGAGCCGCTCGAATCGACCAGCATCCATTTCATCCAGGCGGGCATCGCCAAGCTCATCGCGCTCTTCCCCGACAAGCGTTTCGACCCCGCCGAGCGGGACGAATACAACCGGCAGATGCAGGACATGTTCGAGGACGTGCGCGACTTTATCGTCCTCCATTATCACGCGAACACGCGCGACGATTCGGAGCTCTGGCGCCGCTGCGCGGCGATGGCGATCCCCGAAAGCCTCGAGCGCAAGATCGCCTTGTGGAAGGGCAAGGGCCGGCTTTTCCGCGAGGGGCTCGAGCTGTTCGCGACGACCAGCTGGGTGGCGGTGATGCTCGGCCAGGGAATCGTCCCCGGCGATTACGAGCCGGCGGCCGACGCGCTCGACGAGGACAAGGTCGCCGACGCGATGGAGCAGATGCGGCAATCCTATCTGCAGGTGGCCGAGCGGCTGCCCAGCCACGGCGAGTTCCTCGCCCGCATCTGCGAGCCGCAGAAGCGCGCTCCGCCGCCCCTCCCGGAGTTCGCCTTTTGAGGGAGGAGCGGATCCGCAAGGTCGTGGTGGTCGGCGGCGGCACGGCCGGCTGGATGACGGCGGCCGCGCTCGGCCGGATCATGGGCGAGTCGGGCCTGTCGATCGAGCTGGTCGAATCCGAGGAGATCGGCACGGTCGGGGTCGGCGAGGCGACCATCCCGCAGATCGTCCTGTTCAACAACCTGCTCGGGATCGACGAGGCGGATTTCGTCCGCGCGACCAACGCCACCTACAAGCTCGGGATCGAGTTCCGTGACTGGACCCGGATCGGCCACCGCTACGTCCATCCGTTCGGCTTCTACGGCCTGGACATGAAGGGCGTCGAATTCCACCACCATTGGCTGAAGGGCAGGGCGCTCGGCGACGGGCATCCGCTCGACGATTACTCGCTCGGAATCGTCGCCGGCCTGCAGGGGCGGTTCGAGCATCCGCGCCCGGACCTGCCGAGCTCGCCGCTGTCGAAGATCGGCTACGCCTTCCAGTTCGACGCGAGCCTCTACGCGCGCTACCTGCGCACCCTCTCCCAGCGCTCGGGCGTGGTCCGGACCGAGGGCCGCATCGTCGACGTCGTCCAGAATGGCGAGACCGGCTTCGTCGAGGCGGTGGTCCTGCAGGGCGGGAATCGGGTCGAGGGGGATTTGTTCATCGACTGCTCGGGCTTTCGCGGACTCCTCATCGAGCAGAAGATGAAGGCGGGGTTCGAGGACTGGTCGAAATGGCTGCCCTGCGACCGCGCCCTCGCCGTCCCGTGCGAGAGCAGCGGCGACAACCAGCCGCTGACCCGCTCGACGGCGCGGAGCGCGGGCTGGCAGTGGCGGATCCCGCTCCAGCATCGGACCGGCAACGGCTACGTCTATTCGAGCGCCCACATCTCCGACGACGAGGCAGCGTCGACCCTGCTCGCCAATCTCGACGCCCCCGCCCTCGCCGATCCCAAGCCGCTCCGCTTCCTCGCCGGCCACCGCCGCAAGGCGTGGGTGAAGAACGTCGTCGCCTTCGGCCTCGCGTCCGGCTTCCTCGAGCCGCTCGAATCGACCAGCATCCACCTCGTCCAGTCGGGGATCGCGCGGCTGATGACGCTGTTTCCGACCCGGCGCTTCGACGCGTTGGAGATCGACCGCTTCAACGCCCTGACGGTCCGGGAATATATCGACATCCGCGACTTCCTGGTCCTCCACTACAAGGCGACGGAGCGCGACGATTCCCCCTTCTGGGACTATTGCCGCAATATCGAGCCGCCCGAGGGACTCGCCTACAAGCTCGCCATGTTCAGGCTGAACGGCAGGGTCTTCCGCGAGCAGAACGAGCTGTTCACCGAGACGAGCTGGCTCTCGGTGATGGTGGGGCAGGGGATCGAGGCCGGAGGCTACCATCCCGCCGCGGACATCCTGCCCGACGACGAGACGCTGCGCCGCCTAGCCCATATCCGCGAGGTCGTCGCCAACGCCGCCGGCTTGCTTCCGACCCAGCCCGAATTCCTCCAGCGGCACGGGAGCGCGACCGGACTCAGCCTAAGGCGCGCTTCATGACGATGCTCGCCGAGGCCCGGCCCCTGCGCGAATATGAGGGTGTGGACCGGGCGCGGTTTCGCGAGGAGATCCGCCCTCGCGGACAGCCCGCGGTGCTGCGCGGAGTGGCGCTGGGCTGGCCCGCCGTCCAGTCGGCGCTCGCCTCGGACGAGGCCCTGGTCGCTTATGTGAAGGGCTTCGCCCATGACGGGAAGGTCACCGCGATCGTCGGCGAGCCTCAGATACGCGGCCGCTTCTTCTACACCGACGACATGCTCGGGCTCAACTTCACCCGCGGAGTCTCGCCTCTGCGGCCTTTTCTCGACCGTCTGGTCCGCGACCGGGAGCATCCCGATCCGCTCGCCATGGCGGTCCAGTCGGAACCGATCCCCGAGCTTCTGCCCGGCTTCGAGCTCGAAAACCGAACCGACCTGCCGGACGATCGGGTCGTGCCAAGGGCCTGGATCGGCAATCGGATAACGGTCGCGCCGCATTACGACCTGAAGGAGAATATCGGTATCGTCGTCGCCGGACGGCGCCGCTTCACCCTGTTCCCGCCCGAGCAGCTGGCCAATCTCTACGTCGGTCCGTTCGAGCTGACTCCGGCCGGCACTCCGATCAGCCTCGTCGACCTCGCCGCTCCGGACCTGGAGCGCTTTCCCCGGTTCGCCGAGGCGATGGCCCATGCGCAGACGGCGATTCTGGAGCCCGGTGACGCGATCTACATCCCGTTCCACTGGTGGCACGCGGTCGATTCGCTGGGGCCGGTCAATTTCTTCGTCAACTACTGGTGGAACGACGCGCGGGACGACATCGGCAATCCGTACGACGCCCTGATGTACGCCCTGTTCGCTTTGAAGACACTCCCGCCCGAGCAGCGCGAGGTCTGGCGCAGGGTTTTCGACCATTATGTCTTCTGCGCGAACGGCGATCCGGCGGCGCATCTGCCCGACCGGGCCAAGGGCGTCCTCGGCCCGGCGACGCCGGAGCGTCTCGCGCGGATGCGCGCCACCCTCAAGCAAATCCTCGCGGGACTCTGAGATGATCGCTGCCGCCCTGCTCCTCGCCGCCGCCGCCCCGACCGCCGAAGCGCGGTTCGACTGGTTCGACTATCGCGGGAGCGACCGGGACGGCGCGGTGCCGGGACCGGCCGAATTTCGCAACCCCATCCTCCAGGGCTTCTACCCGGACCCGAGCGTCACCCGCGTCGGCGACGATTTCTACCTGGTCACCTCGACCTTCGCCTGGTTCCCGGGGATCCCGGTCTTCAAGAGCCGCGACCTCGTGCACTGGACCCAGATCGGCAATGCGATCGACCGGCCCGGCCAGCTCGACTTCGGCCGGCTCGGCCTGTCGCGCGGGGTCTTCGCCCCCGCCATCGACTGGCATGACGGCCTCTTCTACATCCTCAACACCTGCGTCGATTGCGGCGGCAATTTCCTGATCACGGCGAGGGACCCGGCCGGCCCCTGGTCCGATCCGGTCTGGCTTCCGGAGTTGGAGGGCGGGATCGACCCGTCGCTCTTCTTCGACGAGGACGGCAGCGCCTGGATCCTCAACAACGGTCCGCCGGCCGGCAAGCCGCTCTACGAGGGGCACCGGGCGATCTGGATCCAGCGCTTCGACCCGGCGGCCAAGAAGACGTTCGGCCCGCGCACCATGCTGGTCAACGGCGGAGTCGACCTGTCGAAGAAGCCGATCTGGATCGAGGGCCCGCACATCCTGCGCAAGGACGGCTTCTATTACCTGACCTGCGCCGAGGGCGGCACCGCCGAGGGCCACAGCCAGGTCGTTCTGAGGAGCCGCGACGTCACCGGCCCCTATGTCCCGTTCGCCGGCAACCCGATCCTCACCCAGCGCGACCTGCGGCGCGACCGGCCCCATCCGATCACCTCGGCCGGTCACGCCCAGCTCGTCCGGACCCCGAAGGGCGATTGGTGGGCGACCTTCCTCGCCGTCCGTCCCTATGCCGGGGATTATTACAATACCGGCCGGGAGACCTTCCTCCTCCCCGTCGCCTGGAAGGACGGCTGGCCGCGGATCACCGGGCCCAAAGAGGCCATCCCCTACGTCCACGCCCGCCCGGCCCTCCCCGCCGGCAAGGCGCCGCTTCCGACCTCGGGCGATTTCGCCGTGCGCGAGGAATTCGACGGGCCCGCGCTGCCGCCTTACTGGATGATGATGCGCAACCCGCGCGAGCGCTGGCATCGCCTCGCCGGCGGCAGGCTGGTGCTTCGTCCCCGTCCGGTGGGCCTCGGCGATTCCGGCAACCCATCCTTCCTGGCGCGCCGGCAGCAGCATATGGACGCGACCGCCTCGACCCTGGTGCGCTTCCGTCCCGCCGGCCCAGGCGACGAGGCCGGCCTCGCGGCTCTCCAAAGCGACGAATATTGGTATTCCGTGGCTCTCGCGTGGCGGGCCGGCGGCCGGGTGGTGGAGCTCAAGCGGCGGGCCGGGCCCGGCGATCCGGCCGAGGGCGTCGTCCTCGTCTCGGCGCCGGTCGGCGACGGGCCGCTTCGCCTCCGCATCGACGCGAAGGGCGACCGCTACGATTTCGCCTATGCCGGTCCGTCCGGCCCGTGGCGGACCCTCCGCTCCGGCGAGGACGGCACCCTGCTCAGCACGAAGAGGGCCGGCGGGTTCGTCGGCGCCGTCTTCGGCCTCTATGCCCGTTCCGGGCCGCCCGGGGACCGCTAGGAGCGGCTGGCCTCGACCGACCGAAGGAAAGTGCGGCACTGGGGGGTCGAGCGCCCGCTCCTCGCACAGAACAACCGCATCGTCTTCGAATGGCGCTTCGAATAGCGTTTCAGCGGGGCGGGGGCGGCGAGCGCGCGGGTCCTCTGCGGCGGCAGCCTGCCCGGCCGGGCCTCCGTTCGGATCGGCGCCGGCCGGGGAGGCGCCACGCGCTCGCCGGAGGCCCGGGCCTCGGTCGTCGGCGCGGGAGGCGGCGCCGCCGCGGCGACGGCAGGTCGGACCGGCGCCGCCGGGGCGGCCGGCTCCATCCGCGGCCGCTCCGGGACGCCGGTCGGGGCCGCCGCCGCCGTGTTGGCCCGTCGAGCCGGCCCCGGTCCCGGAGCGCCCGACCCGCTCCAGGTGAGCGCGCCGACCGCCGCCAGCGCGGCGGCCGCGGCCAGCGCGGGCAGGACGAAGCGGCGACCGCTGCCGGGCGCTCCCGCGGCCGCCTCGTTCCGTCCGGACCGGGCGCCGTTTTCGAGCACCGGCGTCCGCTGAGCCGCCGTCCGGACCGGTCGGGGCGCCCGAAGCCGCTTCAGCGCCTCGACGATCCTCTGCCAGCCGAGATGGTGCGGTTGGCCCCGCCATCCGGACAGGAGCACCACCCGCCCGGAATCGCCGGCGTCGGGGGCGATCCCGTCGGTCGAGACCTCGATGAGGTTGGGAAGCTGGCGAAGGCCGGCCAGCCAGTCGCCGGCCATGGCCGACGAGACCAGCGGCCGCGACCAGACGAGCAGGACCGCGGGGGCTCCGCGGGCGCGCTCGGCGATGCCCGCCGCATCCGTGCCGATCTCGGCCAGCGTCGCTTCGTAGCCGGCCTCGCCGAACGCCTGCGCGATCCGCTCGGCGTCGGGCTTCTTGTCGCTCGAGAATAGGATCGAAACGTCTGTCACGGAGACGCTAAACGCTCGAACGCGCGAAGGCTCCCCGCGGCGGCTGGTCCTCGTCCTTCGGGCCGAAGCGACGAGGACTCCGGCTCAGTCTTCGGACAGGGCCCGTTGGGCCGGGCGGAGGGCTCGTTCCGCCGGAGCGGCCGGCCTGGGGCTCCCCGAATGACGCTTCGGGGAGCCCGGAAGAGCGCAGTGGACCGAGCCTCTCCGTCGATGTCGACCTCATCCACCTGGCCGTTGCGGACCGCATAGCGACGACACGCCCCGGATCTTTGAGGATCTAGCGCTCGCGCTGCTGTGCGGTGCCGACGGCCTGGCTTGACGCGGATTGCGAACCTAACCAGCGATGTTCCTGATTCCAGGCGGGAAGAGGCGGGGCGCGACACATACAATGAGCAAGGCCTTGGGCGAACCGCCGCTTCGCCAGCTGACTCGTCTGCGGAGTGAAATGCAAATCGCCACGGCTCAGCTGACGGCCCGGCTGTTCCCGGAAGACCCGTTTCTGGGGATGGAGTTCGGAATCGTCGCGCGCATCTGCCTGCCCGACTGGACCTGTGGGGGCACGTTGGCGCGGCCGGCGCGAGCGGCGCGGGCAATCTCCGTGCGCAAGATGGCGCTGTCGCTCGGCAACTCCTCGGAAACCACCCGCCGCCATTGCCGGCAGCTGATCGGGCGTGGGGCGTTTGCGGCCTCGCCGCAGGGCGTCTCGCTCGCGCCGACCGAGGCCAATGAGCCGCTGGTCCTGTCATATTATCTGGGCGTCCACGACCGCTTCGTCCGTTTGATCGAGGATGTCTCGAGAACGTGCGACCTCGACTTTCCGGTTGCGCGCGGCCGGGACTTCGGCGTTGCCGACGTGATCGAACGGGGGCTCGACGTTCTGCTCCAGCCGGTCGACACGTTCCGGCTGCTCGGAACGAGCAGGGCCGCCCATTTGCTCTGGGGAGCGCTGGCCGTCGTCGCGGTGCGCGGGGTGACCTACGATCCGCTCCTGTGCCGGCGCTTCGGCGGCTCGATCCCGCCCGACGAGGTTCGAGCCGCGATCTCACTCCGCCGCCTGGCGGCGGCCCTGGCGATCCCCTACGCCACCGCCTGGCGCTACGTTCGGATGCTCGAGGCGAGGGGGCTCGTCACCCGCGTCGGCAGCGATCGCTGGACCGTGCTGCGACGCAATCTCATCGCCCGGCATGTCGAGGAGATGGCCATTCCGCCGACCCTGCTTCTGCTTCCCAAGCTTCGGGAGCTCACGCTCCTCGGCTTCGATCCGGCACGCGCGGCCGGATATTATCGGGAGGCGCGGCCGGCCCTCGCCGACTTCGGGACGAGCTCTGATCCCATCGTAAAATAATACAATTATCCAATTTGGGTCACTGTCCGCTCTACTCCGACCGTCTCGAGGGTTAGGTTCCATTCGTGAAGTGGTCGGGGGCCCCGGGTTCGGGAAGTCCTTCTGTGGGGTGTCGGTATCGTCGCGGCTAACGCGAGCCGATTGGGGGGGAGGTTTCGTCATGTACAATGCATTCAGCGCGGCCGAGTCGGAAACGAAGGTCTCGCTCCCGAGAGACGCCGACAGGTCCCTCGCGGCCCACCGGGTCGAGTCCTGGAACGAATGGGATCCGCTCGAGGAGGTCGTCGTCGGCCGCGTCGACGGGGCCTGCTTCTCGCCGACCGAGCCGGGATACCGCGCGGAGATCCGCGACCCGGCGCTGGCGGGCACCATCCCCTGGCCCCGCGGTCCGAAGCACCCGCGAGTCATCGACGCCGCCAACCGCCAGCTCGACAATCTCGCGGCGGTGCTCGAGGGCGAGGGCGTCGTCGTGCGCCGCCCCGCCGCGATCGACTGGGACCAGCCGCTGCGCACGCCGACCTTCGAGGTCGAGAACATGTACTGCACCGGCTGTCCGCGCGACGTGATGATCACGATCGGGCACGAGGTGATCGAGGCGACCATGTCGCGGCGCGCGCGCTACTTCGAGCACCTCGCCTATCGCCCGCTCGTCTACGAGCTCTTCAGCGCCGACCCGCGCATGGCGTGGACGGCCGCGCCGAAGCCGACCATGGGTGACGGCATGTACCGCACGGCGTTCTGGGACTATAGCGACGAGGAGCGGCACGCCCGAATGCACGACTTCGAGTTCGCCGTGACCCAGGACGAGGTCGTCTTCGACGCGGCCGACATCACGCGCTGCGGGCGCGACCTCTTCGTCCAGGAGAGCATGACGACGAACCGGCCCGGAATCGCGTGGCTGAAGCGCCACCTGGAGCCGCGCGGCCTTCGGGTGCACCCCGTCCACTTCCCCTACGACCTGTTTCCGAGCCACATCGACTGCACGTTCGTGCCGCTCCGCCCCGGCCTCGTCCTGACCAACCCGGAGCGCCCCATAGTCGAGAGCGAGGCGGCGCTGTTCAAGGCGAACGACTGGCGCTTCGTCGACGCGCCGCAGCCGGTGAGCACCAACGACGAGATGCCGGCCTTCTGCCAGAGCAGCAAGTGGCTCGCGATGAACATCCTCTCCCTGTCGCCGACCACCGTCGTCGTCGAGGCGGGCGAGAAGCCGCTGATCCGGATGATGAAGGCGCTCGGGTTCAGCGTCATCGACCTGCCTTTCCGCGACGTCTTCGAGTTCGGCGGCAGCCTCCACTGCGCGACGTGGGACGTGCGGCGGCGCGGCGCGTGCGAGAGCTACTTCCCTTCGCTCGACTGAGCATTTTCCAGGAGGATTCATCATGGCGTATCGGGGTCTGGCCTCCGGCACGGACAAGGCAAGGTGGTCGTCGAGGCCCGCGGCGCTCGACGAGGAGAGCCTGCGCATCGAGGGGCACCCGGTGATGGAGGCGTGGGAGGCGCCGTACATGGCGATGCTCGCCGCGGCGGTCGCGTCGCCGGGGGCGCGCATTCTCGAGGTCGGCTTCGGGCTCGGCCTCGCGTCGCGCGCGATCCAGTCGCACGCTCCGGGCGAGCACGTGATCATCGAGGCCAATGGCGACGTGTACGGCCGGCTGGTCGCGTTCGCGGCGAGCGCGGCCGGGAAGGTCACGCCGCGCCTCGGACTCTGGGAGGAGGTGGTCCCGACGCTCGAGCCCGAGTCGTTCGACGGGATCCTCTACGACACCTACCCCCTGTCGGCCGAGGACCAGCACACCCACCAGTTCGCCTTCATCCGGGAGGCGATGCGCCTCCTCAGGCCGGGCGGAAAGCTCACCTACTGCAACCTCACCTCCATCGGCCTGCTGAAGGAGTCCTTCGCGACGTGGGACGCCCTGTTCGAGGAGGCTCAGCGGCCGCGGCTCCGGGAGGCCGGCGTCAGCGACGAGGAGATCGTCGGCTACTCGCTATTCCCCGTCTCCCCGCCCGCGAACTGCGAGTACTTCCGCCACGACCATGCGCTCGTCCCCATGCTCCGCGCGTCGGGCTCGAGCCGGAGACGGTCCATCGACGCGTAGCGCCGTGGCCGGCGGCCACGCCGGACGCTCCGCTGGGGGTCGCCGATCTTCGCTTCGATTTCGGCCAACTTTTTGAAAAGTCTTAGCTTTTCAAACGCTTGGTGACCCCTACGGGACTCGAACCCGTGTTTTCGCCGTGAGAGGGCGACGTCCTAGACCGCTAGACGAAGGGGCCGTTGCGATTGCGAAGCGCGCATATCGGGGGAGCGGCTGGCGCTGTCAAGCTGGCGAAGCCGGCCGCGGGCGCTTAGGAACGCCGGCATGTGCAACCTCTACAGCAACAAGGTCGCCCCGGACGTCATCGCCAGGGCGTTCGAGCAGCTCGGCATGAGCCTGCGCTTTCCCGAGGGCATGCCCAACGCCGAGCCGCGCGACGAGATCCGGATCACCGACCGCGCGCCGATCGTCCGCTGGAGCGTCAGGGAAAGCGGCGCCGAGCTCGTCCAGCGCCGCTGGAGCTGGCCGGGGCCGGGCGGGAAGCCGGTCTACAATTTCCGCTCCGACGGGCGCGAGTTCGGCAATTCGGAGCGGGGCGGCCGCTGCCTGATCGTCACCGACGGCTTCTACGAATTCACCGCTCCCAAGGAACCGCGCGCCGACAAGCGCAAGGACCGCTGGCTCTTCACCATGCCGGGCCGCGACTGGTTCGCCATCGCCGGCCTCTGGCGGAGCGGGGATTGGGGCGAGGCCTTCACGATGCTGACCGCCGAGCCGGGCCCGGACGTCGCGGCCTACCACCACCGGCAGGTCGCGGTGCTCGCCCAGGAGCGCTGGAGCGACTGGCTCGACGGCAGCGGCTCCGCCCGCGACCTGCTCGGGCCGTGCCCCGAAGGAAGCCTGGAAGTGACGCGAGCGGGCTAGCCGTTCTCATATTGTTCTTGACCTGTAGGAAAATTCCTACTAAAAGAGCGAGGCGACTCGGCGACGGGTCGTCGGCTCTTTGAAATCGTGAATGTAGACGAACCTGGGCCAGGCTGCCGGCATAAGCCCGTCAGGCCGCTTCGGCCCCGCGTTCGCGGGCCAGCTCGGCCGCGACCAGCTCCGCCACCTCCATCGCCTGGGCGCGGTTGAGGCGCGGGTCGCAATGGGTGTGGTAGCGGGCGGCGAGATCCTCCTCGGTCACCGGATCGGCGCCGCCGGTGCATTCGGTGACGTCGCGGCCGGTCATCTCGACGTGGATCCCGCCGCCGCGCAGCCCTTCGGCCCGGGCGGCGGCGAAGAAGGCGCGGAGCTCGCCGAGGATACGGCCGAGCGGCCGGGTCTTGTAGCCGCTCGCCGTCCGCTCGGTATTGCCGTGCATCGGATCGCAGGTCCAAAGGACGGGGTGGCCCTCGGCGGCGACCGCTCGGAGCAGAGGCGGAAGCGAGCGCTCGACCTCGGCCACCCCCATCCGGCTGACGAGGGTGATTCGGCCGGCCTCGCGGCCGGGGTTGAGCGTGTCGAGCAGGTCCACAAGCGCTTCCGCCAGAAGCGTCGGCCCGCATTTGATCCCGATCGGGTTGGTCAGGCCGCGCAGATATTCGACGTGGGCCGAGCCGACGAAGCGGGTGCGGTCGCCGACCCACAGGAAATGCGCCGAGCTGCCGTACCAGCCGGCGCCGTCGCGCCGGGTGAGCGCCTGCTCGTAGGGAAGCAGCAGGCCCTCGTGGCTGGTGTAGATCGGCTCCGGGCCGGAAAGGGCGCGCAAATGGCTCAGGGCCGCGGCCGACTGGCTGTAGGCCCGGAACATCCGCTCCGGGTCGGGCCGGCGGGCCGCGGCGTCGAAGGCGAGCCCGTTGACGATGTCGCCTCGATACATGGGCAGGTCGACCCCGTTCCTGCGCTCGACCTCGCGCGAGCGGGGCTTGGCGAACTGGCCGGCGATGCGGCCCAGCCGGACGACGGGCAGCCCGCTCGCCCCTTCGAGCCGGCGGGCCATCGCGTCGATCAGCGCTGCCGTGCCCCGGATCGTCTCGGGCGAGAATTCGGCGAAGCTCTCGGCGCAGTCGCCCCCCTGGAGAAGGAAGGCGCGGCCGGCCTGAGCCTCGGCGAGCTGCGCCTTGAGGGCCTGAGCCTCGGCGGCGGCGACGAGGGGCGGGTAGGCGGCGAGCTCGCGCAGCGCGGCGTCCAGCGCGTCGGCATCGGCATAGGCCGGCTGATGCCGCGCCTCGAGAGTCCGCCAGCTCGCCGGGGTCCAGTCCTTCGCCATCGCGGCTCCTTCGCGGATCGGGCCCGGCCGCGCAAGCGATTGACGCGTGCGGCCGATAAGTAGAGGGAAGCGCTTGTGAAAAGCCTCTTTCCCCATAGCGCCACGTCGGGCGACGTCACCGTGCGGGTCTCGGTCAGCTTCCTCCCCGAACAATCCGAGCCGGGGCGGGGCCGCTGGTTCTGGGCCTATCACGTTCGCATCGAGAACGCATCGCGGCAGGCGGTCCAGCTGATCAGCCGCGAATGGACGATCGCCGACGGCCGCGGCGGCCGCCACCAGGTCCAGGGCGAGGGCGTCGTCGGGGAGCAGCCTGTGATCGAGCCGGGCGGCGCCTTCGATTACGTCTCGGGCTGTCCGCTTCCGACCCCGACCGGCTGGATGGAGGGCCATTACCGGATGGTCGCGGCCGACGGAGCCTCGTTCGACGCCGCGATCCCGCGCTTCCCCCTCGTCGCGCCCGCCGTCACGAGCTAGAAGGGCCTCGCGTTCCAGGAGTGTTTGCGATGCGTATCCTCGTCCTCGCCGCGGCTTTCGCCGCCGTCGCCGGCCCCGCCGCCGCAGCTCCGGCTCCCAAGGCGATGACCTGTCCGATCGGCGGCGGCAGCTTCCAGTTCCAGCAGGTCGCGCCTCCGGTCGTGGCCGGCGAGCGGCCCGACGGACGGCCCTACGGCAACGTCAAATTCCCGCTGGCGCTTCCGGAATGCCCGGACAACGGGCTCGTCCTCTACAAGGATTACGACGCCGGCGAGGTCGCCAGGCTCGAGCCCCTGATCGCCTCCGAGGCCTACCGGGCGCTGCGCAAGGACGACACGCAATATTACCGCGCCTATTGGCTGATGCGGGAGATGGGCCTCGCTCCGGAGCTTTATCTGTGGGCCTTGCTCCAGGCGAGCTGGGAGGCCGAGGGCAAGCCGGAGCTTCGCAAACGTTACCTGACCGAGCTCGTCGAAGCCTCGGCCAAGGTGCCGCCGCGTCCCGGCGAGCTCGGCTGGATCGGGATGGAAGGGCGCGCCATCAACGCGCTTCGCGAGCTGGGCCGCTTCGACGAGGCGCTGGCCAGGCTGGACAAGGTGCCGCTGGCCGGCCTCGCCGCGCCGGCGCCGGCGGGCGCCGCCGCCACTCCCGAAGCCGTCGCCCAGGCCCGCAGCCGCCGCGGGTGGCAGCAATTCTTCACCGGCATCCGGGCCGCGATCGAGCGCAAGGATTCCGCGATCGAGCCCATCGACCTGCTGCCGCGAAGCATCGCCTACGGCCGTTGTCTCGACGAAGCGGGCAAGCTCGACGAGGCCGGCCGAGCCTTTTGCGAGAAGGAGGCGGCGGGGATCGCGGAGCTGCGGGCCGCCCGCGACAAGCAGGCCAGGGAGCTGGAGGCGCTTCGCCGGTCGCGGGAGGCGAGCGGGCGCTAGCGGCCGTTCTCCCCGCCCGGCGATTGGTCCGGCAATTATTTCATCAGGCCGACGAGGCGGCTCATCAGGGCCACGAAGCGGGCCTCGTCGAGCGGCGACGTCTCGTTGTTCCAGGTCGCCGAGACGGCGATCCAGCGGCCCGAGCGGGCCTTGAGCAGGAAGCTCAGGTTGAGGACGCCGGGCTCCGAGCCCCCCTTGAAGCCGAAATAGTCGAAATCCCGGGCCAGGTCCGGCCCGAGTCCCGGATTGATCGCAAGCAGATCGAGCGCGGTCCGATCGCCGTTGCGGCGCAGCCAGTCCAGGGTCCGCACCAGGTCGGCGGGAGAGGCGAACCATTCGACCGCGGCGATCTCCGCCGGACGGCCGCCGAGCCGCAGGGGGTCGAGGGTCGAGGCCTGGACCCCGGCCAGCCGGGCCAGGAGCGCCCTGCGGCCCGTTTCGTCCGCCTTCTTCCACTGGGCGAGCGCCGCCGGGTCGCCGAGCTTGAGAACGAAGGCCTCGCGGGTGGAGAGGAAGGGGCGGTTGAGTTGCGGCGCGCGCACTCCGAGGACCGGGAGGAGCCGCTCGACCTTCTCCCTGCCGAGCAGGCCGAGCAGGGTGTCGGCGGCGCTGTTGTCGCTCCTCGAGATCATCAAGGCCGCAAGGCTGTGGAGCGTGACCGGCGAGCCCGGCGGCCAGTCCTGGAGGAGCCCGGAGGGCAGGGAAGGGGGGCCGAGCGGGACGACGTCGCTCCACCGCCGCTCGCCGGCCTTCACCTCACGCGCGAGCTCGGCAAGGAGGAAAAGCTTGAAGGCCGAGCCGATCGCCAGCGGCCGCTCCGCTTTCTGGGTGAGGAAATCGGCCGGCCCCGATTCCTCCAGGCGGGCGGCGGCGAGCGACACCTCGCCCGGCAGCCCGACTATCTCTGCGAACAGCGCGGGCACGTCGGCGGCCGAAGATTCGGCGCCGGCGACGAGAAGCCCTTCGACCAGGTGCGGAGGCTTCGGACCGACGGCCATGCGCAGTCGGACCAGCGCCCGCTCGAAGCGGACGAAGACGATTCCGGCCGTGGGGCCGCTCGCCTCGATCCGCTCCGTCGACCGGGGCGCGCCGTAGCTCCTCCTGAGCTGGGCCGCGACTCCCCTCACGCGCTCGGGGGGGATTTGGACGAGGAAGTCGGGCGAGAAGAACCGCTCCGGCGCCGTCTCCGAATTGAGAACCCGCACCAGCTCGCCGGCGCGCTCGACGAAGGCGCTCGAAGGCTCCGCCGCTCCGGCCGTCCCCGCCCAGAAGAAGAGCAGCAGCACGCCGATCCGGAATGCGGCTTCCATGGCTTCAAGCTAACCGATCCGGGCCGAGAACGCCATCGCAGCGACGCTTCTCAAGCGTCGATCTCCTCCTCGGCCACCTCGGCCGCATGGCTCTGGATGAAATTGAAGCGATGCTCCGGATTTCTTCCCATCAGCCGATCGACCAGGTCGCGCACGGGGTGCTGCTGCTGGTAGCCGTCGGGGAGGGTGACCCGGATGAGCGAGCGCGACCTCGGGTCCATCGTCGTCTCGCGAAGCTGCGACGGGTTCATCTCGCCGAGGCCCTTGAAGCGGCTGATCTCGACCTTCTTGCCCTTGAACAGCGTCGCTTCGAGCTCGCCGCGATGGGCATCGTCGCGGGCATAGGCGACCGTCGGCCCCGACGACAGCCGGTAGAGCGGCGGCTGGGCCAGATAGAGGCAGCCCTGTTCGACGATGGGTCCCATTTCGGTGAAGAAATAGGTCATCAGGAGGGTGGCGATGTGGGCGCCGTCGACGTCGGCGTCGGTCATGATGATGATCCGGTCGTAGCGCAGCTGGGCCGGATCGCAGCGCTCGCGGGTGCCGCAGCCCAGGGCCAGGGTGAGGTCGGCGATCTCCTGGTTGCCCCGTATCTTGTCGGCGCTGGCCGAGGCGACGTTCAGGATCTTGCCCCGGATGGGTAGGATCGCCTGGGTCTTGCGGTCGCGCGCCTGCTTGGCCGAGCCGCCGGCGCTGTCGCCCTCGACGATGAACAATTCGGTCCCCGACGGATCGTCGTTGGCGCAGTCGGTGAGCTTCCCGGGAAGCCGGACCTTGCGCCCCGAGGTCGCGGTCTTGCGCTTGATCTCGCGCTCCTGGCGGCGCTTGAGCCGCTCGTCCATGCGGTCGAGGACGAAGGCGAGCAGGGCCCGGCCGCGCTCCATGTTGTCGGCGAGATAATGGTCGAAATGGTCGCGCACCGCCGCCTCGACCAGTCGGGCGGCGTCGGGGCTGGTCAGCCGGTCCTTGGTCTGGCTCTGGAACTGCGGGTCGCGGATGAAGACCGAGAGCATCACCTCGGCGCCGCCGACCACGTCCTCGGCCTGGAGCTCCTTCGCCTTCTTCTGCTGGCCGGTCAGCTCGGCGAAGGCGCGCACTCCGCGGGTCAGGGCGGCCCTGATCCCCTGCTCGTGGGTGCCGCCGTCCGGGGTCGGGATGGTGTTGCAATAATAAGAGGAGCCGCCCTCGCTCCACAAAGGCCAGGCGACAGCCCATTCGACCAGGCCGAGCCCGCCCGGGAAATCCTGGCGGCCGGTGAAGAAGTCGCTGGTCGCGCAATTGCGCTCGCCGATCTGCTCCCTGAGATGGTCGGCGAGCCCGCCCGGAAACTGGAACACGGCCTCCGCCTGGATGCCCGACTTGCGGTCGTCGTCCGAGAGCAGCGACGGGTCGCAGCGCCAGCGTATCTCGACTCCGGCGAACAGATAGGCCTTGGAGCGGGCCAGCCGGTAGAGCCGGGCCGGCTTGAACCTCGCCTCCTCGCCGAAAATCTCGATGTCGGGGACGAAGCCGATGCTCGTTCCGCGCCGGTTCTGGGTCGGCCCCTGGAGCTCGAGCCTGGAGGTCGGCTCGCCGCGCGAGTAGGTCTGCCGGTAGAGCTCCTTGTTCTTGGCGACCTCGACCACCGTCTCGCTCGACAAGGCGTTGACCACGCTGACCCCGACTCCGTGCAGCCCGCCGGAGGTCGCATAGGCCTTGTTGGAGAACTTGCCCCCCGAATGGAGCATGGTCAGGATCACCTCGAGCGCCGACTTGCCCGGATAGCGGGGATGCTCGTCGATCGGGATTCCGCGGCCGTTGTCGACGACGGTGAGCCGCCCCGCCGTCCCCGCCACCGCCTCGAGGGTCACCTCGATCCGGGTCGCGAACCCCGCCACCGCCTCGTCCATCGCATTGTCGAGCACCTCGGCGGCGAGGTGGTGGAGCGCCCGCTCGTCGATCCCGCCGATATACATTCCCGGCCGCCGCCGGACCGGCTCCAGCCCCTCCAGCACCTCGATCGAATGGGCGTCGTAATCGGCGGACGGGGCGGCGGTGGACGCGAACAGGTCTGACATGGGGGAGGTATAGGGGGAGGGGGGCGGAGGGGGCAAGTTCCGGGGTTGTTCTATCCACAGGTTCGAGCGCGCTCGGCCGTCCCAGGCTTGGTGGCGGACGAGCGTCGTGCCGGACTAAATCCGGGATCGATGAAGGCCGCCCTTGCCGGCGACGGCTTCGACCGGGCGAAGGGCCGTGCTTGCGATGCTTTCCTTCAGAGGGAGTGCCTCCCTGTTTTTTGAGAGAAGGCACGAAGACGCGAAGGTACAAGAAGGATTGGGCGACACAGGGCGCACTTTCCGTATCGACCCATGACGCCTCGGCGCGCCGAAAGCCGATGAGGTCGATCCTCCCGATTGATAACCGATAGGCCTAAGGATCGGCTGACGAAGCCGGGTTTCGGGTCGAAAGCTCAACGCAGCGCCCGCAGCTGGACCGTCGCCCTCTTTTTTCCGCGCCGCCCGTCATCCACGGGTCTCACGCGAAGCCGCGAAGCCGCTAAAGGGAAATCGTGCCGGCCGATCTCTCCTCGATCCTCCTCGCCGCCGCGGCGGGCGTCGTCGGCGGGGGGATGAATGCGCTTGCGGGGGGCGGGACGTTCGCGACTCTGCCCGCGCTCATCGCGCTCGGGCTTCCAGCGAACGTCGCCAACGCCACCTCGAACGTGGCGCTTCTTCCCGGAGCGGGGGCGAGCGCCTGGGCTTATCGGGACGAGCTTCGGCCCGTCGCCGGAATGTCGGTCGGGCTGCTCGCTTCGCTCACCTTCGCCTTCGCTCTGGTCGGGAGCCTGCTGCTCGTGCTGACCCCGACCGAGACCTTCGACATCCTCATCCCCTGGCTTCTGCTCTTCGCCTTCGCCGTGATGGCGTTCGGGAAGAGGGCGGCCGACTGGCTCCATTCGAGGGTCGCGATCGGCCGGCCGACCCTTTTAGCCGCGCAGGCCCTGCTGGGCATTTACGGGGGCTATTTCGGGGGCGGGGTGGGGCTGATCATGACCGCCGTCTACGGGCTCCTCGCCAATATCCGCCCGCGCGAGCTGTTCGCGATCCGGACCGCGATGCTGGCGGTTGCGAACTTCGCCGCGGCCTTCGTGTTCATCGGCTTCGCCATGGTGTGGTGGTGGGCGTGCGTTCCGATGCTGGTCGGCTCCTCGGTTGGCGGGTGGCTGGGTGCGGCGGTGGGGAAGCGGCTTTCGGCTCGGGCGGTCCGGGTGTGGACGTTGGTCGTGACCGGGGGGACGACTCTCGTCTTCTTCGTCCGGGCCTACGGAGGGTAGGCGCAGGCGTGCGCGGGTGGGCGTGCGGCGCGCTTTCCCCCGGGCGATGTGCGCACTCATTTTTCGAGAGCAGGCGCGAAGGCGCCGCTCGGGACGGTCAGGGGGCGTCGCGACCGATTTCGGGCGGCGGAGCCGCCTGGGCGGCGTCGGTCGCGGAAGCGGCGGTGGCGATGCTGGTGATTTCGTCGTCTTCGCGGGCGACGACGATCGTCTCCCGGCCGTCGGCGCCTTGCAAGCGCAGGATCCGGCGATTCTGGACGCTGCGCCAGCCGATCGCGACGATGATCGCGAAGACTCCGAGGCCGAGCAGGATAGCCATCAGGCTAGACGTCGAGTCGGTCATTGGACTTCCTTCCGGTGATCCGTGTCCGGGCCCATAAGCGCTGGAAAAGTTAAGAATCTCATAGGGTGAAGACGAAGCGCCACCGGTTCCGCGGGCGATGGCGGGCCGACCCGGCGCCGTCCATGCCGGGCCCGAGACCCGCGCTCCAGAGCCTCCGCCGCGGGGATTTCGGTGCCGACGGTCAATTATCACCGGCGGCGGGACCAGGACTTCGCTCAGCAATGCGCCGGGGCCGGAGCGCCCGACCGGGCCGATGCGATGGTGTGGGCGATGACCGAGATCATGCTGGCGCCGGTGCCGGCCGAACCGCGGATCCGTCGGCTCTAGGAGGCTAGCCGGCGAACAGGCCGCCTTCGGACCTGGGCTCGTCGCCGTGGATCCGGTCGAGATAGGCGGAGGCGAGCTCGTAATGGGCCTGGACGGCTCGGCGATGCTCGGCCGCCTGCGCCAGCGCGAGCTCCGCCTCGGCCCGGCGTTCGTAATATTCCTGTTCTTCCTGAGACATTTAACCTGAAGGGTGGAGGTTGTTTCGTATGGGTATCAAACGAAGGACCGGCGGTTCGCGTTCCTCGGAATCGCACTGATCCAGGTTGTTGATCCTAGCGAATCCGTGGGTCGCGCAGCCACTTCAAGGCGCCCTGGGCCATGCCCTTGAGCTTCGGCGCCCCGGCCAGCGGCGCGACCAGCAGGGGCGCACCCGGCGGAAGCGCCCATTTGATCCGGTGGTAGAGCGGCGACAGGCCGAGATCGCTTTCGATCAGGACCAGCCCCGGCCGGAGCTCGAAGCGGTCGAGAGCGAGGTCCGGCTCCGGCGCGATGGCGATGTCCTCGTCGTGCCAGACCAGGAACAGCGCCATTGCGGCGGCTCAGCGGATCCGCGGGCCGCCGAAGGGAAGCGGCGGCGGCGGGCGGCGGTCGCGGCGCGGGATCTGCGCCTGGTAGGCGACCCCGCAATGCTCGACGCAATAAGGGAAGCCGGGATTGGCCGGGTTTCCGCAGAAGTGGAAATCCGGCTCGCCGGGATGGCCGATCGGCCATTTGCAGATCTTCTCGTTGAGATCGAGCAGGCTGGTCTTGTCGGCGATTTCCGGGCTCGGCTTGGCGGGGACGAGCCGCCGCGGCGGCGCCGGCGGGATCGGCGACTGTTGCTCGCCGGGCGCCTGGCGGACGAACCCGCCGGGGCCGATCGAGCGGATCTGGGGCTGCGGCGGAGCCGGCGCGGACGCCGGCACGGGCTCGGACGGCGCCGCTTCCGGATTCGGCTCGGCGCCGGGCCGCTCCGCGGCGGCTTCGGGCTCGGCCTCGCTCGCCTGCGGTTCCTCGCGGCGCTCAGGCTCGGCCTCGGGCTCGAAGGGCGAGGGTTCGCCCTCGCCCGGGCCCTCGTTCGGCTTGACCGGCGACGGGCGCGACTGGAGGCCGAGCCGGTGCGCCTTGCCGATCACCGCGTTGCGGGAGACTCCGCCCAGTTCGTCGGCGATCTGGCTCGCGGTCATGCCCTGGGTCCAGAGCTCCTTCAGCCGGTCGATCCGTTCGTCGGTCCAGGACATGGTTTGCGGGGCCTTCCTTCAAATGCTTGCGGCTCGGTGCTTGCGGCTCACGACGTCTGCCTCTAGCGACGGCGCGGTGAACGACCAGCCTTCCAATTGGATGCGGGCCGCACCGGGCGTCCCGGTGATCCGGAACGTTAACTGGGGCGGCCTCAGGACCCTCTATGTGAAGGAGGTGAGGCGTTTCTTCAAGGTCCAGCTGCAGACCGTGTGGGGCCCGGCGCTGACGACCCTCCTCTTCCTCGTCATATTTTCCGTCGCGCTCGGCCGCAGCGGGCGGATGGTGGAGCTTGGCGGAGCGGCCTTCCACTTCGCCGATTTCCTCGCCCCCGGCCTCATCGTCATGGGCATGCTCCAGAACGCCTTCGCCAATTCGAGCTTCTCCCTCCTGGTCGGCAAGATCCAGGGCAATATCGTCGATTATCTGATGCCGCCGCTCTCCACCACCGAGCTGATCGCAGCCCTGATCGGGGCCGCCGTCACCCGGGCCGCCCTGGTCGGCTTCGCGGTGTTCCTCGCCATGCAGCTGTGGCCGGGAGTCCATGTCGCTCCGGTCCACCTCTGGGCCGTGCTCTGGTTCGGGCTGATGGGGAGCATGATGCTCGCTTTCTTCGGCCTGATCACCTCGATCTGGGCCGAGAAGTTCGACCATGCCGCGGCGGTCACCAACTTCATCGTCGCCCCGCTCTCCCTCCTGTCGGGGACATTCTATTCCATCGACAGCCTGGCCCCGGCGTTTCGGGCAATCAGCCACGCCAACCCCTTCTTCTATGTCATATCCGGCTTCCGCTACGGCTTCCTCGGCGCCGCCGATTCGCCGATCCTGCTCGGCGGGCTCGGGCTGCTCGGGATCGACCTCGCTCTGGGGCTCGTCACCTACGCGATGCTCCGCACCGGCTGGAAATTGAAAGCCTGAATCCGGCATCGCTTTTGTTGATTACCCGCCTCTTTTGAGGCATCTTCGCGTCGATCGACTTGGGGGGAGGTCACGATGCGGTTGTGCGCACTCATCGGTATTTCAGCGACCCTAGTCCTGGGTGGATGCGCGCTCAGTCAATCGACGCCCAAAGTGGCGATCGACTATAATCGCGACTTCGCGAAATCCCGCAACGAGATGCTGCTGTTGAACGTGCTTCGCGCGGCAGCGCGCGAGCCCCTGCAATTCTCGACGATGGGCACGGTAACCGGGGCCGTGGGCAACGGCGGCGAGCTGACCCTGCCGTTCAACAATCTCATCGGCGCGGGCGCCGGGGTCGTTTCGCCCAGCTTGAAGATCACCGACGCCGTGAATCCGTCCGTGACCATCACGCCGCTGGCCAGCAAGGAATTCGCCACCGGCATTCTCAGTCCGATCCGACCGGAAACGATCCAGCTGTTCCTCCACAATGGCTGGGATGCCGAATTCCTGCTGCCGCTCGTCGTCGGCGCCGTGGTTTGCCCAAGCGGACGCGTGTTGCTCAACAGCGGGGAATATCTGACCCCCGACGGCAAGCGCCCGACGGATCTGCATCTCGCTTTCAAGGAGTTTTTCAGGGACTTCGCGCCGAAGTTCGCGGTCTCGGGGAAGCCGCAAGATCGAACCCTCGTCCTCCTCGACAAGGAGGTTCTGGACGCCCTCAAGAATGGGTTGGGGCCGAATCTGGTGGTGAAGGCCGTCGCTCCGCAGGGAGACGGCTCGGGCAAGAGCGTCGTCACGATCACCGATACGTCCATCCCGGCCGTCAGCGGCGAATCGAAACCCTTCGAGCTGTTGTGCGCGCGGGGGCTCGCCGCCCGATCCGCCCTCAATGCGGATCGCAAGGAGCAGGGGCTGCCCGTACTGCCGGACATCCAGCTCGACGAAGAGCAGGTGGAGGCGATTACCGGCTCCGAAAAGGTCCGACTCGCCTCGGACCTGCCACTGACGAAAGGCAAGACGGAACCCTATCTCGTCTTTCGGTCGGTCGGATCGGTCATCCAGTATCTCGGAGAATCCCACAGGGTGCGCTATCGGCAGGGCGCCTCGGGGCAGCTGCTGACCTATTACAATCGCGAGCATGATCACCAAATCCTGTTCAAGATAGACTGGGGGCTCGAAGACGATCCGGATGTGGTTTCGACCACGTTCCAGGGAACGACCTTCCGAATCCCCCGCCTCGACCTCCGGCGCGGCGAGGAGGAAGGCCGGATGAAGGATCGTACGCTCAAGGCGCTTTCATTCCTCGATCAGTTGATTGCGCTCCAGACGAGCGAGAGCGTGATACGCGGGACGCAGCCGATCCTCACCATTGCCCAGTGAGCGGAATTTTCCATTCAGAAAAGTGCCGCTTTAGCTGAACGAAAGCTGTCGGTCCCGTTCAGCGCGGCATCACCGGACGGGTCGTAGAAGCTCCCAATCAACAAAGGAGCAAGACCATGCGTAAGTTTCTCATCCCCGCCCTGGTGCTTTCCACCGTCGTCGGCGTCGCTCCGGCCGCGGCTCAGCACGGCGGCTACCACAACGACCGCGGCACCGTCGGCTGGAACCGCGGCGGGCCCTCCCGCCAGGCGATCAACCAGCTGCTCCGCGACCTGCAGCGCGCCGAGATGCGCATCGATCGTTCGGCCCAGCGGCGGATCATCTCGCAGCGCGAGGCCTTCGGGCTTCATCGCGAGGCGAACCAGATCGAGCGCCAGCTTCAGCGGGCCAGCCGCAACGGCATCAGCGGCCGCGAGTTCGCGTCGCTGAGGATCCAGGTCAACCGGCTCGAGCAGCGCCTGCGCATCGAGCGCCAGGACCGCGACGGCCGCCGCTACTAGGCGGACCCCGGTCGGCGGGCGCGCGAATTGACGCGGCGCCCGCCTCGTCTCTAGAGACGGAAAGGCGATCCTTCGGGGTCGCCTTTTCGCATTCACAGCCCGGAGCCCGCCCCATGGCCATCACGCCGCTCATGCCCGTCTATCCGCGCTCGCCGGTGCGGCCGGTGCGAGGGGAGGGGGTCTGGCTGTACGGCGAGGGGGGCGAGAAATATCTCGATTTCGCCAGCGGCATCGCCGTCAACCTGCTCGGCCACGGTCATCCGCACCTGACCAGGGCGATCCAGGAGCAGGCGGCCACCCTCATCCACGTCTCCAACCTCTACGGCTCGCCGCAGGGCGAGGCCCTCGCCCGGCGGCTGGTCGACTCGACCTTCGCCGACACCGTCTTCTTCACCAACTCAGGCGCCGAGGCGGTGGAATGCGCGATCAAGACCGCGCGGCGCTACCATCACCATCACGGCCGGCCCGAGAAGCACGACCTGATCACCTTCAGGAACGCCTTCCACGGCCGGACGATCGCGACGATCAGCGCCACCGACCAGGCCAAGCTGCGCGACGGCTTCGCTCCGATGCTGCCCGGATTCACCGTCGTCGATTTCGACGATCTCGAAGCCGCCGAGGCCGCGGTCGACGGCAGCACCGCCGGCTTCCTGGTGGAGCCGGTCCAGGGCGAGGGCGGCATCCGTCCCGCGAGCCCCGAATTCATGCGCGGGCTCAGGCGGATCTGCGACGAGAACGACCTCATGCTCGTCCTCGACGAGGTCCAGTGCGGAGTCGCTCGGACCGGGAAGCTCTACGCCTATGAGCATTACGGGATCGAGCCCGACATCCTCGCCAGCGCCAAGGGCATTGGCGGCGGCTTCCCGATGGGCGCCTGCCTCGCCACCGAGAAGGCCGCGGCCGGGATGGTGGTCGGCACCCATGGCTCCACCTATGGCGGCAACCCGCTCGCCATGGCCGCCGGCCAGGCGGTGCTCGACATCGTCGCCGAGCCCGAATTCCTCGAGCGCGTGACCCGGATGGGCGAGCGCCTGCGGGGGGCGCTCGAGCAGATGATCCCCAACCACGACCATCTCTTCGAGAGCGTCCGCGGCCTCGGCCTGATGCTCGGCGTCAGGATGAAGACCGACAGCCGCGCCTTCGTCGGCTATCTGCGCGAGCACGGTCTCCTGACGGTGGCCGCCGGCGACAACGTGATGCGCGTCCTCCCGCCGCTGATCGTCGACGAGGCTCACATCACCGAATTCGTCGAGCGGCTGTCGGAAGCGGCGCGGCAATATGAGGTACCGGACGCGGCGTGAGGAATCGCCGCCCCGGCGCAGGCGGGAGCCTATGAACTCCGTCTTCGCCAATCCTGCACCGACTGCGTTCAAGGATACCGGCCATCGTGGCGATGACGAACGAGACGACTTGAACCTCCCCCGCACCTTAGCCACATCGCCCGCATGGCTTCCCCCCAATTCGACACCGAGGCGCGCTCCGCCAATCTCGACGAGGCGCTGGGCTTCACCATTCCGGGCCGCAATGCGCGCGGCCGGCTGGTCAGGCTCGGGCCGCTGCTCGGCGAGATCTTGTCGGCGCACGATTATCCGGCGCCGATCGCCCGCACCCTGTCCGAAGCCCTGGTCCTCGCCGCGCTGCTCGGCTCCCTGCTCAAGGAGGCGGAAGGGCAGCTGACGATCCAGGCGCAGACGGAGAGCGGAATCGTCGACCTCCTCGTCGTGGATTATCGGGACGGCGAGCTCAGGGGCTATGTGCGCTTCGACCCCTCGCGGCTCGGCGAGCTCCCGACCCGCCGCGACCTCACCGCCCTGTTCGGCAAGGGCTATCTCGCGATCACCTTCGATCATCCCCTGGCGGAGGAGCGCTATCAGGGGATCGTCCCGCTCGAGGGCAGCTCGCTGGGCGAGGCGGCCCAGAATTACTTCAGCCAGTCCGAGCAGCTTCCCAGCGTCGTCCGGCTCGCCGTCGACGATACCGGCCATATCGCCGGCGGGATCCTCGTCCAGCACCTTCCGGAAGGGGAGGAGGGCCGCGACCGCCTCCATACCCGGCTCGACGATCCCGAATGGGAGCATGTCCGGATCCTCGCCGAGACGATCAAGGGCCACGAGCTCACCGACCCGGCGCTCCCGCTCGGCGAGGCCCTGTGGCGGCTGTTCCACGAGGAGGAGGTGCGGGTGCTCGAGGCCATCCCGCTCAGCAGGGGCTGCCGCTGCAACTTCGAGCATGTCCGCGGGGTCCTCGCCCGATTCGGCGCCGCCGAACGGGCCGAGATGGTCGACGAGGACGGCGTGATCAGCGTCGACTGCGAGTTCTGCTCGCGGGTTTTTCCGATCACCCTCAAGGACTTGGAGGGCTGAGCCGGACCCCGTCCAGGCAATGTTCGATTTTTCGGGCTTTTCTGCTAGAGGCGGCCTGATGTCGTATCTGCGGGGCCGTTTGCGCTGGGGGGCGCTCGGGCTGGCCGGCCTTGTCGCCGCCGCCGCGCCGGTCTTCGCCTTCGCCCTTCCCGATCTTCAGGCCCTGGCCCAGCTCGAGCGCGGGCGTTGGCAGCTGCGCGGCGCCGACGGCCAGCCGAGATCGATCTGCCTGGGCGATCCGGTCGCGCTCGTCCAGCTCGAGCATGACGGCCTCGCCTGCCGGCACGAGGTCGTCGCCGACTCGAAAGGCGCGGCGACGGTCCAATATAGCTGTCCCGGCCGCGGCTACGGCCACACCGCCATCCGGATCGAGACCCCCCGCCTGGCCCGGATCGACACGCAGGGCCTGGTCGACGGCCGTCCCTTCTCCTACCGGGCGGAGGCGCGCAAGGTCGGCAGCTGCTGACGTGGCCCGCGCGGCGCAAGCCTTGTTAAGGCCTTGTTTACCCTGATCCATGTAAAGAAGAAGCGTGCCGATTGTGGGCACGCTTTCCTCCCTAGCAGGCCTGACGGCCTAAACTGGGCCGCTCTTAACCGGGCGGCCCGTTCTTTTGGGCCGTGCGCCCGAGCGCCGCGCCCGGCGGTCGCCCGTTCCGGCCATGCCGTGCGCCGACCAGCGCCGGCTCGCTCTTTTCCGATTCGCCTCCCCGCGGGATCGCGGCGAGGACCAGGCGCGCTTATTTCGCGGTTCCGCCGCAGGGGCGGCGAAGGACGCCCTTCTTGTTGTAGCATTCCGCGGACAGCGGCGGCAGGTTGAGGAAGCGGATCTGGTAGGGCCGGTAGGCGGGCCTCGGATCGTAGGCCGGGACGAGGGCGTTCCTGAGCTCCCGCATCCGCCCCTGGGCGACGTCGATCAGCTTCCCCTTGGGCGTCGCCAGCGCCGTCTTGGTGATGTTGGTCGCCGTCTGGCAGAAGATCATCTGCGCCTGAAGCGTCGACCAGTTGTTGTAGGTGATCGTCGAATAGTCGTCGAACGCCTTCTGACCCTTGGCCCCGAGCGTGCGTTTGTAGAAATTGTTGAGCGTCGTGTAGGCGGCGGCGAGCTCGGCGCTGTGGTGCGCCAGCAGCCCGTTGTAATTGGGCACCGCGCGCAGATAGTCGGAGAACTGGCACTGGAGCGCGGCGACGTTCAGGCCCGCGCGCAGGTTCCAAAGCAGGTTGGCGCGATTCTCGGCCGCGGTGGCTCCCGAAAGGGGCAGGCCGACGAGCGGGTCGCCCGGGTCGACCGGCGCTGAGCGAAGGTCGGGCTGGCTGATATAGAGCTGCGCCGGCGCGGGGGCGGCGGCGAGCGCTGCCGCAACGGCGGTGGCGGCCATGCAGCCGTGCTTCATCCTGAAGGCCATTCGATCCCCTCGAGCGCTGGACACGCTGGCTCCATGCTTAGCAGGGGTCGCCTCGCAATAAAGCTTCACGCGCCGTGCCCGTCGTACGTGCGGCACGGCTCGTCATAGGTAACCGCCTGAGGCCCATATGAAAAGGCGCCGGGCATAAGAAAAGGGCCGCCCGGTCGCCCGGACGGCCCTTCGTCGAAAACCTCGACCGTCGATTACATGCCGGTGGTGTTGCCGGTGCCGGTGCCGGTGTTGGTCGTCGTGTCGGTGGTGGTGGTCGTGGAGTTGCTCGTGGTGGTCGTCGCGTTCAGGTCCGCGGCGGTGCCGAGGCCGTTGCTGTCGGTGGTCGCGTTGAGCGCGTCGACGCCGGAGACGTCGCCGGTGTTCATCAGGGTGTCGTCCTGAAAGTTCACCGCGCTGTTGTTGGCAGCCGCATCCTCGCCGCCGCCGCAAGCCGCGACGAGCAGAGCCGCGCCGGCAACCATCGAGCCGGTCATCACTTTCGAAAGAAGGTCACGCATTTAGAAACTCCCTAGGTTGGACGATTTGGACGGGATGGCCCCTTTTTTACCAAATCAGTTGGGTACAATAAACGGAAAGGATAGCGCTCTCAAGCCTTACTCGCGTCCCCCCTCCAGGGAGCGCAGGAATTCGCGGAGCCCTTCCCTCAGCGCCAGGTCGAAACGGTCAAGCCCTAAGGACACTCCCATCTCGGCGAGGCTGGTCACTGGGAAGTCGGCAATACCGCACGGCACAATGCCTGAAAAGTGGGAAAGTTGCGGGCTGAGATTGACCGAGAATCCGTGATAGGAGACCCAGCGCCGGACCCTGACCCCGATCGCCCCGACCTTCGCCTCCCCCGCCGGCCCGTCCGCCCAGATCCCGATCCGCCCCTCGGCGCGCCGGGCCTCGACCCCGAGCCGGGCGAGGGTCGCGATCACCCAGCCCTCGAGCGAATGGACGAAGCCGCGCACGTCGCGCCCGCGCCGGTCGAGGTCGAGCAGCACATAGCCCACCCTCTGCCCCGGCCCGTGATAGGTGTAGCGCCCGCCGCGGCCGGCGGCGAAGACCGGGAATCCCTCGGGGTTGAACAGCTCGGCCGGATCGGCGCTGGTCCCGGCGGTGTAGAGGGGCGGGTGCTCGAGCAGCCAGACCAGCTCGCAGGCCTCGCCCGCCCGGATCGCGGCCGCCCGCGCCTCCATCGCCGCCAGAGCCTCCGGATAGGGGCTCAGCCCCGGAGTCACCCGCCACTCGATCCGGTCGTCCTCGTCGTCGTCCGCGCTCACCGCCCCTCCTTCGCCCCGCCCGGCGGCGAGGGCAAGCCGGTCCCGCCCGGCGGGAGCAGCCGTCCGGCCCACGAGCTGTCCGGATGCGCGAGCGCGAGCGCCCGGCCCAGCCAGTCGAGCGCTGCGGCCGGGAGCCGGGGGAGGCACAGGGCGAGATCGCGATTCGACGCTCATCGAGGCGCCCTAGCACCGGCCCGCCGCAATGTCCGCCTTCCGGCCCTCGCCGGCGGCGCGAAGCCGATCCGCAATCCTATCGGCGGGCCGCCGCCCCCGCCCGGCCGGTTGCGGACGGCCCGCGAATCCCGCAAGCTGGGCGTCCTTCCCGAAGACGAGCGAGCCTCATGCCCCCCGTTCGCCAATTCCGCTGGGCCTGCCCCGACGACTTCGACCGGCTCGGCGAGCTCATGTTCGACTCCGTCAGGAACGGCGACAGCCCCTATTCCGAGGCGCAGCGGGCGGCCTGGTCGCCCGCGCCCCCCGCCGGCGAGGCCTGGGCCGCCCAGCTCGGCCGCCAGGACGCGATCGTCGCCGAGGAGGGCGGCGAGGCGGTCGGCTTCATGACCCTGGCCGAGGGCGGCTATGTCGACCTCGCCTTCATCCGCCCGCGGGCGCGGCGCAGCGGCCTCTTCCGCCAGCTCCTCGAGCGGATCGTCGAGAGGGCCGTCGCGAAGGGCGAGCCCCGGCTCTGGACGCATGCCAGCCTGTCGGCCGAGCCCGCCTTCGCGGCGCTCGGCTTCACCGTCCGAAGGCGCGAGCGGGTTCGGATCGGGGATCAGGCGCTGGATCGGTGCGAGATGGAGAGGCGGCTGGCGGCGGAGTGAAGCGGCCCGAAGAAGTGACAGTCACTGGTGACTGTCACCCGAGAAGGCGCGCGCCGCCGGCCTGCGTCCGCTGAAGGCCCAGCGCAGACATTCCCTTTCCGTGTCAGGAACGTTCGCCCCGCGTCAGCGCCGAGGCGGCCCCGCCGGTCGGAGGATGCCGCCGACCATCCGGCCGTCGGCGTCGAGCGCGGCCGACATCGTCACCCGGCCGTTGGCGAAGACCAGGTCGTAGACGTCGTCGCCCATCTCGCCGCGCCCGCGGAAAGCGACCGACCTGAGCTCGCCCATCGAGCTGAAGAGGGGCTGGGTCCTGGACAGGTCCCGGCGGACGAGCTCGGCGAACCGCGGAGAGAGCCTGGCGTAGTCGGGCGAGCCGCTCGCCAGCCCGGCGACGAGGCTTCGCAGGGCGGCCTCGGTGCCGGCCGCCGGCTCGCCGGGCTTCCCGACCGGTTGGAAGATGCCGCCGACCATCCGGCCGTGGGCGTCGAGCGCGGCCGACATCGTCACCCGGCCGTTGGCGAAGACCAGGTCGTAGATGTCGTCGCCCATCTCGCCGCGCCCGCGGAAGGTCGCCGACCTGAGCTCGCCCATCGCGCCGAAGAGCGGCTGGGTCCTGGGCAGGTCCCGGCGGACGACTTCGGCGAACCGCGGAGAAAGCCTGTCGTAGTCGGGCGAGCCGCTCGCCAGCCCGGCGACGAGGCTTCGCAAGGCCGCCTCGGTGCCGGCGGTCGGCACCGAGCCGGGGGCGGATACCCGAACTCCAGGCGGCGGGTTATCGGCCGCTTGCGAGAAGGTCGCGGGCTGCAAAAGCAACCCGAGCACGATTGCTCCAACCAGGATCATGATGGCCACTCCCAAAATTGCCGAACGAGTGGAGCCCGAGTGGAGCGGAAGAGCGTCGGAAGCGAGGTCCGGCGAACGGGTTACGGCTCGACCGTACCCTTCGGCCTCGCCGAGCATCCGGGCGGCTTCCAGGGACGACGTCGCGCCGAGCTTGGTGCGCGCCATCTTGAGGCGCTTCTCGACCGCATGGTGCGAAATGCCGAGATCCGCGGCGATCTCCTTGGCGGACCTGTGGTTCAGCCATTGCCGCAGGCAAACCTTCTCGCGCTCCGTCAATCTCGAAAGTGAATTGCGGTCTTCCATAAGCGAACGGATAAAGGCTGTCGCCGCTCGTCGATAGTACGGTCCGCTGGTAAAACCGGCGTAATGGCGTCCGACGGGTGTCCACTTTCCACCGGTGCGGCCCAGGGAAGGCGCCGCGCGGACGCCCCGGGCGCCGCGGGAGATTCGATTTCCGCGCCTCGGCCAGGTCGGGCGTCTTCGATGTCGCTCCGGGACATGCCGGCGTTGTCGCGCGCCTTTCCTCCAGGGCCGGCGGGCTCTGGATTTTTCGAGGGAAGACACGAGGGACAAGCAAGGGGTGGGGAGGGGCGAGGGGCCCGTCCTTGCCCGCCGCCGCCCGAAGGGCCGGGGAGAAGTTGGCCGCGGCCGTACGCCAAGGCCGCGCTTGAGGGCGCCCGGCGGGGCCCCTATGCTGGGCCGGCACCGAAGGGGATCATGAATGGGCCGGCTATCGATCACCACCGCCTGGAACGAGAGCGCGGACTTCCTCAAGCGCCATTTCGGGGCGCTCTTCACCATCGCCGTGGCGCTGATCGCCTTTCCCAACGTGGCGACCCAGTGGCTGGCGCCGCTGCCGGCGCCGCCGGGCGAGGATTTGAGGACCGGGCTCTGGTTCCTCCTCCTCGTCGCCGTCCTCCTCCTCAACATGGTCGGCTCGCTGGCCATCTCGTCGCTCGCGCTCGGGCGCGAGAACGTCGTCGGCGACGCGCTAAGGCACGGCCTCCGCCGACTGCCGGCGATGGCGGGGGCGTCGCTCATCCTCATCGTCGCGGCCCTCGTCGTGGCTCTGCCGCTGATCCTCGCCACCGGAATCAGGCCGGAGCAGCTGACCGCTCCGACGCCGGCGACGGCGGGCCGGCTCGGGCTGGTCATGCTCGTCCTCGTCACGGTCGGCCTGTTCTTCGCGGTGAGGCTGATGCTGCTGACCCCGGTCGCGGCGTCCGAGCCGGCGGGGCCGGTGGCGATCATCGCCCGAAGCTGGGCGCTGACCCGGGGCCATTTCTGGAAGCTGCTCGGCTTCGCCGTCCTGATCACGGTGGCGGCGATGGTCGTGATCGCGGTCGCCGCCATGCTTCTCGGGCTGGTGATCGGCCTCGCCGCCGGGCCGCCCCAGGAGGGCGGGCTCGCCCAGCTCGTCCTCCTGCTCGCAACCTCGCTGCTCAACGCCGCCTTCATCGTCATCATGGCGACGATGGTCGCCCGGATCTACGTTCAGCTGGCCGGACCGGCCGCCGCGCCCGCCAGCGGCACCTGAGGCGCGCAGCCGGGCGGGAGCAGGCCGGCGAGGCGAGGGTCGGGGAAGCTCTCGAACGCCCGCCCGACCGCTCTGAAGCCGGCGTTGAGATAGGCCTTGAGCGCGGCGGGATGGTCGAGGGTGCAGGTGTTGACCGCGACCCGGCGGACCCCCGGCCGCCACGCCAAAGCGACGGTCCGGGCGAACAGCCAGCGGCCGTGGCCGCGGCCGGCGAGCTCGGGGACGAGGCCGAGGAAGCGGATCAGGCATTCGCCCGGACCGCGAAGGTCGAGCTCGACCATGCCGACCTCGATTCCGGAGGGGTCGACGACGGCGTGGACCTCGGCCATCTCCGAGCGAAGCCGCTCGTCGTCCATGAGCAGGCGCGAATACCACAGCCAGCGCGCCCCGACCCGCTCGAAGAGGAGCCGGTAGCGCGCGGGCTCCGGGTCGCTCCAGCGCTCCAGCCGGAGCGGCGAGCCGGGGAGGGGGCGGAGCGGGGGCGGAGCGGTCATCTCGAGATAGGTGACGACGGCGCCGACATGGCTTTCGGGGATCGGGGTGAGCGTCATTGCGAAACTCCATAGGATCCGGTCGGGCCGGTCACGGCCCGCCGCGCCTCATCCGTCCAGGGCCTGCGCCACGAGGAGCAAAGCGAGGAGGAGGAAGAGGGGGCTGTAGAGGCGGGTGTCGTAGCGGGCCCAGCGGGTGGTGCGGAGCGACTTGAGAAAGCCGACATAGCGGTTGGGGACGAGGGAGCGGGCGGCGAAGGCGGCGCCGGTCGCGAGCAGCGCGGCTCGCGCGAGGCTTCTCGGCACCGGCAGGGGCAGGCGGCCGGCATAAGCCAGCAGAAGAAGGGCGAGCGCGAGGAGCCCGAGCGCCACCGCCCCCGCCGCGGGCCGCCACCAGGGGAGCCTGTGCGCCATCACCGGCGTGCCGTCAGGCCGCTGCGGGAGCGACACCGAATAGCCGAGCCGTCCGCCCAGCGCCCAGTGGAGGTGGAAGGCGGCGGCGAAGGCGATGATCGCGAGGGCGGCCGGGAGGAGCATCGGCCCGGCCTACAGGCGGACGTCGCCACAATCGACACCAATTGCCGCCCGCCGCGGCATCTCGATGAAACTCGGGCGGCGCAAGTGTCGGCGCTCTTTCACATTTGACGGAGCGAGGCTCCGTGGAGGACGACATGCTGTTTCACATCTCGATGGCGGCCGAGCGGCCCGAGCAGGCGGCCCGGCTGGTCGCGGAGCTCTGGGGCGGGCGCGCCTATCCGTTCCCGCCGGTGGCCGAGGGGAGCTGGATCGCCATGGCCGGCGACGATCGCGGAAGCGGGGTCGAGGTCTATCCGATCGGCACCGAGCTTTACGAGGCGCCCGGCGAGGCCGGGGCCCGGTCGCGGCCCGGCCGGCCCTCGCCCGCCGGACCGGTTCACGTCGCGATCGCGACCGGGCTCGGCATCGACTCGGTCGAGCAGATCGCCAGGCGCTTCGGGGCGCCGGCCAAGGTCTGCTCGCGCGGCCCGTTCCGGGTGATCGAGGTCTGGGTCGAAGGCCGCTTCATGATCGAAGTGCTGACCCCCGAGATGCAGTCGGAATATCTCGCCAGCTTCACTTTCGCGGGCTACGAGCGCTTCCTCGCCGCCGCCGGCCTCGCCGCCGCCGCCTGAGGCAGGAGCCGAGCCGGCGACGGCTGGACGGCGTCAGGCGCGCGGGAATATCCTGCGCGCCTGGCGGCGGGCGAATGCGGCCGAGCGGCCGATTTTGCGGCGGCCTGGCCGGGAACCGGTCCCGATCCGCTGGATCACCGCGCCAGGTCGATATCGAGCACTTCCTTTTTTCTGTCGAGGCCGCCGGCCCGGAGCCAGCAGGCTTTGCGGTTCTTGGCGGCGCCCTGGCTGATGTTGAGCATCTTCGCGGCCCTGTTGTAGCCGCCGCCATCGTCGAAGACCCGGTAGAGGATCTCGACTCCGCGCGGCGTCAGGTTCAGCCCGTTCTTGTTGCGAGGGTCGTGGCCATCCTCAAGCGTCGGATATTTGAAGACGGGGTCCGTGGGTTTCGCTTCGCCGGCGAAGGTCGCGCGAAGACCGTCGCAGGCCTTGTCGATCGCGCTGATCAGGTCTGTGCGCAACGCCTCGACGGCAGCAAGGAAATCGGTCTGGGACATAGAGAAGATCCTTCTCGTTGAGTTGGTCGCCTAGCGAAGCTCGGCAACGCGCCCCTCCCGAGGGGCGTATGTACTGTATAACCCTACTATACTAAGCCTGTCAATGGCGGCGGCTCGAGCCGGAACCGAATTTTCCGGTCAGTCGGCCGCCTGAGTGGCGGCGAAGACCGCATATTGGGCGGCGAAGGCGCGCTTGTAGGCGGGGCGGGCCTCGCCCCGCGCGACGTAGCTGGCGAGGGCGGGATAGTCCTCGATGATGCCCCAGCCTTCGAGGCGGCGAAGGACGGTCACCATCAGCAGGTCGGCGGCGCTGAAATCGCCGTCCAGCCATTGCGACGATCCGAGCCGGGCGGAGAGCTGGCCGAGCCGGGTCCGGATCCGCTCCTCGAGCATCGGCAGGCGCTCGCAATACCAGGGCCGGTCGCGCTCCATGAGCTCGAAGGCCTCGCGCTCGACGATCGGCGGCTCGACCGTGTTGAGCGCGGCGAACATCCAGGCGACGGCGCGCGCGCGCCCTTCCGGGTCGGCCGGGAGCAGGCCCGGATGGCGGCTGGCGAGGTGGAGGATGATCGCGCCCGACTCGAACAGCTCGAGCCCGCCCTGCTCGAAGGTCGGGATCTGGCCGAACGGATGCAGCCTGAGATGCGCCGGCTGCTTCATCGCCTCGAACGAGACGAGCCGGACGTCGTAGGGCAGCGAGAGCTCCTCGAGCGCCCAGCGTACCCGCATGTCGCGCGCCTGGCCCTGGCCCCGGTCAGGCGAGTTTTCGAAGGCGGTGATGGTGATGGCCATCCACCTATTGCCCGTTGCGGATATATTGGTCCTCGGTCGCCGCGGGCGGCCGGTCTTCGATCGAGCCGTTCGCCGCCGGCGATTCCGGCTCGCCCGGCGCCGGCGGGAGATAGCCGTCGGGATGGGAGACGGCGTCGGGCGGCCGGGCCGGGTCGAGGCTGCCGCCGGCCGCGGCGCCCGGCCGAGCCGGGCCCGGAGGGCTCGGGGCCTCGGGCGCGCTGGGCGCTCCGGCGACGGCCGCATTCTCCGCGGGCTCGGGCTCGCGGCTCCCGCAGGCGGGGAGGAGAAGGATAGCAAGGGCGCCGGCAATCAGGGCGCTGGGCTTCGGCATGGCTGTTCCCCGGTGGCGTTGGGGGCGCGTCCGCTTCGAGAGCGGTCGCGCCCCTTTCTTCACGGCTCGCCGTGGCGCTGAAACCGGACGGGCGCCGGCATCAAAGCCCGTTGGCGAGATTGGTGTCCGCGTCGTTGGTGACGGCATCCTTCGCCATCATGTTCGCGGTGCCGGCGTCGACCGACCCGTTGGCGTCGATTCCGGCCGCCGAGTTGAGCGACTGGTTGGAGTCGGGAAGCATGGCGTCGTTCATCATCATGTCGTCGGCGTTGAGGATGTTGGCGTCGTCGCCCGACTTGTCGCCGCCGCCGCCGCAGGCGGACAAGGCCAAAGCGAGGCCGGCCAGTGCAATCATGCGCATCGATTTTCCTCCGTTCTTGCGCCGGGTCAACGCGGCACCCTTCGCTTGGCTCCCGCCCGTCAGCCCCAGGTCGCCAGCGGCGGCAGGCTCATCAATATCGCGTCGACATTGCCTCCGGTCCTCAGGCCGAACAGGGTGCCGCGGTCGTAGATCAGGTTGAACTCGGCGTAGCGGCCGCGCCATTCGAGCTGCCGCGCCTTGTCGGCTTCGGTGAACGGGGCCGCCATCCGGCGCCTGACCAGCTTCGGGAAGATGTCGAGAAAGGCCTCGCCGACGTCGCGGGTGAAGGCGAAGCTGGCCTCGAACGGACCTTCGAGATGGTCGTAGAAGATCCCGCCGACGCCGCGATGGACGCCGCGGTGGGGGATGTAGAAATAATCGTCCGCCCATTTCGAGAAGCGGTCGTAGAAGGTCTGGTCGTGGGCGGCGCAGGCGGCGCGGAGCCGGGCGTGGAAGTCGGCCGTGTCCTGCTCATAGGGGATGGGCGGGTTGAGATCGGCGCCGCCGCCGAACCAGCGCTTCGTGGTGACCAGGAAGCGCGTGTTCATGTGGACCGCCGGCACGTGCGGATTGGCCATGTGGGCGACCAGGCTGATTCCAGTCGCGAAGAAGCGCGGATCCTCGCCGGCGCCGTGGATGGTCGCGGCGAAATCCTGGCTGAAGCGGCCGGCGACGGTCGAGACGTTGACCCCGACCTTCTCGAACACCTCGCCCTTCATCAGCCCGCGAACCCCGCCGCCGCCCGGGGATCCGTCGGGATCGAGGCGGTCCCAGGGCGTATAGCCGAACGCGGCCTCGCTCCCGGCCTCGCGCTCGATCGCCTCGAACTCGGCGCAGATCCGGTCGCGGAGCGACTCGAACCAGGCGCGGGCCCGCCGCTGTTCTTCGTCCAGCTCGATCATGGCCGCCCGGATGCCTCCGGACGGCTCGGCTTGCAAGACGCTTCCCGAGCGAGCGGGAAGCGTCTTGCCTCCGTCCGCTCCAGCGGCACAGGCGCAGGTAGGCTCCCGGCTCTCTGGAGGATTCCTCAGGGAATGTACGGACGCCTCGCGGCCGCCCCGGCTCAGGGCCGGAAGATGACCGGCTCGAAGCCGGAGACCTTGGCGGCGACGAGCAGGCAGAACATGGTGTCGTCCGGATTGCGGCGCCGCCGGGCCTCGCGATCGGCCCAGGGTCCGGCGATCCCCACCGACCCGTTGCGAATCTCCACTGCGCCGCGCGAGCGCCGGCCGCAGAGCGTCTCGAGCTCGCCGATCAGGGCGGGCGGAGGAGCCTGCCGCAGATCATGTCGAGGCAAGCGCTGCAGCAGCCCCTTGCCGGCCAGCCACGAGATGGCGGACGTGAAGCCGACGAGAGCCTGCTCGACGCTTTCGTCGTAGCAGGCCTGCGCCGGCTCGCGCATCGCCTGCTCCCAAAGGGCGTAGCCGCCCGTCGTCGGGACGACCTTGGCCATCTCCCGGAGTGCGGCCAGGTCGAAGCCGTGGCCGAGCCGCACATCCAGGCAGCCGTCGGCCCGCGCGTCGATGTCCGAGCGGCTCGCGGCCAGCTTCGCTTCGATTCGCCCCTTGGCCTCTCCGACGAGATCGGCGTAGCGGCTGTCCTCGCCCCCGCGAAGGGCCTTGCTCGCCGCCCGCCAGATCGCCCGGTCGAAAGCGTGATCCCTGAACCCGGCGGAGAAGGGGGCGAGCCGGCGAAGCTCGGCCGCGGCCGCGAGCCGGTCGGGCGGAGGCGGCGGCTCCGGCGGCGGGATCAGCATGGCCATGCCGAGCAAGAGGCCCATCATGATTCGAAGGTCTCCCCGACGCTGCGACTGGACGAGGACAATAACAGCTCGGGTTCATCCTGCCGAGCGTCGTCGGCGGGCCCGGAAGGATGAACGATGCCCCGTTCCCGTCCGATCGCCGAGTCCCCGAGCTAGGGCCTGCCGCGGCGGCGGGAGCGACCGCTGGTCATCGGGTCCGGCTTCGGGGGAGGAGTCCAGCCGTCGGGCGGAGTGACCCGCTGCTGGCTGGTGCCGAGGCCCATCCGCCCCGGCTGCTGCCGGGTCAGCCCGGAAGTGTCGGCGCTCTCCGCCTCCAGCCGGCTTGCGCCGCCGCGGATCAGAGCGATCCGGTCGCGGAGGCGCTTCGCCTCCTCGAAGTCCATCGCCGCCGCCGCCTGCTCCATCCGGAGCCGAAGATCGCCGATCTCGTCGCTCATCCCGCCCCAACGCTCCAGCCGTCGAATTGGCTCACCCGTCCGAACCCGGATACGCCGGATCAGGGCCACATTCCGGTCTGGCGGATCGCCTCGGCGAGCCCGATTCCGGCGGCCACGGCGAGATTGAGCGAGCGCGTCTCCGCCGCCTGTGGGATCCGGACCCTCAGCTCGGCCCGCTTGTGCACCGCCTCCGGAGCGCCGCGGCTTTCGGAGCCGAACAGGAGGGTGTCGCCGGGCTCGAAGCGGGCCTCGGGGAGCGGAAGGGCGCCGGCGGCGGTCGTGAACAGGACCAGCCGCCCGCCGAGCGCCGCCTCGAACGCCTCCCAGCCCGGATGGCGGGTCACCGCCGCCATTCCGGCATAATCCATCGCCGCCCGCTTCAGCGCCCGGTCGGAGAAGGGGAAGCCGCAAGGCTCGACGATGTCGACCGGAACGGCGAGGCAGGCGGCCAGGCGCAGGATCGTGCCGACGTTGCCGGCCTGGTCGGGCTGATGGAGGGCGAGGCGCATGGGCGGCGGCAATATACATCTTTTCGGCGGCTTGCGCCCCGGCCCGCCTGCAAGCCGGCCCTGCCGGTTCACGGCCGCGGGGCCGATCCTCGCGCCGATGCGTTCGAGGCTCGAACCTGCCGAGGAGGATGTGATGAGACCGCTCGCGGCCGGAGCCGCCCTGATCCTGTTCCTGTCCGCCGGCGGGGCCTCCGCCGCGGCCGGGCGGCCCTGCCCGGCGCAGAGGATGCCGCCGGCGATCGAGTCGGCGGGGGAGCTGCCGCCGAGGTCGCACGTCGTCGCTTTCGCCGCGACCCCGTGGGAGTTTCCGCGCCGCGCCTGGGTGGTCCGGGTGTCGCGCCGCGGCGACGTCGAGGCGACGATCGAGATCGTCCGGCTGCTCGGCCAGGCGAGGTGCAACCGCTGGGACGTCGAGAAGAGGTGGAGCGCGCCGATCGCTCGGCGGGACTATGAGGCGGTCGCCGAGGCCGTCGAGCGCTTCGGCCTCCCGGCCGCGGGCCTGGTCGCGAACGGCGGCGGCGGCGGCGACCTCGCCACGGACGGCACCGGGCTGGAGCTCCGGCTCGAGGCGCCGGGATGGCGGGTGGCGCGGACCCTGACCCAACACGGCCGCGACGGCGCCGGGCTCTCGGCGATCTTCCGGGACCTCGTGTCGAGGCACGTTCCGGCCCAGGACCGCCCCGTCGCCGACTGGCGGACCCGCCGCTAGCCGATGCCCCCCCCCTGGCCGAGGGGTGGGTGACAGACAGTGACGACTCCGGCCCTTCGTCCCGGCGGAGGCCCGGATCCCCGGGGTGAAGGGCGCCGGGCTCCTCACCCGCCGGGGCCCCAGCCTGCGCCGGGGCGGCGGAGTCAAAATGACGGTTGGCAAACCCCGACCCACGCGTCTATCAGGCGCGCCAAGCCGCTCAGGGGAGGCTTCCTTCTCCCTTCGGCGCGGCGCTGCGCGGGCTCTTCCTTACCCGGGCATTCCTGTTCGAAGCGCTGAAGGACATTATGGCGACGGTTGAACACAGCGACGCGACGCTGGCCGCGGGCCCGGACGGCGGGCCCGAGGGCCTGAGGCGGCGCGACTTCATCAACATCGCGGCGGTCAGCGCCGCCGGGGTCGGCGCGGCGACGACGCTCTACCCGCTCGTCAACCAGATGAACCCGTCGGCCGACGTGCTCGCCCTCGCCTCGATCGAGGTCGACCTGGCGGCGATCCAGCCCGGCCAGGCGATCAAGACCATCTTCCGCAAGCAGCCGCTCTTCATCCGGCAGCTCACCCCAGCCGAGATCCAGGCCGCCAATGCGGTCCCGATCGGCGAGCTTCGCGATCCGCAGACGCTCGCCGAGCGGACCAAGGAGGGCAAGCCGCAATGGCTGATCACGATGGGCGTGTGCACCCATCTCGGCTGCGTTCCGCTCGGCGCGGCGGAGGGCGAGAACAGGGGCGCCTACGGCGGCTATTTCTGCCCCTGCCACGGCTCCCATTACGACACCGCCGCCCGGGTCCGCCGGGGGCCGGCGCCGAAGAATCTGGAAGTGCCGGACTATGTTTTCAAATCCGATACCGTCGTGACCATCGGCGAGGTGGCATAAGATGAGCTTCCCCTGGGCTGAAGAATATCGTCCCAAGAGCGGCTTCATGCGCTGGATCGACCAGCGCCTGCCGCTTCCCCGCCTCGTCTACGGGGCGGTGGGCGGCGGCTATCCGGTGCCGCGCAACCTCAATTATTTCTGGAACTTCGGAGTCCTGGCCGGCCTCGCCCTGGTCATCCAGATCGTCACCGGGATCATCCTGGCGATGCATTACGTGCCCTACGACCAGGCCGCCTTCCGGTCGGTCGAGCACATCATGCGCGACGTCAACCAAGGCTGGCTTCTGCGCTATCTCCACGCCAACGGCGCCAGCTTCTTCTTCATCGTCACCTACATCCACATCTTCCGCGGGCTCTATTACGGCTCCTACAAGGCGCCGCGCGAGCTGGTCTGGATGCTCGGCCTCGTCATCCTGCTGCTGATGATGGCGACGGCGTTCATGGGCTACGTCCTGCCCTGGGGGCAGATGAGCTTCTGGGCCTCCAAGGTGATCACCGGGCTGTTCGGGGCGATCCCGCTGGTCGGCGAGCCGGTCCAGCAATGGCTCCTCGGCGGCTACGCGCCCGACCAGCCGACGCTCAACCGCTTCTTCTCGCTCCATTACCTGCTTCCGTTCGTGATCGCGGGGGTGATCATCCTCCACATCTGGGCGCTTCACATCCCGGGCTCGGGCAACCCGACCGGGGTCGACGTCAAGACCCCTCAGGACACCTTGCCCTTCCATCCTTATTATACGGCGAAGGACGGGTTCGGCGCGGGCGTGTTCCTGGTGCTGCTCGCCGCGGTCGTCTTCTTCGCGCCCAACTATCTGGGCCATGCCGACAATTACATCCCGGCCAACCCGCTCTCGACTCCGTCGCACATCGTGCCGGAATGGTATTTCTGGCCCTTCTACGCGATCCTTCGCGCCTTCACGGTGGACTTCATCCTGCCGGCGAAGCTGTGGGGCGTGCTCGCCATGTTCGGCGCGATCGTCCTGCTCTTCTTCCTGCCCTGGCTCGATCCCTCGCCGGTGCGCTCGGCCAATTACCGGCCGCGCTTCAGGCAGTTCTTCTGGATCCTGATCCTCGACATTCTGGTGCTGGGATGGTGCGGCGGGCTTCCGGCGGAAGAGCCCTACGTCATGATCAGCCAGGTCGCGACCATGTACTACTTCGCCCATTTCCTCATCATCCTGCCCATTCTGAGCTGGACCGAGCGGACCTTGCCGCTGCCCGCCTCGATATCGGAATCGGTGCTTCACGGGGAAGAGGCCGAGGCTGCGCCCGCCGATCTGTCCGGCATCCGGCCCGCCGCGGCCGAGTAAGGGGAAAGACGAACCATGATCCGCCTGCTCGGCATCCTTATCGGCCTGGGTTTCGTCGTGGTGGCCGGCTGGTCGCTCGCCTGGGGCGTCGCCGCCTATGTCACCGAAGAGCATGAGGAGAGCGTCGAGCACCGCTTCCACAAGGAGCCGCGCGACATCGCCTACTCCTTCGACGGGCCGTTCGGCAAATATGACCGCCGCCAGCTCCAGCGCGGCTTCCAGGTCTACAAGGAGGTCTGCGCCTCCTGCCACGGGCTGAGCTTCGTCGCCTTCCGCAACCTCGAGGATCTCGGCTACGGCGAGGAGGAGATCAAGGCGATCGCCGACAAGTGGCAGACCGAGGTCCCCTCGGTCGACCCCAAGACCGGCGAGGCGAGCACGCGCAAGGCGCTTCCCGCCGATTATTTCCCGAGCCCCTATCCCAACGAGGTCGCGGCCCGGGCCGCCAACCGCAACGCGCTTCCGCCCGATCTGTCGCTGATCACCAAGGCCCGTCACGGCGGCCCGGCCTATGTCGCCTCGCTTCTGACCGGCTACGCCAACCCGCCCGCCGACCTGCCCAAGGATTCGCGTCCGGGCGAGGGCCTCCACTACAACCCGATCTTCCCGAACCTCAACATCGCGATGCCGCCGCCGCTCCGCGACGGCCAGGTCAGCTATGTCGACGGCACCAATCCCAGCGTCGGGCAGATGGCGACGGACGTCAGCGCCTTCCTCGCCTGGACGGCCGAGCCGAAGCTCGAGAACCGCCGGGCGGCGGGCTGGGCGACCCTGATCTTCCTCATCTTCGCCACCGTGCTCTCCTATCTGGCCTACCAGAATATCTGGCACGGCGGCGCCAGCCGCCGCGTCCGCCGGACCGGGCCGCTCGATCCCGCCAACATGGCGAAGAGCGACGAGGCCAAGAGCGACGCCGGGATAGCGGGCTGAGGTCGCCCCGGCGCAGGCTGGGACCCCGGGGGTGAAAGGCGGCGATCCTCGCCCGCCGGGATCCCGGCCTTCGCTCGGATGACGAAATGGCCAACGACGACCTCAAGGCGCTGATCCGGACCATTCCGGACTTCCCAAGGCCGGGGATCCAGTTCCGCGACGTCACCACCCTGCTGCTCGACGCGCGCGGCTTTGCCGCCTCGATCGAGCGGCTCGCCGCCCGTGTCGCCGGGCCGCCCGACCTCGTCGCCGGGATCGAGGCCCGGGGCTTCGTCGTCGCCGCCGCGCTCGCCCAGCGGCTCGGCGCCGGCCTCCTCCTCGTCCGCAAGGACGGCAAGCTGCCGGGAGTCACGATCGCCGAGGACTATGCCCTGGAATATGGCACCGACCGGCTGACCATGCACGTCGACGCCTGCGCGCCCGGAGCCCGAATCCTCCTCGCCGACGACCTCCTCGCCACCGGCGGCACCGCGCTCGCCGCCGCCCGCCTGATCCGCCGCGCCGGGGCGACGGTCGCCGAGGCCGTCTTCATCGTCGACCTGCCCGCCCTGGGCGGAGCCGCGCAGCTGCGCGAGGCCGAAATCGCCGTGCACAGCCTGGTCGAGTTCGACGGCGACTGATTTACGTTCCTCGCCGCGCGGTTTGGCGCGCAGGGCCTCGGGCGAGCCCCGGGGGAGCGGGCCTCAGGCTTCGCGCCTTCGCTCGGGCCCTCCTCTCCGGCAACCCGGGAGGATTTGGCCCGGAACTTCCGCCTTTCCAGCAGGTTAACGGTTCATCGGCGGTTCACCGCCGCGGGCGGAATTTCCAGCCGCCTAAGCGTCTTTTCGGGAGAGTCGCTCATGTCCCTCATTCGCCTGCGCGCCGCCGCCTTGCTTCTCGTCACCGGAATCGGACTTTCCGCCTGCACCGCCTATGACGACTATGGCTACGGCTATGGCGGCCTCTCGGTCGGCTATGGCGCCGCCCGCTATTGCGATCCCTATTGGGACGATTGCTATTACGGCCGCGGCGGCGCCTATGGCCCCTGGTACGGCTGGTACGGCGATTATTATTATCCCGGCTTCGGAATCTACGTCTACGACCGCTATCGCCGCCCGCACCGCTGGAACGACGACCATCGCCGCTATTGGGAAGGGCGCCGGAGCCGCTACGGCGACCGCAACTGGAACGACCGGCGCTGGGAGCGCTGGGACGGCTGGGACCGGAGCCGCGGCGGCGAATGGCGGGGTCGCGGCGGCGAATGGCGCGGCCGCGGCGACGACAGCGGCTGGCGCGACCGCTCGAGCCGGAGCGACTGGAACGAGAATCGCAGCTACCGCGACCAGGGCGTCCGGACCGAATCCGGAACCCGGACCGAAACCAGGGTGAGGACCGAGGGCAGCCGGGTCCGCACCGGGGGCGCTCGCCCGCGCGGCGAATGGCGAAGCCGCAGCGAGGGCGCCCGCAGCCGCGGCGGCTGGCGCAGCCGCCGGGACTGACCCTAGTCCGGCCGGCGCCGGATCAGGACGATGGAGGTGAATCGCATCACCGGAATTCCGTCCTGGTTGGTGACTTCGGTCTGGGTCCGGAAGGAGCCGATGTCGGGCTTGGAGCGCGACGGGGTCTTCTCCAATATCCGACCCTTCACGGTCAGCGTGTCGCCCGGATAGACCGGCTTCAGCCACCTCAGCTCGTCGACTCCGGGCGAGCCCAGCCCGGCCTGCTCCTCGGCCATGACCCGCCGCGCGATCACCGCCATCGTCATCGCGCACGTATGCCAGCCGCTCGCGGCGAGCCTTCCGAAATGGGTCCGGGCGGCGGCCTCGTCCGACAGGTGGAAGGGCTGGGGATCATATTTGCGGGCGAATTCCAGCACCTCCTCGCGGGTCACCTCATAGCTTCCGAACTCGGTCTCCCGCCCGATCTCCAGATCCTCGAAATAGATCACGCTTCTGCTCCTTTCCCTGCCCACTAGCAGGCCCCGCCACGGATTGCAGCCGGGCAGGGACGCGAAGGCCCGTCGGCGCCGCCCCGGGCCCGTTTTCCGGCCGAGCCCTCACGCAAAAACCGGCTTGCGCCGGACCGCGAGGCGGAACAGCCTGCGGATGGAGGGGTCATGCGAAAGCGCGTTCCATATGCGGTCGGGCCGGCGCTGGCGGGACTGGCCGCGGCTTGCGCCCATGCGGCTGCCGACGCTCCGCCGGCCCGCATCGGCTTCTCCCGGGACGCGATGACGGCGGCGCGCCTGTCGGGCCGCGACATGGTCGTCGTCCGCACCCGCCGGCAGGCCGCAATGGAATCGGTGGTCGTAGAGGTCGCGGTCGACCGGAAGGGGAGGGTAATCGCCGCCTCGGCCGCCAGGGATGAGAACGAATTCGGCCCCGCCGAAGCCGCGGCCGCGGTCGCGGCGGTGCGCGGCTGGCGCTTCCGGCCGTTCACCTATCGGGGCAAGGCCGTCATCGCCGTCGGGAAGGTCGAAGTCCGTTACCGGCCCGTGGAGCAATGGGCGGATATTCGGGCGCGGTTTCCCGGGGTCGACTACGGGAAGCTGGCCATCACGCTCGAGCGATTCGGCTGCTACGGGTCCTGTCCGGTCTACCGGGTCCGGATAGAGGGGGACGGTCGAGTCGTCTTCCAGACGTTGGAGCCGCTGGGCGACCCGCTGGTCGGGCTCCGGGGTGGCTTCGACCGGCACAACGTCCTGGCGCCGGGCCGCCACGAGGGCCGGATCGCCCGCGCCGAAGTCGAGGCCCTCGTCGACCGCTTCCGCTCGGCGCGCTTCTTCGGGCTGAGGAAGGCCTATCGGGCCCCGGTCACCGACAGCGCATCCTTCGTGGTCACCTTCGAGACCGGCCGACGGCGCAAGCGAGTGGTCGATTATGTCGGAAAGACAGTGGGAATGCCCGAGGCGGTGACCCGCCTCGAGGACGAGATCGACCGGGTGGCGGAGACGGCTCGATGGGTGGCCGGCGATCCCGGAACCGGTGCGGCGCTGGCCGCCGAAGGATTCGATTTCGCCTCGCCGGCCGCCGACGACCTTCTCTACCGCGCCGTCGCCTCGGCGCCGGAATCCACTCTGCTCGACCTGCTTGGGCGCGGCGTGGACCTGGAGCGGCGTCACGCCATCGGCGCGGCGCCGGAAAGGCCGCTCGGGCTCATCCTGCTGGAGAAGGCCATCCGCCTCGGCCGACCGGCCTTCTTCGCCGAGCTGGCCCGGCGCGGCTGGCTCGAACGCGCGCCCAGAGCGATGCTGGAGAGCGCCTTCGCCGAAACCGCGGCCGGCTTCGACCCCGGCATCGCCGCGACGCTCGTCGCTTCCGGAGTGGCCCCGGATGCGCGCGACGCGGACGGCAAGAGCGCGCTGATCGGCGCGTTGAGCTCCTATGCTTCCTATTGGACCCGAAGTCCGGCGGAGGTGCAGCGGATGGCCTCGGCTCTGCTCCGGCTCGGGGTCCCGGTCGACGCGGCGGGCAAGGACGGCAAGACGGCGCTGTTCCACGCCAGGACGCCCGAAATGGCGGCGCTGCTGCTCGCCGCCGGCGCCTCGGTCTCGCACCGGTCCGCCGAAGGGCTTTCCGCGCCCTTCTTCGTCCACGACGATCGCACGGCGCTGGTCCTGCTTGAGGCCGGGGCGGATCCCCGCGGCTCGGACGCTCGCGGCAACAGCCTGCGCCGGCTCGCCGGGATCAGAGGCATGCCGGGCACGATCGCGTGGCTCGACAGCCATGGAATCCCCTGATTTGCGGGGTTCGTGTCGACTGTGTCACCGGCGCACCACTAAATGGTCTCGATTGTGTCACCCGCGCAACATTAATCTTGCGTTCAACCGGTCGATGGAAAAGAACGGTTCATCGCAGCCGTCGCTGCGGTGAGTCGAGGGAATGAAGAGATGTTGACGACGATCGAAGGCGGCCGGAGCTACCCCCACGATCCGGCCCGGCGCGGGTTCCAGGTCCTGTATCATCCGGGCGAGGCCAATCGGTGCCCGGCCTGCGGGCGCAGCCACTGGTATATCGGCCGTCTGTCGGCGGAGTGCGGCTTCTGCGGCACGGCCATTGCCCTCGCCGAGACCGCTCGCACCGGCGCGGGCCTGTTCGTCACGACCCATCCCGTCCGCCAGGACTATTGGGACGAGGCGGCCTGAGAGGGTCGTCGCGGCGGAAGCCGGGATGACGAAAATGAAGGCTCAGTCCCAGCCTTCGGGCCAGGGGAGCGGGAAGAAGTTCCGGAACTCACGCGCCTCGTCCACCGCGCGAACGAAGGAAGGCCGGGCCCTGAGCCGGGCGTAATAGGCCTCGAGGCGCGGCCGGCCGGCGAAGGGTTCGACCATGTTCGCGTAGAAGAGGGCCGGCGCCGCGCCGCAATCGGCGAGGGTGAAGGCCTCGCCCGCCGCCCAGCCTCCATCGCCGTCCAGCGAGTCCTCGAGATGATCGTAGGCCCGGACGAGCAGGGCCCTGGCCTCGGCCACGCCGTGCGGGTCATGGCCGCCGTCGGGGCGAAAGTTGTCGCCCACCACCTTCTGCAGCGGGTGCTCGACATAATGGTCGAAGAAACGGTCCCAGTGGCGGACCCTCAGGGCCGAGTCCGCCGGGACCAGCGGCCGACCGGGATGAGCGTGATCGAGATATTCGACGATCAGGCTCGATTCCGGCACCGTCAGGCCCCGCGCCTCGTCGCGAAGCACCGGGAACTTGCCCATCGGCCACAGCCGCTCGAACTCGGCCCGGCTCCGCGGGTCGCCGAGGTCCACCACCACCCGCTCGAACGGGACGTCGCGCTCGTAGAGGGCGACGAGCACCTTCTGACAGAAGGACGAGAAAGGGTGGTAATGGAGGCTGAGCATGCGTGCAGCTTAACGCGACGCCAGGGTTCGCGATAGCCGGCCTCGAAGCCCCCGGCGGCATTGGCCGGGAGGCGGATCGGAACGCGGGCGCAACCGAAGCGTTGGCGGCAAGTCGTTCAGAGGATGGCGCTTTTGCCCCGCCGTCCCGCTTCGAGGAGCAATGCCATGCGTCGCGGCCGGCTCGTCGTCCTCCTTTCCGCCTCCTCGCTGGCCCTGTCCGCCTGCGTCCAGACCCGCCAGATCGCCGACGTCGAGTTCGAGCCGCCGCAGGGCGATTACAGCCTGATCGTCATGCGCCCCGACGTCACCGTCGGGCTGGTCACCGCCGGCGGGCTGGTCGAGCCGCGGGCCGACTGGACCGAGAAAGCGCGCGCCAACCTCCTCAAGGCGCTGGCCGAGCAGCAGGCCGGCCGCGGCGGCCGCACCCGGATCCTCGAGACCCGGGGCGGGGTCGCCGGGGTCAGCGAGCAGGAGGTGGCGGATCTGGAACGCCTCCACGCCGCGGTCGGAAGCTCGATCGCACTCCACAAATATCTCGGCGCCGAGCTGCCGACCAAGCGCCGGCGCGGGATCGACTGGACCCTGGGCGAGGAGGCCGTGAAGTTCGGACGGGCGACGGGGATGGACTATGCCCTCTTCCTCCACGCCGAGGACAGCTTCGCTTCGACCGGCCGCGTCGCGCTCCAGGTGCTCGGCATCGCGGGCTGCTTCGTCGGCTTCTGCGCGCCCCAGGGGGGCGGCGGCCAGTCGGCCTACGCCTCGCTCGTCGATCTCAGGACCGGCGAGGTCGCCTGGTTCAACGTCCTCCAGACCCAGAGCATGATGCCGGGCGTGGGCTTCGGCGACATCAGGACCGAGGAGGGGGCGGCCCAGATGGTGGAACGGCTGATCGGCCGGATGAAGGCCGGGCGCAACGTCCGGGCGCGCCGGTGACCCTCCGGCGCGAATGGCACGAGTCGCTCCCGCTGACCCGCCGGGCGATGCTGGGCGGCCTCGGCTGCGCCTGCTGCGCCGCCCTCGCCGGCACCGCCGACGCGCGCATCCGCCCCGCCGACATGAAGCCGCTGATCGGCCCCGGCCACCGTCCCACCGCCAAGGACGAGCTCGGCATGTGGCAGCAATATGAAAGGGTCGAGCAGGAGATTGCCGGCTCCAACCTGCTGCTCGGCGACCCGAAGCTGGCTTCCTATCTGGGCGGGCTCGCGGAGCGGGTCGGCGGCCCGGCGGCGAAGGACCTTCGGGTCTATGTCGCCCGGATCCCGGAATTCAACGCCTTCATGGCGCCGACCGGCTTCATGGTGGTGTTCAGCGGCCTCCTGCTGCGCATGCGCGACGAGGCCCAGCTGTCGGGAGTGATCGCGCACGAGGCGGGCCACTTCCTTCGCCGCCACCAGATCCGGATGTGGCGCGACATGAAGCGCAAGACCGCGGCTCTGAACTTCCTCGCCATGGGCGCGGGCGTCGGCGGGGCGGCGGGGGGCTTCTATGCGGGCGATCTCGTCCGGCTCGCCCAGTTCGGAACCATCCTGTCGCTCCTGTCCTACAGCCGCGAGATGGAGGCGGAGGCGGACGCGATCGGCCTCCTCCAGATCAGCGAGGCCGGCTACGACCCGATGGCCATGCCGGAGACCTGGCAGCAGCTGATCGAGGAGATCCGGGCGAGCGCGGCGGTCCGCCGCAAGCGCTATCGCCGCCGCTCCTCGCTGCTCGAAACTCACCCGGCGCCGGAGACGAGGATGGTCGACCTTCGCGCCTCGGCCCGGGAGGTGACGACGGCGCGCACGACTGAGCGGGGCCGCGACCGCTATCTGCGGGCGCTTGGCGACCATCGCAAGACCCTGCTCGACGACCAGGTCAAGCTCAACGATCCGGGCGCCAGCCTCTACATCGTCCGCAACCTCGCGAAGGACGGGTGGAACGGCCTGCTCCGCTATTACGAAGGCGAGATCTGGCGGCTGAAGGGCGGCAAAGGCGACGGCGTCCTCGCCGGCCAGAGCTACGCCGCTGCCGTCGCTTATGCCGACGCCCCGCCGGAAGCCTGGCGGGCGCACGGCTACCAATTGCTGAAGGACGGCCGGCGCGAGGAGGGCAGGGCCGCGCTCAACCGCTACCTGGCGCTTGCTCCGAGGGCGCCGGACGCGGCGATGGTCCGCCAGTCGGCCAATCCGTGAGAGGAGGATCGCGAATGCGCGCGGGAAAGACGTTGGCAGCCTTGACCGCTCTGGCGCTGACGGCGGGCTGCGCCGGCGGCGGGCTCGGCGGGCAGGGCCTGTTCCGCTATTATTCGCTGGTCACCCCGGGCCCGGAGGACGTCGCCCGGGGCTCGATGATCGTCACCCCGACCGTGCGCTGGAACAAGGCGCCGCGCGGGCCGCACGACATCGACCGCGAGGAGAATTGGACTCTGAACGGGCCGCTGCTCGACGGCATCACCTTCATCGGCGGGCTCGAGAACGACAAGAGGATCGTCCAGCAGAGGCGCAAGGCGGACCGCAAGGTGCCCAACTTCCGGTCGGACATGAACCCGACCGAGATCGCCTCGATGATCGAGAGCTTCTACCGGATCCGCGCAGGCTCGACCCGGTTCGAGATGACCGGCCTCCAGCCGCGCGACTTCCTCGGCCATCGCGGATTCCAGTTCGATTACGTCCATCTCGGCGGCGACGAGGTCGAGAGAAAGGGCAGGGCGGTCGGTGCGATCGTCAACGGCCGCTTCTACCTCGCCCTGTTCGACGCCGCGCGGATGCATTATTTCGACGCTGGCCTGCCCGAATTCGAGCGCATCGTCGAAAGCGCCCGGCTGAGGGGTTGAAGGGTCTGACTCGAAGGGCGACGGCCCGTGGCCGGCGCACGGAGAGAGGCCGGGGGGGGGGCACCGATGACCTTCAAGCGCCTGTTCAAATGGCTGACCCTGGCGGCCCTCGCGGCGCTCCTGGTCGCTTTGCTCCGGACGGGGGTCCCGGACGGGCTGGCCGCCTGGGCCGGACTGCTCTTCCTCTTCGCCTGGATCGGAGGGCCGGCGGCCTCGGCCTATCTCCTCAGCTCGGGGGATCGGGAAGGAACGGCCCGCAAGATCCTGTTCGTCTTCTTCCTCGTCGCCGCCGGCCTGACCGCCCGGACCTTCGCCGCCGTCTGGGCCGCGGACCGGTCGACCGCGGCGATCGGCCTCTTCTTCCTTCCACTCTACACCTGGTCGGGGCTGATCGCGACCGCGCTCGGCACCGCGACGGCGTCCGGCTGGCGCCCTTCGCTCAGCGGCCCCGCCGCGCCACCTCGCCGGCGATCGCCTCCGCCCGGCTGAACAGCGCCGGATCCACCTCCGCCCCCGAGGCCGCCGCATTCTCGGCCAGCTGCTCGGGCCTGGAGGCGCCGACGATGGCGGAGGCGACGTTGGGCTCGCGCAGCACCCAGGCGAGCGCGAACTGGGCGAGGCTGAGCCCGGCCTCGGCGGCGATCGGGCCGAGGCGCTCGACCGCCTCCAGGGTCTCGTCCCTGAGCAGCCAGGAGATGAAGCCGCCCATCTCCTCGCTGGTCGCCCGGCTGCCCTCCGGCGGCGGGCTGCCCCGACGGTACTTGCCGGTGAGGACCCCCTGGGCGAGCGGCGACCAGACGATCTGGGAGATGCCGTTCGCCGCGCACAGCGGTATCACCTCCTCCTCGGGCTGGCGCCAGAGCAGCGAATATTGCGGCTGGCTGGAGACGAACTTCTCCACGCCCGCCATCTCGACGGCCGCGCGGATCCTGTCCACCGGCCATTCCGAGAAGCCGATATAGCGGACCTTGCCGGAACGCACCGCGTCGGTGAGCGCCGCCATCGTCTCCTCGAGCGGCGTCTCCTCGTCGTAGCGGTGGCATTGGTAGAGGTCGACATGGTCGGTGCCGAGGCGCTTCAGCGAGGCGTCGAGCTGCTTCTCGACCTGCGCGCGCGACAGCCCGCGGTCGCTCTCGGTCATCGGGAAGAACAATTTGGTCGCCAGCACGTAGGAGGAGCGCGGCCGTCCCCTCAGGACCTCGCCGAGGAAGCTCTCCGCCGCTCCGCGCCCGTAGATGTTGGCGGTGTCGATGAAGTTGATTCCCAGCCCGAAGCTCTCGTCGACCACGGCGGCGGCGCGGTCGCGCTCGACCCCGACCCCGAAGGTGAGCCACGAGCCCAGCGAGATTTCCGAGACTTGAAGATCGCTCGATCCGAGCCTGCGATAGCGCATGTCCGCCTCCCTGCCTGTCCGTTCCTAAAGCCGGACCAGCGCGATCGTTCCGCCGTCGCCGCCGGTTCGGCGCCGCTCGGCGGCTCCGCTATTTCGAGCCGCCCCAGGTGTAGGTCAGGGCGAGGCCGCCCGAGAGCTGGTCGCGCGAGCCGTAGGTCCGGACGACCGGCGAGTCGGCGGAATCGCCGACCAGCCGGTCATATTTGGCGTAGCTGTAGAGGCCCAAGCTCTTGGTCAGCCGGGTGAGGAAGCCGGCGGTGGCTCCGACCGCCTGAACCCCGCCGCCGGGATTGTAGGCGGCGAGGCCGGTCCGGACCGACTCGGCGGGACTGACCCCGAAATAGGCGCGGTGATAGCGGCCGTCCGAGACGGTCACCCGGGGGCCGATCGAGAAGAGCCAGTCGTCGCCGTCGCGGGCGACGAAATCGGCGCCGGCCTGCCCGGTCCAGCCGTCATGGCCGCCAAGGCCCCTGCGCCCCTCGACCCGGATCCGGAATTTGGGGCCGAACGCATATTGGACGAACGCCCCGGCCTCGACCGTGAACGGGACCTTGTCGAGGTCGGCGCCGACGTCGCTCGGCTTTCGGCTCGACTCGAAATTCAGGGCGGGCCCGATCTCGAGCCCGCCGGACTTGATCAGCGACGGGCCGAAACTCTCGTCCGGAGCCTCGAAGTCGAACGGTTTCGAGCCTCGGCTGAGCGATACGTCGACGAGCGGGCGGAGGCTGACGTCGTCCGAGCCCGGATAGCTCGGGACGAGCTGGGCCCCGACGCCGACCCTGATCCGCCGCGGCTCCTTTTTCTGCCCTTCGTCCGCCAGGGCGGGAGCGCTCCATGAAGCGATGAGCAGGGGCAGGAGGCCGGCGGCGGTCAAGGCGGTCATCTTCATGCGACGCGCAACGGCTGCCGGGGACCGTGGTTGCATCAGCTATTCCTCTTTCGCTAGCCTCTCGAACCGCAGCTCGCCCGCGGCCGTCCGCCCAGCCCTAGTCCAGCCCGCTTCGCGATAGAAGCGCTCCGCTCGGGCGCCCGGGGCGGTGACGAGGCTCAATCGAGTCACCGGTCCTCCGACCCACCCTCGCCAGGCTGGGCAATGACCGGTCGAGGCCCTCGCATTGCCGGAGCATGACGTCGCCGCGCAATAAGAGTCTTGCTGTCTAACAATATATGTCATATCGTGAGACGATAACAATCAGGGAGGGCAGGGGTGTCGGACAAATTCGCCAGGGTGCTCGGAGTCTCGCGTTTCCTGCTGACATCGGCTCGAATCCTCAACCTCGCCTGCGGGGCGGCCTTCCTCGCCATGGTCGCGGCGAGCTTCGTCTTCGAGCCGACCTTCCGGGAATATTTCAGCCGTCGGCCGCCGCTCGATCCGGACTCGATCCTACCCGTCATGCGGCTCTGGGTGCTGGTCGGCCTGCCGATGTTCGCGGCCGTCCACGTGATGCTGTCGCGGCTGCTGGAGATGATCGGGACGGTTCGCGCGGGCGACCCCTTCGTTCCGGAGAATGCGGCCCGGGTGAAGACCGTGGCCTGGTGCCTTCTGGTGGTCCAGCTGTTCGAGCTCGCCTGCGGGATCTTCATTTCGGTGCTGACCAGGGCCGGCGCGGACATCGGCGACTGGGACCCTTCGCTGAGCGGCTGGATCGCGGTGCTGCTGCTGTTCGTCCTCGCTCGAGTCTTCGAGGAGGGCGCCCGGATCCGCGCCGACCTGGAGGCGATGGTCTGATGGCGATCCTGGTCAAGCTGGACGACGTCCTCCACGCCCGCCGAATGACCCTGACCGAGCTGTCGGCGAGGGTCGGGATCACTCTGGCGAACCTGTCGATCCTCAAGACCGGCAAGGCCAGGGGCATGCGCTTCGCGACTCTGGAGGCGATTTGCGAGGCGCTCGATTGCCAGCCCGGCGACCTGCTCGCCTTCGAGCGCGGCGAAGCGGGCGGAACGAACGAAGGGGAGGGGCTTGCGGCATGAGCAACTGGATCCACAACGGCATCATGGCCGTGCACATCGCCGGTGGAATGGCCGCCCTGGCGTCGGGCGCGGCCGCCGTCGCGGCCCCCAAGGGCGGCGCGCTCCACGCCTCGGCCGGCGCCTTTTTCTGCGCCGCGATGCTGGTCCTTGGGATCACCGCCGCGATCCTGGAGCCGTTGCGGCAGCCGGTCCCGGGCAGTCCCGTCGGCGGAATCATGGTCTGCTACTTCGTCCTCACCGGGTGGATGACCGCCCGCCGCCGCGACGGCCGCGCCGGCTGGGTCGAGAAGACCGCCTGCGCGGCCGCGCTCGCCACCGCCGCGCTGATGGCGTGGGGCGGCCTGACGGGCGCGACGACCCCCGCCGGGCCGGGCCCGATATTCGCGCTCGCCGCGGTCTGCCTGCTCGCGGGGCTGGGCGACCTCAAGGCGATCCTCGGCAAGCTCTCGCCGGCCCGGCGCGTCGCGCGCCACCTGTGGCGGATGTGCTTCGCCCTCTTCATCGCCACCGGCTCCTTCTTCCTCGGCCAGCAGGACGTGCTGCCGGAGGCGGTACGCGGTTCGCCCTTGCTCTTCGTCCTGGCCTTCGCGCCGTTCGCGGTCATGGCCTACTGGTTCGTGCGGATGCGCTTCGGCAAGGCGGTGGCCCGGCTGAACCTGCGCGCGCCGGCGCCGGTGCCCGTCGGCCAGCCGAGCGTCTGACATGTCGGTCCCGACGTGACGGGCGAGGACGGGGGTCGTAGGGGAGGGCGATGGACCTCGACGACCAGCTGCGCCGCTATTTCGGAACCGCCGACCTCGCCTCGACCCCGCCGGTCGCGCTCGAGGCCGGGATCGAGCGGATGAAGGTCGACCTCGGCCTCGAAAAGGACCGCGGCAACCGCTTCGCCCTCTGGGCCCTGCTCCACATGCTCGGCTCGGCGCCCGACCTCGACGTCGCCTTTCCCGACGAGCGCGACCGCGAAGCCGCGCGCGACTTCATGGACTTGGCCGGCCGGGCGGATGGAACCTGAATTGCGGTTTCTCGGTTTTTCCGGGCGATCCGTGAAGGTTTGACCTCCGAAACGGCCATTGTATTTAGCTTCCCGCGCTCGGCTGATGCGGGAGCGAGGGACGTTGTGGACGAAACAGAGACGAAAGCGGCGACCGGGGTCGCCGGACTGGACGACATACTGGCCGGCGGGCTCAGGCGCGGCCGGGTCTATCTGGTCGAGGGCAGCCCGGGCACCGGCAAGACCACGATCGCCACCCAGTTCCTTCTCGAAGGGGCGGCCCGAGGCGAGCGCGGGCTCTACATCACCTTGTCGGAGACCGAGACCGAGCTTCGCGAAAGCGCCTTGTCGCACGGCTGGGACTTCGTCGAGCCGAACGAGATTTTCGAGCTGGTTCCCCCCGAGAATCTGCTCGACGACGACCAGCAGCAAAGCCTGCTCTATTCCTCCGATCTCGAGCTCGGCGAGACCACGAAGCGGATCTTCGAGGTCGTCGAGCGGCTGCAGCCGAAAAGGGTCGTGCTCGACAGCCTTTCCGAAATCCGCCTGCTCGCCCAGAGCTCGCTTCGCTACCGGCGCCAGATACTGGCGCTGAAGCATTATTTCTCCAATCATGACGCGACCGTCGTCATGCTCGACGACCTCACCACCGAGATCAACGACAAGACGGTTCACAGCGTCGCCCACGGAGTGATTCGGCTCGAGGAGCTGGCACCCGAATATGGGGCAGAACGCCGCCGCATGAGAGTGATCAAATATCGCGGGCAGCGTTTCCGCGGCGGCTATCACGATTTCGTCATCGACACCGGCGGCGTCCGGGTCTTCCCGCGCCTGGTCTCCTCGGAGCACAAGACCAGCTTCAGGCGCGACACGCTCAATAGCGGCTCCCGCGAGCTCGATTCGCTGCTCGGCGGCGGCCTCCAGCGCGGCTCGAGCACCCTCGTCATCGGCCCGGCCGGCACCGGCAAGTCGCTGCTCACCCTGAGCTTCGTTGTCGCCGCCGTGGAGCGCGGCGAGAAAGCCGCGATGTTCATCTTCGACGAGGAGCTCGGACTGCTCTTCGAGCGCGCCAAGGGCCTCGGCCTCGACCTCCAGACGATGGTCGATAGCGGCAGTCTGATCGTCGAGCAGGTCGACGCGGCCGAGCTGGCGCCGGGCGAGTTCGCCCACCGCGTCCGTTCCGCGGTCGAGGCGGAGGGCGTTCGCACCATCGTCATCGACAGCCTCAACGGCTACCAGGCCTCGATGCCGGCGGAGCAGCAGCTCATCCTCCACATGCACGAGCTGCTTCAATTCCTGAACCGCCAGGGCGCCAGCACCTTCCTCACGGTCGCCCAGCACGGTCTGGTCGGCGACATGAAGTCTCCGGTCGACGTCACCTACCTCGCCGATACGGTCGTCCTTCTTCGCTATTTCGAGGCGGCGGGCCGGGTCCGGCGCGCCATCTCCGTGATCAAGAAGCGGACCAGCGCCCATGAAGACACGATCCGCGAATACCGGATCGGCGCGAACGGGATCACGCTCGGCGATCCGCTCGAGAATTTCCAGGGCGTCCTGCGCGGGGTTCCCGAGCTGATCGGCAACCGCCTCCCGCCGATCGGCGACAGCGTTTGAGGGACGAGCTCTCCGAACGGGCGCTGATCCTCGCCCCGATCGGCCGCGACTCGGCGGTGGCCCGGGGAATGCTCGGCGAAGCCGGCATCGGCGCCAGCATCTGCGCCGATCTCCCTTCCCTCGTCGCCGAGCTCGACCTCGGCGCCGGCTTCGTCCTCGTGACCGAGGAAGCGCTGATGCGCTCCGACCTGCGCGGGGTCCGGGCGTGGATCGACTCCCAGCCCGAATGGTCGGACCTTCCCTTCGTCCTCCTCACCGGCCGCGGCGGGGGGCTGGAGCGCAATCCGGCCGCGGAGCGGTTCCTGGAGGTCCTCGGCAACGTCACCTTCCTCGAGCGGCCCTTCCACCCCACCACCCTGGTCAGCGTCGCCCGCTCGGCGCTTCGCGGCCGACGCCGGCAATATGAGGCCCGCGCCCGGCTCGAGTCGCTCGCCGCGAGCCAGCGCGAGCTGACCCGCGCCAACGAGACCCTGGAAGCGCGGGTCGACGAGCGCACTCGGGAGCACGAATCCGCGCTCGCCCAGCTTCACGAGGCTCAGAAGCTGGAGACGCTCGGCCAGCTGACCGGCGGAGTCGCCCACGATTTCAACAATTTGCTCACCCCCATCATCGGCAGCCTGGACCTGCTCCGGCGCCGGGCGCCGCCCGCCGACAAGTCGCACCGGCACATCGACATGGCGCTCCAGGCCGCGAGCCGGGCGGCGACGCTCGTCCAGCGCCTGCTCGCTTTCGCCCGCCGCCAGGATCTCCAGCCGCGCTCCGTCGACATCGTCGCTCTGCTTCGCGGGATGGAGGACCTGATCAGCAAGTCGGTCGGGCCGATGGTCGAGGTCGCGGTCGACTGCCCGGCCGAGCTTCCGGCGGCCCGGATCGATCCCAACCAGCTCGAGCTCGCCATCCTCAACCTCGCCCTAAACGCGCGCGACGCCATGGCCGGCGGCGGCCGGCTGAGCATCTCGGCGCGCACCGAGGAGGTCGGAGCCGGCCAGCTGCTCGCCCCGGGCCAGTACCTCCGAGTGGCGATCAGCGACACCGGCGTGGGGATGGACTCCGTCACCCTCGGCCACGCCGTCGAGCCCTTCTTCTCGACCAAGGGCGTGGGCCGGGGCACCGGCCTCGGGCTGTCGATGGTTCACGGCCTGTGCGCCCAGCTCGGCGGAACGCTCTACCTGAGCAGCAAGCCCGGCGAGGGGACGACGGCGGAGATGTGGCTGCCGGCCGCGGGCGAGCCGGCGGGCCGGGAAGAAGCGGAGCCGGCGCCGCTGGTGACCGCGCGCCGGGCGGCGACGATCCTGCTCGTCGACGACGAGGACATCGTCCGGCGCGCCACCGCCGACATGCTCTCGGACATCGGCTATACGATCGTCGAGGCCGGCTCGGGCGCGGAAGCGCTGCGGCTGATCCGCGACGGCGGCGCCTGCGACGCCGTGGTCAGCGACTATCTCATGCCGGGAATGAACGGAGTGGACCTGATCCGCCACCTTCGCGAGCTCGTTCCGGAGCTCCCGGCCATGCTGATCAGCGGCTATTCGACCATCGCGGAAGGCTCCGGCTCCGAGCTTCCCCGCCTCGCCAAGCCCTTCCGCCAGGCCGACCTGGCGCGGAGCGTGGCTCAGCTTCTGGCCGAGCCGGCGGCGGGGACGATCAAGTTCCCGGTGGAGCGGACGAGGCGCTGAGAGACCGGAAACCAAGGGCGGAGGGTTGAATTCTCGCCGATCAGGCGGCGTCGCTTCGGCCCTCGATCTGGAGCGAGTCGCTCTCCGCTTCGTCGAACTCGCCGCCGCGCCCGGCCAGCGCCGCCCTCAGCCGGGCCGGGTCGACCGCTTTCTCCCAGCGCGCGACGACGATGGTGGCGACGGCGTTGCCGATGAAGTTGGTCAGCGACCGGCATTCGCTCATGAACCGGTCGACTCCGAGGATCAGGGCCATGCCGGCGACGGGAACCGTCGGAAGCACGGAGAGGGTGGCGGCGAGGACGATGAAGCCCGATCCGGTGACTCCCGCGGCGCCCTTCGAGCTCAATATCGCCACCGCCATCAGCAGCAGCTGGTCGCCCGGCGACAGCGGGGTGTTGGTCGCCTGGGCGATGAACAGCGCCGCCAGCGACATGTAGATGTTGGTCCCGTCGAGGTTGAAGCTGTAGCCGGTCGGGACGACCAGGCCGACGATCGGCTTGGGGCAGCCGGCCCGCTCCAGCTTCTCCATCAGCAGCGGCATCGCGCTTTCGGAGCTCGAGGTTCCCAGGACGAGAAGCAATTCGTCCTTGAGATAGCGGACGAGGGCGAGGATCGAGAAGCCCGCCGCCCGCGCCACGAGGCCCAGCACGACCAGGACGAAGATGAGCGAGGTGGCGTAGAAGGTCGCGATCAGGGCCGCCAGGTTGAGCAGCGTGCCGATGCCGTGAGCCCCGATCGTATAGGCCATCGCTCCGAAGGCGCCGACCGGCGCCGCGTACATCAGGATGTGGACGATCCGGAACATGATCGCGGTCAGCACCCGCATCGCTCCGAGCACCCGCTCGCCCCGGCTCCCGAGCAGGGCGAGGGCGATCCCGAACAGGATCGAGACGAACAGCACCTGCAATATCTGCCCCGAGGTGAAGGCGCTGAAGAAGGTGTCGGGGACGATGTCGAGCAGGAAGCCGGTGATGGTCTGCTCGTGCGCCTTGTCGACATAGGTCGCGACCGCGCCCTGGTCGAGCGCCGCCGGATCGACGTCGAGTCCGTCTCCCGGCCTGACGAGATTGGCCACGATCAGCCCGACGGCGAGAGCGAGGGTCGAGAAGGTCAGGAAATAGGCCATCGCCTTCGCGCCGACCCGTCCGAACGCCTTGAGGTCGGACATTCCGGCTATGCCGGTGGTCACGGTCAGGAAGATGACCGGGGTGATGATCATCTTGACGAGCTTGATGAAGGCGTCGCCGAGCGGCTTCAGCGACGCTCCGAGAGCCGGGAAGAGCCAGCCCACGAGCACCCCGAGCGCGATCGCGACCAGGACCTGGAAATAGAGGGTGCGGTAGAAGGGCCTTTTCCCAGTCACGTCCTTCTCCCTGAGATGTCGTCTTTCCCGCTTGCGCGGGAATGGCCGGGAAGGAAAGCCCGCCGCTAGCGGCTCCTCACCAGCGGCGCGTAGCGCGGGTCGAGCTGGACCGCGCGCTCCTCGTCGGCCCGGGCCCGGCGAAGGTCGCCGCGCTCGCGAAGGACGAGGCTTCGATGGTAATAAGCGCGAGCGTCGCCGGGCGCGTAGAGCACCGCCCGGTCGAGGTCGGCGAGCGCCCGGTCGAGGTCGCCCCGACGGCGCCAGGCGAGCCCGCGGTTGAGCCAGGCGGTCGAGGATCGCGGCGCCAGCTCGATCGCGCGGTCGAAGGCCGCCGTCGCGCCTTCGAGATCGCCGCTCCAGGCTCGATCCAGCCCGTCGGCGAGAGGCGCCGAGGCCCGCCCCCGAGCGCCCCGCGCCAGCGTCGCGGCGGAGGCCCGGCAGCGGTCGAGGCTTCGGCCCGGGTCGTCGATCGTGCAGGCGTTCCAGTCGCCCCGCCGAGCCGCTCTTGCCGCCCGGCGGTCGCTTGCGAACTCCTCGGAGCCGATCGAGGTGACCGGAACCGCGGAATTGAGGTTGGGGCGGCGGATTCGGGTTCCGGTGACGACCACCTCGTCGGTTCCCTGCGCCGGATCGTCTCCGGTTGGCTCCTCGCCGCGCGCGGCCGGCGCCCGCTTCGCCGCGGCCGGGGAAGGGGGCTTCGCGGCGGCGGCCGCCGGGCCCGGCTCCCTTGCGGCGGGCGAAGGGTCCGGCGGAGCGGACTTGCCCGGGACGGCGCGCGCGCCGGGAGCGGCGGGCGTGGGCCGTCCGGGGCCCGGGCTGTCGGCGCGGGCCCGGTCCGGGCCGGCCGGGACCGGAAGCGTCGCCTCCGCGGCCGGCCGGCGCCTCGCGCGGTCCTGCTCGTAATCGTCGAACGCGGTCCAGACGAAGGGCAGGCCGATCACCGCGACCAGGAAAGCGCCGGCCAGCGCTCCGGCATAGGGCCGGGCCCACGGCGCGGGCCGGCGGGGGGCCGCGGCCGGAGCCGCCGCGCCGCCGTCGAAGCGGCGAAGCGCCTCCTCGATCGCGGCCCGGCGCCGCGCCGGGGCCGGGAATGGCGGGCCCGGCAGGGCGGCGGCGATGTCGTCGTCGCCGCGCGTCACCGTCCGGCTCCGCGGTCGGGGCGGTCCGGTCCAGGGCGGCGGCGAGGCGAGGGCGAGCGCATCTTTCGGACCTTATAGCGAAAGCGCGGGCCGGTCGAACGCGCGATCCCCGGCGGGCCCGCCCCTCTCCCGTGCTCACGGGAGAGGGGCGGGCGGGCTCATTGGGCGCCGTTGCCCTGGCCCTGAAGGGACGGCGCGGCGCTCGCCGCCCGGACCATCCGGACCAGCTCCGAGCGATAGCCGAACCGGTCCTCGCCCTGCGCCGCCGAGACGAGGCGCAGGACGTCGTCATAGGTCATCGAGCCGGCGTAGCGGCCGCCCCGGAGCAGCTCCGCGAAGGCCGCGACCCCGGCGGCGAAGCGAGCGTCGAGCGGAGCGTCGGCGAAACGCCGGGCCTCGGACGAACGGTCGATCGGGGTCGAGATCAGCCGGCTGGTCGACGATTTGGGGAGCTTGTAGCGGATCTTGACGAAGCCGTACTCGCCGTTCGGAGCCGCGACCCGGTGGCGGGCGGTGGGCGCGTAGCGCAGGTCGCCGACCGCGCGCGGCCCGCCCACGGGAACGATCTCGTAGAGCGCGGTCACGCTCTGCCCCGACCCGACCTCGCCCGCATCGACGCGGTCGTTGTCGAAATCCTCGCGGGCGAGCATCCGGGTCTCATAGCCGACCAGGCGATATTCGGCCACGGTCGCCGGGTTGAACTCGACCTGGATCTTCACGTCCTTGGCGATCGGGAACAGGGTCGAGGACGCCTCCTCGACAAGCGTCTTGCGGGCCTCGGCGACGGTGTCGATGTAAGCGGCGGCGCCGTTGCCGTTCTGGGCGAGGGTCTGCATCAGCGAGTCGTTGTAATTGCCCATCCCGAAGCCGAGCACGGACAGGAACACGCCCTTGCCGCGCTCGCGCTCGACGAAGCCCTTGAGCTCGTTCGGATCGGTGATGCCGACGTTGAAGTCGCCGTCGGTCGCCAGGATGACCCGGTTGACGCCCCGCGGGTCGAGGTTGCGCTCGGCGAGGGCGTAGGCCTGGCGGATGCCCTCCCCGCCGGCGGTGCTTCCGCCCGCTCCGAGCCCGCCGATCACCGCCCGGATCGTCGCCTTGTCGCGCGCCGGGGTGGGCTCGAGGGCGGTCCCAGCGCTTCCGGCATAGGTGACGATCGCGACCTTGTCGTCGGGCGCGAGCCGGTCGAGCAGCATCGACAGCGACTGCTGGACGAGGGGCAGCTTGTTGGGCTCGGCCATCGAGCCCGACGTGTCGATCAGGAAGACGAGGTTGGCGCGCGGCCTGGTCTCGGTCTCGACGGCATAGCCCTTGATCCCGATCCGGACCAGCTTGCGGCCCGGCGACCATGGGCTCGGGAAGACGGCGACGTGGCTGCTGAACGGCCGCTCCGCGCTTTCCGGCGGCGCGTAATCGTAGGGGAAATAGTTGATCATCTCCTCGGTCCGGACCGCCGCCTGCTGGGGCAGGACGTTGCGCGCGAGCGAGGCCCGGACGAACGAATAGGACGCAGTGTCGACGTCGATCGAGAAGGTCGAGACCGGCTCCTCCGAGGCCGTCTTGAAGCCGTTCTGGACGACGGAGGCGAAGCGGTCGCGGCCGACGTCGGGCAGGTGGACGAGGCCGGGCGAATGGACGACGGGCCGGTGGCCGGAAGGCCGGGCGCGGCGCGAGGGAGCGGCGTAGACTTCCTCGGCGCCGATGGAGACGACCGGAATCGACGATTCGAGGTTCGGCCGCTTGATCCTCGTCCCGGTGATGACGACGTCGGCGCCCGCGGCCGCGTCGGCGGCCGCGAGCCGGTCTTCGGCGGGCGCGGGCGCGGGCATGCCCGGCTCGAAGGCGGCGGGATTGTTGGCGGCGGGCTCGGCTGCCACGGCCTCGGGCGGCGCCGAAGCGGTCTCGAGACCGGGCTTGGAGCAGGAGGCGAGCAAGGCGGCGACGAGGCCGATCGCGATCGCGCTGGGCAGGCGGGTCATGGTTTCTCTCCCTTAAGTCGCGGCGCACATCCGTCCGCATGACCCTTCGACGCGCCCCGCCGGGAAATCCTTGGGGACCGGGAGAAGTTTTTTTTTGGGAGGCGTTGCGTCCTGGGTTCGCCCCGATCCGCTCGCCCTGAGCCTGTCGAAGGGCCTTCTTTCCCGATCCCGGACGCGAAGGAAGGGGTTAGACAGGCTCGGCCCTGAACGGCGACAGGAACGACCGGCCGTTCAAGCCTCCGATCCATTGCCCCCCTCGGCCGCGAGCAGCCGCCTGACCTTGTGCATCCGCCACGAGACCGTCGACTCGGCGACGCCCAGTATTTCCGCGGCCTCGGCATGGCTGAGCTGCTGACCGGCGACGAGGACCGCCGCGTCGCGAAGAGCCGGCTTGAGCCGGGCGATCGCGCTCCTCAGCCAGATCGAATCGTAGAGGTCGCGCCCGTCCGGCGCCCGTGCCAGCCCGGCCAGCACCGCCAGCCGGCCGGTCATCCCCGCGAATGACCGCCGCCTCCGCCTGAGGTCCCGGCAGGCATTGTAGACGATCCCGATGAGCCAGGTGCCGAACTTCGCCTCGCCCCTGAAGCCGCCGATCTTCTCGACCAGAACGCAGCAGACGTCCTGGGCGACGTCGTCGGCGTCGGCCCGCGACCCGGTCAGCTGCCAGGCCAGCCCATGGACCCGGTCGTAATGCCGCTCCAGCAGCGCCGCGAACGCGGCGCGATCGCCCGCGGCCGCGGCAAGGACCAGCGGCCAGTCAGGGTCACCCTCATGCACCATGTCCCGGCTCACCGCCCTGCTGATGCATGATTCGCCCGCCCGATGCCATGGCACGATGCCCTCCCCTCCCTGCAAGGGAGGGGCCGGGGGTGGGTACGCGCGCCAGCGCGTCCCTCGGGGCATCCGAATTTTGGGTCGCATCGACGGCGCGGTACCACGTCCCCATGAAAGGCCGCCGTGTTCCCCGCCGCCTCACCGACCGGGCCCGGGATCTGCGCACCCATGCGACGAAGCAAGAGCGCATGCTGTGGCGCCTCCTGTCCCGTTACCGCCCCAAATTCACCCGCCAGCTTCCGATCGAGCCGTACATAGCCGATCTGGCCTGCCGGCAGGCGAAGCTGATCGTCGAGATCGACGGCAGCCAGCACGTCGATTGTCGAAGGGACGAGACCCGCACTCGCTTCCTCGAAGAGGAAGGCTGGACCGTAATCCGCTTCTGGAACAGCGACGTCACCGCCAATCCCGAGGGCGTCGCCGAGGCGATCCTGCATCGTGCCGCCGATTGCCTCGGCGGCACCCACCCCCAACCCCTCCCTTCCAGGGAGGGGCGGCAGAGGCGGCGGCGCTTCGACTGACCTCCCCTCCCCGCAAGGGAGGGGCCCGGGGTGGGGAGGGGAGCGAAGCGAGACTGATTTTCAACGGTTCCTACGGCTGCTATTCCTCCCCGGCGACATTTTGGGAGCCACGGAATGAAGATATCGCAAGTCGCGGCGGCCGTGGCGCTCAGCGCATCTCTCCCGCTCCCGGCCGCTCCGGCCGCCGCCCAGTCGCGGAGGCTCATCTCCTTCTGGGTGATCGAGCCGGCTCCGCACCCGGTCGGGGTCCGCCACCTCGCCGGCAAGGACGAGGTCGTGAGGCAGCGGCTGCTTCCGAGCGGCCTCGCCGAGCTGGCCCGGGTCTGGAGCGACCCCGAGGTCGGCGAGCTTCCGGCCGGAATGCAGCTGATCGAGGCGTCGAGCGACTCCGGCGCGGTCTATTGCGAAGGCGACATTCGCCACGCCGATCCCCGGGGCCTGCTCTGCTTCCTCGATTCCGACCGCGACGGCCGCTTCGACAGCCGGTTCAAGACGGCGAGCTCGACTCCCGCTCTGGTGATGCTTTCCGGCAAGATGCCCAAGGCGCCCAAGCCGCTCGCCGAGCCGCTCGACTATCGGGTCGTGAGCCCGAAGACCTCGCGCATCCCCGCCTTCGTCGCGATCGAGCGGCGCAACTATTTCAACATCTACAGCAGCGAGACTTTCATGATCGTCTTCGGCACCGGCGACGAGAAGAAGAGGATCACCGATCCGGTCCATTTCAAGTCGGCCGACATGCCCAAGGAGATGAACATCCTCGGCGCCCGCTTCACCGCTTTGAGCGAGAAGGACGGCAAGATGGCGATCGAGGTCCACTCGGGAATGCCCGCCCAGCCCTTCGCGGTCATGTCGACGGTTACCTATCGCTGAGGCCGGCGCTGTCGCGGCGACGCATCCGGTCGGCCGAAATTGCGCGAAGCGGGAAATCCTCCTTTCTACCTTGTACCTTCGCGCCTTCTCTCCGAATCAGGGCGCCGGGGCGACCGAGGTGGAGCGGAGCGTTCGGCCGGGTGCAACGTCGAGGCCGGCTTGCCGCGTCGAGCGTTGCCCTTCGGCGCCGGGAAGTGGGGACGACTGCCGAGGGATGGGGGGATGGCAGCCGCCCCCGTTCCGGGACCGGGGCCGGGGTCGTTGGAAGATTCACGATGTCAAAGAGCCGGTATGTTCGAACGGCTGGAAGAGTCCCACAGGAAATCCGACATTGCGAATCCTATTAGTTCCATTTTCGTTCTAAGTTTTTCATCGTTTCCGTCGATCCGTTACGCCTTGGCGAATCGCTCGTTCCTTGGCATAGGCGCACATGGCCGATCCGACCCGCGCTCCCGAAATCCGCTTGGGCCTCACCTTCGACGACGTGCTTCTGCAGCCCGGCGAATCGTCGGTGCTTCCGAGCCAGGCGGACACCTCGACCCAGGTGACCCGAGAGATCAGGCTCAACATCCCGATCCTGTCCTCGGCGATGGACACGGTGACCGAGGCCGACATGGCGATCGTCATGGCGCAGCTGGGCGGGCTCGGGGTCCTCCACCGCAACCTCAATGTCGAGGAGCAGGCGGCGGCGGTCCGCGCGGTGAAGAGGTTCGAGAGCGGGATGGTGGTCAACCCGATCACCATGACTCCCGACCAGACGCTCGCCGACGCGCTCGAGCTCATGCAGCGCCACCGAATCTCCGGGATCCCGGTCACCGAGAAAGGCGGACGCCTCGTCGGCATCCTCACCAACCGCGACGTCCGCTTCGCCGGCAATCCGCGCCAGCCGGTCGCCGAGCTGATGACCCGGGACAATCTCGCCACGGTCGGCCCCGGAGTGACCCAGGACGAGGCGAGGCGGCTTCTCCACCAGCGCCGGATCGAGAAGCTGATCGTCGTCGACGGCGAGGGCCGCTGCACCGGCCTGATCACGGTCAAGGACATCGAGAAGGCGGTCACCTACCCCAACGCCACCAAGGATGGGGCGGGGCGCCTCCGGGTGGCGGCGGCGACCACGGTCGGCGACAAGGGCTATGAGCGCTCCGAGGCCCTGATCGACGCCGAATGCGATCTCATCGTCATCGACACCGCCCACGGCCACAACAAGGAGGTCTCGGCCGCGGTCGAGCGCCTTCGCAAGCTCTCCAACTCGGTCCAGATCGTCGCCGGCAACGTCGCCACCGCCGAGGCGACCCGGGCCCTGATCGGCGCCGGCGCCGACGCGGTGAAGGTGGGCATCGGGCCCGGCTCGATCTGCACCACCCGGGTGGTCGCCGGAGTCGGCGTTCCCCAGCTGACCGCGATCATGGACGCCGCCGAGGCGGCCGCGGCGAGCGGGACCCCGGTCATCGCCGACGGCGGCCTCAGGACCAGCGGCGACCTCGCCAAGGCGCTCGCCGCCGGAGCCTCGACGGTGATGGCGGGCTCGCTCCTCGCCGGCACCGAGGAGGCGCCGGGCGAGACCTTCCTCTACCAGGGCCGCTCCTACAAATCCTATCGCGGCATGGGCTCGGTCGGGGCGATGGCGAGGGGCTCGGCCGACCGCTACTTCCAGCACGACATCAAGGACCAGCTGAAGCTGGTTCCCGAGGGCATCGAAGGGCAGGTGCCCTACAAGGGCCATGCCCGGGACGTCATCCACCAGCTGGTCGGCGGCATCAAGGCGGCGATGGGCTATACCGGCGCCGCCACGCTGGACGAGCTGCGGGCCAGGGCGAAGTTCGTGCGGATCACCAATGCCGGCCTTCGCGAAAGCCACGTCCACGACGTCGCCATCACCCGCGAGGCGCCCAATTATCCGACCTCGGGCTGAACCATGACCCCCGCCGCGCGCGCCGGGGCGGCGATCGAGCTGCTCGACGAGATCATCGCCGCCGCCCGCGGAGGGGGCGCCGCCGCCGACACGCTCATCGCCCGCTATTTCAAGACCCGCCGCTACGCCGGCTCGAAGGACCGGCGGGCGGTTCGCGAGCTCGTCTACCGAGCCATCCGCGCCTGGCCGGATCCGCCGCTTTCGGGACGGGCCGCGATGCTCGGGCTGGCGGCCCGGGATCCGGCGCTGCTCGAGTCGTTCGACGGCTCCGCCCACGGCCCGGCGCAAGTCTCGCCGGAGGAATCGGGCCCGGCGCCTCGGCCTACCGCCGTGCCCAAATGGCTCGTCCGGCGCTTCGATCCTTCGCTGTCGCCGGCCGATCTCCAGTCGCTCCTCGCCCGGGCGCCCCTCGACCTCAGGGTCAACCGCCTCCGTGCCGAACGCGACGAGCTCCTGCCGGCCTTTCCGGGCGCGGTAGCGACGCCCCTGTCGCCGATCGGTCTGCGCCTCCCCGACCCGGTCGCCGTCGAGGACAGCGAGGCGTGGCGCTGGGGCCGGGTCGAGGTCCAGGACGAGGGCAGCCAGCTCCTCGCCCTCGCCTGCGCCGCGGTCCCCGGCGAGACCGTCCTCGACCTCTGCGCCGGGGCCGGCGGCAAGACTCTCGCTCTGGCCGCCGAAATGCGCAATTCCGGCCGTCTCGTCGCGTCGGATACCGACCGCGGCCGGCTCTCGCGAATGGGCCTCCGCCTGGCGCGGGCCGGAGCGACGATCGTCGAAACCAGATTGCTCGATCCCGGGCGGGAGCGCGAGGCGCTCGCCGACCTGGTCGACGCTCCCGACCTCATCCTGGTCGATGCGCCCTGCTCGGGCACCGGCACCTGGCGGCGCAACCCGGAGCTGCGCTGGCGGCTCGATCCGAAGCGGCTCGCGGGCTATGTGAAGCTCCAGGCCTATCTGCTTGACCTGGCGGCGGAACTGATCAGGCCGGGCGGGCGTATCGTCTATGCCGTCTGCTCGCTTCTGGCCGAGGAGGGAAGGGGCCAGGCGGCGGCGTTCGAGGGCCGTTCAGCCATGGTTCCGGAAGACCTCCCCATTCCCGGCGGACGGGCCGCCGGCCCGGGGCGGATCCTCACCCCGGCGCAGGACGGCACGGACGGCTTTTTCGTCGCGCGGTGGCGGGCGCCATGCTAGGCTCTCACGCGACGTAGATCATGGAGTTACTGATGCGCCTCACCCCAATCGCCCTCACCGTCGCCATCGCGCTGGCGACCATGGCGAGCGCCGGCCAGGGCCAGAAGCCCGACGACCAGATCGACCCCCGCTCGGTCGCTCTCGCCCAGCAGGGCCAGGCGCTGTCGGCGCAGTCGCGCTATCAGGAAGCGACCGACCTGCTCGAATCGGCGCTCGCCGTCGATCCTCGCAACCGCCAGGCCTATATCGGCCTCGCCAGGGCCGCCCAGGGGCTCAAGCTGCCGGGCAAGGCGATCAAATTCTATTTCGAGGCGCTCAAGCTCGAGCCCAACGACGTCGCCGCGCTTGCCGGCCAGGGCGAGGCCCTGGTCCAGCGCGGAGCGGTCGAGCGCGCCAAGAAGAATCTCGAGCGGATCCGGACGCTGTGCGCCAATCCCTGCCCGCAGGCCAACCAGCTCGCCGCCGTCATCGCCAAGGGCCCGCCGCCCGAGGTCCTGACCGCCCAGCGGCCCGAGGTCGGCGCCCCGAAGAACTAGTTCTGCCTCCCTGCGGCGAAGCCGCGGGGAGGGGGACCATGCGAAGCATGGTGGAGGGGTAACTGCCGTGGACTTGGTGGTTCTCGCGAGATCCGCTCATGTCCGCGCCAATTACCCCTCCACCACCCTTCGGGTGGTCCCCCTCCCCATCTTACGATGGGGAGGCAATTCTTCCATCGCCTTCGCCACCGCGACGAACTCCTCGATCGACAGAGTCTCCGCCCGCCGCTCCGCATCGATCCCCAGAGCGGCGAGCGCCTCCAGCGCTCCCGGCAGGCCCTTGAGGCTCTGCCTCAGCATCTTGCGCCTCTGCCCGAACGCCGCTGCGGTCAGGCTCTCCAGCGTCGCCGCCCGGACCCCCTCCGGCGCCGGCTTGGCGACGATATGGACCACCGCTGACATCACCTTGGGCGGCGGGACGAAGGCGGAGCGGTGGACCTTCATCGCGATCCTGGGCTCGCTTCGCCACTGGGCCAGCACCGCCAGGCGGCCGTAGGCGCCGGTGCCGGGACGGGCGACGATCCGCTCGGCGACCTCGAGCTGGAACATCAGGGTCAGCGAGCGCCACCAGGGCGGCCAGGCCTCGCCGCCGAGCCAGCGCACCAGCAAGGCGGTGCCGACATTGTAGGGGAGGTTGGCGGCGACATGGGCGCCGTCGCCCGCCTCGCGCCGCTCGTCGACGGCGAGAGCGTCGCCCTCGATGATCCGGAGCGCGCCTTCGGCGGCCTCGCTCACCTCGCCGAGGGCGGGGAGGCAGCGCCGGTCGCGCTCGACCGCCACCACCTCGGCGCCCGCCCTCAGCAAGGCGCGGGTCAGGCCTCCGGGGCCGGGGCCGACTTCGTAGACGCGCTGCCCTCCCAGGTCGCCCGGGACCCGGGCGATCCGGTCGAGCAACTGCTCGTCGAGCAGGAAATTCTGGCCGAGCGACTTCGCCGCTCTCAGCCCGTGCCGCGCGATCACCTCGCGCAGCGGCGGAAGCCGCCGAAGCCGATCCGGGACGGTCATTCTCCTGGGCCGACCTCTGCCATGCCCCGGGCACGGCCAAGGGCCGTCATGCCGCGGCCATCCGCGCGGCACAGCCCGCGGCCATGTTCAGCGCGGCCAGCATCGCGGTCGGCTCGGCCTGGCCGCGTCCGGCGATGTCGAAGGCGGTGCCGTGATCGGGCGAGGTCCGGACTATGGGAAGGCCCAGGGTGATGTTGACGCCCTCGTCGAAATGAAGGGTCTTGAGAGGGACCAGAGCCTGGTCGTGGTAGAGGCAGAGCGCGGCGTCGTAGGTCGAGCGCATCCGGCCGTGGAACATCGTGTCGGGCGCGTGCGGCCCGGTGACCTGGGCATCCTCCTCGCGAAGCCGGTCGATGGCCGGGATGACGATGTCGATCTCCTCCCGGCCCAGCGCGCCGCCTTCGCCGGCATGGGGGTTGAGCCCGGCGACCGCCAGCCTCGGCCGCTCGATCCCGAACAGGCGCCGGAGCGCCCGGATCGTCGTCCGGCCACGCTGGACGATGAGCTCGGTGGTGATCAGCGCCGGAACGTCGCGAAGGGCGACATGGGTGGTGACCGGGACCGTCCGAAGTGTCGGGCCGGCGAGCATCATCGCCACCATGTCGGCGGCGATTCCGCAGCGTTCGGCGACGAACTCGGTCTGGCCGGGATGGGTGAAGCCGATGGCGTAGAGCTGGGCCTTCGAGACGGGGCCGGTGACGAGCGCTGAGCTGGCCCCGGACCGGGTCAGGCCGACCGCGAGCTCGAGGGCGTCGAGCGAGTTGCGGGCGCCCTCGAGCGTCGGCTGGCCCGGACGGGTCTCGCCGGCCGCGTCGATTCGGATGACGGGAAGCGCCGTCTCGAAGCAGCCGGCGGCCTCGTCGGGACCGGCGACGACCTGGAGCGGGCCGCCCCAGACCGCGCGCAGCGCCTCCGGGGCTCCGACCGCGAAGAAGGGAGGCACGGAGTCCGAGACCCGCCGCTCCCAGGCCTTGGCCGTGATCTCGGGTCCGATCCCGGCAGGATCCCCGAGCGCGACGGCCAGGGGAGCGATCACGGCATCGGCCTAGCGATAGTCGACCACCGCGTCGCGCCTGAGGTCGCGCAGGAAGCGGCGGGCCCGCAGGTTGACCCGGTTCTCCGCGATCTGGTTGTAAATCTGCTCGAAGCTGACGTTGCCGGCCGGATCGGGGTCGTCGCGGCCGCACAGGACGAGGACGCTCACCCGGTCGTCGTCGGAGCCGAAGGCGGGCGTCGCCTGGCCGAGGCCGAGGGCGAGCAGGGTCTGCTGAAGCGCGGGCGGCAGGTCGCGGACCTTGACCTGGTCGTTGGTGACGACCTCGGCTCCGATCGGCGCGGCCGCGGCTTCCGCTCCGCCGCATCCGCCCATCGTCTGGACGGCCCGCAGGAGGCCCTGGACCTTCTCCTGGATGACGTTCTTCGGGCTGCCCGGGGCGAACCGGATAGTCATCTGCTTGAGGCTGAGGACGGCGTCGCGCGGGTCGGCCGTGAGCACCTGCCGGGTGTCGGCGACCTGGATGATCGAGAAGCCGCCCGGAATCGCGATCGGGTCGCTGACGCTTCCCACCGGCATCGCCTGGACCGCCGCGGCGAGCGCCTCGGGCAGCTGGGCCGAGCGCACCCAGCCGAGATCGCCGCCGACCGCCGCGGTCGACGCCTCGGAGAATTGCCTCGCATAAGCGAGGAACGAGGCTCCGCCGCGAAGCTGCTGGACGATCCGCTCGGCATTGGCGCGCGTCTCGGCCGCCGTCTCGGGCGTCGCCGAAAGGAAGATTTCGGAGACCTTGAACTCCTGGGTGCCCTTGGCGGCGTTGAGCCGCTCGATGACCGCCTGGACCTCGTCCTCGCTGATGTTGACGAAGGGCTCGATCTTCCGGCTCTGCAGCCTGGCCCAGGCCATCTCGCCGTGGATCTGCCGCTTCAGGGTCTCGGGCGACGCCCCGTTCGAGCGCAGGAAATTGCCCATCTGGTCGGCCGTCATCTTGAACTGCGACTGGGCGTAGCGGGCGAAATACTGATCGACCTCGGCCTTGGTGATCTTGATGTCGGCCTGCTCGGCGGCCTGGATCTGGAGCACCTCGTCGACCAGGTTGCGGAGCACCTGCTGGCGCAGCCGCGGCAGCTCCTCGGGCGGAATCTGGCCGCCGGCCGCCATCCGGATGATCGCGAGGCGGTGGTCGACCTCGGTACGGGTGATCACCGTGCCGTTGACGATCGCCGTCGCCTTGCGGACGTTGGGATCTTCCTCGGTGAGGAATTGGGGGTTGGCCGGGATGTTGAGGCTCGCCGACGGCGCCGTCGGCGCCGGGTCGCGGACGGTCTGCGCGACGGCCGCCGCGGCGAGTGAGCCCGCGAGCATGAGCGCCGCCCCGTGATAGATGCCGAGCTTCATCATTCCTCCAATAAATGCAGGCCGCCAGCGATGCCTGAAATATGCTGAACCCCAGCTTACGCTCGTCTCTTAGCGCCCGAGATTCTTCAATGCCACCCGGAACTGGAAGGTGTTGCCGCGGTCGATGTCGCCGACCCTGTCGTAATCGCGGCGCCAGGTCACGCCGATCTCGAGGCAGTCGTCGTCATAGCTGATGCCGATCCGGTGGCGGACCGGCTCGTAGCCGTCGGCCGAGGAGAGCGGGCTCTCCTTGGCGTCGGTGAGGTCGATGACGGTGGAGCCGAAGATCGACCAGTAGCGGGCGAAGCGCACCCGGCCGCCCAGTCGGATCTCCTCCCGGTCGCGCAGATCCTCGAGCGTCGGGTCGATGTCGCGGTTGAGCCGGAGATAGCCGATGGTCGCGTAGGTCTGGCGGCCGCCGACGACGGCGTCGACCTCGTTTCGGCGCAGCTCGAGGCTTTCCTTGTCGATCCGGAAGCGATGGACGAGGTTGAGCTTGCGCCCGAACTTGACGTTGGTCCGTCCGACATAGTCCGAGAAGCGCCCCGAAAGCCCGGTGCCCGGCGGCAGGATGCTCGGCTTGTCGTCGAGCCGGTAGCTCTGCCCGATCGTGGTCCGCACCGCGATCCCGGGCAGGTCGACCCCCCAGTCGAGGCCGTAGGTCACGCGGGGTCCGTTCTCCCAGCGGTCGTAGCCGGGGAATCGGTTGAGCGCGAAGAGGTTGGAATCCTCGAGGTCGACCGAGCGAGCATCCTCGTTGGGCACTTCGAGATTGTCGGTGGCGCCCGACGCGATCAGCTGGAGCCGGGGAGTCAGCCGCTGCGTTCCGCCCATGAAAGGGCCCACCAGCGGCCAGCGCAGCTCCGCCGCGAGCGCGCCCAGCGCCCGGGCGTGCCATCCCTCCTCGCCGCGATAGATGATCGTGTCGGTGAGCAGGGTGTCGCTGCTGTGATAGAGGTCGCCGCGCGCGTAGGCGGTGAGAAGCAGCTCCTGGCCCCAGGGGGTCAGGCTGCGCCGGTCCCACCGGGCTCCGCCGAAGGCGCGCTGGGTGTCCTGGCCGCTCGTCCTGAGGATGGCGAGGCTGTTCGCCTGAACCTCCACCCGGCCGCCCCAGATCTTGCCCGGAAGGCGCCAGCGTGCGTCGATCGCGGGCAGCGCGACCGGCTGCTGCCCGGCGACGTCGGTGACTCGCAGCCCCTGGAAAGCCCAGCCGGCGATCGAGACATAGGAATTGGGTGTGATCCGCTCCGCCTCGATCACCGAGCGCAGCCTGGTGTCGCGCGAAATGTCGTAGCGGCGAAGGAAGGTGCGGTCGGTGACGTAGCGGCCCGAGGCGGTGACGCTCCAGATCGGGCTGAGCTGGAAGCGCCCGTTGCCCTCGAGATAGGCGCGAACGCCCTCGTCCCTGACCGCGGTCAGCGGCGCCGTGATCGGGATTCTCGACCCGTAGGTCACGTAGGCGCCGAGCTGGAAGGCGCCGAGCCCGGTCAGCTGGCGGTAGCGGCCCTCGAGCATCGGCGCCACCTCGGTATAGACGTGGGGCGTGATCGTGGCGTCGCGGTTGGGGGCCAGCTTGAGATAGTAAGGCACCGCCAGCTCGAAGCCGTTGCTGGAGCTCAGCCTTATGTCCGGAACGAGCACGCCGCTGCCGCCGCCCTCGCTTCCGTCCGGATGCGAAAGGAAGGGCAGGGCGGCGATCCGGGCGCCGAGCAGGTTGAGCGAGGCGCCCTCGTAGCGGATGCGGTGCTTGACCGGGTCGTGGACCACCCGGACGGCGTTGATCTGCCAGGTCGGGTTCTTCGGGCAGCCTTTCTCGCTGACCACCGCGCAGGGCGAATAGGCCGCGCGATAGAGGGTGGTGTAGCCGTCCTTGCGCTCGGCCCTATCGGCGGCGAGGCGGCCGCCGTCGGCGAGCACGAGGAGCATGTTCTCGACCACTCCGTCGCGAAGCGCGTCGGTGAGGACGACGCTGTCGGCATAGGCGACGTCGCCGCCGGGGTTGACGATCCGGACGTTGCCCTCGGCTCGAACCTCGTCGGTGCTCCGGTTCCAGGTGACCCGCTCGGCGCGAAGCCGGTTGCCCTCGCTGGTCATCCGGACGTCGCCGCTCGCGGTGACGAGCTGGGCCTCGCTGTCGTAGCTCAGTTCGTCGGAGCTGAACGCCACCTCCCGCGCGTCCCCGGCGGGCGCGGCCGAGCCGTCGTCGACGACCGGCCCCGTCTCCTGCGCGAGCGCCGAGCCCGGGGGGGCGACGAGCAGCGGCAGCGCCGTCAGGCAGATGAGATTGAGCTTCTTCACTTTCCCCGCCGCCAGGAGCACGCGCGACCTTCCGCGCCTATCGCATTGGAAGCGCGGGGCCGCAATGGCGCAGGGATGGCTCGTCATTCTGGCGAAGGCCGGAATCCATGAACCGAAGCCTTTTCGATACGGACCGTGTGCATCGATCCCGGATCGGGTCCGGGATGACGGCGGCCCCCCTTTGCAGCGGCGGGGTGAGCGCCTAGAGGCTTGGATCAAAGTTAGGAGCAAGCATTGCCCATGAAGATCAGCTTCGCCAGTGACCGTCCCGCCGGGGCCTATGCGCTCGCCCTTCCGGTGTGGAGCGAGGACATGGTCGCCGACCGTCTCGGCGGCCTCGATCCCGCCGCCCGCGCCGTCGCCGCCCGCGCCGCCGAGGCGCAGCGCTTCGAGCGCGAGGCCGCGTCCGTCGCCGAGACGTTCGTCGCGGAGGGCGAGGGCGCCCGCCGGCTGCTGCTGGTCGGGCTGGGCGACCGGCGCCAGGACGAGTCCCTGTTCGAGAAGGTCGGCGGCGCGCTGACCGCCCGTCTCCTGACGTCCGGCGAGACGCGCCTGGTCGTCGACCTCTCCGGCCTCGGCCTGGACGGCGAGGCCGCCGCCCGGATCGCGCTCGGCGCGGCGGCCCGCGGCTGGCGCTTCGACCGATACCGAACCAAGCTCGGCAAGAAGCAGAAGCCGACGCTGGAGGAAGTGATCGTCGTCGGCGGGGGCGATTCGGGCGCGGCCTGGGCCGGCCGCTCGGCGCTGCTCGACGGCCTGTCCTTCACGCGCGAACTGGTCACCGAGCCGGCCAACATCCTCTATCCGGAGACTTTCGTCGACCGCTGCCGGGAGCGCCTGGAGCCGCTCGATGTCGAGTTCGAGGTCCTCAACGAGACCCAGATGCGCGACCTCGGAATGGGCGCGCTGCTCGGAGTCGCGCAGGGCTCGGTGCGGCCGCCGCGGCTGCTGGCCATGCGCTGGAACGGAGCCGCGAGCCCGCATGCCCGGCCGGTCGTCCTGATCGGCAAGGGCATCACCTTCGACACCGGCGGAATCTCGATCAAGCCGGCGCTCGGAATGGAGGCGATGAAATGGGACATGGGCGGCGCCGGCGCCGTCGCCGGAGCGATGGTCGCGCTCGCCGGCCGCAAGGCGAGGGCGAACGTGGTCGGAATCTGCGCGCTCGCCGAGAACATGCCCGACGGCAACGCCCAGCGCCCGGGCGACGTCGTCACCTCCATGTCCGGCCAGACGATCGAGGTGATCAACACCGATGCCGAAGGGCGCCTCGTGCTCGGCGACGCGATGACCTGGGCCCAGCGCAAGTACAAGCCCGAGGTGATGGTCGACCTCGCCACCCTCACCGGAGCGATGATCATCTCGCTCGGCCACGAATATGCCGGGCTGTTCTCCAACGACGACGGGCTGGCCGGCCAGCTGACGGCGGCGGGCGCGGCCAGCGGCGACAAATTGTGGCGGATGCCGCTCGGCGACCCCTACGACAAGCTGATCGATTCGCCGATCGCCGACATGAAGAATGTCGGCCCGCGCGAGGGCGGTTCGATCACCGCGGCGGTGTTCCTCCAGCGCTTCGTCGAGAGCGGGGTCAAATGGGCCCATCTCGACATCGCCGGAATGGCCTGGGCGGACAAAGCGAGCCATCTCTACGACAAGGGCGCAACCGGTTTCGGGGTCGCCCTGCTCGACCGCTTCGTCGCGGCCAATTTCGAAAGCTAGTCGTCACCCCGGCGAAGGCCGGGGCCTCGTGGAGACCCGCCGGGACTTCCCGTCATGGGGGTCGCGGCTTTCGCCGGGATGACGCGGACATGATCGTCGACTTCTACCACCTCACCGCCTCGCCGCTCGAACGGGTGCTTCCGAGCATAGCGGAGAAGGTGGTGGCCGGCGGCGGCCGTCTGCTGGTCGTCGCCGGGGAGGATCTGCTCGGCCGCCTCGACGAGCTGTTGTGGAGCTACGCCAAGGACAGCTTCCTGCCCCACGGGAGGGACCGCGCCGAAAGCCAGCCGGTCCTGCTGTCGACCGAGCCTGTTCCCACCAACGAGGCGACGAACATCGCTCTCGCCGACGGCCGCTGGCGCGACGAGGCGCTCGGCTTCGCGCGAGCCTTCTATTTCTTCGACAACGACGCCCGCGATTGCGCCCGCGACGCGTGGCGCTCGCTGAAAGGCCGGCCGGAGGTCGAGGCGCGCTACTGGAAGCAGGACGACCGCGGCAAATGGGTTCAGGGACCGTGACGGCAAGCGGGAGGGGAATTGCCCTTTGCTCGCGGCCCGCCTAGAGACCCGCGCAATTCACCTCACATCCCTGGGAGCATTGAGCCGGCCATGGCGACCGAACGCACTTTCTCGATCATCAAGCCCGACGCCTGCAGGCGCAACCTGACCGGCGCGATCACCGCCAAGCTCGAGGAAGCCGGCCTCCGGGTCGTCGCCTCGCGCCGGATCCGGATGACCCGCGAGCAGGCGGAGGGCTTTTACGGAGTCCATCGCGAGCGGCCCTTCTTCAACGACCTGGTAGCCTTCATGACGTCCGGGCCGGTCGTGGTTCAGGTGCTCGAGGGCGAGAACGCCGTCGCCCGCAACCGCGAGGTGATGGGCGCGACCAACCCGGCCAATGCCGACGAAGGCACGATCCGCAAGCTCTTCGCCGAATCGATCGAGGCGAACAGCGTCCACGGCTCCGACAGCGCCGAGAATGCGGCGATCGAGATCGACTTCTTCTTCAAGCCCGAAGAGATCGTGGGGTAATTAATCCTCCCCTGCATTTGCAGGGGAGGGGGACCATGCGAAGCATGGTGGAGGGGTCTGCTGAATCCGAAGAACCCCTGCACCGAGCTTCGCGCGGTCCCCCTCCCCGAGAAATCTCGGGGAGGAATCAGCTACTTCGCCCGCGCCGCCCAAAGCGCGTCGAGCCGCTTTTGCGCCTCGGCCGCGGTCGTCCGCCCGATCAGCGACAGGCCCTTGAGCTCGACTTCGCTGCCCTCGAACAGGCCTCCGCCGCTCTCCTTGTAGCCGACGTCGTAGAGGGCGGTGTCGGTGAAGGCGCGCCCGTCAGCGATGAAGCGGGTGGTGATGGCCACCGGCATTCGGGCGTCGCCGCGGACCTTCCCGGCCGTGCCGGGGGTCTTCTTGGACGCTCGCTTCACCCACTCGGCCTCGATCCTGGGCTCGGTCGTGTCGAAGTTTCCGAGTCCGAAGGCGGAGGGGAAGAGCAGGGTCTGGCTCTGGATCGCCTGGCCGGGGTCGTGGGCGGTCAGGGCGAGGCGCCTGCCGCCGCCGCTCGACTTGAGAAGCAGGATGCGGGACTCGTTGGCCTGCTTCGCCTTCTCCGCTTTCTCAGCGGCCCGCTCCCTTTCGGCCGAGCTTCGCTCCGACCAGCTGTTCCACAGCGCCAGCCCGGAAATCAGCACACCGATCACGGCAAGGACTTCGCCGAGCGTGATCCACCGCCGCCGGATCGCAGCCGCTTCCCTGCGCTCCGCCGGGCTCCGATTCTCGTCGCTCATGGCTTCGGATCTCCCAGCACGATTTCGCGGCGCGCAAGCAGCCGGGCGCAGAATTTGTCCAGCGTCTCGGGGTAGAGCCGGTGCTCCTCCTTCAGCACCCGCGCGGCGAGCATCTCTTCGCTCTCCCGCTCGCGCACCCGCACCCTGGCCTGGGCGAGGACGGGGCCCCCGTCGAGCTCCTCGGTGACGAGATGGACCGAGCAGCCGACCCAGACCTCGCCCGCCTCGAGCGCCCGCCGATGGGTGTCGAGGCCCCGGTAGGCGGGCAGAAGGGACGGGTGGATGTTGAGGATCCGCCCCTGCCACCGGCCGATGAACTCAGCCGACAAGAGCCGCATGTAGCCGGCGAGCGCCACCACCTCGACGTCCGCCTCGCGAAGCGCGAGGTCGAGGCGATGGTCGAATTCCTCCCGTTCCATCCCCTTGTGGCTCAGCGACCAGACCGGGATCCCGAGCCGCCTCGCGACGACCAGGCCGCGGGATTCGGGGACGTTGGAAGCGACCAGGGCGAGGTCGTAGCTGCGCGCCTCGCGCCTCTTATGTTCGCTGAGCGCGACCATGTTGGTCCCGCGCCCCGAGACGAGCACCCCGACCCGGACCCGGTCAGCCATGATGGGTCGCGGTCCAGTCCTGCCGCGCGCTCCAGCTGCCGGCCGGGCCGGCGACGGTGCAGCCTTTGGGGCCCTCGCCGATACGGCCGATGTTGAATACGGTTTCGCCGGCTTTCTCAAGTGTTTGCGACACGTCCTTCTCATCGTCTTGCGACACGATGGCGACCATTCCGATGCCGCAATTGAACGTGCGGGCCATCTCCTCGGCCTCGATATTGCCCTGCGCCTGGAGGAAGGCCATCAGCGGCGGCTGCGGCCAGGAACCGGCCTCGATTCGGGCGTGGAGCCCGTCGGGCAGGACCCTCGGGACATTCTCGAGCAGCCCGCCGCCGGTGATATGCGCCAACGCCCGCACCTTGCCCGCCCGGACCAGGGGCAGGAGCGGTTTCACGTAGATACGGGTCGGCGCCAGAAGCGCGTCGATCAGAAGCAGGTCGGGGTCGAACAGCGCCGGCCGGGCGAGCTTCCAGCCGCGGTCCGCGGCGAGCCCGCGAACCAGCGAGAAGCCGTTGGAATGGACGCCCGAGGAAGCGAGGCCGAGGATCGAATCGCCGGCCGCCACCTGCGAGCCGGTCAGGGCCTCGTCGCGCTCCACCGCGCCGACGCAGAAGCCGGCCAGGTCGTAATCGCCCTCGGCATACATGCCCGGCATCTCCGCCGTCTCGCCCCCGATCAGGGCGCAGCCCGCCTGCAGGCAGCCTTGCGCGATCGAGGCGACCACCCGCTCGGCCACCTCGACGTCGAGCCGGGCGCAAGCGAAATAGTCGAGGAAGAAGAGCGGCTCGGCGCCCTGCACGATCAGGTCGTTGGCGCACATGGCGACGAGGTCGATCCCCACCCCCTCGTGCCGGCCCGAGTCGATCGCCAGCTTGAGCTTGGTCCCTACGCCGTCATTGGCCGCGACGAGCAGGGGATCCCGATAGCCCGCCGCCTTGAGGTCGAAGAAGCCGCCGAAGCCGCCGAGCGACGCGTCGGCACCCGGGCGCGCCGTGGATTTGGCGAGCGGTGCGATCGCCCTGACCAGGGCATTGCCGGCCGCGATCGAGACGCCTGCCTTCGCGTAAGTGTAGCTGTCGCCGTCGCCCATCGCCGCCGACTAGAACCTGTGCCGATGATATTGAAGCCCTTTGTTCCCCGGCCTGGCGGCTCGCCCTTCCTAGATCCTCCCCCCGGTTTTCCGGGGGAGGGGGACCGCGCGAAGCGCGGTGGAGGGGTTCTTCGAACTCGGCAAGGCCCCTCCACCATGCTTCGCATGGTCCCCCTCCCCTGCAAATGCGGGGGAGGATCTTTCAAGTCTGCACCGCCAGCCACATCGCGCTTGGATTTCCACGTTCAACTCGCCAAAAGGCGGGCGTGAAGCCAACCCGCCTTCTGCCCCTCCTGCTCGTCGCCCTGCTCGCCTCGCTCGTCGCCGGGCGCGCGGTCTGGGCGCAATTGGAGGGCGCCGACCGCGGGGTCCCGCCGATCGACAGCGCCAGTACCTTCGAGATCACCGGGATCGAGGTCGACGTCGGCGCCGACACCGCCGAGAAGGCCCGCGAGGAAGGCTGGCGCCAGGCTCAGCAGAAAGGCTGGAAGGCGCTCTGGGCCAAGACCAACAAGCGTCCGATCGAGCAGGCGCCCGGGCTCACCGATTCCGCACTCAACGGAATGGTCGCCGGGATCGTCGTCGAGCAGGAGCAGATCGGCCCCAAGCGCTATATCGCCACCTTGGGCGTGCTGTTCGACCGCGCCCGCACCGGCCAGCTGCTCGGGGTCACCGGATCGGTCCGCCGCTCGGCGCCCGTGCTCGTCATCCCCGTGATGCTGACCGGCTCGTCCTTCCAGAGCTTCGAGTCGCGCAACGAGTGGCAGCGCGCCTGGGCCCGCTACCGCACCGGCAACAGCCCGGTCGACTACGTCCGGCCCACCGGCTCCGGGATCGATCCCCTGCTGCTCAACGTCACCCAGAGCCGCCGGCCCGGCCGGGCCTGGTGGCGGATGCTTCTCGATCAATATGGCGCCGCCGACGTCGTCACGCCCGAGGTCCATCTCAAGCGGCTATACCCCGGCGGACCGGCCATCGGCGTGTTCACGGCCCGCCACGGTCCGGACAACAGGGTCCTCGGCCAGTTCACGCTCAGGGTCGCGAACAGCGCCCTCATTCCGCGGCTGCTCGACGAGGGGGTGCGCGGGCTCGACCTGCTCTACACCCGGGCCCTCGCCGCCGGCCAGCTCAGGCCCGATCCGTCGCTGATCGTGCCCGAGCCGCCGCTGGTCGAGGAGATCGAGGAGGAGGAGGAGACCGTGGTCGAGGAGGCGCAGCGGCCTCTGCCGCCGGCGGGCTCGACGCCGGTCGGCGCGGTGACGGTCGTTCGCATCGAGGTTGACACCCCCGACCAGGCGGCGATCGGCCGGGCCGAGCTGGCGGTGAGCCGGGTCCCGGGGGTCACCTCGGCCTTCACCACCAATCCGTCGATCGGCGGCACTTCGGCGATGCGGGTGAGCTACATGGGCGAGCCGGCCGCACTCGCCGCGGCGCTCGAAGCCCAGGGCTGGCGGGTCTCGGGCTCGGGCAGCAGCCTGCGGCTGTCGCGGGGCGGCGACTGACGTGCCCCAGATCGCGCTGCCGCTCGACTGGCCGGTAGCCGACCGCGATGAGGATTTCCTCATCTCCGAATCGAACCGCGCCGCCTTCGAGCATCTCAAGCGCTGGTCGCTGTGGCCGGTCATGGCCACGCTCGTCACCGGCCCCCGAAAATCGGGTCGGAGCCTGATGGGCCGCCTCTTCGTCCGGAAGACCGGCGGCCGGCTGTTCGACAATGCCGAGGACCATGACGAGGAGGCCATCTTCCACGCCTGGAACGAGGCCCAGCAGTCGCGCCGGCCGCTGCTGATCGTCGCCGATTCGCCGCCGCCCTTGTGGCACGTCGAGCTGCCCGACCTGCGGTCGCGCCTGTCGGCGACTCCGCACATCGCGATCGGCGGGCCCGACGACACGCTGATCGGCGATCTCATCGTCAAGCTGCTCGGCGATCGGGGCATCGCGGTGCCGCCGGAGGTCCCCGCTTTCATTGTGCCCCGGATCGAACGTTCCTATGTCGCCGTTCAGCAGGTCGTCGCCGCACTGGACCGGGCCGCTCTGTCACACCATCGTCGCATGACGGTGGCAATGGCGAAGCGAGCCTTGTCGGAGAGCGGCATGATCAAGAGGGCGAGAAGCCAGCCTGAATGAACGAGACCGTTCCATTGCCCTCGCCCGAGGCGCCGCTGGCGCCCCGGGAGCGCTACTTCAACCGGGAGCTGAGCTGGCTCGCCTTCAACCGGCGGGTGCTCGAGGAAGCCTGCAACCCGGCCCATCCCTTGCTGGAGCGGCTCCGCTTCCTCTCGATCTCGGGAAGCAACCTCGACGAATTCTTCATGGTCCGGGTCGCCGGCCTCAAGGCCCATCGCCTCCTCGGCGTCGAAGAGGCGTCGACCGACGGCCTCACCCCGGCCCAGCAGCTCGCGGCCGTCGCCGCCGAGGCCGACGAGCTGACCCAGAGCCAGCAGCAGGTCTGGTCCGAGCTCCGCCGGGCGCTCGCCGATTCGGGCGTGGCGGTGATCGGAAGCGGCGCCGTCGACTCCGAATCGTCGGAATGGCTCGAGCGCCATTTCCGCGAGCAGATCTTCCCGGTCCTGACCCCCCAGGCGATCGATCCGGCCCATCCGTTTCCGTTCATCCCCAATCGCGTCTTCTCGCTCATCTTCGATCTTCGCCACAGGCGCACGAGCGAGCCGATCCGCGAGCTGGTGATGGTTCCGGCGACCCTGCCGCGCTTCATCCGGCTGCCCGGCGCCGAGGCCCGCTACATCGCCGTCGAGACCCTCATCCGGCGCAACATCGCCGCCATGTTCCCCGATCATGAGCTGGTCGGCGGCGGCGCCTTCCGGATCCTTCGCGACAGCGACATCGAGGTCGAGGAGGAAGCCGAGGACCTCGTCCGCTACTTCCGAAGCGCCATCAAGCGCCGCCGCCGCGGGCGGGTGATCCGGCTCAAGCTCTCCGCCGAAATGCCGAAGGCGCTGGTGGCGATGGTGCGCGAGGGGGTCGGCGCCGCCGAGGCGATCGTCACCGAATCGACCGGCTTCCTCGGCATCGCCGACCTCGACGCCCTCTACGAGGAGGACCGTCCCGACCTGAAGTTCGCGCCCTTCGCGCCGCGCTTCCCGGAGCGGATCCGCGAGCATGGCGGCGACTGCTTCGCCGCGATCCAGACCAAGGACATCGTCGTCCACCATCCCTATGAGAGCTTCGAGGTGGTGGTCGAGTTCCTGAAGCAGGCCGCCGCCGACCCCGACGTCATCGCGATCAAGCAGACCCTCTACCGGGCCGGCAAGCAGTCGGCCGTGATCCGGGCGCTGATCGACGCCGCCGAGGCGGGCAAGTCGGTGACCGCCGTGGTCGAGCTCAAGGCCCGTTTCGACGAGGAGCAGAATTTGCTCTGGGCCTCGGCTCTCGAGCGCGCGGGAGTCCAGGTCGTCTACGGCTTCATCGACTGGAAGACCCATGCCAAGGTCTCGATGGTGGTGCGCCGCGAGGAGCGGGGCTACCGCACCTACTGCCACCTCGGCACCGGCAACTACCATCCGGTCACCGCGCGCATCTATACCGATCTCAGCTTCTTCACCGCCGACCCCCGGGTCGGCCGCGACGTCGCGCAGCTGTTCAACTACATCACGGGCTACGTCGAGCCCCGCGACCTCGAGCTGCTCTCGACCTCGCCGCACCAGATGCGCGACGAGCTCCTCGGCCTGATCGAGGGCGAGATCGCGCAGGCCCGGGCGGGGAGGCCGGGCGAGATCTGGGCCAAGCTGAACGCGCTCGTCGATCCGCCCGTCATCGACAAGCTCTACGAGGCGAGCCGCGCGGGGGTCCAGATCGACCTCGTCATCCGCGGCATCTGCTGCCTCCGGCCAGGCGTGCCCGGCCTGTCGGAGACCATCCGGGTCAAGTCGATCGTCGGCCGTTTCCTCGAGCACAGCCGGATCTGGTGCTTCGGCAACGGCGACGAGCTGCCCAATCGAAGAGCGAGGGTCTACATCAGCTCGGCCGACTGGATGCCGCGGAATTTCGACCGCCGCGTCGAATATATGCTTCCGCTGGAGAACGTCACCGTCCACGCCCAGGTCCTGGACCAGGTCATGGTCGCCAATCTGATCGACAACGAGCAGAGCTGGCGGCTCCATTCAGACGGCCGCTACGAGCGGCTCCGCCCGGAGGAGGACCGGCCCTTCAACCTCCATCATTATTTCATGACCAACCCCTCCCTATCCGGCCGCGGCGCCGCGCTGAAGGAGAGCGGTTCGGTGCCCAAGCTGCGTCTGCGCCGCGGCTCGTGAGGGGAGGGGCCCTGCTCCACGCCGAGCCGATGGCGATCGTCGACATCGGCTCCAACTCGGTCCGACTCGTCGTCTATTCGGGCGCTCCGCGGGCGCCCTCGATCATCTTCAACGAAAAGGTGCTCGCCGGGCTCGGTCAGGGGCTGGGCGAGACAGGCATGCTCGGCAAGGGGCCGATGACCCGGGCGCTGGCCGCCCTTCGGCGCTTCCGCCTGCTCGTCGGCCAGATGGAGGTGAGCGACGTCCGGGTCCTCGCCACCGCCGCGGTCCGCGACGCCAGCAACGGCGATTCCTTCCTCGACGAGGTCCGGGCGCTCGGCTTCGAGCCCCAGGTGATTTCCGGCGAGGAGGAAGGCCTTCTGGCCGGGGAGGGGGTGCTCTCAGGCTTTCCCGACTCCGACGGGCTGGTCGGGGACCTCGGCGGCGGCAGCCTGGAGCTTGCCGACGTCAGCGGCGGAGCCGTCCATTCCAGCATCTCGCTTCCCTTCGGAGTGCTCCGGATCGGCCAGCCCGACGCCGCCGCCGAGAAGAAGCTGCGCCGAAGCCTTGCGTCGGCCCTCAAGGATTCGGGACTTGGCGAGCGGGGCCATGGGAGGCCCTTCTACATGGTCGGCGGGTCCTGGCGCGCGCTCGCCCGGCTCGACATCATCTCTCGCGACTATCCGCTTCCGATCACCCATCATTACCGGATGCCGCCCGCCCGGCCGGAGGAGCTGAGGAAGCTGATCGCCTCGCTGAACCGCGCCGATCCCAAGAGCATGCCGATGCTGACCGCCTCGCGCATCCCGACCCTGCCCAATGCGAAGCTGATCCTCTCCGCCCTGGTCGACGCGCTCGAGCCGAGCGAGCTCATCGTCTCGAGCTTCGGGATTCGCGAAGGGCTGCTCTTCCACGAGCTGTCGGCGCGGGAGCGGGTGAAGGATCCCTTGATCGAAGCGGCGCGCGACGCCGGGCGGGGCCTCAGCCGCTTCGGGGAGCATGGCGACCTGCTCGACCGCTGGATCTCGCCCATCTTCCACGATTCCCCCGCCAATGCCCGGCTTCGCCTGGCCGCCTGCCTGCTCGCCGACGTCGCCTGGCAGGCGCATCCCGACTTTCGCGCCGAGCGCGGAGTCGAGATGGCTCTGCACGGCAATTGGGTCGGGATCGACGTCTGCGGACGGGTGATGATGGCCCAGGCCCTCTTCTCCAATTTCGGCGGCGGCCGGGAGTTTCCGGATCGCCGGATCGCCGATCTGTGCAGCGCCTCCGAGCTGGCCTGCGCCGCCCGCTGGGGCCTCGCCATGCGGCTCGGGCAGCGCCTCAGCGGCGGCCTCGCATCGAGCCTCGAGCGGAGCCGGCTGGAGCGCGAAGGCGACGTCATCCGCCTCGTTCTGCCCAGGGGCGAGGAGGCCCTCTACGGAGAGACGGTCGACCGCCGCCTCAGGAAGCTCGCCTCGGCGCTCGGCTGCAAGGCGGAGATGGCCGTCGATTGATCCTCCCATCGTCAGACGGGGAGGATGATTACCCCTCGTCGGCGGTCAGGGTCATGACCAGCTTGCCGCCGCGAACCGCGAAGGCGAGCCGGCCCTCGACCAGGTCGAGAGCGTCGCGGCCGAACTGGTCGAAGCGCCAGCCCTCGAGGATCGCCAGCCCCTCGCGCCGGCCGGCGGCGAGCAGCTCGAGCTCCTCGGTCCGCGCGATCAGCCTCGCCGCGACGTTGCTCTCGCGCGAGCGGATCTTGAGCAGCAGCTTCAGGAGGTCGGCGACCAGCGCCCCCTCCTTGCCCAGCCCGGGGCCCCGGTCCTCGCGCGCCGGCAGCTCGTCCGCCGGCATCGGCACCGCATTGGCCAGCGCCGCCATCAGCCGGGCGCCGATCTCGTTGCCGGCCCAGGCCGGCGACAATCCCCTCACCCGGGCGAGGGCGTCCTGGCTCGCCGGCGGATGGGCGGCGACGTCGGCGATCGTCTCGTCCTTCATGATCCGTCCGCGCGGAAGGTTCTTGCCCCGCGCTTCCTGCTCCCGCCATGCGGCCAGCGCCTTCAGCCGGCCCAGCACCTCGGGCTTGCGGCTCGAGATCCGGATCCGCTTCCAGGCGAGCGCCGGGTCGTTTTCGTAATTGGAGGGATCGGCGAGGCGCTCCATCTCCTCGTCCAGCCACTCGCCGCGTCCCGTCCGCCGAAGCCGCTCGAGCATCTTGGGAAAGAGGGCGGCGAGGTGGGTCACGTCGCCGATCGCATAGTCGATCTGGCGACGGTCGAGCGGGCGCCGGGCCCAGTCGGTGAAGCGGGCGCCCTTGTCGAGGCTCTTGCCGACCAGGCTCTCGACGAGGTTCGAATAGCCGACCTGCTCGCCCAGGCCGAGCGCCATCGCCGCGATCTGGGTGTCGAACAGGGGATGGGGGGTCTTGCCGGTGATGTTGTAGATGATCTCGATGTCCTGGCTTCCGGCGTGGAAGACCTTGAGCACCTCCTCGTTGTTCACGAGCAGGTCGAGCAGGGGCGTCATGTCCAGCCCGTCGGCCTTGGGATCGATCGCCGCGGCCTCGTCGATGTCGCCGATCTGGATCAGGCACAGGTCCGGCCAGTAGGTGTTCTCGCGCATGAACTCGGTGTCGACCGCCACGAAGGGCGATCTGGCCAGGCGCTCGCACAGGGACTTCAGCGAATCGGAATCGGTAATCAGCGGGTGGATCTGCATCGCCTGGGCTCATAGCGGCGGCGGCTGGCGGGTGCATTGGAAATTTAAGGGACGACGGCTATGGCGGCCGGGCGGCGGGGGGAAGGACACCTCGCAAGAGGCACCAGAGGCGAAAGCTGACCGCGCCCAGGGTCTTGGGCACCGTCTGCGTAATAGTCAGGCGCAGACCTTGGCCCCGCCGCACATTGGGCCGCGCTTCCCGGCCCGGCCCGCCTCGCGGCTTGACAAAGCCGGGCTGCGTCGCGAAGCGCCCCCATCCTCACAATCTGTGGAAAAAGCCAGGAAAGCGCCGTCATGCACGCCTATCGCACCCACCATTGCGGCGAGCTCCGCGCCTCCCATGTCGGGGAAAGGGTGAAGCTTTCGGGCTGGATCCACCGCAAGCGCGACCATGGCGGAGTCCTGTTCGTCGACCTGCGCGATCATTACGGGCTCACCCAGATCGTCGCCAAGGCGAACAGCGATCCGTTGCGGGCGCTCGAGCATCTGCGCGCGGAATCGGTGGTGACGATCGTCGGCGAAGTGGTTTCCCGCGGGGCGGAGGCGGCGAACCCGAACCTCCCGACCGGCGAGATCGAGGTCTCCGCCGAAGAGGTCGTCGTCCAGTCGGCGGCGGAGGAGCTTCCGCTTCCGGTCGCCGGAGAGGCGGATTATCCCGAGGAAATACGGCTGCGCTACCGCTTCCTCGACCTTCGCCGCGAGCGCCTCCACCGCAACATCGTGCTTCGCAGCCAGGTCATTTCCTCGATCCGGCGCCGGATGGTCGAGGCCGGCTTCACCGAGTTCCAGACCCCGATCCTCACCGCTTCCAGCCCCGAGGGCGCGCGCGACTATCTCGTCCCGAGCCGGGTCCATCCGGGCAAGTTCTACGCGCTTCCCCAGGCGCCGCAGATGTTCAAGCAGCTGATCATGGTCGCGGGCTTCGACCGCTATTTCCAGATCGCGCCCTGCTTCCGCGACGAGGACGGCCGCGCCGACCGCTCGCCCGGCGAGTTCTACCAGCTCGACTTCGAGATGAGCTACGTCACCCAGGAGGACGTCTTCCAGGCGCTCGAGCCGATCCTCGCCGGCGTTTTCGAGGAGTTCGCGAACGGCCGGAAGGTCACTGCGGCCGGCGAGTTCCCGCGCATCCCCTTCAAGGAAGCGATGCTCAAATACGGCTCGGACAAGCCGGACCTCAGGAACCCGATCCTGATCTCCGACGTGTCGGGCCACTTCCAGGGCTCGGGCTTCGGCCTCTTCGCCCGGATCGTCGAGGGGGGCGGAACCGTCCGGGCCATCCCGGCCCCCGGCACGGCCGGCCTCAGCCGAAAGTTCTTCGACGACATGAACGACTGGGCCCGCTCCGAGGGTCATGCCGGCCTGGGCTACGTCACCCAGAAAGGGGGCGAGCTGGGCGGCCCGATCGCCAAGAATCACGGCGACGAGGGCATGCGCAGGCTGATCGCCGAGCTCGGTCTCGGTCCCGACGACGGCATCTTCTTCGCCGCCGGCAAGGAAGCGCAGGCGGCGAAGCTCGCCGGCGCCGCCCGCACCCGGGTCGCCGAGCAGCTGGGACTGATCGACGAGAACGAGTTCCGCTTCTGCTGGATCGTCGACTTCCCGATGTTCGAATATGACGAGGAAGCGAAGAAGGTCGACTTCAGCCACAACCCCTTCTCCATGCCCCAGGGCGAGCTCGAGGCCCTGGAGACCAGGGACCCGCTCGACATCCTCGCCTTCCAGTACGACATCGTCTGCAACGGCGTCGAGCTGAGCTCCGGAGCGATCCGCAACCATCGGCCCGACATCATGTACAAGGCGTTCGAGATCGCCGGCTATTCGAAGGAGGACGTCGACCTCAACTTCTCCGGGATGATCAACGCCTTCAAATACGGCGCCCCGCCGCACGGCGGCTCCGCTCCCGGAATCGACCGCATCGTCATGCTTCTCGCCGGCGAGCCCAACATCCGCGAGGTCGTCCTCTTCCCGATGAACCAGCGCGCCGAGGACCTGATGATGGGCGCACCGGGCGTGGTGAGCGCGAAGCAATTGAGGGAGCTCAACATCCGGGTCGTCGAGCCGGCGGGCGCTGCGAAGAAGGATCCGGCCAAGGCGGTGGCGCCGGAATAGAGCGGGGAAAGGCGGATTGTCCCAGACCCGTTCGGGCTGAGCTTGTCGAAGCCCTCTCCTTTCTTCTACCGCTGGAGAAGGAAGGAAAGCCCTTCGACAGGCTCAGGGCGAACGGTGTGCGGTGACGATCGACCTCTCCGACTTCGAATCCGGGACCCGCTATCGCGGCAATTATTCCGACGATCTCGCCGCTCTGCAGGAACGGCTCGGGCGGATCCTCGTCGCCCATATCGTTCACAGGCGGCGAAGCCTGATCGTCTTCGAGGGCTGGGACGCGGCGGGGAAGGGCGGTGCGATCCAGCGCCTCACCTCGGGCTGGGACCCGCGCGCCTTCCAGGTCTGGCCGATCAAGGCTCCGACCGCGGAGGAGAAGGCCCGCCACTTCCTGTGGCGCTTCTGGAACAAGCTGCCGGGCGCCGGCGAGATCGCGATCTTCGACCGCAGCTGGTACGGCCGGGTCCTGGTCGAACGGGTCGAGGGCTTCGCCTCCGAAGCCGAGTGGCGGCGGGCCTATGACGAGATCAACGAGTTCGAGGCCCAGCAGGCCTATGACGGGACGACCCTCGTCAAGCTCTTCTTCCACGTCACCCGGGAGACCCAGGACGGACGGCTCAAGGCCCGGCTCGACCATCCCTGGAAGCGCTGGAAGGTCACCGCCGAGGATTTCCGCAACCGCGCCCGGCGCGACGATTATCTGGCGGCGGCGCGGGACATGTTCGAGTGCACGGACACGCGCTGGGGGCCGTGGACCGCGATCGACGGCAACAACAAGAAGGCGGCCCGAATCGCGGCTTTGACCGCGGTGGCGGAGGCGCTGGAGGCCGCGTGCCCGGTCAAGCCGGCCGAAGCCGATCCGGAAGTGGCGAAGCTGGCTCGGGAGGCCTTCGGAGGCGAGGCCGGCGGACCCGCGCCGGGGCTATGAACAGAAGCCGGAGCGGCCCGCCGGCAGGAATGCGAGTCGCTGGTGCGGATAGTCGAACACCAGGGTGAACCGTTCGAGAACGTCCCGCCCGATCGTCCCGGCGCTTCCTTCCCGGCTTACCCCGCCGGTCCGGAACGCGACCTCGAGATCGCGATAGTCCTGTCCCGCGAATTTGAAGTCGGCGAGCCGACCGACCTCCACGGCGAAGCTTCCGCCCGAGCCCAGCACCTGCACCTGCCGAGTCGGCCGGTTGCGGAGCAGGGCGTTGCGCTCATGGAACGGCTTGGCGAAGTCGACCGTCCCCGCATTGCCCGTATCGATCTGGAAGAGGCCCGAATGGCCCTCGGCGACTCCTCTGAACGCCGGGGTGCTGTCGATATGCTCGAGCCTTTGCCACGACGCCCCTCGCGGAAGGCGGTAGCCCGCCGGATCGCAGATCCGGACCCGCCGGCCCCGGTCCCCCCACTCGACCACCGCCCGGGCGAACAGGTCGTAGCCCAGCGTCCCCATTCGCCGCTCGCCGGCGGGAGCGTTGTTGCCGCTGAGGTCCATCGCCCGGAAGACCGCGTTTTCGATCCGGAGCCGGCCCACGGTCAGGCTCTTCGCCCGGCGCCAGGTTCCCTCGACCGGCTTGCCGTCGGCTCCCGCCGACCGGTGCGTGCCGATCACCTCCATATGGAGCGCCTCGGCGACCGATTCGTCGATGATCGAAGCGTCGGCGCCGGAATCGAGATGCCACCAGCCGGAGCGGACGTCGTCGGCCACCGCCCGGACGTAGACATGGCCGGGGGTGCCGGACGGGAAGGGCGCGCCTTGCCTCGTCTCCAGCGCCGCCGGCCGGGAAGGATCGAACCGGTGATCGAGGGGCGGCTTCGGCCTGGCGAAATGCGGCTCGGGCGCGACCGGGAGAACGGAGACGACGGCGCTGGTGGATGAGTTCCGGTAGCTCGTGTCGACGGCGAACGGAAACCGGACGCCCCTCACCGTTCGATAGTCGCGGTAGCGCTGGGTGAAGGGTCCGCGCTCGTAGGGGACGACGACCCGGTCGGGCAGCCAGGTGGCGCGGTCCACATAGACCGTCGCCCCGACGACCCCGCCGGGCAGCGACAGCGCCAGGGCGACCTCACGGGAATTGCTCTCCCCGGCGAGCAGCCTCGCCTGGACTCCGCTCCTTGGGTCGAGCCACCAATGCCCCCGGATCCAGAGCGGCCAGGCCGCCTTCTCGCGCTGGCGCAGCGAGGCCGGGAAGAACATGTTGCGGCGCGAGTCGAACTGCCATCCGAGACTTCCGTCGTAGAGAAATTCGTCGCCGTTGCGCAGCTCGCCCTTCGCGGTCCCGAAGCGGATCCGGTCGATCCCGCCGTCGGCCCCTTTCTCGGCGATCTCGAAAGCCCTGCCGAACGCGTGGAGCCGGTCCTGCCCGACCGCGGCGCGCACGTTTCGCAGAACTTCCGCCGTCGAGGGCGCGACCGCCGCCGGCGGGGCTTCGGCCTGGGCCATCGCCGAGCTCCAAAGGGGGGCGGCCGCGGCGAAAGCGAGCCCCGCCGTCAGTGTCAGAAGCGCTTTCATCGTCGACCCCCATCTCATCCGAAAGCTCAGACGGAACGAGGGGGCGGTTTGGATGCAGGCTGGCGAAATTCTTCGATGCGCGAAACCGCCGGACCTCAGGCGGGTCCGGTGGGATAGGATATTGCGAGGATTTCGAGCTCGCGCTCGCCGCCGGGCAGATCGACCCGGCGCAGGTCGCCGACCGCCGCTCCGCGGATGGCGCGGCCGATCGGCGAGGTCCAGGCGATACGGCCGTTGGCGGCGTCGGTCTCGTCCTCGCCGACCAGGGTCACGGTCCGCCGGTTGTCCTCCTCGTCGGCGAGCAGGACCGTGGCCCCGAAATACACCTTGCCCCGTTCCGGCTGGGCCGCCGCATCCACGACCTTGGCGTCCTTCATCCGCCGCGAAAGCCAGCCCAGCCGGCGGTCGATCTCGCGGAGCCTCTTGCGCCCGTAAATATAGTCGCCGTTCTCCGAGCGGTCGCCGTTGCCCGCCGCCCAGCTGATCGTCTCGACCAGCTTGGGCCGCTCGACCGCGAACAGCGCCTCATATTCCTCGCGCAGGCGTCGATAGCCCTCGGGCGTGATGTAGTTGGGCGACGTCATTCCTCCCCGGCCTTTGCCGGGGAGGGGGACCGGCTGCAAGCCGGTGGAGGGGCTCCTTCGGAGTTCGAAGAACCGCTCCACCATGCCTCGCACGGTTCCCTTCCCCGCGAGATCGCGGGGAGGATTCGGTCCATTCTCAGCCCGGCCCGCTCTTGCCGAGATAGTAGGACAGGCGGTTCGCCCGGCCGCCCGTGCGCTGGGCCCGAATCGCCTCGTAGACCACCGCATTCTCGAGCACGCGCTGAACGTAGTTGCGGGTCTCGGAATAGGGGATGGCCTCGATCCAGGTGACGATGTCCGCGCCGCCGCGCGGATCTCCGTTCGCCCGGACCCATTTGCGGACGTTGCCGGCGCCGGCATTGTAGCTTGCGACCGCCATCGCCGCCTGGCCGCCCCATTCGTCGAGCAGCCGGCCGAAATAGCTCGAGCCGAGCATGACGTTGTAGGCCGGATCGCTGGTCAGCCGGCCGAAATCGTAGGGCAGGCCGATCTTCCCGGCCTGCTCGCGTGCGGTGCCCGGCATCAGCTGCATGAGCCCGCGGGCGCCGACGGGGCTGACGGCGCCGCGGTCGAACGAGCTCTCCTGCCGGGTGATTCCGTGGGCGAGCGCCCAGTGGTGCTGATAGGCCGGAGGAAGGGTCACTTCGGGGAATCCGGCCGGATCGTAGAAGCTCTGGCCCTTGTTGCGGGCTTCCCTCGCCACCCAGACTCCGAGGTCCTGGCGGCCGATCGTCCGGCCGAACTGCGCGGCGAGGATCCGGTCGGCCTCCGTGTCCGCCTGCTCGGCGATGGCGCGGATGAACAGCGACTGGTCGCTCCACCGGCCCATGTCGCCGAGCGCCTTGGTCGCCTGGACCAGCGGCCGGGCGGCGAAAGCGGAGCGCTGGGCGGCGGACGGAGCCGCGGTCGACGGGGAGGGGGGGGTCACCCGCCGGCCCAGCCTTTCGAGCGCCAGCTGGCCGTAAAACTGGTCCGGACTCGCGGCGGCCTGCTCCAGCCAGCTGTTCGACTGGGCCTGCTGGCCCGCCATGAAGGCGGAGCGGGCGGCCCAGTAGAAGCCCTTGGTGCGCGTCTGCGAGGAGCGCGCGGCTCGGCCGTAAAGGTCGAACATCCGGGCCGCGTCGGCGTGGCGGCCGAGCTTCTGGGCCGCGGTTCCGGCCAGCCAGGCGAGGTTGGTATATTCGTCGCGCTCGCCATAGGGGCGACCGCTGACGTCGGTGCCCGCCGGATAGGCGTCGTCGAGCTGGTAGGCGATCGCATAGGCCGTCGACCATTGCGCGTCGTTGGCCGCGCCCCTCGCCAGGGTGATCATCGTCTCGAACCATTTCTCGGCATTGGCCGGAGGCCTCGACAGACGGTGCGGCTGGGCCATCAGCTGGCGGGCGGCGAGGCTCTGGCCGCCGGCGCGGAGCCAGTTCGCCCGGTCCATCAGCAGGCCGGCATCGCCCTCCACCGTGCCGAGCGACGCAAGCCGGCTCGCCGCGTCGGACGCCCGGGTCTGGAGCGCGAGCCGGGTGGCGTAGAGCGCCTGGCGCTGCGCCGAGGCCAGCGGCAGCTGCCGGGCCGCGCTCTGGGTGTCGCCGTTGCCGAGAAGCGCGTCCAGGCGCGCGTCATGGTCGGCCGCCGTCAGCCGGCCGCCGAACTGGCTCAGGATCCGCGCCTCGTCGGCCTGGGGGAGGAGTCCGCCGGTCCAGGCCCTGCGGGCGGCCTCGAGCGCCTCGTTGCCCCGCCCCGAGGCCTGCAGGGCGAAAGCGTGGCGCGCATGTCCGGCCGGGGTCAGCGGCGGGAAGGCGCTGAAGAAGCCGATCACCTCGAAGGCCGCGCCGCCGTCGGAATTGGCCTTTTCGGCGGTCCGGCGCATCGCCGTCTCGCCGGGCCAGCCGCGATGGGTCATCAGGAAGGAGGCGTAAGCCGAGAAGGGCAGGCTGTCGGTCTGCCTGAGGCCGTTCCAGCGGGCGATGTCGGCGGCGATCGCCGGCGAAACCGGCGAATAGGCCGGCGCCGGGCGCGGCTGCACCGGCGACGTCGCGGGCGGCGGCGCCGCGCTCTGCATCGCGGCCGGAAGGATCCTGGCGACGTGAGCCGGCCTCACCCCCGTCGCGACGGCTGCGACGGACATTGCGGACACGCCCAACAGGCTCAAGGCCAACGCTTTTTTCTGCATGCTGGACAGAATGCCAACCCCCTCCTTATCAGGCCCTGAACGGCCGACCCTTTATTGTCGGGCCTGCAGCCTAACGTGAAGGAGTCTTGCGATGTTCCGCGGGTCGATCCCGGCTCTGGTGACGATTTTCCGGGACGAAGCGTTGGACGAGCGCGCTTTTCTCGACTTCGTGCGCTGGCAGGTGGCGGAAGGGAGCCACGCGCTGGTCCCCTGCGGGACGACCGGCGAATCGGCGACCCTGACCGCCGCGGAGCACCGCCGGGCGATCGAGCTCGCCATCGAGGGCGCCGACGGGCGGGTGAAGGTCATCGCCGGCTGCGGCTCTAACGACACCGCCCACGCGATCGAGCTGACCCGTTCGGCGAGGGAAGCGGGTGCCGACGCGGCCCTCCACGTCCCGCCTTATTACAACCGCCCCAACCAGGAGGGCATCTACGCTCACCTCGCGGCGATCGCCGAAGCGGTCGACATCCCGATCATCCTCTACAACGTGCCGGCGCGGACGATCACCGACATCTCGGTCGAGACGATGGCGCGCCTGGCCAGGATCGCCAACGTGGTCGGGGTCAAGGACGCGACCGGCAACCTCGCGCGCGTATCGGCGCAGCGCGCCGCCTGCGGGGAGGATTTCATCCAGCTCTCCGGCAATGACGACATGGCGCTGGGCTTCTCCGCAATGGGGGGGACGGGCTGCATCTCGGTCACCGCCAACGTCGCTCCCAGGCTGTGCGCCGAATTCCAGAATGCTTGTTTGTCAGGCGATTGGCAGGCGGCTTTGAAACTCCAGGACAGGCTCTACCCGCTCCATGCGGCCCTGTTCACGGACGCTTCGCCGGGTCCGGTCAAATATGCCCTGTCCAGAGTTCGCGAAGGTACCTCCGCCGAACTGCGCCTGCCGATGACCCCGCCGTCCGAGGCCAGCCGCAAGGCGGTCGACGAGGCTCTGGAGCATGCGGGGCTGCTGTGAGATTTTCGCTTTCAAAATTCCTCCCCGAGATTTCTCGGGGAGGGGGACCGCGCGAAGCGCGGTGGAGGGGTTCTTTTGCCCCCAAGTGCCCCTCCACCATGCTACGCATGGTCCCCCTCCCCGGCGAATGCCGGGGAGGAATGGAGGTGTAATTGGTCCGTCCCCGCCCAGCCACGTTCGACAAGCAGAAGGTCGTCGCCGAGAACCGGCGCGCCCGCTTCGACTATGCCGTCGAATCGACCTACGAGGCGGGAATCGCGCTCACCGGCACCGAGGTGAAGTCGCTCCGCTTCGGCGAAGGCTCGATCGCCGAGAGCTATGCGGAGGTGAAGGACGACCAGGCCTGGCTGATCAACGCCAACATCCCCGAGTTCAGCCACGGCAACCGCCACAATCACGAGCCCAAGAGGCCGCGCAAGCTTCTCCTCCACGAGCGCGAGATCGCCAAATTGCACGGCGCCGTCGCCCGCCAGGGCATGACCCTCGTCCCGCTCTCAATCTACTTCAACAGCCGCGGCCGGGCCAAGGTCGAGCTTGCTCTGGCGAGGGGCCGCAAGGCGCCCGACAAGCGCGAATATCAGAAGGAGAAGGACTGGAAGAGGGAGCAGGGCCGGCTGTTGCGCGATCGTGGCTGACGACGGGGGTCGCCTCGGCCGCTGGGCCCGGAGGAACATGCCGACCCGCGAGGGCCTGGCGGAGAACCGGTGGATGAGGCCGTTCGGTCAGCGGGTCCTCCAGTCCGAATTCTGGCGCTTCACCCGCCGCTCGGTTCCGCGCGGGGTCGCCATCGGCCTCCTCGTCGGGATCTTTGTCATGATCCCGGGGCTTCAGATCATCGGCTCGGCGCTGCTGTGCATCCCCTTCCGGGGCAACATCCCGGTCTCCGCACTGATGACCTTCCTGTCCAACCCGTTCACGACGCCCTTCATCCTCACCGCCTCCTATTTCGTCGGAAGCTCGCTCGGCCTGGGCGGGCAGACCGGCGTTCCGGGGCGCGAGGCGACGATCCGGGACTGGTTCGCCTGGCTCTTCTCGGACGCCGCCCTGGCGATGGTCAGCGGCCTGTTCATCATCGCCGCCATCAGCGCCCTGGTCGGCTATTTCGCCTCGATCCTGGTCTGGCGCTGGTGGACGGCCCGCAAATGGCGGCGCAGAACGAGCAGGATCGGGGCGTAGCCCGCCGCGGCGCCCTTGACCTGGGGCAAGGAAAGAAAGCACGGGTCGGCGGATGTCGACCGCTTATCCTCCCGCCCCGGCGGCCCGCCCGCGCCTGGGCCTGGGCATGCTCGCGGTGCTCGCCGCCGCGTCGGCCTCGGCGGCCCTCCTGCTCTGGGCGCTCGACAATCCCGTTTTCGCGGCGGCCTTCCTCGCGGGCGTGCTCGCCGTCGGAGTGCCTTTGCTGTTCGTCGGGCGCGGCGCCCCCTCGGCGCCGCCCGAACTTGTCGAAAGCGGCACCGATCTGGCGCTCGTCCGGGCCGGCCTCGAAGCCTCGCCCGACGCGGTTGCGGCCACCGACGGCGGCGGCCGACTGATCGCCGCCAACTCCCGCTACGAGAGCTGGTTCGGCATCCGCCCTCCGCTCGAGCTTCCGTTCGGCGAAGCCCTGCGCGGCGCCCTCGCCGCGGCCTCGCGCGACGGCCGGGCCGAGGCCTCGGGACTGGAGTCGGGCGACCTTCGCCTTTCGGCCGAGATCCGCTCCGCCGGGAATGAGGGCGGCCTGCTCTGGCGCTTCGCCCGCACCGGCGAGAAGGATGCCGCGGCCGAGGCCCGGCTGCTGCTGGGCGGCGAGATCGGCCGCCGGCTGGCCGCGACCGGCCTGATGGCCGCGCTCACCGCCGCGGACGGGCGGATGCTGGAGGCGAACGCAGCCTTCCACGCCCGTGCCGGCGGCGAGGCGGAGGTCGCCCCCGGCACTCCGCTCGTCGACCTCCTGGTGATGAGCGAGCAGCACCAGTTCCACTTCGCTCGCGAGGGCAAGGCCGGCGGCGCCCTGCGCATCCTCCAGGTCCCGCTGGCCGAGGAGGAGGGCGGACCGAGCCTGTTCCTGCTCCTCGACGAGCTCGGCGGAGTCGGATCCGATGCCGCGCACAACATCAACGCCCTGCTCGAGATATTGCCCCTGGGCCTGGCGCTTGCCGACCGCGACGGCCGCTTCGTCTATCTGAACAGCGCCTTCCGCCGCGCCGCCGGCCTGTCGCGAACCGCCGCCCCGACCTGGCCGAGCGACCTCGTCGTCGACGAGGACAAGGCCGCGGTCGCCGATTCGATCCGCCGGTTCGCCCGGGGCGCCTCGATGTCCGGCGACGTCGCGGTCCGGCTCAAGGCCAATGCGGAGGAGCCGGTCGCGCTGACCGTGGCCGGCGCCCGCGGGCTCGGCGAGGCGGCGGTCCTGCTCTCGCTCAAGGACAATAGCGAGGAGGACCGCCTCAAGCGCCAGGTCGCCCAGGCGACCAAGATGCAGGCGGTGGGCCAGCTCGCCGGCGGGGTCGCCCACGATTTCAACAATATCCTGACCGCGATCATCGGCCATTGCGACCTGATGCTGATGCGCCACGCCCCCGGCGACAGCGACTATGACGACATCCAGCAGATCCGATCCAATTCGAACCGGGCCGCGAGCCTCACCCGGCAGTTGCTGGCCTTCTCGCGCCAGCAGACCCTGCGTCCGCAGGTGCTCCAGCTTCCCGACGTCATCGCGGAGGTCTCCACCCTGCTGAAGCGGCTGCTCGGCGAGCGGGTCAAGCTCCAGGTCAAGCACGGCCGCGGCCTCGGCGCCGTCCGCGCCGATCCGGGCCAGCTCGAGCAGGTGATCGTCAACCTCGCCGTCAACGCCCGCGACGCGATGCTCGCCAAGGACGACCAGAGCGTCGGCCTGCTCACCCTTCAGACCTACGGCGTCTCCGCCGACGACGTCCGCCGGATGGGGAGCGAGATCCTTCCGGTCGCCGATTATACCGCCCTTCGGGTCTCCGACACGGGCACCGGCATCCCGCCGCATCTGCTTCCCAAGATCTTCGAGCCCTTCTTCACCACCAAGGAGGTGGGCAAGGGCACCGGCCTGGGCCTCTCCACCGTCTACGGAATCGTCAAGCAGTCGGGCGGCTTCATCTTCGCGGAGAGCGAGCCGGGCAAGGGCACGAGCTTCGTCATCTATCTGCCGGTCCACCGGGCCGAGGCCGTCAAGCCCGCGCGCAAGGGCCGCGAGCCCGCCGGCGAGCTGTGGGGCACCGGCACGATCCTGCTCGTCGAGGACGAGGCGACGGTGCGCGCCGTGGCGGAGCGGGCGCTGAGCCGCCACGGCTATACCGTCCTGCTCGCCGAGAACGGCGAAGCCGCGATCGAGATTCTGGAGCGCGAGAGACGGGTCGACCTGATGATCTCGGACGTCGTCATGCCGACCATGGACGGGCCGACCACGGCCCGCGAGGCGCGGCTTCGCCAGCCGGACCTGCCGATCCTGTTCATCTCGGGCTACGCCGAGGAGCAGCTGCGCCAGTCGATCGACCTCGACCGGGTCGCCTTCCTCGCCAAGCCCTTCTCGGTCCAGAAGCTCGCCGAGGCGACTCGGGACGCCCTGGCGATGAGATAAGGAACAAGCTCAAAAAACTTGTTTCGCAAACGATAGTTACGCCTTAAGCGGGCGCCGTGGCTGGGCGCTCCATCCTGATCGTCGAAGACGAACCGCTGATCGCGATGATGCTCGAGGATTTCCTCGACTCGCTCGGCCATAGGGTCGCGGGGACGTGCGACACGGTTTCGGAAGCGCTGGCCCGCGTCGGGCAGGGCGGATTCGACCTCGCCATCATCGACGTCAACCTGAACGGCGAGCGGGTCTGGCCGGTAGCGGACCGGCTCGCCGCCCAGGGCGTCCCCTACATCCTCGCCACCGGCGGCCATATCGAGCCCCCGCCGCCCCAGCATGCAGGCGCCCCCGTCCTCTCCAAGCCCTTCACGCTCGACGCGATCGAGCCGGCGTTGGCGGAGGCGTGCGCGCGCTGAGAAGGCCTTCCCGCGACGTCGCGGGGAGGGGAGCCGCCTCCGCGGCGCTGCGAAGGGAGGAGACGGACCGATGTGGAAGCTCCTCCTCGTCCCGGTCTTCCTGTACCTCGCGCTCCTGGTCCTGCTCTTCCTCTTCCAGGCGAGGCTCCTCTTTCCGGCGGGGGCCGTCGGGGGCGCCGGGCCGCTGCCGCCGGGGGCCGAGCGGCTCGCGATCGAGACTCCGGACGGCGAGCGCCTCCACGGCATCCATGTCCCGCCCTCGGCAAGGCGGTCCGGAACGCTGATCCTCGGCTTCGGCGGCAATGCCTGGAACGCCGAGGCCGCCGCCGGCTATCTGCACGGCCTGTTCCCCGAAGCGGACGTCGTCGCCTTCCACTATCGCGGCTACCGCCCTTCGACCGGAAGCCCGAGCGCCCGAGCCTTGGTCGACGACGCGCCGCGCGTCCATGACCTTGCCGTCGCCCGCCTCCGGCCGCGGCGGGTCGTCGCGGTCGGCTTCAGCATCGGCAGCGGAGTCGCCGCAAGCCTCGCTCCGCGCCGGCCGCTCGACGGCCTCATCCTGGTCACGCCGTTCGACTCGATGGCGAGGGTGGCGGCCGGCCATTATCCCTGGCTGCCGGTGCGCTGGCTGTTCCGGCACGAGATGAAGTCCGCGCAATGGCTGGGCGGATCGGCCGTGCCGACGGCCTTGATCGCCGGCGACCGCGACACGCTCATCCCGGCGCGGCGCACCGAAGCCCTGCGCCGCCGCGCCGGACGGGTCGTCTACCACCGAATCCTGCCCGGCGCCGGCCACAACGACATCTACGACCGGCCCGACTTCCGCGCCGCGATGCGCGAGGCGCTGGTCCGGGTCGGCGGCTAGCCCATGGTCAGGGCGTCGATCGCGCCCTGGAGGATGTAGGCGGCGGCCATCTTGTCGACCAGCTCGGCTCGGCGGGCGCGGCTGGCGTCGGCGTCGAGGAGCGTGCGGGTCACCGCCTGGGTGGACCAGCGCTCGTCCCAAAGCAGGAGCGGGAGGCCGAGCGGCTCGAGATTGCGGGCGAAGGCTCGAACCGACTGGGTGCGCGGGCTGTCGCTGCCGTCGAGGTTGAGCGGCAGGCCGACGACCAGCCCGGCGACCCGCTGCGCCTCGGCGAGCGCGCGCAGCTTCTCCAGGTCCCGGGCGAACTTGCCGCGGTGGAGGAGCTCGGCCGGGCTGGCGATCGTCCAGCCCGAGTCGCACAAAGCGAGGCCGATCGTCCGGGTGCCGACGTCCAGGCCGAGGAGGCGGCCGCCGCCGGGCAGGGCCTCCCGGAAATCCGCCGCCGAGGCCGTGATCATTCCGGCCCTTCCCACGCCGCCACCCGAGCCGCCGCGTCGGCGCGCAGGTTCGACCAGAACAGGGCATAATCGTAGACGTGGTAATTGTTGCCGGGAAGCACGTAGGGGCCGAGATCCGGTGCGTCCCTGCCGATCAGCAGGAAGCCGCGGACGTCGCAGCGGGCCGGAACGCCGGGGACCTGCAGCCGGCCTTCGGTCAGCTCGGCATTGGGCACCAGCGTGCCGAGATTGGCCGAGGCCGGCGCCTCGCCGCCGCGGGCGCCGGTGAGCGGGTTGGTGCACAGCATCGGCGAGCCCGCGCGGCGGATGCCCGTGCGCCCGGCCGAATGGTCGTAGACGTCGGTGATCATCTCCGGGTCTGCGGGCTCGGCGAAGCTCTGCCAGCCGACCAGGCAGCGCGCCTGCGCCCGCCGCTCGCAGGCGGGCAGGCCGAGCGAGGGAAGATCGGCGGGGATCGAGATCGGCCAGCCGATCACATAGGCCGCCGCGACCCGCTTCGCCTCCGCCCTGCCCGCGATCCGCTCGGCGAGGAGCCGCATCAGATGAAGGCTGCCCTGGCTGTGGCCGGCGAGCAGGATCGGCCGGTCGGCGGGAGCCTCGCGAAGGAACTGGTCGAAGGCCGCGGCGACGTCGGCATAGGCGAAATCGAGCGCCTTCTGCGCCTCCGCCTTGGTCGTCAGGAAGGCGCCGAAGGTCGCCTGCCGGTACTTGGGCGCCCAGACCTCGGCGACTCCGTTGAACACGCTCGCCTGGCTCTGCACGAACAGCTTGGCCCGCCACTGGGATTCGGCGTCGTCGAGCGGCGCGTTCCAGTGGGACGACTTCAGATAGGAGGTCGGGTGGATGAAGAAGACGGACGCCCGCGCCGGGCCCTCGCGCCGAATCCCGGCCGGCAGCCAGGAGGCGGGGCTCGCCGGCATGTCGGGCCGGGCGATCCATCGGCCCTTGTCCCCATAGCCGCTCGGAGCCGCCGGCGGCCCGCCCTCGAACGCGGCGGTCGGCACCAGGGTCAGCCGGATCAGCTCGGTCCCGAACAGCCGGTAGACCAGGGCCGCCGCCAGGACGAGCACGGTAAGCCCCGCCACCACCCACAGGAACCGCCGCGCCAGCATCAAATCCTCCGCCCGTGCATCGCCGCTGCACAAGCCCATGGCACAAGCGGATGCAAGCGCTACGGTGGCGCCGGGAGGACGACATGGACGGACGGCAGACGGTCGATCATCCCGCCTGGCCTGTTCGGGCGGTGCTGCTGGCGGCGCTGGGCGCCTGCTTCGGCCTCGCCTTCGATTCGCTGATCGACGGCCCTCGGCCCGGAATGTCGACCGACAGCCCGATCCGGATCGCCGGCGCCGCTTTCCTCGCCGTCTCGGGCGTGGCCTTCGCCTTTTCGCTGGAACGGCGGCGATGGCTCTGGTCGCTCGCCTTCGCGGCCGGGAGCGGCCTCGTGGCGGCCTTCGTCGCCTTCTGGAACGGCAGTCCGGACCAGTGGGGCGCGGGCGAGGGATGGCAGTTCTTCGCCGCCGTCCTCGCCGCCGCGATCGCGGTCCCGCTCTTCCAGTCGATCCGCGACGGCGGCCGCGGCCGGCCGGAGGCCGCCGTCGTCCACGGCCATGTCTGGACCAACCTGATCCTCGGCGGCGCCGCCTGCGCCTTCGTCGCCGCCACCATTCTCCTCGCGCTCCTGTTGTCCGAGCTCTTCCACCTGATCGGCATCGACGTGCTGCGCGACCTAATGGACGAGGGCTGGTTCATGTGGCCGCTCGCCTGCGGCGCCTTCGGCGGCGCGGTCGGGCTGCTGCGCGACCGCGACCCGGTGCTGGGCACCCTTCAGAAGGTCGCCCGGGCCGTGCTGTCGGTGCTTGCCCCCGTCCTCGCGCTCGGCCTCTCGCTCTTCGTCCTCGCGCTTCCGTTCACCGGCCTTCAGCCGCTCTGGGACCAGACTCAGGCGACCACCCCGATCCTGCTCGCCTGCATCGTCGGCGCCGTCATCCTCGCCAATGCCGTCGTCGGCAACGATCCGGAGGAGGAGGCGCGCTCGCCCGCCCTGCGCTACGCGGCGGTCGCGCTCGCCCTGGTCATACCGCCGCTCGCCTTCGTCGCCGCCGTCTCGACCGGGAAACGGATCGGCCAATATGGCCTGACCCCGGACCGGATGTGGGCCTGCGTCTTCGTCTTCGCCGCGGCCGCCTTCGCGCTCGCCTATCTCCACGCCCTCGTCCGCGGCCGCCGCGGCGGCTGGCCCGAAGCCGTTCGGCGGGCCAATATCGTCCTCGCCGCCGGCCTGTGCCTCATCGCCCTGTTCCTCGCGCTTCCCATCGTCAGCTTCGGCGCCATCTCCGCGCGGGATCAGCTCGCGCGGCTCGAATCGGGCAAGGTCGCCCCCGACCGCTTCGACTGGGCGGCGATGCGGTTCGACTTCGGGCCCGCCGGCCGAAGGGCGCTTGAGCGGCTCGCCGCAAGCCCGAACCTGGTCGTCCGGCAGCGCGCCCGCCACGCGCTGGGCGCGGCCGATCGCTGGGCGATGGGACCGCAGGAGCGGATCGGCCCGGAGCGGTCGGCGCGGCCGCCGCTCGACCTGCGCCCCGAAGGAGCCGCGGCCATCCCGCCGACGCTCGCGGACCTGATCGGCCGAAGCGGCCAATGCTACGACCAGGTCTGCCGGGTGGTCTTCCTCGAGCCCAAGCGGGCGGCGCTGCTGCGCCCGAGCTGCCGCCACTGCGCCATCTATCTGTTCGACGGCCGGCCGGACGGGACCTGGGTGCAGCGTCTTCCCGCCCCTCCCGTCGCGGCGGCCACGCTCCCGCTCCCGGACACGGCGCGGGGCCGGGTCGAGGTCCGCAAGGTAGAGCGCCAGCAGCTGTTCGTCGACGGCAAGCCGGTGGGGGACGCCTTCGAATAGCGCTCCTTGCCGCGTTGCAGCGTGGATGCTAGCGGCCCCGCATGTCCGTCGACGCCGCCACCGTCCGCCAT
>DASTLX010000067.1:0-60154 GCA_035714565.1 Allosphingosinicella sp.
CCCGCTCGGCCGCCTCTGGCAGGTGACCGGCCCCTCCGGCACGACGAGGTTCCTCTACGACGGCGACCGGCTGGTCATGGAATATGACGGCTCCGGCAACGTCCTTCGCTCCTACGTCCACGGCCCCGGAACCGACGAGCCCCTGGCCTGGTACGAGGCCTCGGCCGGATGGGCGATCCGCTACCTCCACGCCAACCACCAGGGCTCGATCATTGCTGTCCCCGATGCCGCCGGCAACGCGGTCGCCATCAACAGCTATGACGAATATGGCATCCCGGGAGCGGGCAATGTCGGGCGGTTCCAGTATACTGGCCAAACGTGGATCCCCGAGCTGGGGCTCTATTACTACAAGGCCAGGTTCTACTCGCCGACGCTGGGACGGTTCCTGCAGGTAGATCCCGTCGGATACGACGATCAGATCAACCTCTACGCTTATGTGGGAAATGACCCTGCGAATAAGACGGACCCTTCAGGAAACTACGGAGACATTTACCCAAGGCGGACTTGGGATCCCCCAGATGAAAGCGAGCCGATTCCCGCTGAAGCTAGGGAGAGGATCGCTACTGCTGTTGAAGTCGCCGGCTACCTTTGGGATGCGGCGACGGCTTTCACGGGTATCGGATCCGGCCCAGAAGGGATTGTCCTCAGCAAAGGAATAGCCGCAGGCATTCGCCGTGGAGCGAGCGAAGCTGCGGAAAACCGTGCTCGGAATATTGCTAGAGGAGTTCCAGAGTCGCGACTTGGTCCCAGCGGCAGACCGAAAATACATGTCAGGGAACATTCCACCGCCAAACGGGCGCAAGATAGGGCCCAGAGGGCTACGGCTCGCGGCCAGTCGCCAATGCAGCATGCCAATCCAAAACGGGGGGATCCTCACTTCCATGCTACAGACGCTAAAGGTAGAAAGAAACCTGACGGGGTCCACGAAAGCTACCCGCGTCGAGGATATCCTCGCCGAACCGACAACGAGTGAGAGCGGCGCCTATGAAACGGGAGCAACCTTGGATCGGATTCGTGCATGTGCAGCCTAAGGGAGATGTAAATGCATTAGGAGGCAGCTTCAAAGGCGCCTTCACTCACGTGCTCGCCCTGGCTTACGACTCCGAAGCTTACAAAGATCGCGCTCGCACGGCGTTGGAGGCAGAAGATCTTCATGTCGTTGAATTCAGTGATATCGCTCCAGTTTCAGAGTATCGGAAGGATGGCCGAGTATCTGTAGAGATGGAGGCCCTTATTTGTTCCCTTTCGGCCGAGTATCCTGTTCAGTTCGATACATTCGACGCGTATCGCGAGTACGACGCGTAAAGTCAGCGAACGTCAGATTCTGTAGATTCCGTCCCCCTTCGGCCTTGAGGGTTACTCGCTATCTTCAGGCTCCCGGACTTAGGGCCGGCTCTCGGCGCTCGTCCGTGATCGAGCCCGCACGAGTGCAGACCGGACGCTCGCTTCCTCTACAACGGGCCCTCCAGATCGTCCGGAAGACCGCCGCATCGACGCGTTCGCCTGGAGGGTCACGGCCTCCTATGCGCGAACCTACGACCCCGCCAACGGCCTCAACCAATATACCGCCGCGACGAGCGACGGCACTCCGAGCACCGCATTCCAATACGACCCCAACGGCAATCTCACCTCGGACGGGACGACGACGTTCGTCTACGACGCCGAGAACCGCCTCATCTCCGCCTCGGGCGCGAAGAATGCGACGCTGGCCTACGACCCGCTCGGCCGCCTCTGGCAGGTGAGCGGCCCCTCCGGCACGACGAGGTTCCTCTACGACGGCGACCGGTTGGTCATGGAATATGACGGCTCCGGCACCGTCCTTCGCTCCTACGTCCACGGCCCCGGCGACGACGAGCCCCTGGCCTGGTACGAGGCCTCGGCCGGCTGGGCGATCCGCTACTTCCACGCCAACCACCAGGGCTCGGTCGTCGCAATCGCCGACGCCGGCGGCAACGCGGTCGCCATCAACAGTTACGACGAATACGGCATACCCGGCGCGGGCAACCAGGGCCGGTTCCAGTATACCGGCCAGGCGTGGATCCCGGAGCTCGGCCTCTATTATTACAAAGCCCGGTTCTACTCCCCGACGCTCGGTAGGTTCCTGCAGACCGACCCGATCGGGTATGAGGATCAGGTCAATCTCTATGCGTATGTCGGTGACGATCCGGTCAACATGACGGATCCGACGGGCCAGGAGGGAGGCTGCGGTGAATCTCCAGGAAGATGCGGCTTGCACCAGCTGACCGAGCAAGAGCGGCAACGGGTGGGGGAAACCGCTTCTACACTCGGCACCATCGTATCGATCTTTGTTCCGGCAGAACGTGCGCTTGCTGGAGCCATTTGGCTTGGTAGGACTTATTTCGCATCGAGCCGGGGCTACCTTTTTGCGGACTGCCTCATCGGCCTACAGGCTCGCCGCACAAGGGGGTCGACATTCGGGGACCCTGAAACAACTCGTTGCGATGCCGACTCGGCAAGTTCAGTCGGCGGCAAGAAATTTTGAGAAGACGATCGTGGAACACCGCGCGAAAATTGCTCACCCCGAAAAGTTTATGAAAAGGGAAAGCGCAAGCGACCCGGCGGCGGTAGCGCGTGCGCGAAGGGATTGGCAGCGGACAGTGGATAGGGCAACGCAGCAAAGAGACATTGCTCGAGATGAGCTGCGAAGGAGAGGCTCGTGAGCCAAAACTTATACGAGAATCTTCTCCGCGACATAATTAAAGAAATTAATATAATTGCGGAGGATATTTCGGGAGCAGATGATACGGATTTTGATCGAGGCTACCGAGCGGGTATGATGGTTGTTATGAAAGCAATCCAAGATGAATTATCCGCATTTGGTGCTTCAGGAATTGGCTCGCTAGGTCTTATAGATGTAGATAGGTGGTTCAAAGGAGAGGAATAACCGCCTTCCGAGCTGCTGACTTCCGTGGTGGCGTTCGTCCCAGCGACCATAGGGGCGAAAGTGGCGCAGCGCTGGATGCAACTCAACAATCGACGCTTGAACATTTTGAAAGGAAATTTGGAAGCGGCTGCGGCACCAGACCTTTGGCCCCCTTTTGAAAGTTCAACCCGAACTCCGAAACATCTAGCGATTTTTCATTAAGCTGGTCATGGGTTCGGCTTGCGTGATAGGATTGCTCCCGTCCGATCTTGAGGGATTTGGCCGCATGGCGCACGGAAACCGGCTAGCATATGGCGTGAAAGCGACCGATTGGCTTGGAGTCCACGCCCCGGGAACGGCTTTAAAGAATAATGATAATTACCCGTGCTTCGCGATCCCCGAGTGCGGCGGCCCATGAGGATGCGGGCTTCGCTGATTCTCTCTGCGACACTCGCCGCGTGCGCCACGGCAGCCATTGTCCCAACCCGTGCGACCGGCGAAATTGCGATCTCAATGAGGCGGGACACCGAAAGCGATAGGCCAACCCTTTTGATAAAGGTCACTAATGATTCGCCTTATCAGATCTGCATAAGACGTGATGCGATCCAAAATCCTTATTCATACGAAATGGATTTGGAGATGCGCGACGCCAAGGGACGCGCCATCAGATATAACGAATCCGGATACATAGAAGAACCGTTGGAGGGCGACGTTCAAGTTAAGCCGGGGACAACAGCTGAGGGAAAACATTATCTTCATCCACGCTTTAAGTTGCGAAACCAAGGCAGGCCTTTCCCGCAAGGCATGAGCATCCGCGCCTCCCTTTCGTATCGTCGTTGCGATAGTCTTGATCAGCTGGTTGCGACTAGCGCTTGGCAGCCAATTTGACGAGTCGAGCAGTGTCCAACGCGACAGACACTAGACTATGCATTAGATAGCGGCCAAAATCGTATCCAGGAATTGCGCGTAGAGGTCTGCCACGAGTGATCCAATTACGAGCAGTGCGGCGATTACCGGAGCGAGATGCATACGACGGATTCGGCCGCCGGTCGCGCTCGGTGCTTCCGTCGAGGCGGACGCGGGCGTCGTCTCGGTAGCTCGGCGACGGCGGTCAGCGGGTCGGGACCGCGGCTCCGGCGTAGGGATCCGAGGGTGCCGGGGGCGCCGGCTGCGGGGGCGGCGGCGGCGGGGGCAGCCAGGGGTCGACCCGGTAGACGGGCTCGACCGGCGCGAAATCGCCGCTGGCGACCGAGCGGATGCCGGCGGCGATCGCCGACGCGCCGAAGAGGACGAAGCAGCCGACGACCACGCTCGCCCCCCGGCGAAGGTCGATCCGTCCCGACAGCATCATGAAGCCGACCGTCGCGACGCTGATCACCGCGACGGTGGTCGCCATCGTGCCGAGCAGGGTCGCCTGGAGCCACTGGACCGCCGCCACGATCGCGCCCGACCCGCCCGGCCCGGCGAAGGAGATGGACGTATAGGCGTAATCCCAGGCCAATCGGCGCTTCCTCTCACCTCGACGAATCGGACTCTCTATAGGCAAAACCGCTCAGGAGCCCAATGCCGCGCGCCCCGAGCCGCAATGAAAGTCGCCCGGCGGCCCGACGACCGACGATCGATTCGTGAATTGCAAAACATTCCGCTGTGATTCGGGTGGCGCGCATCGTAAACTCGGAAGAGATGGGACGACCGGTTAGCAACGGGCGTCCATGCCGCGACTTTGCCGGAGACGGCCGACGAAATCGAGCGGTGAAAAAGGAACGAAGGATCGAAGATGGCGCCGGGGCTCAAGCCGGAACTTCCTGACGACGATGACGAATTGTTCATCCATCTCGACCTTGACGGCCTCGCCGCCCTGCTTCGCGCCGTGGAGGCGGCGCTGGCTACCGGACGCGGCCACGTGACGTCGGAATCCGCGGGCGGAAAGGGAGTCGCCGTCAGAAGCGGATCCTCGCACGACTTCGAGCGGATCACCGTCACCTTCGCTCGGCCGAGGAGCACGGGCCTTCAATAGGTCCGGGGCCGCCGCAATCAGCCTTCCGCGCCGGCGCCCTGGAGCATCGAATCGAGCCGGCCGCCGCGCTCGAGCTCGGCGAGATCGTCCGAGCCGCCGACATGGCGGCCGTCGATGAAGATCTGCGGGACGGTGGTGCGGCCGTTGGAGCGGCCGAGCATCTCGTCGCGCTTGCCGGGCAGCGAATTGATCTCATACTCCTCGTAATCGGCGCCCTTTTCCTCGAGCAGCCGCTTCGCTCGGGCGCAATAGGGGCAGCCGAACTTGGTATAGATCTCGACTCGGGCCATCATCTGCTCCTGCCTGGGTACCTGTTCCTTAGGAGAACAAAGAGGGCGGCGATAGGTTCACGGCGAGTCGACCCGCACGACCCGCGCCCAGCACAATATCTCGACCGACGCGGCGCCCGAGCGCTTCAGGGCGCGGGCGCAGGCCGAGGCGGTGGCGCCGCTCGTATAGACGTCGTCGACGAGGAGGATCCGGCGCCCGGCGACGACATTCCTCGCCTCGGGAGCGACGCGGAAGGCCCCTCGCACGGCGAGCGAACGCTCGCGGCGGCCGAGGCCGCGCAGCGGCGGCGTCGCCCGGGTCCGGCGAAGGATCGCGAGCTCGGCGGGAAGACCGGTCCGACTCGACAGGGCCGACGCGATCAGAGCGGCCTGATTGTAACCGCGCCGCCAGATCCGCCAGCGATGGAGCGGCACCGGCACGAGCAGGGCCCCGGCCTCCCCCGCCGGGACGTGGCGGACCATGAAATGGGCGAGAGTCTCGGCGAGGCCCGGGCGGCCGCTATATTTGAGCCTGAGCGCGACGTCCCGGCTGACGTCGCCATAAGCGACGGCGGCTCGCATCCGGTCGAACGGCGGAGGCTCGGCCAGGCAGCCCGCGCACCAGGCCTCGTCCGCGCCGGCATATTCGAACGGCAGCCCGCAGCGCGCGCAGCAGGGCTCGCCGAGAAAGACCAGCGAGCGCCAGCAATCGATGCAGAAACGGTGGGGCTCCCCCGTGATCGCTCCGCAGCCCGGGCAGCGCGGCGGAAGGGCGAAGTCGAGCAGCCGGCGAAACGCGTGACGGGCGGCGGCGGCGGCGGCGGCCGGTGCGGGCATGAGCGCAGTTTGGCGCGGCCGGCCCCGATCATCAATCCGGCCCAGCCCATTTCTTCGCCGTCCGTTAGGGATATTTGAACTCGCGACGCGCATAGGGGGCGGCAACGGACCCGAGGCGAAGCGAGGACGATGCCGGAACGCGTATTGCTGCTAGGCGACGATCTGCGCGCCTTCCTGGCCATCGCCCGCTCGCTCGGGCGGCGGGGGGTGGAGGTCCATGCCGCGCCGTCGGATTTCTCCTCGCCCGCTCTCAAGTCGCGCTACATCGCCGCCGCCCACCGCCTGCCGCCCTACCCGCTCGACCCCGAAAAGTGGGAGTCGGCGCTTGCGGGGCTGATCGCCGCCCGCGGGTTTCGCAAGGTCGTGCCGACCAGCGACAGCGGCCTGTTCATGCTCCGCCATCATGCCGACGCGCTCGGGCGCGAGCATATCGGGATCGCCAACGAGGCCGCGCTCGCCATCTTCAGCGACAAGGCCAATACCCGGGCGCTCGCCCAGCGCCACGGCGTCAAGGTCGCCTCGGGCCGGCTGCTCGGCAAGGCCGAATCGGCGAAGGACCTGGCCAACGCGCTGGGCCTGCCGCTGGTGCTCAAGCCGCGCGCTTCCTACGCCCTGGGCGACGTCAAGACCAAGCGCTCCGCGCTCGTCGTGCGCGATCCGGCCGAGCTCGACCGTCAATTGCGCTCCGGCGCCTGGGACGGCTGCGTCGCCGAGAGCTTCTTCCCGGGCGTCGGAATCGGCCTGTCGGTGCTCGCCCGGGAGGGACGGATACTGCTCGCCTATCAGCACCGCCGGCTCCACGAGAGCTCGGAGACCGGCGCCAGCACCAGCCGGGTCAGCGAGCCGGCCGATCCGGGCCTGCTCGCCGCGGCGGAGCCACTGGCGGCGGCGGCCCGGCTCGACGGGGTCGCGATGTTCGAGTTCCGGCTCGAGCGCCGCTCCGGCCGGCACGTCCTGCTCGAGGTCAATCCGCGCTTCTGGGGCTCGCTGCCGCTGGCGGTCGCGGCGGGGGCGGATTTTCCGGCCCTGTGGTGGGACCTCGCGGTCATGGGCCGAGAGGGGAAAGGCGGATACCGGAGCGGAACCCGCAAGGCGGACCTCACCGGCGAGTTCGACCGGGTGGTCGACCGGTTCGAGGAATCGAGCGGCCTCGATCGCCTCCGGGCGGCTGCGGCCGGACTGGCGACGGTGGCCCGGCTGATGATCGCGCGGACGACCGCGGATTCCTGGGCCGCGGACGATCCGGAGCCGTGGCGGGAGGAGCGCCGGATGCTGGCCCTCCGCCTGCGTCAGGCTCTCCTCAAGCGGCTGCCGGGGCGCAAGCGCCGGAACCGGATCCGGTTCGAGGACATGGTGCGCCGGATTTCCGACAGGGCGCAGGCCCGTCCGCTTCGGCTGATCCTGGTCGGGCGCGACAACGTCTGCCGGAGCGCTTTCGGCGAGCGGCTGCTCCGGCTTCGGCTGGGGAGCCTGCCGGTCGAGGTGGCCTCCGCCGGCCACGTGCCCAAACGCGGCGCCGAGCCTCCGGCGCCGGCCGTCGCGGCGGCCGCCCGGTTCGGAGTCGATCTCGCCGGGCACCGATCGGCCGCACTGTCGGTCGCCGACCTGGAGCGGGCCGACGCGCTGATCCTACTCGACGACGACACCGAGTGGCGCCTTCGCCAGATGTCGCCGGATTTCGCGGCCGAGGTCGTCGTCCTGCCCGCGGTCGCCGACGGGGCCGAGGGCTTCGCGGCCATCGCCGCGGCGCTCACCCGCCTGGCGCGGGTGCTCGCGGACGGATTGCGCCCGAGTCCGGGCGAAGCCGCGGCGAGCCTCGCTCCGACGTGCCGGCAGGCGGCCTGAGGACGGCCCGGTGAGCGAACCCGCCTCCCGCAACGCGCTCTACCGAAGCGCCGTCATCGCCGTGACGATGCAATGGCTGATGCGCTTCATCGGCCTCATCTCGGTGTTCATCCTCGCCCGGCTGCTCCGGCCGGAGGATTTCGGGATCATGGGCCTGGCCGTCGCCACGCTCGCGCTGGTCGAGCTGCTCGGCGCGGTCGGGCTGTGGCAGGCGCTGCTCCGGATCAAGGAATGGGACCGGGAGCATCTCGACACGGCCTGGACGATCCAGCTCATCGTGTTCGGGACGATGGGGCTTCTCGCGCTCGGAACGGCGCCTCTGGTCGGGCACCTCTACAACCAGCCGGCGCTGACCGCCGTCCTGGCCATATTGTCGGTGCGCTTCCTCGTGCTGGGCCTCGCCAACATCGGAGTCGTCGAGTTCGACCGCCAGCTCGCCTTCGGCCGCGACCTCAAGATGCGGATCGGCTCCCGAGCGGCGGCCTTCTTCATCACGATCAGCGCCGCTTTCTGGTTCCGCAATTACTGGGCGCTCGTCATCGGCATGGTCGCCCAGAGCAGCTGCTACGCGATCGCCACCTATGTCGCTCACCCGTTCCGGCCGCGGCTGTCGCTGAAGCGGCGGGCGGAGCTGCTCGGCACGTCGCTGTGGATCTTCGTCCACGCGGTCACCCAGACGGTGCAGATGCAGATCGAGCGGCTGGTCATGGGCCGCTTCAGCAGCGCCCACGTCATCGGCCTCTATTCGGTGTCCAAGGACCTGTCCGAGATCTTCACCCAGGAGATCGCGACCGCGCTCAACCGGGTGACCTTCGTCACCGTCGCCCGCACCGACGAGCCGCTGGCGCCGCTGACCACGGCTCAGATCCTCGGAATCTACGCGATGATCGCGGCGCCGATGGGCTTCGGCCTCGCGGCGACGTCGGAGAGCGCCATCCACCTCCTGCTCGGCGCGGAATGGACGGAAGCGGCGGCCTTCCTCAAGATCGTCGCCGTCTATTCGGCCCTTTATGCAGTCTACAAGGTCATCGCCTCGTCGCTCCAGGCGGCCGGCTTCGCCCGCAGGGCGGCCTACATGTCGGGCGGGGGCGCCCTGTGCCTCGTGGTCACCGTCGCCGGGGCGGCCTGGATCCGGCCCGACGCGCTCACCGTGGCGCTGGCGGCCTTCGCCGCCAACTTCCTGGTGCTCGCCACGGGAATCGCGGTCATCGCCCGCTATTCGAAGCAGAATCCCTTCGCGCTCGGCCTCCACGTCTTCCGGCCGTTCGCGGCGGCGGCCGCGATGGCGGCGAGCGTCCGCCTGCTCGGACCCGACAGCGGCAGCGCGGTCGTCGACCTCATCGGCGGAGTAGCCATCGGGGTCCTCGCCTATCCGGTCTTCCTCGTCGGCCTGTGGTGGGCGAGCGGGCGGCCGCCGGGCGGGGAGCGCGAGGCCCTGAACTTCGTCGCCGAGATGAGGCAGCGGCTGCGTCGCCGTCCCGCCGCCGGGGAGGCCTGACCCATGGACTGGATCGTCCGACTGAGCGACTGGCTCTATCTGCTCCTGAACGGCCTCGCCGGCCGGTCGTGGATGCTCGACACGCTCATCTCGCTCCCGCTCGACAACAACCTCGTCAAGGCCGGGCCGATCGGCGCCTGCTTCGTCTATGCCTGGTGGTCGGGCGGCGACGAGGCCGACACCCGCCGCCGCCGCTCGACCCTGCTCGTCACGATCGCCTCGCTCCTCTTCGTCATGGCGAGCACGAAGACGATCGCCGACGGCTTCTTCCAGCCGCGACCCTTCGTCCACGCCCAGCAGGCCTGGCACCTGGAAGAGGGCAAGCTGGTCGAGACCGGGAAGCTCGCCTACCGGGAGCCGCTGAACGGCGGGGTTCGCAACCGCTACCGCGCCCTGAAGCGCGGCGAGATCGAGCAGAACGACCTCGGCTCGTTCCCGAGCGACCATGCCGGCTTCTTTTTCGCTTTGTCGCTCGGAATCTTCCTGGCGTCGCGCCGCGCGGGCGCAATCGCGCTCGCCTGGACAGGGGCCGCGATCCTTATGCCGCGGATCGTCACCGGAATGCACTCGCCGCTCGACATAGCCGCCGGAGCGGCGATCGGCGCGGCGGTGGTGCTCATCCTCCAGTTCGTCGCCCGCCGCACCCGGCAGTGGGCGCTCGAGCCGCTGGCGGGCTGGACCCTCAGGCACGAGGCGCTGGCGGCCGCCCTGCTCTTCTTCGTCGCCTTCGAGTCGACCAACGTCCTCACCAACGTCCGCGACCTGGCCGGAACCGGGGAAGCGATCGTCGAACATGTCGCGGGGGGCTGAGACCATGCGCAACCTGATCCTGTTCGCACTCGCGCTCGCCCTGGCCGGATGCGCCAAGCTCGACCAGGAGGCGATGGTGCTGACCGTCGAGCCCGGCTGGACGGTCGAGGTGGCGGCGAGCGAGAAGGACGGGTTCGCCTCGCCCGACGGCCTGCTCTGGCAGGACGGAGCGCTCTACGTCGCCGACGAGGGCGGCTCGGCGGTCCGGGCCTGGCGCCCCGGCAGACGCCCGGCGCTCCTCGCCGATTCGAGGGCCGGCCTCGCCTCGCCCGAGGACCTGGTGCGCGACGCCTCGGGCAACGTCTATTTCACCGACGACACGCGCGGCGGGCTGTGGCGGACCGACCGCCTCGGCTGGACCACCGCCCTGGTCGCGCCCGGCCGCGGGCTCCCGTCGACCGAGGGTCTCGGACTCTCGCCGGAGGGGAACCTCATCGTCGGCGACGCTCCGGGACACCGGGTGCTGAAGGTGCGGCCGGACGGAAGCGCCTCGGTTCTGATCGGTCCGGAGAAAAACATCGCCAAGCCGGAGAGCTTCGCCTTCGACGAGTCCGGAAACCTCTACATCGCCGACAATCGCGACAACGTCCTCTATATGCTGAGGCCCGACGGCAGGCTTCACCGGGCGGTCGCCGACCGGCCCGGCTTTTCGCCCGAATCGCTGCGCTTCGCGAACGGCACCCTGTTCATCACCGACAGCGACAACGGCAAGCTGTTCCGCTACACCCCGGACGACGGGCTGAACGTGGTGGCGATCTTCGGGGGCACCCTCGCCAACGTCCAGGGCATCGCCGCCGACGATTCCGGGGCCCTCTATCTTTCCGTGCAGAGCGACCTCAAGGGCCGCAAGGGCTATATCCTGAAGCTGTCGCGCAAGGCCGGCGGCGCCTGAGCTCGCCCCCTCCCCGCTCCTTGCAAAGAGAAGACACGAAGGGACAGGAAAAGCGGAAGGGGGCCGGCGCGCCCTTCCGGTCGGGGCGGATCGACCCGTAGGCCGGCACAAGTTCAGCATGACGGCGGTGGCCGGCGGCTTTAACGCGGGCGGATGAGCCAGGACGTCCCCTTCGACCGGCGGCTGCGCCGGCTTCGGCGCGACAGGGCGGCGGCGCGCTTTGCCGAGGCCGACTATCTCCACCGCCTCGCCGCCGACGAGCTGATCGAGCGGCTCGATTGCGTCAGGCGGGAGTTCCGCCGGGCCCTCGACCTGGGCTGCGCGGGGGGATACCTCACCCGGCGGCTGCGCGAGCGCGGGCTCGAGGTCACGCCCTGCGATCCCGGCGGCGCCTTTGCCCGGCGGGCGGGCGGGGTCCAGGCCGACGAGGACCGGCTGCCCTTCGCCGACGGCGCCTTCGACCTCATCGTCTCGGCCGGATCGCTCGACACCGTGAACGATCTGCCCGGAGCGCTGCTGCTCAGCCGCCGCGCGCTCCGGCCTGACGGCCTGTTCCTCGCCGCTCTCGCCGGCGCCGGCAGCCTGCCCCGGCTGAGACGCGCGATGCTCGCGGCGGACGAGGTCGAAGGCGCCGCCGCGGCCCGGATTCATCCGCAGATCGACGTCCGCGCCGCCGGCGACCTGCTGACCCGCGCGGGCTTCGCGCTGCCGGTGGTCGACGTCCAGCCGGTCGACGTCCGCTTCCGGTCGCTGATCGACCTCGTCCGTGACCTGAGGGCGATGGGCGGGACCAACATCCTCGCCGCCCGCTCGAGGCGCCCGCTGGGCCGGCACGCCCTCGCCGCCGCCATCGCCGACTTCGACACGCCCGGAGACAAGACCGTCGAGCGGTTCGAGATCCTTCACCTGCTCGGCTGGAGCCCGTCCCCCGAACAGCCCAGGCCGGCGAAGCGCGGCAGCGGCACGGTATCGCTGGCGGACGCCCTGAAGCGGCCCGTCTCGCCTCCCTGAGGGAGGGTCAGATCAGCCGTTCGAGCAGCGCAATCAGCGGCTCGTCGGCGGGCGGCATCGGGAGCGCGCCCATCGCGTCGGGGCGCAGCCAGCGGAGCTCGGCGGCGTCCAGCGCGCGCGGCTCGCCCCGCCATTCGCGGCACAGATAGAGGAGCAGGAGCATGTGACGGCCCTGATTGTCGGCGCTGGCGAAGGCGGCGGGCGACAGGGCCGCGACTTCGACCCTTATTCCAAGCTCCTCCTCCAGCTCGCGCGCCAGCGCCGCCTCCGGCCGCTCGCCGGGCTCGACCTTGCCGCCGGGAAATTCCCACAGGCCGGCCATGGCTCGCCCGGGCGAGCGCTTCTGGAGAAGCACCCGTCCCTCGCCGTCGACCAGCGCCGCCGCCACCACCGTGAGTGTCGGATTTTTTTGCAGATTCAAGGCCAGCGGAAGGACTCCGTTAACTCACCCCCCCTATCCAGAGCGAATGGGCGAGATGCCGGGTGTGGGAAAGTAAGGCCGATGCGACTCTTCTTTGCAAAGCTGCTCCGCGACATCAAGGCCGCCAGCGCCGTCGAATATGCGCTGATCTGCGCCCTGATCGTGCTGGCGATGATCGCCGGCCTGAATGCCGTCGCCGGCCGCACGACGACGATGTGGAACGACGTTTCCGACAACGTCACCCGCGCCACCGGCTAATCTACGCAAAACCCGCAAGTCGATAACCTTTTGGAAACTTCCTTCGAATAAATCAGGCATCGTCCGCCCAAATGGACAAGGGGGGGCAGGAAGTGTGGACTTCCAAAGCTTTGGAACAGGAGACCGGAAAATGAAGCTCATTCGCAAAATCTTCAAGAACGAAGAGGGTGCCACCGCCATCGAGTATGGCCTGATCGCCGCCCTGATCGCCGTCGCCGCCATCGCCGCCATGCAGAACATCGGCAGCAACCTCGGCACGACCTTCAATGCCGTCGCGGACAACATGGCGGTCTAATCGCCAGATCAGCGACTTGAAGACAGGAGGCGGCGGAACCCAGGTTCCGCCGCCTCTTTCTTGTCGGGTCAGGCCCTGCTGCCCCAGACGACGATCTTGACCTTCTGACCCGGCCTCGGCGAAGCGCCCGAGCCGAGGCCGTTGAGGACCCTGAAGCGCTCCTCCTTATAATCGTTATAGGCCATCCGGGCCGCCAGGGTCGCGACCGAATCGCGCGGCCCGACCGTCACCACGTCGATGACCCTCGGGCGGATCGCGGCGGCCTCCGAGGCGCTGATCCGCGTCAGCGACCCGACCATCGACTCGAAGGGGCCGATGCCGCTTCCGGCCGGCGTGATCATCGCGAAATGATAGGCGGTGTCCGAGTCCCAGCGATAGGCGACTATCGTGAGATCGACCGCACCCGACTGGGTGTTGACGCGCGCCGTCGAATAAGCCGCGGGGATTCCGTTGATCGTCGTGCCCCGCGGCTGGGCGTAGCCGATCTGCGCCTGCTGGCCGGCGATCGACTGGAAGACCTGGCCGAGATAGGCGCCGAGATCTCCGGCGAAGCGACCGCTCCCGAATTGCGCCTGGCCGCTCTGCCCGACGATGCTGACCGCCCGGGCGCCGTTCTGGATCCCGTAGCCGTTCGGGACCGCGAAGCGCAGCCTCAGGTCGGGATGGGTGAAGGTGCGCCCGTCGATAACGCCCTGCCTGGGATCGTCGTCGACCATCATTCCATCGATCTGGGCGAGGAAGGCATCGCGGTTCCTGAGGCCGGTGCCGGCCCGGCCGGTCGCGGTCGCGGCCCTCGTCGCGTTCGTGACTCGGTCGGCGCTGAGCGGATGGCTTCGGGCCCAGCTGGGAGTCGAGCGCTCGTCCTTGCCGCCGACCGCCCTTGCCTCGAGCGATGTCGCCGCGCCCAACGAATTGAGAAGGCTGGCCGAGGCGGCGGGATCGTAGCCGGCGGCGGCGAGGTAGCGGACTCCCAGATTGTCGGATTCCAGCTCCTGCTTGCGTGAATAGCTCAGCACGACGGTTTGGCTGACCTGGCCGGCGAGGTTGCCCAGCTGGCTCGATCCGGTGACGGCTCCGAGTCCGACGGCGAGGATCTGGCTGAAGATATTGGCGCGCTTTCGCTCGGAGCTGTGGCGCGCGGCGATATGGCCCGCCTCGTGCCCGAGCACAAAGGCCAGCTCCGCTTCGTCATTGGCCAGTCCCACGAGCTGGCGGGTGACGTAGAGATAGCCCCCCGGGACGGCGAAGGCGTTCATCACCGGCGAGTTCAGGGTGGTGATCCGGAAAGCGTTTCCGCCCCCGGCAATGTTGCTCTGAGCGGCGACCCGGGCGCCTACCTGCCTGATGTAGGCGCTGCGCGCGCTGTCCTCCTCGCCGCCGAATTGCTCGACGATCTGCGGATGCTGCTTGGCGGCCGTGGCGGCGGTGCTCTGGGAGATGCTGCGGGTCTTGCCTTGCGCCGAGACCGGCGCGTTGCCGGCGACGGAGGCGATTGCGGCAAGCGAGGCGGACAGCGCGAATAGCGCCTTCATCTTCATTGCGGGTTACTCCTTACACAGGACGATTCGTCGCCGTAAGGAACGGGGGAGCGGAAGCGAGGTTCCTATTCGTCCCGCAGCTGCACCGGCTCCCTTCCCGCCGCGGAGGGGAAGGGAGGATCCCTAGCCGATCGCCAGATACTTGGCCCGCCGGTCCGAGCGCAGCTCGCCGGGCGACAGCGCCGCCAACGCGTCCAGCTCCTCGCCCACCGCCTGGCCGAGCGCGGCGATCGCCTCCGCTGGGCTGCGATGGGCGCCGCCGACGGGCTCGGGGACGATCCGGTCGATGACTCCCAGCGCCTTGAGGTCCTGGGCCGTCACCCGCATCGCCTCGGCGGCGTCGGCCGCCTTCTCCGCGGTTCGCCAGAGGATCGAGGCACAGCCTTCCGGCGAGATGACGGCGTAGACGCTATGCTCGAGCATCAGCACCCGGTTGGCGGTGGCGATGGCAATGGCTCCGCCGGAGCCCCCTTCCCCGACGATCGCCGCGACCATCGGCACTCCCAGCGCCAGGCAGGACTCGGTCGAACGGGCGATGGCCTCGGCCTGGCCGCGCTCCTCCGCCTGGACGCCTGGAAAGGCGCCGGCCGTGTCGACGAGAGTGACGACGGCGAGGCCGAAGCGGTCGGCCAGCTCCATCAGCCGGACCGCCTTGCGGTAGCCCTCGGGCTTGGCCATCCCGAAATTGTGGGCGAGCCGGCTCGCGGTGTCGTCGCCCTTCTCGTGGCCGATAAGCATGACCTTGCGGCCGCCGAGCCGGCCGAGCCCGCCGACGATCGCGGCGTCCTCGCCGAAGTGACGGTCTCCGGCGAGCGGGATGAAGTCCTCGGCGAGGGCGGCGACATAATCCTTGAAGTGCGGGCGGTCCGGATGGCGGGCGACCTGGGTCTTCTGCCAGGGGGTGAGCCGGGCATAGGTGTCGCGGAGCATCCGATCGGATTTGACCTCGAGCCGGCCGATCTCGGAGTCGATGTTGAGGTCGCTGTCCTCGGCCGTCTCGCGCAGCTCCTCGATGCGGTTGTCGAGCTCGGCGATCGCTTTTTCGAAGTCGAGGAACGTGGGCATGGTCGGGCGCCGGGTTAGGCTGGCCGCGCCTTGGCGTCAACGCAACCGTCATCCCGGCGAAAGCCGGGATCTGACCGCAAGAGGTCTCGGCGGGTCTCCCCCCGGGGTTCCGGCTTCGGCGTGACGACGCCGGCCTCAGCGCCGCCCGGCATCCGCCAGAGGGTGGCGGCTGTTGACCAGGTCGATCAGCCGGCGGCTGTCGACATGGGTGTAGATCTGGGTGGTCGCGATGTCCGCGTGGCCGAGAAGCATCTGGAGGGCTCGAAGGTCGGCCCCGCCCTCGAGCAGGTGGGTGGCGAAAGCGTGGCGAAGGACGTGAGGGCTGACCCGCTCGGGCGGGACCCCGGCGGCCGCGGCGAGCTCCTTGAGCAGCTGGTGGAGACGGACCCGGCTGAGATGGCTTCTGCCCGACGGGAACAGCCAGAGGCTGTCCTTCGGGACCATGGCGGCCCATTCGGCGACCGCGGCTCGGGCCCGGTCCGAGATCGGGACGAGCCGCTCCCTGCCGCCCTTGCCGCGGAGGATGAGGAAGGGCTTGTCCGGATGGACGGCATGGCGCGGCAGCGACACCAGCTCGGTCGCCCGCATGCCGGAACCGTAGAGCAGCTCGACCAGAGCGGTCAGGCGGAGCGCGGCCGCGCCCGGCGCCTCGCGGCGGCGGCGGTCGAGCTCCGCGAAGAGTGCGCCGACCGCTCCATGGTCGAGGATCTTGGGCAGGGGCCGCCCGCCGGCCGGGCGGGGCAAGGCGGCGGAAGGGTCGTCGCCGCGCAGGCCCTCGTCGTGAAGGAAGCCGAAGAAGCGGCGCAGGGCGGCGGCCTTGCGGGCGACCGTCGTCCGCTTGAGCGGAAGCCAGGCCTCGGGAAGGCGCTTAAGCGCCTCCTGCGACGCGCCGGACAGGTTGCCGCCGAGCAGCTCGGAGGCGCCGCGCAGGTCGCGCTCATAGGCCAGGCGGGTATTGGGGGCGGCCCCCGCCTCCGCCGCGAGCATCTCGAGGAAGGCGGCGATCAGCCGGCCGTCCTCGCGCGCCGCGCTCACAGCCTCGTCATCGCCTCGGCGGCGATCATCCGCGCCTCATAGTCGAGCCCGACCTGAGTCAAAGCGTGCACGATGTGGTAGAGATGCTCGGGCGGGACTCCGCGCCAGCTCGGCGTCTGCATCCCCACTCCGGCGAGCAGGGCCACGGTTCCGGGCTGGTTCGCCCGTCCGGCGGCGGCGATGAGGTTGGCCCAGCGGCTGCGGGGGGCGGTTGCGACTCCGTAGGGGAGCGGATCGTCGAGGCGGCCGAGGCCGGCCAGGGCCGCGACGAGCATCCGGCCGCGATGGCCGTCGACGCCGTCCGTGAACGCCTCGATCCGGCTCGCTCCGAGATCGACGACCGGGCGAGGCGCGCCGACGGCCAGGATCGACCAGGCGCGCTGGCCGTCGTCGCCGTCGAGGGAATCGGCGACTCCCCCCCAGCGGGCGGCGAAGCGGTCATAGCCGCCCGACATCATCGAGGCGACGAGATCGTCGGTCCGGTTGCCTCGGTCGGCGGAGACGGGGATGCCGGCCGCGGCGGCGGCGGTGAGGATGAAGCGGCCGTAGGGGTCGTCGCCTTCCTCCCACAGGTTGCGAAGGGCATCCATGCGGTCGCCGACCGAGCGCGCGACATAGGCCCTGCGCAGGCGGCCGCCGAGGCTGGCCTCGATCTCGGACGGGTCGGTGCGGTCCGCGAGCAGGCTGTGCAGCTCGACCAGCGAGGAGTTGGAGAAGACCCCCAGCACCGCCGCCCGCTGGGCGGCCGCGACCCGCTGCTCGAGCGGGATCATCGGCGCACGCGCCTGCCAGGCCCAGACCGCCGGGCCGGCGCGGCTCAGCAGCTCGCTCGGGATCTCCAGCCCGGTCGCGCTGGCGAGGCCGAAGCGCCAGCTGTTGAGCTCGCTCACCCCCTGCCACTCGATGGTGACCGCCCGACGGGTATTGGTGCCCGCGCCGATGACCTTTTCGGCGAGCAGCGTGTCGATGCCGCCGCCGCTTCGGCGGCGCGCCTGCTCGATCAGCTGGCTGGCGCGAGCGGCGTCGCCCTCGAGCGAGGCGCACATGGCGTCGGCGAGCGGCCATACCGGCTGGTCCGAGACCTTTCGGCCGGGCCCGACCAGGGGGCAGAGCGCGGCCGGATCGGCGGTGGCCAGCGCGGTCTGGACGGCGACGCTGAACATGCGCGGCGTGAACCGGTCCACGTCGACGGCCTGGACCAGCATCCGGGCGCTGTCCGCCTCGCCCATCCGAAGCAGAAGCCAGGCGCGCTCGGCGACCCAGTCGACCTCGTTGACCTGCTTGGGCGCCGTCGCCTCCGAAAGCAGCGCCCGGCGAAGCAGGATCGAGGTCCAGCGCGAGGGCAGCGGAGCGTTGAGCCGGCCCATGAGGCCGCTCAGGAAGCGGCCGTTGGCGTTGCCGAAGGCGTCGAGGCCCAGCCCCCAATTGCCGGGGCGAAGCGGCCCGACCGGATTGACGGGCCGCCTCGACCCCTCCGGGATCTCGATCGGGGGCGGCAGCGACTGACGGGCCAGCGCCTCGAGATCCTCGGCGGCGGCATCCTCGATCTCGAGCGGAGCGCCCGAGCGCGGCGGGGCCGGCGCGGATTGGGGAGCCGCCGGCGGACTCGGCGACGGGGCGGCGGGAGTCTCGGGGGCCGGTTCCTTCGGGGCGGGCGGGGGCGGATCGCCGAAGCCGGGGGGCAACAGCGATTCGGGGCCCTTTTCGCGCTGGCCCATCGCCGGGATGGCGAAGGCCAGGGCCGCGCCGCCGGCGAGAAGAAGGAGCTTAGCCCGCAAGGGCTTCATTGGTGACGTCCTGCTCGATCCGCTGGGTTGGAACCTGCGTGTCGCGAAAGCCGAGCCAGACCAGCCAGCCCAGGAAGACGAGGAGCAAAGCGACAAGCAGCTTCGGCACTATGGATCGGCGCCGGCGCGGCGGGGGTGAGATACGCATGGCCGGCCTTTTGCCCCACGACCCGCCCCCCTGTATAGCCCCTGCCGCCATGTCGGACGCGCCCGCCTTCGCCGAACGATCGATCGTCCTCGTCGGGCTGATGGGCGCCGGCAAGTCGACCGTCGGGCGGCGGCTCGCCCGCCGGCTCGGCCTCCCCTTCGTCGACTCGGACGACGAGATCGAACGGGCCGCGGACCATGAGATCAGGGAGATATTCGACCGTTTCGGCGAGGCCAGCTTCCGCGACGGCGAGCGCCGCGTGCTTCGGAGACTGATCGAAGGCGAGCGCAAGGTGATCGCGACCGGCGGCGGCGCCTTCATGGACTCCGAGACCCGGGCGCTGATCCTCGATCGCTGCGTCGCGGTCTGGCTGGAGGCGGAGGTCGAGACCCTGGCCGAGCGAGTCGCCCGGCGCGGCAACCGGCCGCTGCTCGCCGGCAGGGACGCGCTGCCCCTGCTGAGCGACCTCGCCGAGGTCCGCAACCCGGTCTATGCGGAGGCGCATCTGCGGGTCCGGAGCGGATCCGGGCCGCACGAGCGGACGGTCGAGCGGATCGTCGAGGCGCTGGCGGGGGGGACGGAATGAGCAGGGTCGAGGTCTCCCTGGGCGAGCGCAGCTATACCGTCACGATCGAAGCGGGCCTGCTCGATCGGGCCGGCGGCGAGATGCTGACCCGCTATGCCGAGCGCGGGCGGATCTTCTTCGTGAGCGACCGGAACGTCTGGGAGTCGCAGGCCCGGCGGCGGCTCGAGGATTGGCGGCTCGATCACGAAATCTCGGTCGTGCCGCCTGGGGAGGAGAGCAAGAGCTGGGCCCAGCTGACGGACCTCGCCGAGGCTCTGCTGCGCTCCGGCATCGAGCGCGGCGACACGATCGTCGCGTTCGGCGGCGGAATGGTCGGCGACCTGGCCGGGTTCGCGGCGTCGATCGTCAAGCGCGGCTGCGCCTATGTCCAGATTCCGACCACCCTCCTCGCGCAGGTCGATTCCTCGGTCGGCGGCAAGACCGCGATCAACTCGCGGCTGGGCAAGAATCTCATCGGCTCGTTCCACCAGCCGGCGGCCGTCCTGATCGACCCGTCGACGCTCGACACCCTTCCCGAACGCGAGCTCCGGGCGGGCTATGCCGAGGTGGTGAAATACGGCCTCATCGGCGACCCCGGCTTCTTCGGCTGGTGCGAGGAAAACGGCGCGGCGCTGCTCGCGGGCGACCAGGCCGCGCGACTCCACGCCATCGAGACCTGCGTGCGCGCCAAGGCGGCGATCGTCCGGCAGGACGAGCGCGAGACGAAAGGCCGGCGGGCGCTGCTCAATTTCGGCCATACCTTCGCGCACGCGCTGGAAGCCGAGACCGGCTACGCGATGCTCCATGGCGAGGCCGTCGCGCTGGGCATGGCGCTCGCTTTCCGGCTTTCCGCCGAGCGGGGGCTTTGCGCCGCCGAGGAGGCGGGGCGGGTAGCCCGGCACCTCGCGGCCGTCGGGCTGCCCACCAGGCTGCAAGGTGTCGACGCCGCCGCGCTCGCGGGCCACATGGCTCGCGACAAGAAAGCGAGCGGGGGCAAGAGCGCGTTCATTCTGACCGAAGGGATCGGCAACGCGTTCGTCGACCGCTCGGTCGATCTTGCCGATGTGGAAGCCTTTCTGAAGCGGGAGCTTCGCGGCTGAGCCAGCGCCGGCGGATCCGCCCATCCGCGGGAAGGATCAGCCCGGCTTCGCTTCGCCTTCCGCCTGCGCCCCGAGCGGATTTTCCGGCCCGAACATATTCTCCTTCAACGCATGGATGTCGCCCGACGCGGTCTGGCTGTCGAGGCGCCGGCGGTCGCGGTCGCGATATTCCCGCTCGACCCGGTCGACCTCCTCGCCGTCGATGCAGAAGAGGGCGAGGGCCTCGCGGCCCATCATCACCGCCGACTCGAAGACCTCGCGGATCGTGCATTTGACGTCGAGAGGGGCGAGCTCCATCAGATGGAGCCGGTCGAAGGCGCGGACGAACACCGCCGCCTGCGGGAAGGCCTCGAGGATCGGCTCGAGCCGGCGGGCGGTCGGGCTTCGGCCGTCGAGGCAGAAGAGGATGGCCTTGGCGTCCGCTCCGCCCGCAAGCCGGAGCAGATCGAGCCGGGTGCCGTCGCCATAATAGACTTTCGAGCCGAAATCGCCGCTGATCTCGATCTGGCTGGGCTTGGAATCGATGAGGGTGACGCTGATCCCCTTCGCCATCAGCATCTGAGCGACGGTCTGGCCGAAGCGGCCGTAGCCGACGACGATGGCCTGGGTCGGGCCGGAGAGCTCGGGGCCGTCTAGGTTGTCGCCGTCGCGGCGGCTGGACCGGCGGTCCAGCCAGTCGTTCAGCATCATCAGGAACGGGGTCGTCGCCATCGAGACGGTGACGATGGCCCCGAACAGGCTCGCGGCATCGGGCCGGATCAAAAGGGCGCTCTGGGCGGCGGCGAACAGGACGAAGCCGAACTCGCCGCCCTGGCTGAGCAGCAGGCCGAGCTTGAGCGCCCGGCGCGACTTCATGCCGAACGCCTTGGCGAGGCCGAAGAGGATGGCCGCCTTGAGAACGATCAGGGCCGCCGCCATCCCGATCACGAACAGCGGCCGCGCCGTGATCACCCCGAGATCGAGCATCATCCCGATGGCGACGAAGAACAGCCCGAGCAGGATCGAGCGGAACGGGTCGACGTCCGCCTCCAGCTCGTGGCGATAGGGCGAATCGGCGAGCATGACTCCGGCGATGAAGGCGCCGAGCGCGGTCGAGAGGTGGAGGGCCTCCATCACCGCGGCGCTGGCGAGGACGATGAACAGGCCGGCGACGACGAACAGCTCGCGCTCGCTGATCCGGCCGACGAGGCGGAACAGCGGGTTGATCAGGAACCGGCCGGCGAGGACGAGGACGAGGATGGCGCCGAGCGTGTAGAGGCCGAGCAGCCAGCCCGGCGGGGCGCCGGGATCGGCGGGCGCCCGCGACAGGGCGGCGATGATCGTGATCAGCGGCACGATCGACAGGTCCTGGAAGAGCAGGATCGAGAAGGCGCGCTCGCCCGCCGGCGTGTTGATCGAGCCGTCGGCGCGAAGGCTCGGAAGGACCTGCGCCGTCGACGACAGCGCCAGCGGGAGGCCGATGGCGAGGGACGCGGCGAGGCTGAAGCCCGCGGCGAGCCAGACCAGGGCGGTGATGGCGAGGCCGCTCACCGCCACCTGGAGCAGGCCGAGCCCGAATATGTCCTGCTTGAGCCGCCACAGCCGGCTGGGATGGAGCTCGAGGCCGACCAGGAAGAGGAGCAGGACGATCCCGAAATCGGCGATGTGGAGCATCTCCTCGGGCGCGCTGATCAGCCCAATGCCGTGCGGGCCGACGACCGCTCCGGCGACGAGATAGCCGAGCACGGCGCCGAGGCCGAAGCGACGGAACAGCATCACGAAGACGAGCGCCGCGCCGAGGAGGATCACCCCGTCGCGAAGCAACAGGGTCGCGGCCTGCGCGCCCGCGCCCTCGGCTTCCATCAGGCGCCCTCCGCACGGGCGGCGGCTTCGGCGGCGGCGTCGAAGGCCAGCAGGATCGAGGCATGGCGAGCGGGAACGCGGCGCGCCTCGGCGAAGGCCTCGAGCCCGGGCCAGGCGCCGGGGCTGTCGCTTCGGCCGGCGAGATAGGCGGCGAGCGAATCGCGCGCCTCCCGGATCTCGCCGCCGGTCCGGCCGAGGGCGTGAGCGCCCATCAGCGACGCGGAGGCCTGGCCGAGGGCGCAGGCCTTCACCTCCTGCCCAAGCTCCGCCACCCGGCCCTCGCCGTCCAGGGCGAGATCGACGCAGACGCGGCTGCCGCACACGGGCGAGCTCTTCTCCACGCTCGCCTGCGGATGCTTGAGCCGGCCGAGGTGCGGGATCGAGGAGGCGAGGCGAAGGATGTCGCGGCTGTAGATGGCGCTGGGCACGGTGGGCCTATAATGCGGGCTCGGGCCGAGCGCCAACTCAAGCTTCTGAAATTCCGTGTTCTTTTTTTGTTCTTGACGTGTAGGATTTTTCCTACTAGATTGAGAACTGGCCGAGTCGCGTATCCGGCCGGGGCTCTTTGACATCGTGAAGATATTAGAATCCTCTCCGCGTTGCCGCGGGGAGCGGGACCGTGCGGAGCATGGTGGAGGGGTTCTTCCGCCGCCAGAACTCCTCCCCCGCGCTTCGCGCGGTCCCCCTCCCCCGGAAATCCGGGGGGGAGGATTAGACGCTACGCCCGGCGCCAGGTGGTTCCCTGTGGTCCGTCCTCAAGCAATATCCCCTGCGCCGCAAGCTCGGCCCGGACGCGGTCCGCCTCGCCGAAGTCCCTCGCCTTCTTCGCTTGCGCGCGGCGGTCGATGAGAAGCTGGATGTCCGCTGCACCGAGCCCGAAGCCGGAAGCATCCTCGCGGACGCGCGGGTCGAGCCGGTCCGATTCGGGCTCGGCGGCGCCCTGGAACCACTCGACCGGGTCCTGCTGGAGCAGGCCGAGCAGGGCCCCGGCGCGCTTCGTCGCCTCGGCGTCGCCCAGCCTGGCGAGCTCGCCCAGCCGGGCCAGCGCGAGCGGCGTGTTGAGGTCGTCGCGGAGGGCCGCCTCGACGTCCGCGATGTCGCCCTCCCCGCGCTTCGTCACAGGAGGCAGGAGGCTTCGGTACAGCCGGTCCAGCGTCGCCTTGGACTGGGCGACGAGCTGAGGCGACCATTCGAGCGGCTGGCGGTAATGGGCGGAGAGCAAGGCGAGCCGAAGGGTCTCGCCCTTGTGGCCCTGGTCGAGGAGCTCCCCGACCGTGACCACGTTGCCCAGGCTCTTCGACATCTTCTCGCCGTCCGCCATCGACAGGAAGCCGTTATGGACCCAGTAGCGGGCCAGCGGAGCGCCGCCATGGGCGCATCGGCTCTGGGCGAGCTCGTTCTCATGGTGCGGGAAGATGAGGTCGAGGCCGCCGCCGTGAATGTCGATCGTGGTTCCGAGGTGGCGCTCGATCATCGCCGAGCATTCGATATGCCAGCCCGGACGGCCGCGGCCCCAGGGGCTGTCCCAGCCGATCACCGCCGCGTCCGAAGGCTTCCACAGGACGAAGTCGGCCGGATCCTTCTTGTAGGAGGCGATCTCGACCCGGGCGCCGGCGATCATCGCCTCCCGGTCGCGGCGGCCGAGCGTTCCGTAGCCGGGGTCGCTCGGCACGTGGAAGAGGACGTGGCCGTCCGCCTCGTAGGCGTTTCCGGTCTCGATAAGCCGGGCGATCATCGCCACCATCCCGGCCACCGTCTCGGTCGCCTTGGGAGCGAGGTCCGGCGGCCGGACTCCGAGCGCGCCCATGTCGGCGAGGTAGAAATCCTCGTAGCGGCGCGTCACCACCGCCGGGTCGACCCCTTCGGCCCGCGCGGCGTCGATGATCTTGTCGTCGACGTCGGTGACGTTGCGGGCGTAGACGACCTTGTCCGCGCCGTAGGTGTGCCGCAGCAGGCCGGCGAGCACGTCGAAGACGACCGCCGGCCGGGCATTGCCGATATGGGCGCGATTGTAGACGGTGGGACCGCAGACGTAGAGAGTCACCCGATCGGGATCGGCGGGCTCGAAGTCGCGCTTCTCGCGCGCCTTGGTGTCGTGGAGCCGGATCATGAGGCGTTCGCGGGCTCGGCTTCCCGGGCGGGCGGGGCCCGGCGGTAGCGAGGCTCGGCCGGGGCGCCGCGGCGCCACTCGACGAAATCGACGATGGCGCGGCCGCTCGCGTAGAGCAGGGGATAGGTTCGCGAATTCGCCATCCAGTCGGGCCGCTCGGCCTGGGCGCCCCAGATCGTATCGTAGACGAGGTTGGCGGCGAGATAGAGCAAGGTGGCGAGGATGATCCCCTTCAAGGCGCCGAAGCCGGCGCCGAGCACCCGGTCGATGGGGCCGATCACCGAGCGTTTGACTCCGCCGCCGACCCGGCGCGCGACCAGCTTGCCGGCCAGGAAGACGAGCCCGAAGACGAGCGCGAAGGCGAGCACGGCGGCTCCGGACCGGGTTCCGACCATCGGCTCGAGCGCGTTGGTCGCGGGGGTGTGGAGAAGCTTCAGGAAGACGATCGCGACGATCACCGCGGCGAGGCTGAGCACCTCGCCGACGAACCCCTTCATGGCCCCGCGGACGAGGTTCCAGCCGACGAGGATCAGGACGATGACGTCGAGAGCGGTCATGCTGCGACTGCTAACGGAGGTTTGGACGGGAGGGAAGGCGCGCCTTGCCTCCCCGTGGCGAGATGGGGAGGGTGACCCTGCAAAGCCTGGTGGAGGGGCGACCCGGCTCCCAGGCCGGCACTTGGCCACCCCCTCCACCAGCTTCGGCGGTTCCCCTCCCCATGCCGCGCATGGGGAGGCAAGTCACCGCCCCAGCACATGATCGACGAGGTCCTTCAGGGTCCGGAAGCCCGACAGCCGCATTCCCCCCTCGCCTTTCACCGACGCCGGCACCAGCGCCCGCTCGAAGCCGAGCTTGGCCGCCTCCTTCAGCCGCAGGGGCCCGTGGGCGACGGGGCGAAGCTCGCCGGACAGAGCCACCTCGCCGAACGCGACCGCCTCGGGCGGCACCGGCCGCTCCGCCAAAGCGGACACCAGAGCCGCCGCCACCGCGAGGTCGGCGGCGGGATCGCTCAGCCGGTAGCCGCCGGCGACGTTGAGATAGACCTCGGCGGTCGAGAAGCTGAGGCCGCAGCGCGCCTCGAGAACGGCGAGGATCATCGCCAGCCGGCCGGAATCCCAGCCGACCACCGCCCGGCGCGGAGTCGCGCCGCTGGCCAGCCGGACGGTGAGCGCCTGGATCTCGACCAGCACCGGGCGGGTGCCCTCGAGCGCCGGGAAGACGACCGCGCCCGAGACCGCCTCGCCGCGGTGGGTGAGGAAGAGGGCGCTCGGATTGCCGACCTCCTCCAGGCCGCCCTCGGCCATGGCGAAGACCCCGATCTCGTCGGTCCCGCCGAAGCGGTTCTTGGTGGCTCGCAGGATGCGGTACTGGTGGCTCCGCTCGCCCTCGAAGGCGAGCACCGTGTCGACCATATGCTCGAGCACGCGCGGCCCGGCGATCGCGCCGTCCTTGGTGACATGGCCGACGAGGACCAGGGCGGCCCCCGATTCCTTGGCGTAGCGGATGAGCTCGCCGGCCGAGGCGCGGACCTGGCTGACCGTGCCCGGGGCGCCCTCGATCAGGTCCGAATACATGGTCTGGATCGAATCGATGACGAGCAGGGCCGGCGGAGCGCTTTCGCCGAGCGTGGTGAGAACGTCGCGAACCGAGGTCGCGGCGGCGAGCTGGACCGGGGCTCCGCCGAGCCCGAGCCGGCGGGCGCGCAGCCTGACCTGGTCGGTCGCCTCCTCTCCCGAGATATAGGCGACGGCGAGGCCGGCCTTGGCCATCAGGGCCGCGGCCTGGAGCAGCAGCGTCGACTTGCCGATGCCCGGATCGCCGCCGATCAGGGTCGCCGAGCCGGCGACGAGGCCGCCGCCGACGGCGCGGTCGAACTCGCGGATTCGGGTCGACATGCGTTCGGGCAGGGCGACGTCCCGGTCGAGGCCGACAAGCTCGATCGCGCGCCCGCCGCCGCGCAGATTGTGGCGCGCCGAGAAGGGCGTGACGACGGCGCCCGAATCCTCGACCAGCGTGTTCCACTCGGTGCAGTCGGGGCACTGGCCCATCCAGCGATTCTGGACCGAGCCGCAGGCCTGGCAGACGTAGCGCTTCTTGGGTTTCGCCATGGGGGGAGGTTAGCGCCGGGAGCCGCGAAACGGAAGGGGAACATTCATATTGCCTCCCCCTCCGGCGATGGGGAGGCAGAAAATGCGGAACCCCCTCCCCTCCCCGGCATTCACCCCGTGCCAGCAATGGAGAGTGTTTTGTTCATCCAGATCCACGCCGACAACCAGATCGACAAGGACGGCGACCGCGACAGCCGTCTCGAAGACCAGATCCGCCAGCGCCTCGCCCGGTTCGAGGGACGAATCACCGACGTCGAGGTCCACGTCTCCGACGTCAACGGCCCGCGCGGCGGCAACGCCGACCTGCGCTGCTCGATCGAGGCCCGGGTGAGCGGAATCGCTCCGGTCGCCGCGATCGACGAGGGCGACACGGTCGACCGGGCGGTCATCGGCGCCGCCAAGAAGGTGGTCCGGGCGCTCGACCACCAGCTCGGCAAGCTCAGCGATCGGCGCTGAGTTTCAAATTCCTCCCCGCGATTTCGCGGGGAGGGGGACCGCGCGAAGCGCGGTGGAGGGGTTCTTTCCGAGTCAGCAAGGCCCCTCCACCATGCTTCGCATGGTCCCCTTCCCCTGCAAATGCAGGGGAGGATTTTGGGCTGGCGCCGGAACGGCCAGAGAAAGTAACCACCCCCGATGATCCGCGTCGCCAGCTACAATATGAGGAAGGCGATCGGCACCGACCGCCGTCGGCGGCCCGAGCGGACGCTCGAAGTGCTCCGCGAGCTCGATGCCGACGTGATCGCGCTCCAGGAGGCCGACCGCAGGTTCGGGACCCGGGCGAGCGCGATCCCGCTGCACATGATCGAGGAGCACAGCGACTACAAGCCGGTCGCCTTCGACGCGCGCGACGGCAGCCTGGGCTGGCACGGCAATGCCCTGCTGGTCAGGAAGACCGTCGAGGTCCTCGACAAGGCGTTGCTCCACCTGCCCTCGCTTGAGCCGCGCGGCGCGGTGATGGCGGACATCAGCCTCGGCGGCGAGGCCCTCCGGGTGATCGGGATGCACCTCGATCTGTCGGGTCTCTGGCGGCGCCAGCAGGCCCATTTCATCCTCCACCATCTTCAGACCCGCGAGTCGGCCATGCCCGCGGTGCTGATGGGCGACCTCAACGAATGGAGCGTTCGCGGCGGCTGCCTCCGCGATTTCGGGAGCCACCTCGCCTTCGCCGACTGCGGCCGAAGCTTCCACGTCCGCCGGCCGGTCGCCCGGCTCGACCGGATCATGGTGACTCCCGGGCTCGGGATCGAGGAATGCGGCGTCCACCACAGCGCCGCGGCGAGGAAGGCGAGCGACCATTATCCGGTGTGGGCGAAGCTCCGGCGGCTCTAAATCCGTCGTCCCGGCGAAAGCCGGGACCTCGGAGAGGCCCACGGAGGCTTTTCGTCCCGAGATTCCGGCTTTCCCGGGGATGACGGTTATCGGGATCCGGCGTCCATGCTGTTATTGCCTTCCGGCTCTTCCTCCGCCGGCGCCGGGCCCGCCGGCGCCGCTCCGGCTTTCTCGTCGAGGAACAGCCAGTCCCTGGGCTCCAGCCTGTAGAACATGTCCATGACCTCGAACTCGAGCCCGCCCGGCTGGCTGCTCGATCCGTTCCACAGCGCCACCACCCCCGACTTCAGCGCGGGATCGAACATGATCAGCGACCGGTAGCCCTTCACTCCGCCGCGATGGGCGACGACCCGGTGGCCGGCATAATCGTAGATCCGCCAGCCCAGGCCGTAGGCGGCGGTCCGGACCCGCTCGCGGAACTTGCGCATCCGGCCGAGCTCGCCGGGCGTATTGACCCGCGCCGTCTGGACCGCCTCCACGACCTTGGGCGAGAGCACCGTGGGCTTGAGGCCCATCTGGGCCTGCATCCAGATGGCGAGGTCCTTGATCGTCGAGTTGACTCCGCCCGCCGCCGGCACCCGGTAATAAGGTTCCGCGACCTCGACCGGCTTCGACCTCTTGCCGCCGACATAGGGGCGGGCCCAGCGCTTCGAGCCGACCAGGGCCTCGCGGGTCATGCTCGCCCCGTCCATGCCGAGAGGCGCGAACAGCCGCTCGCGCACCGCTTCGGCGTAGCTCCGGCCGGTGACCTTCTCGACGACTTCGCTCGCCGCGTCATAGGCGACGTTCTGGTAGGCCCAGCAGCTGCCCGGCGAGCAGATCGCGTTGAGCTGGGCGAGCGAGGCGCGCAGGTAATGCGGGTCCATCCCGTCCTCGAGCTTGGAATCGTTGGCGTGGCTGAACAGGCCGAGGCGATGCGAGAGCAGGTCGGCGACGGTCGCCTTCTGCTCGTTGCCGGCCGGCAGCCGAAGCGAGGTCGAATATTTGGCGACCGGCTCGTAGAGCGAGAGCTTGCCCTGGTCGGCGAGCAGGGCGACCATGTCGCCGGCGACGCCCTTGGAGAGCGAGGCCCAGCGGAAGACGGTGTCGGTGGTCACCGCCTCCCCGCTCCCGGCGACGGTCTCGCCATAGCCTTTGAGGAACCGGATCTCGCCATTCTCGACGACTCCGACGGCGAGCCCGATCATCCGCTCGTTCCGCATCAGCGCCTGGAGCCGCTGGTCGAGGCGCTTGTAGTCGGCGACGCTTCCGGGCGCGTTCTGGCGCTCCTCGATATTCGCGAGCTGCTGGTTCGAGATTCCGAGCTCCGGCTGCGCGGGAGCGCCGCGGAAGCTGACGTGAGTCGCGGCCCAATAGAGAAACAGAAGGAGGAGACCGGCGACGGGCAGGTACAAAAACGGCCGCTTCAGCGAAACTCTCCTGCCCGATCCGGCCGATCCACGGTCCGGGCCGGCGACGATGCGCCGGCCCGATACCGACGAGCCCTATCAGATTCTGATACGCTGTTCAGGCGGCAAATAAAGCTTTCCGTCGCGAACGTTGAACGCCTTGTACCGCGGGTCGAAGTTGCGGACGACGAGCGGCCGGAGCGGGCCCGGCGAGTGGGCGTCCACCTCAGCGGCGGCTGGAGCAGGGGCGGCAAGGCTTGATCCCGACCGGGAGAGGCTGGACGCGCGATAGCGAGCGCGCGATGGATTGGAAAAGGGGGCAGTGGCCCCTGCTTCAGGTGGTCGGAAGCATCTCCAGGCGAACCTGGGCGGTTCCGGAGCGGACCATCTCGATCTCGCGGGCGGCGCCTAGGGAGACGTCGATGAGGCGGCGGCCGACGAACGGGCCGCGGTCGTTGACCCGGACGATCACGCTCCGGCCGTTGGCGACGTTGGTCACCCGGATCCTGGTGCCGAGCGGAAGGGTGCGGTGGGCGGCGGTGAAACCCTGGGGATCGAAGCGCTCGCCGCTGGCGGTGCGGTTGCCGGCGAGCTCGCGGCCGTAATAGCTGGCGGTGCCCTGGCCGATCGCCTTCCAGACCTTCGCCTCGGCCGCGACCGGGTCCGCGACCCGGAGGCTTTCGTCGAGAGTGGCGACCACCGCCGTCAGGCTTTCGATCCGGTCGCCGGCCGCGACCTCGTCCGCCTGGGCGGGCCCTGAGCTCATCAGCCCGGTGATGGCGACAAGAACGGCGAACTGGGTGCCGCGACGACGCAAGCGCGAAAACAACATAGACTTTGAAGCCCCTCAGCCTCCGATGGGAGTCGGGCTAGTCCGCAAAGATGGAGGAGTCCCGTTCGTTACGGCGGCGCGCCGGGATTCCGGGATGAATCGAGGGAACTCGACAACTCGTCGCTCCCCTGCCACGACTCATCTCGTGCGCGAAAAGGAATTACGGCTGGCCCTGATCTGCTACGGCGGAATCAGCCTCGCCGTCTACATGCACGGGATCACCAAGGAGGTCTGGCACCTCGCCCGCGCCAGCCGCGCTTTCCATTCCGCGGAGGAAGCCGCGGCCGGAAGCGAGTCCGTCTATCGCCGGTTGATCGAATCGATCGCGCGGGAATGCGGGCTCGACGTCCGGGTCCTGGTCGACATCCTCGCCGGCGCGAGCGCGGGCGGGATCAACGCCGTCTTCCTCGCCGACGCGATCGCCACCGGCCGCTCGCTCGAGCCCCTGACCGAGCTCTGGCTCGAGACCGCCGACGTCGACCGGCTGATCGACCCCGCCATGAGCCGCTTCTCGCGCCTCGCCAAGACGGCGGCGGTCCCGCTCGCCTGGGCCTGGTCGTCGCGCCGCGGCGCCCTGGAGAAGACCGTCGAGCCCGAGCATCGCGAGGAGATCCGCGGCAAGCTCGCCAACTTCGTGCGCGCCCGGTGGTTCGCTCCGCCGTTCAGCGGCGCGGGCTTCACCCGGCTCCTGCTCGGAGCGTTCGACGCCATGGCCAGCGGGCCGGCGGGGCCGCCGCTCCTGCCGAGCTACCATCCGCTCGACCTGTTCGTCACGGTGACCGACTTCTACGGCTATGCCGAGCAGCTTCGGCTCAACTCGCCGAGCGAAGTGATCGAGCAGGAGCATCGGCTGATCCTCTCCTTCCGGCGCGCCGGGACCGGCCCTCTCGCCGACCCCGCCGAGCTGGCCTTCGCCGCCCGGGCGACGGCGAGCTTCCCGGGCGCCTTCCCCCCTTTCCAGGTGGCCGAGCTCGACTCCGTGCTGGCCGAGCGCGGCTCCGACTGGCCCGGACGCCGCGACTTCCTCACCCGCGCCCTTCCCCGCCAGTCGGCGCTGGGGACGGCCGAGACGGCCGTCCTGATCGACGGCTCGGTCCTCGCCAACGCGCCCTTCCGGCCGGCGATCAAGGCGCTCCAGAACCGCCCCGCCCATCGCGAGGTCGACCGCCGCTTCGTCTACATCGATCCCAAGCCCGGGGTCCGCTCCGTCCGCCTCGCGGCGAGCGAGGACGACGAGTCGCCCGGCTTCTTCGCGACCATCTTCGGGGCCCTGTCCGACATTCCGCGCGAGCAGCCGATCCGCGACAATCTGGAGGCGATCGACCAGCGCTCGGCGACCATCCGCCGCCTTCGCCGGATCGTCGATGCGATGCGCCCGGAGGTCGAGGCGGCGATCGAGCGCGCGTTCGGCTCGACCATCTTCCTGCTGAAGCCGAGTGCGAAGCGGCTCGCCGGCTGGCGCGCGAGGGCCCAGAACGTCGCCGCCCGCGAGGCCGGCTACGCCTACGCCGCCTACGGCCATTTCAAGCTCGCCGGAGTGGTGGAGGAGGCGGCGGAGCGGATCTTCCAGCTCGGCGGCGGCGGCGACCGGGCCCGCCAGGAGCGCGTCCGCCAGACCGTCTGGAGCGAAGTGAGGCGACTCGGCCTCGACGACCAGGATTCGATGACGGCCACCGGCGCCCGGCCCGAGGTCGTCCTGTTCCTCAGGAGCTTCGACGCAGCCTTCCGGACCCGCCGGCTTCGCTTCCTGGTGCGCCGCCTCGGCCAGATCGAGCAGCAGCCCGATCCGCCGCGCGAGGCGATCGCCGCCGCCCGCCAGGAGATCTACCGGCTCATCGGGCGCTACTCCACGACTCCCGAGGGCGATTCGGACGGCGTCTATCGCGAAGTCGAGAGCCGTCCGGCGGCGGCGCTCGCCGCCCTCACCGACGCCCTTTCCCTGAAGGCCGCCGACGACGAGGCCGACGCCCGGCTGACCGATGCGCTCGCCGCCTTCCCGAAGCGCGAGCGGCGCGCTCTCATCCTCTCCTACCTCGGCTTCCCCTTCTACGACATCGCCACCCTTCCCCTCCTCCAGGGCGAGGGGCTCGACGAATATGACGAGGTCAAGGTCGACCGGATCTCGCCCGAGGACGCGACCGCGATCCGCTCGGGCGGTGTCGCCGCGACCTTGAAGGGCGTGCAGTTCAACAGCTTCGGCGCCTTCTTCAGCCGCGCCTATCGGGAGAACGACTATCTTTGGGGCCGGCTTCACGGCGCCGACCGGCTGGTCGACATCGTCGTCTCGACCCTGCCCGAGGGCCTGAGCCTTCCGGAAGGGCTGGTGCAACGCCTGAAGCGCGAAGCCTTCCAGGCCATCCTCGCCGAGGAACGGCCGAGGCTGGGCGAGATCCAGCCTCTGTTCGACTCGATCGAGCGGGAGATCGGGTAAATCCTCCCCGCGATTTCGCGGGGAGGGGGACCGCGCGAAGCGCGGTGGAGGGGTTTTGCGGCGCCGGAAGAACCCCTCCACCAGGCTTCGCCTGGTCCCCCTCCCCGGCAAATGCCGGGGAGGATTTCAGAGAACCGCTTGCCGCCTCACTCCGACAGCCATAGAGCTAGGCCGACTCTGGAGGGCGCGAATGCAGTTCCTGAAAACCCTCTTCTGGATCGCACTGACCGTGGTCCTCGTCCTCTTCGCTAAGGCGAACTGGAACGCCGTCACACTCAAGCTCTGGGGCGGGCTCGAGGCGGACGTCAAATTGCCCATCCTGGTCCTCGCCGCCTTCCTCCTCGGCTTCCTTCCCACCCTCATCGTCTACCGGGCGCGCCTGTGGAGCCTGAAGCGCCGGCTCGAGCCCGCCGAGCGCCAGGTCAGCGTTGCCCCCGCCCCGGCTCCGAAGCCGGTCGCCGTCGACAATGGCGAGGGCGAGCGGGTCGCCACCGACAGCAAGGTCTGGCCGACCGCATGAGCAGCCCGATCTTCGTCGCCATCGACACGCCCGACCTCGACCGGGCGAAGGCGATCGCGACCCGGGTCAGGAACCATGTCGGCGGGATCAAGCTCGGCCTCGAATTCTTCTGCGCCAACGGCCGCCACGGGGTTCGCGAGATGGCCGAGCTCCACCTCCCAATCTTCCTCGACCTCAAGCTTCACGACATACCCAACACGGTGGGCAAGGCGATCCAGGCGCTCCGCCCGCTCGAGCCGGCGGTGCTCACCGTCCACGCCGCCGGCGGGCGGTCGATGATGGAGGACGCCAAGGCGGCGGCGCCGAGCGGCACCCGGGTCGTCGCGGTGACCGTGCTGACCAGCCTCGACGGCGAGGATCTCGACTCGATCGGTCTCGCCGCCGATCCGCATGCCCAGGTCATGCGGCTGACCGCGCTGGCGCGCGCGGCCGGGCTCGACGGCGTCGTCTGCTCGGGCAACGAGGTCGCCGCGGCCCGGAAATCATGGCCCGACGGTTTCTTCGTCGTCCCCGGCGTGCGGCCCGCGGACGGCCATTCCGCCGACCAGAAACGCGTGATCACACCGCGCAAGGCGCTGGACGCCGGCGCCTCGATCCTCGTCGTCGGCCGTCCGATCACCCAGGCCGAGGATCCCGACGTCGCCGCCCGGGCGATCGCTGCGACGCTCTGAAATCCTCCCCATGCGAAGCATGGGGAGGCAAAGAGTAGACACCCTCCGCCCACGCTCCTATCTCGCCCCCTCTCAGGAGGCCCCGATGAGCTGGCTGAATCGCGTCCGCAACTCCATCCCCTTCCTTCCCAAGCGGGAGACGCCGGAGAATCTCTGGCACAAATGCCGGCAGTGCAACGCGATGATCTTCACCAAGGAGTGGGAGGAGAATGATTCGGTGTGCCCGCGCTGCGACCATCACGGCCGAATCGGCCCGAGGGCGCGGTTCGAGGGCCTGTTCGACCCCGGCTATTCGATGCTTCCCCAGCCCCAGGTGCGAGAGGATCCGCTCAAGTTCCGCGATTCGAAGCGCTACAGCGACCGGCTCCGGGCCGCCCGGACCGCGACCGGCGAGAGCGACGCGCTGATCAACGCCCGTGGCACGATCGAGGGTCGCCGCGCCGTCATCGGAGTCCAGGACTTCGCCTTCATGGGCGGCTCGATGGGGATGGCCGTGGGCGCCGCCTTCCTCGACGGCGCCCGGGCCGCGATCGCCGACCATTGCCCCTACATCATCTTCACCGCGGCCGGAGGAGCGCGGATGCAGGAGGGCATATTGTCGCTGATGCAGATGCCCAGGACGACGGTCGCGATCGCCGAGCTGAAGGAGGCCGGCCTTCCCTATATCGTCGTCCTCACCGACCCGACGACGGGCGGAGTCACGGCCTCCTACGCGATGCTCGGCGACGTCCAGATCGCCGAGCCGGGGGCGCTGATCGGCTTCGCCGGCCAGCGGGTCATCGAATCCACCATCCGCGAGAAGCTCCCCGAAGGCTTCCAGCGCGCCGAATATCTGCTCGCCCACGGGATGATCGACATGGTCGTCCACCGCAAGGCGCTGCGCGAGACGCTCGCCCGGCTGATCGGCTATCTGACCCCCGAGCGGAAGGTCGCGGCGTGACCGCTTCATCCTCCCTGCCGCGAAGCGGTGGGGAGGGGGACCGCCCGAAGGGTGGTGGAGGGGTAACAAGCGGAGGCCTGCGCCGGCTACCCCTCCACCAGGCCTGGCCCGGTCCCCCTCCCCATGCCTTGCATCGGGAGGATTAGGTGGACCGCGCCGTCTCCTCCGACCCGGCCGTGCAGCGCCAGCTCGACCGGCTCGCCAGCCTTTCGCCGGGGACCGACATCCTCGGCCTCGAGCGGATCTCCGCGCTTCTCGACCGCCTCGGCAACCCGGAACGGCGCCTGCCGCCGGTCTTCCACGTCGCCGGCACCAACGGCAAGGGCTCGACCTGCGCCTTCCTGCGCGCCGCGATCGAGGCGGCGGGGCTGACCGCGCACGTCTACACCAGCCCCCATCTCGTCCGCTTCAACGAGCGGATCCGCCTCGCCGGCCAGCTGATCGACGACGCCCTTCTGGCCGCCCGACTCGAGGAGACCCTCGACTGCGCCGCCGGAATGGAGGTCAGCTTCTTCGAGGCGACCACCGCGGCCGCCTTCCTCGCCTTCGAGCGGCAGCCGGCGGACGCCTGCATCGTCGAGGTCGGGCTCGGCGGCCGGCTCGACGCCACCAACGTCATCCCGGCGCCGGCGGTCTGCGGGATCGCCCAGCTCGGCCTCGACCACCAGCAGTTCCTCGGCAGCCGGATCGAGGACGTCGCCGCGGAGAAAGCGGGGATCGCGAAGAAGGGCGTTCCGCTGGTCACCCAGCATTATCCCGAGCGGGTCGGCGAGCGGATCGGCGAGGCGGCGGATTCGGCCGGCGCGGTCTGGATGCCGCGCGGCGGTCGCTGGGACGCGATCGTCTACCGCCAGCGTCTCCACTATCGCGACGACCAGGGCAAGCTCCAGCTCCCGCTGCCCCGCCTGCGCGGCACCCACCAGGCGATGAACGCGGCGCTCGCGGTGGCGATGCTTCGCTGCCAGCGGGCGGTGCCGGTGCGGGCGCCGGCGCTGCGAGCGGCGATGGGCTGGGCGGACTGGCCCGCCCGGCTGCAGCGGCTGGCGCCCGGGCCGCTCGCCGGCCTGCTCCCGGCGGGATCGGAGCTCTGGCTGGACGGCGGCCACAATCCCGCGGCGGCCCGGGCCGTCGCCGACTTCTTCCGGGGCCATGTCCCGAGCGGCAGCCCGTTCCACATCGTCCTCGGCCTGCTCGCCAACAAGGATTGCGCGGGAGTCCTGAAGCCCTTCGCCAACCGGGCGGCGACCCTTCACCCGGTGCCGGTCCCGGGCCACCCGCACCATCCCCCGGCGGATCTCGCCGCCGCCGGGCGCTCGGCCGGCCTCGCCTCGCAGACCGCCGGCGACGTCGCTTCGGCGCTCGGCTGGATCGCCCGCCACGCCGACCGCGACCGGCCGCCGATCGTGCTGGTGATGGGCTCGCTCTATCTGGCCGGCGAAGTGCTCCGGGCGAACGGCCAATTGCCGTCGTAATCGCCTCCCAAGCGATAGCTGGGGAGGGGAGGCAGACGGCTGCTCAGGCCCCCCGCAGCTCGCCCAGCGTGCGCGCGGCCCAGTCGTACATGTCGGCTTCCTTGCGCCGCTCCATCTTGTCGAGGCGGCGGGCTCGGCGCTCGGCTTCCTCGAGCAGCGGAAGCGCCTCGCCGCGGCGCCCGGACGCGATCAGGAGGGCGGCGTGGCGGCACTGCGCCTCGGCGCCCGGCATGCGATCGCCGAGCTCGCCGTAGAGGGCCATGGCGCGGTCGGTTTCGCCCAGCTCCTCGAGGCTCCGGGCGAGCAGAAGGGCGGCCCTGTCGTTCTCCGACGCCGAGGCCGATTCGGGAAGCTCCTCGAGCAGCCGCTTCGCCTCGGCCGTGTTGCCGGCCTCGAGGCAGGCGCGGGCGAGCCTGAAGCGCGCCGTCCGGTCCTTTCCCGGAGTCTTGGCGACGGCCTCGCGATAATGGCGCACCGCCTCGCCCCAATTGCCGTCCTCGGCGAGCGCGTCGGCGAGGGCGGTGCGGGTGGCGGCGGTGTCGGCGACGTCGACCGCCTCGCGCGCGGCGCGCAGCTCCCGCTCCGGATCGAGCTTCCTGACCGCGGCCGCCTTCACCGCGCGCACTTCGCGGCTCCCGAACAGCCCGGGCAGGATCTCGACGACGACATAGGCGGCGGAACCGGCGATCGGCAGCAGGATGATCGCCCACAGCCACAGGCTCGGACGGTGGTTCTTGATCAGGTGGACCACGCAGGCGATCTGGACGAGGACGGTGCCGACGAGGAAGATCATGGCGCCGCTTCCGGCTCCTGCGGCGAGTCGCGCCGCGCGTCCCCCTCGCCTTCCTTGCCGGCGGTGCCGATCGACGCGTCGATCAGTCCGGCGCGCATCATCAGCCAGAACAGAACGATGCCCGGAAGCGCGGCGACCGTGGTCAGCAGGTAGAAGTTGAAGAAGCCCATCGATTCGACCAGCGCGCCCGCCGACGTGCCGGTCAGGAACCGGCCCACGATGCTCGTCGCGGCGGAGATGAGGGCATATTGGGAGGCCGTGAAACGCAGGTCGCAAAGGGCCGAGAAATAGGCGACGACGGTCACGCCTCCGATGCCGCTGGCGATGTTCTCGAAGAGCATGCAGCCGGCGAGCCCCGAATTGGTATGGCCGGCCTGGGCCAAGAGGGCGAAGGTGAAGTTGGAGACGCCCATCAGGATGAGGCTGATCAGCACCGACCGCTTCATTCCCAGCCGCGTGTAGAGCACGCCGCCGATGAAGATCCCGATCAGATAGGCCCAGAATCCGACTCCGACGTCGTAGAGGGCGATCTCGTCGTTGCTGTAGCCCATGTCGTCGAGAAGCAGCCGGAGGGTCAGCTGGCCGAGCGTGTCGCCGATCTTGTGGAGGAGGATGAAGAGCAGGACGAGGAAGGCGCCCTGGCGCATGAAGAATTCGGTGAACGGCCCGTAGATCGAGCGCGCCGCGGCGGCCAGCCCGCGCCTCCGGGTAGGCTCGCGATGGCGCTCGGGCTCGCCGACGATGAGGCCGGTCAGCATCGCCGGGAGGGCGAGGACGGCGCAGGCCAGATAGGCCCATTCCCAACCGACTCGCGCCGCGAGGACGAGCGCGAGCGAGCCCGCCACGACCGAGCCGATCCGCCACCCATATTGCGACATGCCCGCGCCGACGCCGAGCTGGCGCGGCTCGAGCAGCTCGATCCGGTAGGCGTCGATGACGATGTCGTAGGTCGCGCCGGCGGCTCCGACCAGGATCGCGGCGATCGCCGTCTGGTAGATGTTCGCCGAGGGATCCTGGAAGGCCAGATTGGCGACGGCGGCGATCACCAGCAGCCCCGCGACGATCAGCCACGAGACGCGCTGGCCGAGCCGCCCGAGCAGCGGGATCCTCACTCCGTCGACGACCCACGCCCACAGGAACTTCAGGTTGTAGACCAGGAAGGCGAGCGCGAAGGTCGTCACCGTGGACTTGGTGATTCCGTCCTGGGCGAGCCGGGTGGTCAGGGTCGCGCCGATCATCGCGAACGGGAAGCCGGACGAGACTCCGACGAAGAAGGCGGCGATCGGCGCCTTCTCCGTATAGGGGCGCAGGCCCGCGGGCAGGTGGGCCCGCCAGCCGGAGGCGGCGGTGTCGGGGTGGGTGCTCATGGCCCTTTGTAACGTGTCATCGCCGCCGGGCCAGACCCTTCGTTGTTCCGCCGCCCGAGCGAGGGTTCGTCGGGAGAATTGGCGCTTGCCTTCAACCCGGCCCGGCCGCAATTTCCCGCGCCATGGACATGCCGACCAGCCTGCGCCCCACCCCGGGCCAGCTCGCGCTCGCCGGAGTGATCGCGCGCGGCGAGAGCAGCCACGGCGAGGCGATCGCGACGGTCCCCGCCTCGGCCTATACCGATCCCGCCAATTTCGACCTCGAACAGTCGAAGCTGTTCAGCCGGCTGCCGCAGGTGATCGCTCCGTCGGCCCTGCTTCCGCGCGGCAACATGGCCGTCCCTCATGACGGCTTCGGCCTGCCCCTGCTCCTGGCCCGGGACAAGCAGGGCAAGGCGCGCGTCTTCTACAATGTCTGCCGCCACCGCGGCACCCGCCTGATCGAGGGCGGCGAGCCGGTCTGCGCGCCGCGGATCGTCTGCCCCTATCACGCCTGGTCCTATTCGCTCGACGGCGCCCTCGCCGGGATGCCGCGGCCGGACACCTTTCCGGGCCTCGACAAGGCCGGATACGGGCTCGCCGAGCTGCCGTCCTGCGAGGCGGGCGGGCTGATCTGGTTCGCCCGCGGCGAAGCGGACTTCGCCGACGCGAGGTCGCTCGCCCCGGAGTTCGACGCCTTCGGACTCGCCGGCCACCATCTCTACCGCCGACGGATCCACGACGTCGCCTCCAACTGGAAGCTGATCATGGACGCGTTCCTGGAGAGCTACCACGTCCAGCGCCTGCACGCGCCCACCATCGCCAAATTCTTCACCGACGGGGTGACCGCCGCCGAGATGCTCGGCCGCCACCAGCGCTCCGCGGTCGGCCGCGTCGACCACCTCGCCGATATCGACCACCAGGACTGGGCCGCGCTCCGGGCCGTGATCACCTTCGCCTATCAGCTCTTCCCGGCGACGATCATGATCATGAGCCCCGACTATGTGAACCTGATGGTCCTGATGCCCCAGTCCGTCGGCCGCACCCTGGTCGAGGACTTCATGCTGATCCCCGAGCCGCCCTCGACGCCCGAGGCGGAGGACCATTGGGCTCGAAGCTGGGCGCTGCTCGACGAGGGCGTGTTCGGCGGCGAGGATTACCGGGCCGCCGCCCTCGGCCAGGAGGGCCTCGCGACGGGGGTGGTGAAGGAGCTGACGCTCGGCACGCTGGAGACGGGGATAAAGCATTTCCACGACCAGGTGGCGGCCGCTCTGGCCTGATCGTCCTACGTGCGGAGCATGGGGAGGATCTAGGCCTCCTCGTACAAACTCAGCCCCGCCGGCAGCCGCTTCACCTTCTTCCCCGACACCTTCCGGTCCACCGCCTCCAGCGCGCCCTTGAGCACCTTGTCCGTATAGGGCTTGGCGAGGCAGCCGATTCCGAGGCTGCGGGCTTCGAGCGGGCAATTGGCGGTGACGAACAGCACCGGCACCTGCCTGGCGGCGGCGGCGCGGGCGACGTCCATGCCGTCGCCGTCGCCGTTCAGCTGGATGTCGCTCAGGACCAGGTCGACCTCGTCCTCGCCGAGGACCCGGACGGCATCGGCCAGGGTGTCGACCGTCGCGACCACCTCATAGCCGCATTCGCGCAGGAGATGCTCGTTGTCGAAGGCGACGAGCGGCTCGTCCTCGACGATGAGGATCCGGCGGATCGCCCTTTCACGTTTGCCGAACAACATCTAATGCGCGCCCTTGTCCACCCGGTTTCGGTTTCTCTGGCGTAACGAGCGCGCCGGGCAACGGTGCCATGGAGGCAGGATCGACTGAGCGCATATTTCCGCCCGTCCAGCTACTCGTCAGGAGAAACACTCTGCCCCCGCCCGCCCCGCCCAAGGACAGCCAGCGCATCGCCAAGCTCCTCGCCCGGGCCGGGATCGCCTCGCGCCGCGAGGTCGAGCGGATGATCGCCGAGGGGCGGATCGCGGTCGGCGGCAAGGTCGTCGAGACTCCGGCGACCCTGCTCGCCTCCCTCCACGGAGTCACGGTCGACGGCCGGCCGGTGAAAGCCCCCGCTCCGGCGCGGCTGTTCCGCTACCACAAGCCGGCTGGGCTCCTGACCACCGAGCGCGATCCGAAGGGCCGGCCGACCATCTACGACCGGCTTCCGTCCGGCCTGCCTCGGGTGATGCCGGTCGGGCGCCTCGACCTCAACACGGAAGGCCTCCTCCTCCTCACCACCGACGGCGAGCTCAAGCGCCAGCTCGAGCTCCCCTCCACGGGGGTCGAGCGCACCTACCGGGCCCGGGTCTTCGGCGAAATCAGCCAGGAGCGGCTCGAGGACCTCATCCAGGGGATCGAGATCGAAGGCGTCCGCTACGGCTCGATCGACGCCAATCTCGAGCGGCGCACGGGCCGCAACGCCTGGATCGAGTTGAGGCTCACCGAAGGCAAGAATCGCGAGGTGCGCCGGGTGCTCGAGCATCTCGGCCTCCAGGTCTCGCGGCTGCTGCGCACCGCCTACGGCCCCTTCCCGCTCGCCGACCTGCCGGCCGGCGCGGTCGACGAGGTCAGGCAGCATGACCTGGTGGCGTTCAGGAAGGGGCTCGGCGGACAAAAATCCTCCCCGCGATTTCGCGGGGAGGGGGACCAGGTGAAGCCTGGTGGAGGGGTTCTTCGAGGGCGCCGTAAGGAACCCCTCCCCCGCCCTTCGGGCGGTCCCCCTCCCCGGCGAAAGCCGGGGAGGATTTAGACATGAGGATCGTCGCCGGCCGGTGGCGCGGCCGTCCGCTGGTCGCGCCGCAAGGGCAGGACACCCGCCCGACTTCCGACCGGGTCCGCGAGGCCCTCTTCTCGATGCTCGCAAGCCGGCTGGGAACCTTCGAGGGCCTCCGGGTCGCGGACCTGTTCGCCGGCACCGGCGCGCTCGGACTCGAGGCGCTGTCGCGGGGCGCCGCGCGCTGCACCTTCATCGAGCGCGAGCGCGCCGCGCTCGCGGCCATCGAGCGCAACGTCGCCAGCCTCGGCGCCGGTCCGCTGAGCGAGATACGGGCCGGAGCGGTCGAGAGGGCGCCGGCGCCCCGGGAGCCCTTCCACCTGGTCTTCATGGATCCGCCCTACGGGCAGGACCTGGCCCAGGCGGCTCTCGACCGGATAGTCCGGGATTCGTGGGTCGACGAGGGCGGCTGGATCAGCATCGAGAAAGGCCCGGAACCGCTCCAGCTTCCCGGCGGCCTGGCGCTCGACTCGGAGCGCCGCTTCGGCAAGGCCCGGCTGCTGCTCGTTCGACGGTCGGACTCCTGAGGCTCGGCGTGGCGGACGCTCCACTGTGGCCGGACGAGGTCGCCGGGCTGCTCCGGTCGGCCCGCCGGCTCAACGGCGCCGGCCGCCCGGTCGAGGCGCTCGAGGCGGCGCGGCTCGCCTTGCGCGGGGCTCCCGGCGACGCCGACGCGAGGCGGCTCGCGGCCCGGCTGCTCGGCCGCTACCCGGCCGCCGCCGGACCGGCCTGGCTGGACGGCATCGGCCGGCTGCTCGTCGATCCGGCCGTCGATCCGATGATGGTCGCGCCCGCCGGCTGGCACCTCCTCCTCGCCCCCGGAGGACGAATCGCCGCCGAGGCCGGGAATTGGGCCGGCCTCGCCCGCTGCATCGAAGCCGACCTGCTCGCTTTGGCCCTTCTCGAGCAGGCCTATCTCACCCGGCTCGACGCGGAGCGGCTGCTGACCGGGCTGCGCCGGTGGCTGCTGTCGACCGGAGCCTGGCGCGACCATCCGCGCCTGGTCGCGGCGCTGGCGGCGCAGGCGGAGCAGAATGGCGGCGCCTGGCTGTTCGAGCCGGACGAGCGGACCCTGATCGACTCCGATCCCGACTCCGCGATCGCCGCCGCCTACCGCCCCGCTCCACCGGCCGCCGCCGGGGAAGCGCCGGCCGACCCGGTCGGCGGGGCGGTCGCGGACCAGTACCGCCACTGGCCCTATCCCGCCTGGAAGCGGGTCACGGTCCCGCAGCCCACCACCATCCCGGCCGAGGTCGAATCGGTCGACGGCGGGCGCCCGTCCGGGCTTCCGGTCGAGGCGGAGATGCTGATCGCCGGCTGCGGCACCGGGCGCGAGGCCGCGCTCGCCGCCCACCGCTATCCGGACGCCAGGATCACCGCCGTCGACATCAGCGAAACCTCCATCGCCTACGCCGCCGAGCGTTGCCGCGACGGCCCACCGTCCCGGATCGACTTCAGGGCGATGGACCTCAACCGGGTCGGCGAGCTCGGGCGGCGGTTCCACTTCATCGCCTGCAGCGGGGTCCTCCACCATCTTCCCGATCCGGAGGCCGGCCTCGCCGCCCTGGCCGCAGCGCTCGAGCCGGGCGGAGTGATAAGGGCGATGGTCTATAGCGAGCCCGCCCGGGCCGAGATCCGCTCGGCCCAGGCTCTCCTGGCCGACCTGCGCTCCCGCCCGGTCGACGGCGACCTGCTTCGCGAGGCCCGCCGCCGGCTGATCGCCGCGCCTCCCGCGATGCTGGAGGCCACTATCGACTTCTACACCCTCCAGGGCATTTACGACGCGCTCCTCCACCCGCACGAGGAGGCCTTCGACGTCCCCCGGATCGGCCGCGCCCTGGATCGCGCCGGGCTCGAGCTGCTCGCCTTCGACCTCCCCTCCCCCGCCCTCCGAGCCCGCTATCGCTGGGATCATCCCCACGATCCGGCGATGCGCGACCTCCGTTCATGGGCGGAGCTCGAGCGCGCTCAGCCGTCCCTGTTCCGGTCGATGCATAGATTCTGGTGCCGCCGGCCGGCCGTCTAGGGCGCTCGGCGCCCGGATCGCCCTGTCTCGCGTGGGAGCGATCCAGCCTCGGGCAAGCGCAGCGCATGACGGCTTCGCTTGCCCCGTGCCCCCGCGTTGCCTACTTGTTCGGCTGTGACTCTCCCTCAGCCCCAGACCCCCGAGCCGCCCTATCTCGCCGGCCTCAACGCGCCGCAGCGCGAGGCGGTGCTGACCACCGACGGGCCGGTGCTGGTGCTCGCCGGCGCGGGCACTGGAAAGACCGCCGCCCTCACCGCGAGGCTGGCCCATCTCGTCTACACCCGGGTCGCCTGGCCGTCCGAGATCCTCGCCGTCACCTTCACCAACAAGGCGGCGCGGGAGATGAAGGAAAGGGTCGGCCGGCAGGTCGGCGACGCCGTCGAGGGCATGCCCTGGCTCGGCACCTTCCATTCGGTCGCGGCGAAGATGCTCCGCCGCCATGCCGAGCTGGTCGGACTCCAGTCCAACTTCACCATCCTCGACACGGACGACCAGCTCAGGCTGCTCAAGCAGCTCATCTCCGCTAGCGACATAGACGAGAAGCGCTGGCCGGCGCGGATGCTCGGCGGCCTCATCGACCGCTGGAAGAACCGGGGCTGGACCCCGTCGCAGATCGATGCGGCGGAGAGCGAGGCCTATGCCAACGGCAAGGGCGCCGAGCTCTACGCCCTCTACCAGGCCCGGCTGAAGGCCTTGAACGCCTGCGACTTCGGCGACCTGCTGCTCCACATGCTGGTCATCCTCAAGGAGCATCGCGAGGTCCTCGATCTCTACCAGAACCGCTTCAAATATATCCTCGTCGACGAATATCAGGACACCAACCAGAGCCAGTATCTCTGGCTCCGGCTCCTCGCGCAGGAGCGCAAGAACATCTGCTGCGTCGGCGACGACGACCAGAGCATCTATTCCTGGCGAGGCGCCGAGATCGCCAACATCCTCCGCTTCGAGAAGGATTTCCCCGGCGCCAAGATCGTCAGGCTCGAGCAGAATTACCGCTCCACCCCGCACATTCTCGCCGCCGCCTCGGGCCTCATCGCCCACAATGGCGGTCGGCTCGGCAAGACCCTGTGGACCGAGAGCGACGGCGGCGACAAGGTCCAGGTCGTCGGCGTCTGGGACGGCCCCGAGGAGGCGCGCCGGATCGGCGAGGAGATCGAGGCGGTCCAGCGGCGCGGCGGCCGGATCGACCAGGTCGCGATCCTCGTCCGCGCCCAGTTCCAGACCCGCGAGTTCGAGGACCGCTTCATCGCCATCGGCCTCCCCTACCGGATCGTCGGCGGCTTCCGCTTCTACGAGCGCGCCGAGATCAGGGACGCGCTCGCCTATCTGAGGATCATCGCCCAGCCCTCCGACGACCTCGCCTTCGAGCGGATCGTCAACACCCCCAAGCGCGGCCTCGGCGACAAGGCGGTGGCCAAGATCCACTCGCTGGCCCGGGCGCAGGGCGTTCCGCTGCTGATGGCCGCGGCGATCATCCTCGACACCGACGAGCTCACCCCCCAGGCGCGGCGCCAGCTCGGCAACCTCGTCGGCGATTTCGCGCGCTGGCGCGCCCGCCTGGGCGAGCTTCCCCACCCCGAGCTCGCCCGCCTGGTGCTCGACGAGAGCGGCTACACCGCCATGCTCCAGGCCGACCGCTCCGCCGAAAGCGCCGGCCGACTCGAGAACCTCGCCGAGCTCACCCGGGCGATGGAGGAATATGAGACGCTCGGCGGCTTCCTCGAGCACGTCTCGCTGGTCATGGAGAACGACGCCGAGCGCGACACGGAGAAGGTCACGATCATGACCATCCACGCCGCCAAGGGCCTCGAGTTCGAGACCGTCTTCCTGGCTGGCTGGGAAGAAGCCGTCTTCCCCTCCCAGCGCGCGCTGGACGAAGGCGGCCAGGCCAGCCTCGAGGAGGAACGGCGGCTGGCCTATGTCGCAATCACCCGGGCCCGGCGCAAAGCCTTCATCTTCCACGCCGCCAACCGCCGGATCTACGGGCAGTGGACGAGCTCTATTCCGTCCCGCTTCATCGCCGAGCTCCCCGACGCCCATATCGAGCAGGAGCAGACGATGTCGGGCGGCGAGAGCCTGTGGCGCGCCAACTGGTCCGAGCGCGCCGATCCGTTCGCCGACGTGGCTCGGGGTTCGGGCCGAGGCCCAGGGTGGCGGCGGGCCGTGACGGGCGGCTTCGAGCGCACCCCGCCCAGGGTGATGGAGGCGCGCGCGTCGGCGATCAGCCTCGGCAACCCCGGCCGAGGCGACGTCGCCGTGGGCCAGCGCGTCTTCCACGCCAAGTTCGGCTACGGGCTGGTGGCGGAGATCGAAGGCAACAAGCTCGAGATCGATTTCGAGCATGCGGGGCGAAAGCGGGTGCTCGACAGCTTCGTGGATTTGGCATGAGGTGTCGAGTTTCACTGCGCCGGGGAAACTCGGTGCCAGCTACGTGCCCGTTACGTGCTTGGCACTAACAACTGGCCCTGCGGGCTCGGTGATCTCCGGCCGCAGCCACGTGCCCGGAAGCACGGCGAGGCTATGGGGAAGCTTGATCGCCATTGAAGATGATCCCGATCCTAATCGTCCAACGCAGCCTCGATTTCACGCCCTCGACCTACGATCGCGGTAACCTGCACCTCGTCATCTGCTACGACGTAGGCGACCGTCACCCGGCCGCGAAAGGCGATGGTCCGCAACCCGGCTCGCAGGTCATCCCGGGAACTGCCTCGGTTAGGAAACTCCTTCAGCGCGAGGCAGTGATCGACAATCGCCTGACGATATCGGCGAGCAACCGAGACGCCGGCCTCCTCCTCGATCCATTGCTCGATGTCGCCAAGCTGCCTGTACGCCCGCAGGCTCAGGACAACCCTGTAGAGCTTCACATCTTGGCGCGCCGGAGCGCCCGTTCCTCCTCGAGGCGAGCACTCACCTCTTCGATCGGAATGCCGCCCGTAGGATTGGCCTTCCACTCATCGTAGGCTGCGGCCAGCTCCCGCTCTTGCCATTCCTCCAGCGGCTCGTCCTGTCTCGTGAACAGCTCCAGCGCTTCCCGGATCACCTCGCTCGCATCGGCGTAGCTGCCGGACTCGACCAGCGCGTCGACGATCTCGGCCAGCTCCTCGGGGAGCTCGATGCTCAGCCACCTTGAGTCCATTGCCCGGTCCTCAAAGTCGGCGAGATTAGGCTGTTTTCCAATCTCGTTCAACGAACCGCCTCCATCCAAGCACGGCAAGGCATCCCGGGCACAGTCTCAGACTGTCAGTGCCTTCTCTACTGCAGCTTCTCCAGGCCATTGTCCAGAAAAGGACTGTTGTAACAGCCACTTATCCGAAGATCGTTTATGGAGAGTCGACCAAGGCACGACGGAACAGAAGTAGAATGAATATCTTACCTTAGGGGAACATGTCTGCTATGTTGCTTGAGTCGCGGGTCTGTACCTGAAGGGTCGCGACAGGCTCTTTGACCGAGTTCAGTTAGCTCGCATGTCGCTTGGAGCGGCCGCCAAGCGGCGCGCGCTCGAACTGGTTGCGACGAGGCTTCCGCCCCAAGCCCCGTCGCGTCCACTCCGTCCACTTCGTTCACTTCGGCCCGCGAAAGAAGCCTGGGCCGTGTCCACTTCGTTCACTTCGGGCCTCGAAAAAAGCGCGAACGCCGTGGTCGTCCACTTCGTCCGATTCCGGACAGCGGCGTCCCTGTGCGTATGAAGGCTCAGAACACGGCCTTCGCCCCACCCCCCATCATCTGCGCCCTCACCAAAGGAATGGGCGGCCCGCCGTAGCTCAGGAACTTGTCGTGGAACGGCTTCCACGCCTGGCGCCCGCCCCGAGTCCGCGTCCAATCCTCCCGCAATCGACGGATCATCAGCTTGCCCATCGTGTAGTTGAGATAGGCCGGGTCGTACGTGCCCCGGGCCGACTGCTGCCGGGCATTGCCCTCGTCCTGATAGCATTGGTCGAGGAACAGCCTGCGCGATTGCTCCATCGTCATCCGGCCCGTGTGCATGCCGATCGCCGAGAGGTAGCGGCAATCGCGCAGGAGGGCGTTGGAGAGCTGGCCGATGTGGGTCTCGAGGTCGCCGTCGCCGAGCCCGGCGTCCCACATCATCTCCTCGCTGTAATGCGCCCAGCCCTCGGCGAAGGCGTAGCCGACGAAGACCCGGCCGAAGGTGAAGGGCGAGCGGTTGGCGTGGAGGAAGTTGAGAAAGTGGCCGGGCCAGACCTCGTGGACCGAGGTGAACAGCAGGTCCGCCTTGCCCGGGACGAAGCCCGCCTGGACCTGCGGCGACCAGGAGGGATCGGGCGGGGCGATGTAATAGACCGAGGGGAGGCCGGTCTCATAGGGCCCGGGAATGTCTATGTAGGCGAAATTCTGCCGGTTGTAGGGCGGCGCCTCCTCGACCTTCGCCTCCTCCGTGCCGGGGATGGAGACGATGTCCTTGGCCGCGATGAAGGCCTTGAGGCCGGTGAGCTGGGCGCGCGCCGCCTGGACCGGGCCGCCCTCCGGCTTGTTGTCGCCCATCTTGTCCATGCAGGCCTGCAAGGTCGCGCCCGGGGCGTAGCGGGCGCAGGCGGAGCGCAGAGCGTCCTGGTTGCGCCTGAGGTCGGCCCGCCCGATCGCCTCCAGCTCGGCGAGCGGCACGTCGACCATCTCGGTGTCGCGGACCATGCGAGCGAACTTGTCGGCGCCGAGCGGGAAATCCTGGGTCGCGTTCGGCCGCTGCGCCTCGAGCCAGTCGGCGAGGCCCTTCATGGCCCGGGCGGCGTCGCGGGCGGCGGAGTCGAGCTCCGACTGCAGCGCCGGATCGCGGACCGAGGCGAAGGCGGCCTTGCCGTCGGTCGGATAATATTCGGCGAAGCCGCCGAAGCCGGCCTTGCCGTAATCGATGAAGCTGGCCGGAAGCGGGGTCTTCAGATTGGCCCTGATCTGACGGGCGGCCCGCGGAACCGCCTTCAGATAGGCGATGAAGGCCCGAAGCCGTGTCTCCGGCGGCGCATAGGGCCGGGTGACGTAGACCGACGGGTCGAGCCCGTTGCCCATGTAGTAAGCGGGATTGAGGTGGGGCTGGTCGGCCGACTCGAGCCAGAAGAGGTCGCCGCGGGCCCGGGCGATCAGATAGTCGCGCTCGAACCGCTCGGCCTTCGAGAGCCGCTTCGGATCGAAGGCCTCGGCGGCCGCGATCGAGGAGCGCAGGAACTGAGCCGTGTTGGCGAGGCCGGTCTCGCTCCAGTCGGGAAGCTGGCCGTCATATTCGTGCTTGCCCTGGCCCACGGCGAAAGCCGGGCTGTTGCGGAAATAGCCGTCGATGAAGCTTTGCGAGAAAGCCGACCAGCGGGACGGCTGCGCGGACTGCGCGCTCTCGCCGGCGCCGGTGGAGGCGCAGCCGGCCAGCAGCAGGGCGGCGGTGGACAAAGCGGCAAGGACGGTTCTGGACATGGCGAGTCTCCTCGAAGGGGAGACGGTTAGCGCCCCGGACGCGCGATGACGAGAGCCGGCGTTGCAGGAAACGATCCTCCCCCGCATTTGCGGGGGAGGGGGACCGCGCGAAGCGCGGTGGAGGGGTTCTTTCGGAGTCGGCAAGGCCCCTCCACCATGCTTCGCATGGTCCCCCTCCCCTGCAAAGGCAGGGGAGGAATTTAGCGGCGCTCGGTTGCGGGGCCGCGCCCTCCCCCCTAAGCGCGCCGGATGGCCGACGCGCCCCATCCCTTCCGGATCCGCGATTTCCGTTTCTACTGGACGGCCCGGCTCGCCTCGACCGTCGCCCAGATGTCGATGATCATCGTCATCGGCTGGCAGGTCTACGACATCGCCCGCCAGACGATGAGCCTGGAGAAGGCCGCGCTCCAGCTCGGCTTCATCGGGCTGGCTCAGTTCGTCCCGCTCTTCGCGCTGACCCTCGTCACCGGCTGGGTCGCCGACCGGGTCGACCGAAGGTTCATCGCCCGCGGGTCGATCGCGCTGGAGCTGGCCTGCGCCCTGACGCTGGCCATCCTCACCTACCGGGGCGCGACGACCCTGCCCTGGCTGTTCGCGATCGCCGCCCTGCTCGGAGTGGCCCGGTCCTTCGCCGGTCCCGCCCTCGGAGCGCTCGCGCCCAACCTCGTGCCCCGCGAATCGCTTCCGCAGGCGATCGCGCTGAGCTCCATGTCCTGGCAGTCGGGCGCGATCGCAGGCCCGGCGGTGGGCGGCTATCTCTACGCCTGGGACCCGCACATGCCCTATGCGGTGAGCGCCGGCCTGTTCGCGCTCTCGCTCTTCTGCATGTTCATGATCAGGCCGATCGCGCGAAGCGAGATACAGGGCTCGCGCAACCCCTGGCGCCAGATGGTCGACGGTCTCCATTACGTTCGCCGCAACCGCCTGGTGCTCGGGGCCATCTCGCTCGACCTCTTCGCGGTCCTGCTCGGCGGGGCGACGGCGATGCTCCCGGTCTTCGCCCGCGACATCCTTCATTCCGACGCCACCGCCCTCGGCCACCTTCGGGCGGCGCCGGCTGTCGGAGCGACCCTGACCGCCCTCTATTTCTCCTGGCGGCCGCTCAGGACCAACGTCGGGACCAAGATGCTCGCCGCGGTCGGCGTCTTCGGAGCCGCGACCATCGTCTTCGGCCTGTCGCGGAACATGATGCTCTCGGTCGCCTGCCTGGCCTTGCTCGGCTCGGCCGACATGGTCTCGGTCTATGTCCGCCAATCGCTGATCCAGCTCTACACCCCGGACGCGATGCGCGGCCGGGTCGGGGCCGCCTCGACCCTGTTCATCTCGGCCTCGAACGAATTGGGCGAGGCGGAATCGGGTTTCCTCGCCGCTCTTATCGGCCCCGTCGTCGCGGTGGTCGCGGGCGGAGCCGGAGCGATCGCGGTGACCCTGCTGTGGGCGCGCTGGTTCCCCGAGCTGAGGCGCGCGCGCACCTTCGACCCCCCGGACGAGCTGGCGCGCGAAGGGGCCGCCGTCTGACCCACCCCGTTTCTCGCCGGGGTCCAGGCCTGCCGCCGGGACGACGGTTGCATTGGTCCGCGGGCGGATCAGCTCGCGCTGGCGCGGGCAGCGGGGAATCGGTAGCGGAAGCTTGAACTGGGTCGACGGCGACCCGATAAACGTAAGCGCACCAAGGAGGCCATTCATGAAAGCGGGCAGCATCCTCGAGACGATCGGCCGCACCCCCCATATCCGGGTCAACCGGCTGTTCGGCGACGCCGAGGTCTGGGTGAAGTCGGAGCGGGCCAATCCCGGCGGATCGATCAAGGACCGGATCGCTCTGTCGATGATCGAGGAAGCCGAGCGCTCCGGAGCGCTCAAGCCCAATGGAACGATCGTCGAGCCGACCTCGGGCAATACCGGGATCGGGCTCGCCATGGTCGCCGCGGTCAAGGGCTACAAGCTCATCCTCGTCATGCCCGAGAGCATGAGCCTCGAGCGGCGGCGGCTGATGCTCGCCTACGGCGCGAGCTTCGACCTCACCCCGCGCGAGAAGGGCATGAAGGGCGCGATCGCCCGCGCCCAGGAGCTGCTCGGCGAGATCGAGGACAGCTGGATGCCTCAGCAGTTCGAGAATTCGGCGAACATCGAAGTCCACCTGCGCACCACCGCCCGGGAGATACTCGAGGATTTCCGCGACTCGCCGATCGACATCCTGGTCACCGGAGTCGGAACGGGCGGCCACATCACCGCCTGCGCCGAGGTGCTGAAGAAGGAATGGCCGGGGCTGAAGGTGTTCGCGGTCGAGCCGACCCTGTCTCCGGTCATCTCCGGGGGCCAGCCTGGCCCGCACCCGATCCAGGGGATCGGCGCCGGCTTCATTCCGGCCAACCTCCATACCGACGTTATCGACGGCGTGATCCAGGTCGATCCGGCCGACGCCAAGGAGATGGCCCGGAGGGCGGCCCGCGAGGAGGGAGTCCTGGTCGGGATCAGCTCCGGGGCGAGCCTCGCCGCGGTCCGCCAGAAGCTCGACGAGGTCGGGCCCGGCAAGCGGGTCCTCACCTTCAACTACGACACGGGCGAGCGCTACCTCTCGGTACCGGACTTCCTTCCGGAAGCCTGAGGGCGGCGGCGGGCTATCTCCGCCGCCAGCGCCTCCGCCGCCTCGCCGCGCAGGTCGACGATGCGCAGCGGGTGGACCAGCGAGGCGCCCGCCGTGTCGATCGACAGGGTGGCCAGGCCGAGCCGACGCTGGATCGGGCCGCGGCTCAGGCTCAGCGACTGGACGCTGCGCACCGGCACCAGCCAGAGCCGCCGGCGCCACGCGCCCCGGGCGACGAAGAGCATGTCGCCGTCGAGCGCGTAGCGGTGGAAGCGCCGCTCGAGCGCGGCGCCGGCGGCGAGAAGCGGAAGCAGCGCCAGGAGCGCCGGGGCGAGCGGGAGCCAGTAGGTCATGGCCGCAATGGCGAGAAGCGCCGGTACCAGGGTCCCGGCCGTCTTGCGCAGGATGTGGCGCCTCGACACCTGGATCAGATCGGGCGGCGGCGGCATTCGCAGCGCCGGCACCTCGGCGAGCACGGCCTCGATCTCGCCACGGGTCGCGAACGGCGCCGCGCTCTGCAGGCCGCCGCGGTCCGCACCGGCGCCGAGCGTCTGGAAGGAAAGGCCGGACCAGCCGAACATCTCGCGGAGCGGCCCGCCGCTGACCTGGGCGAGCTGGACCCGGCGGCGCGGTATCGCGGCCTCCTTGCGGGTGAACAGGCCCTGCTCGCGGCGCAGCCGGTCGCCTTCGAGCGAGAGCCGGAAGCCGAAGTCGCGAGCCACCGTCCGAAGCACGCCCGCTATCGTCCCCAGCGCCGCCGCGACGAGGAGCACCGCCGCGACCGCTCCCAGGGTCCAGCGGGCCGGCAGATATTCGTCGACCAGCCCGATCCAGCGGGCGGGATCGTAAATGTCGAACGGAAGGAAGCGGTCGAAGGTCTGGAGAAGGGCGAACAGGCCGGCGATGTAGACCAGGGAGAAGTTGAACAGGCCGAAGAGGATCAGTCGCGGCGGATCCATGGCGAACAGGATCCGGCCGGCGGGCGCTTCGGTCTCGACGACGCTCGCGGCGGCAACGGCGCCGGCCTGCCCGGCTCGCACGGCCTCGCGGAGGCGGTGCGCCTCGGCCAGCGAGACGCTGTCCAGCAGCCCCTCGTCCTTGCCGCCGGCGCCGGTCTCGATTCGCACCTTGGCGAGGCCGAGCAGGCGGGCGAGGAACGTCCGCTCGATGTCGACGTCCTGCACCCGGTCGAAGGGAATGCTTCGCCGGTTCCGGTTGAGGACGCCGCTCTCGATGACGATCTCCGCCGCGCCGACGCCATATTTGAAGCGGCGCCACACCAGCCACTTCATCGCCAGCAGGACCACGCCCAGACCGGCGGCCATGTACAGAAAGTTGATCAGGCCCGAGCTCGACGAGAAGGCCACCGCGGCCGGAAGCGCCAGGATCGTCTGCGGCGCCTCCTTGACGAAGCCGAGCGCGATCGTGCCCGGATGGAGGCGCCGGTCGGCGCCGTCGCTCATGCCGGCTCCTCGCGCATTCGAAGCCGGATCTCGTCGCGCATAGCCTCCGCGGCGGGCCGGGTGAGGCCGGGCAGGACGATCTGGCTGTGCAGGGTGCCGGCGGTGTGGAGGACGAGGCTGCAGATCCCGAAAGCCCGCTCGAGCGGCCCCTGGCTGACGTCGATGTGCTGGACATGGTCGAGGGGGACGAGGGTGTGGACGCGAGTCCAGACTCCGCGGCGGACGTGAAGCTCCTCCGAATCCATTCCGTAGGCCCAGGCCCGGTAGCGGCGGGGCGGAGCGATCACGGCGAGATAGAGCAGGACCGCGAAAGCGGCGCCGAGCAGAAGTCCGAACGGAAGCTCGACCAGCCGGTCGGCCCAGAACTCGCCGACGGCGGCGGCGGCGAGCAGGACGCATCCCGCGATCGCGCCCCTGGTACGCATCAGCCGAAGCAGTCCGCGGTCGAGCGGAACGAGCGTCATGGTCTCCATACCGGACCATAACGCGCTTATGCTATGCGTCCACCATGTCGCCGCTCGACCCCTCGCTGATCGCCTTCGCGCTCGCGGCGGCCCTGCTCACGGTGACTCCCGGGCTCGACACCGCCCTCGTCCTGCGCACCGCCGCGGCCGAGGGCCCCCGCCGGGCGCTTGCCGCTTCGCTCGGAATCTGCCTGGGATGCCTCGCCTGGGGGGCTCTGGTCGCGGCCGGGCTCGGGATCCTGCTTCAGGCCTCCGAGCTCGCCTATCTGGCGCTGAAATGGATCGGCGCCGCTTATCTGCTCTATCTCGGCCTCCGGATGATCTTCGCCCCGCGGCCGGACGAGGCCGGCGATGAAACGGAGACGGCGGCGCGGGCCAACTGGTTCCTGCGCGGCCTGCTCACCAACCTGCTCAACCCGAAGGTCGGGGCCTTCTACGTCTCCTTCCTGCCGCAGTTCGTCCCGGCGGGCGCGAGCGTGCCCTCCGCGACCCTGCTTCTGGCCGCGATCCATGCCGGGCTCGGCCTGCTCTGGTTCCTGCTCCTGATCGGCGCCACCCGGCCGCTGGCCGGGCTGCTGCGCAACCCGGTTCTCGTCCGCCGGCTCGACCGCGCGACTGGAGCCGTGCTCATCTTCTTCGGCCTGCGGCTGGCCTTTGGCCGCCACTGACTGAGGGCGCGAGGAACCGCCCCTCCGACCCAGCGTTGAGGCTCCGAAACAAAGCGGAGATACATCATGACCGAGCCCGTTCGCGAGCGCGAAACCACAGTCGTCCACACCGATGGCGGCGGCGGCGGCGGAACGATCATCGCGGTCGTCCTGCTGATCGCGATCATCGCCCTCCTCTTCTACCTGTTCGGCGGCTCGCTTCTCGGCGGGAACGACACCAAGGACGTCAAGGTCGACGTCAACGTCCCGGCGAAGACCAGCTGATCGGCCCGCTTCGGCGACCCCTGGAAGGCGCGGTCGGGCCTTCCGCCTGTAACCATGGAGATTGAAATGACCGACCCCGACCGCGAGCGCGAGATTCCGCGAGAGACGGTGCGCGACACCGAGCGGACCACGATCATCCAGACCGACGGCGGCGGCCGCGGCGGCGGCGGGGTGATCCTCGCCATCGTCCTGATCCTCGCCTTGCTCGCCTTGCTCTATTTCGTCTTCAGCGGCAGCTTCAACCGGGCCGCCGACAGCGTCGGAGTCAACGTCAACGTCGATGCGCCCAAGGTCACGATGCCCGACAAGATCGAGCTCGACGTTCCGGACAAGATCGACGTCACCACCGACGGCGGCGGCAACAAGTCGAAATGACGATCGGAGCGGTGAATGGCGGCTGACGAACCCATTCAGGGATTCATCAACCGAATCAATGCATAAGCGCGGGGTCGGTCCTCGGATCGACCCCTCGAGTCGCGTAACGAGGGAGGGGCCGGCAGCCGCAAGGCGGCCGGCCCCTTACCTTCATGGGCCGCCATTCGGCGCAGGCGATGTCGTCCGGCCGGCGGGGCCGATCGCTCGGCAGCTCAGTCGCCCGCGGGGGCGTTGGGATTGTCGCCGGTTTCCTCTTCGCCGAGCTGCCCCGGCCCATGATAGGGCATTTCGGTCTGGCCGCCGGTTCCAGTGAAGCCGTCCTTGCCGCCGCCCCGCTTGCCGCTGTGCGGGTTGGGATAGGCGCCGCCGCCGGACTCGCCGGCGCCGCTTCGGCCGTTCTGCTTCCCGTCGTGGCTCGATCCGTCGCCCATGGCGCTCTCCTCTCAGCGGCTGAATGAGCCGCGGCGCCCGAGGTTCCGGGCTCAATAGGCGGTTCGCGCCAGCCGCCGCCCCTCGAAGGAGGGCACGCGCCGGCTCATCCCCACCGGCTGAAGCACCGGAGCGACGCGGGCCCGCTGGGCGATCGGAAGGCCGGCATGGGTCGCCATCACCGCCGCCTCGGCGATGCTCTTGACGCCGAGCTTGGCCATGATGTGGGCTCGGTGCATCTCCACCGTCCGGACGCTGATACCGAGCTCGTGCGCGACCGCCTTGTTGGAGCGGCCTCCGAACAAGGCGAGCGAGATGTCGAGCTCGCGCGCGGTCAGCCGCGCCAGCCGGTCCTGCGCGACCCGGCGCGCCTCGCCCTGCTCCAGAGAGGCCTCGAGCGCGTTCCAGGCCGGGACAAGCGCCGCGGCGAGCTTGGTCGCATCGACCGGCTTTTCGAGGAAGTCGAGCGCCCCGAGCTTCATCGCCGCGACGGCCACGTCCACCCTGGGCATCGCGCTCATGGCGAGGATCGGCCAGTCGGTCTCCCTCTGAACGAGCGCCGCCAGTATCTCGAGCCCGTCGTCGCAGTCCATGTCGAGAAGGACGCAGCCGGGCATCAGATGGCCCAGTATCTCCAGAAACTCGCCCCCACCCCCGAACGGCCAGGCTTCGGCGCCGATCGACGCCAGGTTGATCGTCAGCGACCTCCTCGTCTCGAGGTCGTTATCCACCACATACACGGTGCGTTGGTGCGACATAAGCCCGCTCCCCCAAAGGCCAGAAACACAAGGCCACGCACAGTCAACTGTCTGAGTCGACTGGTTAATGTGCAACCTAGGAGAATTACGGTGAACCGTAGATGACCGGGCTTGGCCAAGTATCTGGCATTGTGGACCTTTCTTCCTCGAAGCGAACAGAGGAACTAGGTCCGAAGTGACATGATGCAGGTTAGACTCCGCGAATGTCTTGCGATGCCGGCTCACCGTAGAGTCCATGCCGAATCACAGTATGAATACCGGTGTACAAGTCCGATCTGAGCCTGGCTTTCGTTAACCATTAAGCTTCCCCCGGCACCGGCGATCAGCCCGGTGCGGGTTGGGCGTTGCGGGGGACGGGCGAGGCCGTGGAATTCACACACATCTTCAGCGGCAACGCGCTCGGCGCGCTCGATGAGGATGGCCGAGTCCGTCTCCCGCCTTTCATCCTGCGCGAGATGGCGCGCCACCAGGGCGGCGGCCGGGTGCTGTTCGGAGTCCATGAAAGCGACCCCTGCCTCACGGGCTACGGATCGGCCCTGCGGCCCAGGCTCGAGGCCGAGCTCGAGCGCCGCCGGCTGCGCGACGAGACGCTCGGCCGGGGGCCCGGCGAGCATCACGCCCGCGCCCGGCGGACCTTCGGCCTGGTCGAGGAAGCCAGCTACGACGAGGCCGGCCGGCTGACCCTGCCGCCGCTGGCGCGTCGCCGCGGCGGTCTCGGCCGCCAGATCCTGTTCATCGGCGCGGGGAGCCATTTCGAGCTGTGGGACCCCTCCCTGGCGCTGGCCGAGGGCGACGAGGAGCTGCGCTTCGTCGCCGAATACCGGCTCGCCGGGGGCGGCGGGGACTCGACATTCGACGAGGAGGAGGAAGAGGGATGAGCCTGTTATGCGCGTTGGGCGGCCACGAGGCCGCAGCCGGGGAAGTCTATAATGGCGGTTATTATTTCTCACGCTGCCGGCGCTGCGAGAGCGACATGATCCGGAGCGGCGCCGCCTGGCAGATGGTGCCGAGCGGCCATCGGGTGGTCTGGCGGAGCGGCCGCCACCGTCATTCGGTCGAGCCGAGCTTCGCAGGGGCCCTTCCGGTCCTCCACCGCGACTCCAACCTGCCCGCGGTGCGCCCGCCCTTCGCCTCGTGGAGCCGGGATATGGTCCGGCTGCGGCGTCCCCCCGCCGCCACCGCCGCGGCTTCGGCCGCGGCGGTGCTCGAGAAGGAGGAGCCTCAATATCCCCGGCTGCTCGTCATCGCCGCATTGGTCGGAGCGGGGCTGCAGCTCATCTTCAGCCTGGGCTCCGGGCGGAGCCTGGGGTGAGGACGGGCCCGGGTCCACCCCCGGGCCGTTCGCCCTGAGCCTGTCCAAGGGCCTTCCTTCAGGCCTTCCTTCGGCGGGGAGGAGTTGGGCTTCGACAGGCTCGGCCCGAACGGAAGAGATTGCCCGCCCTCTATCAACATCCTCGGACCCTTGCGCGGAGCGGCGCATTCTGCGCCTTGTCGCGAGCAAGGAGGCGGCGAACGAATGAAGCCGATGGGCGAGCAGCATCTGGCCCTCTTGAGGCGCCACATGGTCGAGATCGTCGACCTCCATTTCGACCTGGCGAGCGAGGAGCTCAGCAAGGACTCGATCGACTCCAGCCTTCGCTCGGCGCTGCTCAGGGTGCCCCGCCACCTGTTCGTTCCGCACCAGCTCGCCGTCGCCGCCTATCAGGACACGCCCCTTCCGATCGGCTTCGACAAGACCATCTCCCAGCCGTTCATCGGCGCGCTCATGCTCGACCTGCTCGAGGTCCGGCCCGGCCACCATGTGCTCGAGGTCGGCACCGGCCTGGGCTGGCAGGCGGCGGTGATGACCGCGCTCGGCGCCGGGGTGCGGAGCGTCGAGATCGTCGAGGAATTCGCGGAGGGCGCCAGGCTTCGGCTCGAATCCGAAGGCCATGACGTCGACATCAGGGTGGGCGACGGCTCGCGCGGCTGGAGCGAGCACGCCCCCTTCGACCGGATCCTCGTCACCGCCGCGGCCGCCGCCCCGCCCCCCGCCCTGAGCGAGCAGCTGGCGCCGGGCGGGCGGATGGTGATCCCCCTCGGCGGCAAGGACATCCAGCAACTGAGCGTGGTGACCAAGGACGCGGCCGGGGCGCTGACGGTGCGCGAGGTCCTGCCGACCCGGTTCACCCAGCTCGAAACCGCGACCTGAGGGGGGAAAATTCCTCCCCTGCTTTTGCAGGGGAGGGGGACCATGCGAAGCATGGTGGTGGGGCTTGCTGAGTCCGAAGAACCCCTCCACCGCGCTTCGCGCGGTCCCCCTCCCCGAGAAATCTCGGGGAGGATTTTGGTCCCACCACATGCTTTACGCCTTCTTCACCTAACCCCGCGCATAACCCCGCCCTTCCGGGGGTAGGTAGGAACGAATGCTGCGGGTCTATGCCTGTATCACGGGGGAGCACGATATCCGGCTGGTGCTCGTCGCCGGCACGATCTGCCTGCTGGCGGCCTTCACGGCTTTCTCGATCTTCGAGCAGGCGCGGCGCGCGGAGCGGCGGGCCTGGGCGTGGACGGGCCTGGCCGGCTTCGTCGCCGGTACCGGCATCTGGGCCACCCATTTCATCGCCATGCTCGCCTACCGGCCGAACCTGCCGATCGGCTACGATCTCCCGCTGACCCTGCTCTCGATCGCCGCGGCGGTGCTCGTCACCGGCGCCGGCTGGACCGCCGCCCTGCGCAGCGGCCGCTTCGGAACCCTCGTCGCGGCGACCATGATCGGCGCCGGCATCGGGACCATGCATCATATCGGAATGGCGGCGGTGAAGCTTCCGGGCCGGTTCGCCTGGGACCCGACCCTGGTCCTCGTCTCGCTGGTCCTCGGCATCGGGCTGAGCGCCGCCGCCCTGGCCGAGCATCGAAGACGGCCGCGGTCGCTGCCGTGGCGGCCGGCCCTGCTCTTCACCCTCGCCATTTGCGGGCTCCACTTCACGGCCATGGCCGCCGCGTCCATCCATCCCGATTCGCGCCTGGCCGTGCCCGGCGCGGCGATCGACGGGCGGCTTCTGACCCTGGCGGTGGTGGCCATGGCCCTCGTCATCCTCGCCATCGGCTTCATGATGGTGCTGTTCGACCGCAAGCTCGCCCGGAACGCGATCGAGGAGGCGCGCCGGCTGCGCACCTTCGCCGACGCCGCGGTCGAGGGGCTGGTGGTGATCGACGGCGAACGCCTCGTCGACGCCAACAAGAGCTTCCTGAGGCTCGCCGGCTTCGAGACGCTCGGCGACGCCCCGGAGCGGCTCTCCGACCTCCTGATCGAGGTCAATCTCTCCGCCCTTTCGATGGCGCCCGACGCCCCGCCGGCGGAATGCCGGCTGCTCCGGGCCGACGGCGAGAGCCGCGAGGTCGAGCTTCTCCTGCGCCCGCTCGCCTGGCGCGGGGCGGAGCTCCGGATCCTCGCGGTTCGCGACATCTCGGAGCGCAAGGAGGCGGCCGAGCGGATCGCCCATCTCGCCTTCCACGACGCCCTGACCGGGCTGCCCAACCGGACCGTCTTCGCCGACCATCTCGCCCGAACCGTCGCCAAGGCCGACGAAGGCGCCGACCCCGTCGCCGTCCTGTGCGTCGACCTCGACGGCTTCAAGGCCGTCAACGACATTTACGGCCACCCGGCCGGCGACGCCCTGCTCGTCGCCGCGGCGCAAAGGCTCAGGGCTGCGGTCCGCGGCCACGAGCTCGTCGCCCGCCTGGGCGGCGACGAGTTCGCGGTGGTCCAGTCCGGCGGCGAGCAGCCGGACCATGCCGGCCTCCTCGCCGGCCGGATCGTCGAGGCCCTGGGCGAGCCGTTCGCGCTCGGCCCGGACACGGTCCGGATCAGCGCCAGCGTCGGGGTCGCGCTCTTCCCCGCCGACGCCGCCGATCCGGAGAGCCTGATCAAGAACGCCGACATGGCCCTCTACCGGGCCAAGGCGGAAGGCCGGGGGACGGCCCGCTTCTACGAGGCGGCGATGGACGAGGCGCTCCGCCAGCGCCGCCAGCTCGAGGCGGATCTGAGGCAGGCGATCGGCCGCCGCGAGCTTTGCGTCCACTACCAGCCCCTCGCCGACCTCGGCAGCGGCCGGATCCTCGGCTTCGAGGCGCTTCTGCGCTGGAACCACGGCCGGCTCGGCGAGATCGGCCCAGCCACCTTCATCCCGCTCGCCGAGGAGAGCGGATTCATCCTCAAGCTCGGCGAATGGGTGCTCCGCGAGGCCTGCGCCGAGGCGGCGCGCTGGACCCCCGCCCTGAAGCTCTCGGTCAACCTGTCGCCCGTCCAGTTCACCCAGGGCGACCTCGCCGCCGAGGTCGAGGCCGTCCTCGCCGAGACCGGGCTGGACCCCGCCCGCCTCGAGCTCGAAGTCACCGAAGGCCTTCTGATCAAGGACGCCGAGAGGGCGATCGTCATCCTCGAGCGGCTGAAGGCGCTCGGGGTCCAGATCTCGATGGACGATTTCGGCACCGGCTATTCGTCGCTGAGCTACCTGCGCAAGTTCCCGTTCGACAAGATCAAGATCGATCAGTCCTTCGTGCGCGACCTGGCGAGCGAGGGCGACAGCATCGCGATCATCCGGGCGGTGACCGGTCTTGGCCTCAGCCTCGGCATCTCGACGACGGCCGAGGGCGTCGAAACCTCCGCGCAGCTGGAGCAGCTTCGCAACGAGGGCTGCACCGAGGTGCAGGGCTATCTCTTCAGCCAGCCCCGCCCCGCCGCCGACATTCCGGCGATGATCGCGGCCGCAGGCAAGGCGATCCGCGAGGCGGCGTAGCTCGCGAAGATCCGCGCCCGGTACCGCCGAAAAAATAGCCCCTCCCGGCCGGGCCGGAAGGGGACAGTGCGGTTGGGAGGAAACACCAACGCACCCTG
>DASTLX010000068.1:0-51099 GCA_035714565.1 Allosphingosinicella sp.
GGGGAGCCTGGTCCGGATCGCCGGACAGACGGGTTTGTGGAAGGTCGAACGCTGGACCCTCGACAGGATGATCCTGACGCTCGAGCTCGCCGGAATGGCGGGAGCGTCGCCGCCGCCGCCGGGGGATGTGAGCCCTGGTCGTCCGGTCGGACAGAGCGACCTCATCCACGGTCCGACCTCCCTCCTGCTCCTCGACCTGCCGCTGGATGGCGAGGCGCTTCCCGCCCGGCCCCGGCTGCTGGTCGCTGCGGCGGGGGTTGAGCCGGGCTGGAGGCGGGCCGAGCTGGTCGCCAGCTTCGACGGAGGCGGAAGCTGGCTTGCGTCCGGGCCGACGGCGCCTCCGGCCGTCATCGGCGCCGCGCTGACGATCCCTGCGCCGGCCGGCCCGGCCCTGATCGACGAGCGCAGCCGGATCGACGTCGAGCTCCTCAACGAAGCGATGTGGCTCGAGAACCGGGACGAGTGGGCGCTTGCCGGCGGCGCCAACCTGGCGGTGCTGGGCGAGGAGCTGATCCAGTTCGGGCGAGCCGAGCCGCTGGGCAACCGCCGGTTCCGGCTCTCGCGGCTCCTTCGCGCCCGCCGCGGCACCGAGTGGGCCGGTGCTCTCCACCAGGTGGGCGAGCCCTTCGCTCTGATCGAGGCGGAAAGCCTCGCCGCGATCGACGCGCCCCTCGGCTCCCTCGGCGGCGAGTTGCGTCTGCTCGCCGTCGGATTGGGCGATCCCGAAGCCGTTCCGGCGCTGCGGCCGGTGACCGGCGAGTCGATGAGGCCTCCGGCACCGGTCCATCTCCGGGCCGAGCCTCTGGCGAACGGCGATCTGGCCCTCGCCTGGGTCAGGCGAAGCCGCAACGGCTGGGTCTGGCTGAGCGGAAGCGACACTCCGCTGGGCGAGGAACAGGAAAGCTACCGGCTGACCCTCTCCGGAGCTGGCTTCGAGCGGAGCATAACCCTTCCGGATCCGGCCTACCTCTACACCGCGGCCGAGCGAGCCGCCGACGGGCCCGGACCGGTGACCGTCGCGGTCGTCCAGCTCGGCACCGCGGCGCCTTCGCGGCCGGCTTTTCTCGCCCTGCTCTGAGGAGATGACAGATGACGGACTCCACACCGCGCTTCGCGCTGCCCTTCATTCTTCCGGGCCAGGCGCAGAAGGAGCACTTCCACAACGAGGCGCTTGTCCGGATCGACGCGGCGCTCCACCCGGCGGTCGAGGGCCCCCCCGCTTCCTTGCCGCCCACCACTCCGGCGGCGGGCCAGTGCTGGATCGTCGCCCCCTCGGCGACCGGGGATTGGGTCGGCCGGGACGACATGCTGGCCATGTGGACCGAGAGCGGATGGCGCTTCCTCGCGCCGGCGCCCGGGACGATCGTCTGGGACAAGGATGCGGGCCTGCCGCTGCTGTTCGACGGAACCGGGTGGCGGCAGGGCGAGCTGCCGTGCGCAGGATTGTTCGTCGGCGGGGTCCAGGTGGTCGGAGAGCGCCAGCCGGCAGTCCCAAGTCCTTCTGGCGGAACGATAATCGACGCGGAGGCGAGGGCGGCGATCAATGCCCTCACTGAGGCATTAATGTCACACGGCCTGATCGAGTGAACGTTTTTGTTGCCGACGTGAAACCAAGGGGGCAAAGGGTCGTTTGCCGCCCGTCTGACGAGGGGCCTCAACGAATCGCTAACCCGTTCACTGAGGCATTTCGGCAACATATGTGGGGATAAGCGTGCTTGCGCGGAAACTCCGCTTACCGTATTGAGTTCATGGTCGTTCCCGTAGGGACGCAAGAAGAAAGGGGAAAGTTTATGCGGAAGCTCGCCATCGCTATGGCGCTTTCATCCACCCTGCTCGCCACTCCAGCCTTTGCGCGCGATGGCGCGATGTACATTGGTGGCGAATTCGGTGCGATGATCGTCGAAGATATGGACGTCGACGTCGGCGCCACGAACAATGCCATCACGCTGAACCATGAATATGGTTATGACGGCGGCATCTTCGTCGGTTACGATTTCGGTGCGTTCCGGCTCGAGGCCGAGGCCGCCTACAAGAAGGCGGATCTCGAGAGCTACAACACCACGCTCAGGCTTCCGCTTGAAGGCGCTCTCTTCGCGGCCAGCCGCGACGCTGGCGGCGGCAGCAGCAGCGCGCTGAGCTTCATGATCAACGGCATGCTGGACTTCGGCGACGACGACGGGATTTCCGGCTTCGTCGGCGGCGGCGTCGGCATGGCTCGGGTCAAGGCGAACAACTACCGCAACTTCGCCAACGCCACCCCCTTCCTCGACGGCTCCGACTCGAAGCTGGCGTGGCAGGTCTTCGCCGGCGTCCGGCAGGCGATCAGCGACAATATCGACGTGACGGTGAAGTATCGCTTCTTCAACGCCGACAAGGTCGAGCTGATCGCGTTCAACGGCGCCGAGAGCGAGCTCCGCTTCCGTTCGCACAGCCTCCTCGGCGGCCTGACGTTCAACTTCGGCGGAGCCGAGCCGATCGTCGAAACGCCGCCGCCGCCGCCCCCGCCGATCGTCGAACCGCCGATCGTCGAGCCGCCGGCGCCGCCGCCCCCGCCGCCGCCGTGCGTCGCCGGTCCGTTCATGGTCTTCTTCGATTGGGACCGCGACGAGATCACTCCGCAGGCTTCGGCGATCCTCGACAACGCGGCTTCCGCTTATCAGACCTGCGGCCAGGCCCAGGTGATGATCGCGGGCCACGCCGACCGTTCGGGTTCGGACCAGTACAACGTCGGCCTTTCGCAGCGTCGCGCCGCGAACGTCCGTTCGTACCTGGCCGGCCGCGGCATCCCCGATGGCGTCATGACCACGGAAGCGTTCGGCGAGAGCCGGCCGCTGGTCGAGACCGCCGACGGCGTCCGCGAGCCTCAGAACCGGCGCGTGGAGATCACCTTCGGACCCGGCTCCGGCTGGTAAGAAGGGGGTTCGCCGCTCCGGCGGCGCTACGCCAAGGACAAGGAAGGAGTCGGCTTTCGGGCCGGCTCCTTTCTTTTTGGGCCTGCCGGGCGACCGGCGACCCGAAGCTTCGGCGCGAGGATTCGCTCAAGGCGGTGCACGGCTTCAGGCGCACGACCTCAGGCTCGTCACATTTCAGATTTCGAACGCGGCGACGCAATTATTCCGAGCGTGCGAAACGGCACGACCGTCTCGAAGCGCCGGGCTTCGTCCATCGCTTCTGGGAGTCGTAGGTTCGTTGTCGCTGCGTTCGATGCTGAGCCATCCGTCGCGGCAGTGGCGGCCGCGGATGGGGAGCCGTGCGGCCGGAGTCGCCGTCGCTGCGGAAAGCGCTTGTCGCCTCGAAGCGGGGCGGGGTAAGCGGGCGGCTCGGCGGCACAGCAAGGATATCCGATGCGCATCGCGATGGTCGGCACCGGCTATGTCGGCCTGGTCTCCGGCGCCTGCTTCTCCGATTTCGGCCATGACGTCGTCTGCGTCGACAAGGATTCGGGCAAGATCGACGCGCTGCGCGAGGGAAGGCTTCCGATCTTCGAGCCGGGGCTCGAGGATCTCGTCCGGCGCAACGTGCGGGACGGGCGGCTCGCTTTCAGCACGGATCTCGAACGCGCCGTGGACGGGGCCGAAGCGGTGTTCATCGCGGTCGGGACGCCGTCGCGGCGCGGCGACGGCCATGCCGACCTCAGCTACGTCTTCGGCGCCGCGGAGGAGATCGGCCGGGCGCTGCGCGGACCGGCCGTCGTCGTCACCAAGTCGACGGTTCCGGTCGGCACCGGCGACGAAGTCGAGCGAATCCTGCGCGAGACCGCGCCAGACAGCGGCGCCCGGGTGGTGTCCAATCCGGAATTCCTGCGCGAGGGCGCCGCGATCGAGGATTTCAAGCGGCCGGACCGGATCGTGATCGGCACCGAGGATCCGGAAGCGGCCGAGGTGATGCGGGAAATCTACCGCCCGCTCTACCTCAACAAGGCGCCGCTGATGTTCACCGGGCGGCGCACCGCCGAGCTGATCAAATATGCCGCCAACGCCTTCCTGGCGACCAAGATCACCTTCATCAACGAATTGGCCGACCTGTGCGAACGGGTCGGGGGCGACGTCCAGGACGTTGCCCGCGGGATCGGCCTGGACAACCGCATCGGCGCGAAATTCCTCCATGCCGGCCCCGGCTACGGCGGCTCCTGCTTCCCCAAGGACACGGTCGCCTTGCTGAAGACGGCGGAGGACCATCAGGCGCCACTCCGGATCGTCGAGTCCGTCGTGAAGGTGAACGAGGCGCGCAAGCGGGCGATGGGGCGCAAAGTCGTCCAGGCGCTCGGCGGGGAGGCGCGCGGCCGGACCGTCGCCCTGCTCGGCCTCACGTTCAAGCCCAATACCGACGACATGCGCGAGGCGCCGTCGCTCAGCATCGTCCAGGCCCTCCAGGACGCCGGAGCGGCGGTCCGCGGCTACGACCCGGAAGGCACGGAGCAGGCGCGGCCGGTCATGCCCGGAGTCGAGTTCTTCGACAGTCCCTATCGCGCCGCGGCCGGCGCGGACGCGGTCGTCTTGGTCACCGAGTGGGACGTGCTGCGGGCGCTCGACCTCAAGCGTCTCGCCCGGGACATGGCCCAGCCGCTGTTCGTCGACTTGCGCAGCGTCTATCCGCCCGAGGAGGTCGAGCACGCCGGATTGCGCTGGTTCGGGATCGGTCGCGCCCCCAGGCCGTGACCTCCGGGCAACCCTTGCACCGCGGGATCGTTCACCCTTCTCCAAGAGGAGAAACAGGATGAAGCTCGCTCACTGGCTGATCTCGGGCTTTTCGGCCGCCGCGATCGCGGCCTGCGCCACCGACCGCGAGGCCGGCGACGTCGCCGATTCCGGCGATCCGGGACCGCCGGCCGCGGTCTCGACCATCGGGCCTCCCCGCCTCACCGCCGACCTGCGCGATGCGGAGGGCCGGGTCCGAGCCCGGGCCACGGCCGAGACTTCGGGAGACAGTTTGAGGGTGAGGGTCGAGGCGGTCGGGATGAGCCCGGGGGCCTACGGCGCCCACCTCCACACCGCCGGGCGCTGCGACGCGCCGGGCTTCACCACCGCCGGACCGCACTGGAACCCGACCGGCCAGAAGCACGGCAAGGACAATCCCGCCGGGATGCACAAGGGCGACCTGCCCAACCTCCTGGTCGGCACCGACGGGCGCGGCAGCTTCGAATATACGATCCCCAATGCCGGCCTGTCCGGGATGCTGCCCAACCGGCTGATCGACGCCGACGGAGCGGCGGTCGTGATCCACGAAAAGGCCGACGATTTCCGGACCGATCCGTCCGGCAACAGCGGAGCGCGGATCGCCTGCGGAGTGCTGGGCTAGGCCTCTCGTCCCGCGGTGCGGCGGGGGAGGACGGTCTAGATCGCTTCCCCCGCCTGCCGCGCCCGGTCGACCTTGCTGGCCTCGAGGTCGGCGATCCGGCGCGAGGCGACCCACAAGGCGGCGAGGGTGAACGGCGGCACCACGTAGAGGGCGAAGATGCCGGTGGCGAGGTCGCCGGTGATGACCGACACCTTGCCGGCATAATAAGGCCCGAGCGCGAGCCCCACCATCGTCGTCCCGAGCACGTAGGTCGCCCCGGCGGTGGCGCGCATCCGCGGAATGACGAGGTCCTGGAGGGTGGCCACCGCGGCTCCGACCCAGGCCGAGGCGAGCATGTGGGCGATCGGGTTCACCCAGTAGAAGGCGGCGAGGCTCTCGGTCGTCAGAAGGAAAGCGATGAAGGGGATGGGCAGGATCACCGACAGCATGTTGACGAAGATCCGCCCCCTCGGGTCGCGCTGGCGCCACAGGTCGGAGAGGTAGCCGCCGAGTATGACTCCGGCCGCGGCGGAGAAGGCGGCGGTCCAGCCGATGATGAAGCCGATCTCCTCCTTGGCCTTCATCCCCGCGATGAAGCGGGCCGGCTCGAGCGCTCCGCCGTAGAAATGCTGCTCGACATAATGGGGGACCCAGAAGCTGGTCGCGTAGGTGACGAAGGAGATGCTTCCGAAGGCGATCGCCAGGGTCACCATGATCGGCGTTCCCCAGATCAGGCGGTAGACCGGAGGATCGCGGAACTTGAGAGACTGGACCCACGAGAAGATGGCGTAGACGCCGAGCCCGTAGGCTCCCCATTGCGGGGCGTCGCCGGTCAGCCGGTAAAGGCCGTAGGCGGCGGCCGCGATCAGGGCGAGGGCGACGAGGTTGAGCCGCAGGCCTCCCGGGAAGCGGGAGACGCTGAGCAGGGTCAGGGGCGGCAGGATGGCGGCGAGCTCGCGCCCGAAGTCGCGCCACGCATTGGGCCGGACGATGGGCTGCGGAAGCCCGTCCGACGCGCCGCGCCGCGGCTCGCGCAGGGTCAGCACCCATAAGGCGAGCAGCAGCCCGGGCATTCCGACGGACAGGAAGGCCGCCTGCCAGCCGGCGAGGCCCAGCGGCGCCGAGGCGGGATCGGGAAAGGCGCCGTTCCAGCGGGCGACGACGAACCCGCCGATCGGAAGGCTGAGGGCGCCGCCGATATAGAGGCCGCTCGAATAGATCGAGAGAGCGGTCGCGCGCCGCTCCTTGGGAAACCAGTCGGAGATCATCGAATAGGCGGCCGGGGAAGCGCTCGCCTCGCCGATACCGACGCCGATGCGGGCCGCCGCCAGCATGCCGAAGCTGTTGGCGAAGCCCGAGAAAGCGGTCATCGACGACCAGAGGGCAAGGCCCATCGCCATCAGGCGGCCGCGATACCAGCTGTCGGCGAGCCGGCCGAGCGGGATCCCGAACAGGGCGTAGAAGACGGCGAAGGCGGTGCCGTAGAGGAATCCGATCTGGGCGTCGGAGACGCTGAGGTCGCGCTTGATGTCGCCGACCAGGATCGACAGGATCTGACGGTCGATGAAGTTGACGATGTAGACGATGACGAGGACGAAGAGGGCATACCAGGCGTAGGCGCCGATGCGGGGCTTCGCGGCGGGGGCGGCTGCTTCGGGATCGGACGCCATGGACCCTCTCATTGTACTTCCGTCCGCCAGTGGCTAGCAGAGCGGCGCGCTTTGGCAACAAGGCATCGCCCATGAAGACCAGCGTCCTGTTCGTCTGTCTCGGCAACATCTGCCGCTCGCCCCTCGCCGAGGCCGCGTTCCGGCGGGCGGCGGAGAGGCTCGGGCTCGACGTCGAGATCGACTCCGCCGGAACCGGCGACTGGCATATCGGCTATCCGCCCGACCCGCGGGCGGCGGCGGTCGCGGCCCGCAACGGAATCGACATATCGCACCTCAGGGCCCGGCTGGTGACGTCCGAGGATTTCCGGCGCTTCGACCACATCGTCGCGCTCGATTCCAACAACCTGAGCGACCTCGAGCGGCTTCGGCCCGCCGACGGCAAGGCCCGGCTGTCGCTGCTTCTCGACCATGTCGAGGGCCGCGAGGGCCAAGCGGTCGCCGACCCTTATCATGGCGACGACGGCCATTTCGATTCCGCCTGGACGGACGTGAGCGCCGGCGCCGAGGCGCTGGCGCGCCGGATCGCCGAGGGCGGATGACCGCCTTCGCCCGGCGCGTGGCCGAGCTGACCGGTGTCGCGGAGGACCGGCTCGAGCGCCTGGCCGGCGGAGACCTTTCGGAAGTGCTGCTGCTCAGGCGACCCGACGGGCGCTGCACGGTCGCCAAGGGCGGGCCGGCGGTGGGCACGGAAGCGGCGATGCTGCGCGCGCTGGCGGGAGTCGGCACTCCGGCGCCGATCGTGGAGGCCGAGCATGACGGAGTGCTTCTGCTCGAGCATGTGCCCAATGACGGCGTGTTCAGCCCGCGCGCCTGGGCCGATGTCGCGGCGGCGCTTCGGCGGCTCCACGCCAGGACCGGCCAACGCTATGGCTGGCCGGTCGATTACCGGATCGGAACGGTGGCGCTCGACAATCGCCAGACCGGGAACTGGCCCGCTTTCTGGGGCGAGCAGCGGCTCGTCGCAACGGCCAGCATTCTCGACCGGCCGACGCGGGAGCGGGTGGAGCGCCTGGCGGCGGCGCTCGGCGATAGGCTGCCGCAATCGCCCCCCGCGGCCTTCCTCCACGGCGACCTGTGGACCGGCAACATCCTCGTCGCCGGCGGGCGGCTCGCGGCCCTCATCGACCCGGCCTGCTATGGCGGCCACAACGAGGTCGACCTCGCCATGCTCACATTGTTCGACGATCCGCCGGACGAGTTCTGGAACGCCTATGGAGAGCTCGATCCGGGCTGGGAGGAGCGGCGGCCGATCTACCAGCTCTTTCCCGCTCTCGTCCATCTGCGGCTGTTCGGCCCGGCTTATGCCGATATGGTCGATCGCCTGCTCACCCGATTGGGCATGTAGGCGGCTTCCGACTTGACCTCACAGCCTTTGTTCGTTATTTGCCTAACTAACGAACAAAGGCTGTCCAATGCGGGCCGACGCGCTCATCGCCCTTGCCCTCGCCTCGTCCCAGGCTCCCGCCGCCCCGCCGCCGGTCGAGAGCCCGATCGAGGCGCCGGGGCCGTCCGGCCTCTTGCGCGGAACCATGCTGAGGCCGGCGGCGCCCGCCGCTCATGTGCTGATCATCCCAGGCTCGGGCCCGACCGATCGCGACGGCAACAGTCCGCTGGGCATCTCGGCGGCGCCCTACCGCAAGCTCGCCGAGGCTCTCGCGACGCGGGGCATCGCCACGGTGCGGATCGACAAGCGTGGAACGTTCGGCAGCGCCGCGGCGGCTGCCGACGCCAATGCGGTGACCGTCGCCGACTATGTCGAGGACATACACCAGTGGGTGAAGGCGATTCGGTCGCGGACCGGCGCTCGCTGCGTCTGGCTGCTCGGTCACAGCGAGGGTGGGCTGATCGCCCTGGCGGCCGCGCAGCGGCCTGACGGGATTTGCGGCCTCGTCCTGGTCGCGGCGCCGGGGCGCAAGCTCGGCGAACTGCTTCGCGAGCAGCTTCGCGCCAATCCCGCCAACGGACCGTTGCTCGGTGAGGCCATGGCGGCGATCGACAGCCTGGAGGCCGGCAAAAGGGTCGACGCGGGCGCGCTCCACCCGGCCCTGCAGCCGTTGTTCGCGCCGCAGGTCCAGGGCTTCCTGATCAGCCTTTTCTCCTACGATCCCGCCGAGCTGATCGGACGCGCGGGCAGGCCCGTGCTGATCGTGCAGGGCCAGCGCGACCTTCAGGTCGCGGAGGCCGACGCGAGGCGTCTGGCGGACGCGGCCCCGAGCGCGAAGCTGGTTCTGGTGCCGGGCGTCAACCATGTGCTGAAAGCCGTCGAGAGCGACGACCGCGCCGCCAATTTCGCCACTTACGGCGATCCGCACCTGCCGATCGCCGCGGCCGTCGCCGGCGCCATCGCCGACTTCGTGCTTAAGGCCGGCGATCGGCGGCGTGCCCGGCCGTGAACATCGTGTTCGAGGCCCTCGCGCATCCGACGCGACGAGCCATACTCGAGATGCTGAAGCGGGGCTCCATGACGGCCGGCGAGCTGGCCGACGCGTTCAACGTGTCGAAACCCACAATGTCCGGTCATTTCGCCAAGTTGAGGGAGGCCGGGCTGATCCAGGCGGACCAGCGCGGGACGACCATCCTCTACAGCCTCAACCTGACGACGCTCGAGGAAGTGCTGCTCGGCTTCATGGGACGATTCAGCCCAGCCCCCGAAGCGAAGGAGGAGATGTCATGACCAGGAAGATCCTCGCGGCCGCCTCGGCCCTGGTGGTGGCGACGATGCTCGGAGCGTCGCTCGTCGTCGGCGCCTCCCTCCGGCCCGACGTGCAGCTTCCCATCCATTGGGGCCTGAACGGCGAGCCGGACGGCTTCGCGGGCAAATGGCCGGCGCTGCTCCTGCCCTCGGCGATGACCGCCTTGCTCTCCCTGCTCTTTTACTTCCTGCCGGCGCTGGAGCCGAGGCGCGAGGGTCTCGAGCGAAGCCAGGGCCTGTATCTGTGGGGCTGGGCGTCGCTCCTGCTGGTCGGCGGCGCCATCCAGCTCGCCCTCGTCGCGGTCGCTCTGGGCTGGCCGCTCAATGCCGGGCGGCTGATCGTCGGCGCCACCGGCGCGATGCTGGTCCTGATCGGCAACCAGCTCGGCAAGTCGCGCTCCATGTACCTGATCGGGATGCGCACGCCCTGGACCCTGGCCAGCGAGGACGTCTGGATCCGCACCCACCGGCTTGCCGGCAAGCTGATGGTCGCGGGCGGCCTCATGACCGTCGCCGCGGCCCTGCTCGATCCCGCGCGGGAGCGGCTGGCCGTCCTGCTCGTCGCGGTCATTGCCCTGAGCGCCGGAGTACCGACCGTCTATTCCTTCCTGCTCTGGCGCCGCGAGCGCTCCGCTCAGGCGAGCGAATAGGTTTCGACGGGCGTGTAGACGGGCCCCTCGGGCGTCAGCCGGCTTTCGTAGAGGCGGAAGTCGCGCACCTCGAAGCCCGGGCCGGCGAGGCCGCCGGAGCCCTCGATCAGCGGGCCGACCGGACCGGCGCCGCGCGGCAGGCGGGCGAGGGTGACATGGGGAAGATAGGCGCGTCGCTCGGGCTCGAGGCCGGCCCGGACCAGCGCCTGGTCGACCTTCCGGTGGAGCGCTCGAAGGGGCTCCTGGGGGGCCAGGCCCGCCCACAGCGTCACCGGTTCGCCTCGGCGGTCGAAGACGCCGAGTCCGCTGAGAGCGATCGTGAAAGCCGGATTGTGGACGCCGCTCAGCGCCGCATCGACGTCGAGCGCCTGATGGCGGTCGACCTCGCCGATGAAGCGCAGCGTGAGGTGGAGCTGGTCCTCGGACTGCCAGCGCGCTCCCGCCACCCCGCCCATCAGTCCGAGAAGCCGGGCCCGGACCGGCGGCGGCAATCGGATGGCGACGAACAGGCGGTGCATGATCGCCGCTCCTAGCCGTCCAGGCCCGGCCTGCGTACCGGTTTTCCTTGAATGTAGCTGTCTTTCTCACGATATTGCCGAGAGCGGCGACGGGTTTTCGCCGCCAAAGGAGAGAGTTCAAAATGGCTAACGGATTTGACCCGCGCGCGACCGCATCGCCGCACACGGCCGACACGTTCGGCCGCGAGAGCGTCGCCTTCGACGCGGGCCTGCGGTCCTACATGCTGTCGGTTTACAACTACATGGCTTCGGGCGTGCTGCTCACCGGGATCGTCGCCTTGGCGATGGTCTATACGGGAGCCGTCCAGTCCCTGATCAATCCGCGGACGGGCGCTCCGAGCATGCTCGGCTACCTGCTGATGTTCGCGCCGCTGGGCCTCGTCTTCTGGCTGAGCTTCGGGATCAACCGCATGTCGACCTCGACCGCCAAGGCGGCGTTCTTCGGCTATGCGGGCCTGCTCGGCGCGTCGCTGTCGACCCTGCTGCTGGTCTATACCGGCACGTCCGTCGCCCAGACGTTTCTCGCCACGTCGGTGGCGTTCGGAAGCCTCAGCCTCTGGGGCTACACGACCAAGAAGGATCTGAGCGGCTGGGGCAGCTTCCTGTTGGTCGGCCTCGTCGGCCTGTTCGTCGCGATGATCATCAACATGTTCTGGCCGAGCGGGCCGATGGGCCTCGCGATCAGCGCCATCGGGGTGCTGATCTTCGCCGGCTTGACCGCCTACGACACCCAGACGATCAAGAGCATGTACTTCACCGTCCGGGGCACCGAGCATGAGGGCAAGTCGGCGATCATGGGGGCGCTTCACCTCTATCTCGACTTCATCAACATGTTCCTGTTCCTGCTGCGCTTCATGGGCAGCCGGGACTGAGGTTCAGAGCGATCTGAAAAAGGGGAGGCCCGGCGGAGACGCCGGGCCTTTTCTTTTCCGCTAAGGCGTGATCGCTTTCGATGACCGCCGGCGCGCAGAGCGAGGCTTCGCTCCCCTCGCAATGACGGCTCGAAATCAACCTGAGGCGACCACTCTATAGGCGAGGTGACGGCCCAAGAAGTCCAGGGTGCGCGTCCAGGCCAGCTGCGCCGCTGGCGCGTTGTAGCGTTCCGCTGACGTGTCGTTGTGGAAGGCGTGGTTGACCTTGGGGTAGACGTGCGCCTCGACCGTCCCGCCGGCCGCGGCGAGCGCGTCGCGCCAGGGAAAGCCGGTCTTGTTCACCCGCTCGTCGAGCTCGGCGAAATGGAGCTGGAGCGCCGATCGAACCTGCGGCGCGAGCGCCGGGTCGGGCGCCGGGCCGTAGAAGGACACCCCCGCGTCGAGCGCAGCGCCGGCGACCAGAGCTATCCGGTTGACCATTCCGCCGCCCCAGCAGAAGCCGACCGCGCCGACCTTGCCGTTGCTTGCGGGCAGCGATTTGAGGACGCGCAAGGTCGCGACCGCGTCGGCGGCCGCCGTCCAGAGGTCGAGCTTGCCGATCGCGTCGCGGGCGGCATCCTGGTCGGTGGGGGTTCCACCGACGGGCGACAGGAAGTCGGCCGCCACCGCCCGGAAGCCGGCGACGGCGAACCGGCGCGTGACGTCCTCGATATGTGCGTTGAGGCCCCGATTCTCGTGGATGACGAGGACCGAGCCGAGCTCCCCGGCCGGGCTGCGGGGCTCCGACCGATAGCCTTTCATCGTCCGGCCGCCGCTGACCGGCCAGTTCATCCTGTGCGTCCGGATCCGCTTGTCGGCCTCCGGAACTAGGGTTGCCGCGGCCGGATCCGCGGCGATTCCCGCGAGCAGGGCGGAGGCGGCGGCGGCGCTTCCGGCGACCCGGGTCAGCTCCGCCATGAAGGCGCGGCGGTCCATGCCCTCGTGCGTGTAGCGGTCGTAGAGGGCGATGGCGGCGGCGCGCAGATCGTCCATGTCAGCCCTCCTGCGGCTGCGGCCGGCCCTGCTCGGGCATCAAGGCGTCGTCCAGCTCGCGCGCCCGGATCGCGGCGGGGCGGCTGCTGAGACGTCCGAAATAATCTTCAAAGGCCGGTCTCCTGTCGATCGAGCCGAACATCATCCCCCAGCCGATCTGCGAGCCGACATAGACGTCGGCCGCGGTGAACTGCTCGCCGCAGATGTAGGGACCGGAGCCGACGCAGCGCTCGAGCGTGTCGATCGTCTCCTCGAAGCTGCCATAGCCGGCCATCATCTTCTTGTCGGCGGGCGCGAGCAGCCCGAGCGACTTGGCCGTCACCGCCGACTCGACCGGACCGGCGGCGAAGAACAGCCAGCGATAATAAGGCCCGCGCCGCGGATTGCCCGGCGGCGGCGCCAGGCCCGCGTCGGGAAAGGCGTCGGCGAGATAGGCGCAGATCGCCGCGCCCTCGGTCACCACGGTGTCGCCATGCCTGATCGCCGGCACCTTCCCCATCGGGTTGATCGCGAGATAGTCGGGCGCCTTCATCGTGGTCCCATAGTCGAGAAGCACCGTCTCGTACGGCTGGCCGACCTCCTCCAGCATCCAGCGAACGATCCGGCCCCGGGACATGGGGTTGGTGTAGAAGGTGAGGCTGGTGTCGGTCATGTGAGCGGCTCCCTCGGGGCAGGAGGGTCCCATAGCCAATTCCCCTCCCTGAATACAGGGAGGGGAGGCATTACGCCTGCTCTTCGGGCTGTCCCTGCTCGCCTTCGGGCTGGCCCTGCTGCTCGCCTTCCGGCTCCGCTTTCTTGCCGCGCTTCTTGCTCGGCTTGGGCGCGGCGGCGACGATCTCGAAGGTCGGCGCGTGGTCCTTGATGGTGACCTTGACCTCGCCGCCGTGGATGAGCTTGCCGAAGAGAAGCTCCTCGGCGAGCGGCTGCTTGATCTTCTCCTGGACGAGCCGGCCCATCGGGCGGGCGCCGTAGAGCTTGTCGTAGCCGCGGGAGGTCAGCCACTTCCTCGCCTCGTCGTCGAGGTCGATATGGACGTTGCGGTCCGCCAGCTGCAGCTCGAGCTGGAGGATGAACTTGTCCACGACCCGGGCGACGACCTCGGTCGGCAGGTAGGAGAAGGGCACGATCGCGTCGAGGCGGTTGCGGAACTCCGGGGTGAACATCCGCTTGATCGCTTCCTCGTCCTCGCCCTCGCGGGTGTTGTTGCCGAAGCCGAGGCCCTCGCGCGCCATGTCGCTGGCGCCCGCATTGGTGGTCATGATCAGGATGACGTTGCGGAAGTCGACCGTCTTGCCGTGATGGTCGGTGAGCCGCCCGTTGTCCATGATCTGGAGGAGGATGTTGAACAGGTCCGGATGCGCCTTCTCGATCTCGTCGAGGAGCAGCACGCTGTGGGGATGCTGGTCGACGGCGTCGGTCAGCAGGCCGCCCTGGTCGTAGCCGACATAGCCCGGAGGCGCTCCGATCAGGCGGCTGACCGAGTGGCGCTCCATATATTCGGACATGTCGAAGCGCTGCAGCGGAATGCCCATGATCGAGGCGAGCTGGCGCGCGACCTCCGTCTTGCCCACTCCGGTCGGGCCGGAGAAGAGGTAGTTGCCGATCGGCTTGTCGGGATCGCGAAGCCCGGCCCTCGACAGCTTGATCGCCGAGGACAGGACCTCGATCGCCTTGTCCTGGCCGAAGACGACGCGCTTCAGGTCGCGGTCGAGATGCTCAAGGGTCTTCTTGTCGTCGGCCGAGACGCTCTTCGCCGGGATCCTGGCGATGGTCGAGATGACGGCCTCGATCTCCTTGGTGGTGATGGTCTTCTTGCGCTTGTTGGGCGGCACCAGCATCTGCATCGCGCCGACCTCGTCGATCACGTCGATCGCCTTGTCGGGCAGCTTGCGGTCGTTGATGTAGCGCGCCGAAAGTTCGACCGCCGCCTTGATGGCGTCGGTCGTGTACTTGACCTTGTGATGCTCCTCGAACGCGGTTCTGAGGCCGGCGAGGATCTTGATCGTGTCCTCGACCGTGGGCTCGTTGACGTCGATCTTCTGGAAGCGCCGCAGAAGGGCCCGGTCCTTCTCGAAATGGTTGCGGAACTCCTTGTAGGTGGTCGAGCCGATGCAGCGAATCGTTCCTCCGGAAAGCGCCGGCTTGAGCAGGTTCGACGCGTCCATGGCCCCGCCCGAAGTCGCGCCGGCGCCGATCACGGTATGGATCTCGTCGATGAACAGGATCGAGTTGGGAAGCTTCTCGAGCTCGGTCACGACCGCCTTCAGCCGCTCCTCGAAGTCGCCGCGATAGCGGGTTCCGGCAAGCAGGGCGCCCATGTCGAGCGCGTAGATCACCGCCTCCTTGAGCACCTCGGGAACGTCGCCCTCGATGATCTTGCGCGCCAGGCCTTCCGCGATCGCGGTCTTGCCGACGCCGGGATCGCCGACATAGAGCGGGTTGTTCTTCGAGCGGCGGCAGAGGATCTGCACGGTCCGGTCGACCTCGGGGCCGCGGCCGATCAGCGGGTCGACCCGGCCGCTCAGCGCCTTCTCGTTGAGGTTGACGGTGAACTGCTTGAGCGCGCTCTCATTCTTCTTCTTGCCCTCCTCGGGCTTGGATTCCTCGACGCCCTTCACCTCCTGGGGTTCAGACGAGGTCTCGCCCTTGCCGACTCCGTGGCTGATGTAGCTGACCGCGTCGAGGCGGCTCATGTCCTGCTGCTGGAGGAAATAGACGGCGTAGCTCTCGCGCTCGGAGAAGAGCGCGACGAGGACGTTGGCGCCGGTCACCTCGTCGCGGCCGGACGACTGGACGTGGAGGATGGCGCGCTGGACGACGCGCTGGAAGCCGCTGGTTGGCGACGGATCGGTCTGGCCGTCGACCTTCAGGGCTTCGAGCTCGCTGTCGAGATAGGCCCGGACGGCCTCGCGAAGCTCCTTGAGGTCGACCCCGCACGCGCTCATCACCTTGGAGGCGTGGGCATCCTCGGTGAGGGCGAGCAGGAGATGCTCGAGGGTCGCATATTCATGCCGGCGGCCGCTGGCTTCCGCGAGCGCGGTATGCAGGGTCTGTTCGAGTTCGCGGGCGAAGGAAGGCAAGTCTTTTACTCCTCAAAGCCCGCAAAGATTCACGGACTACACGGCCTTAATGTCGGGCGTCGCACAGCCGTCATCAAGCGCACCTCCAAAAAAGCTGGGGAAAAGGCCGAATGTTCCCGCAGCTCCATCATTTCCTGAATAGCTGTTCCGCGCTTGCCCGGTGGTTAACCGCCGCGTCGATCTTGGCGCGAACCCGGACGATCTCGGCCTCCAGCGCCTCGATCCGGGCGTGGAGCTCGTCGACCGAAAGCGGATCGAGGTCCTGCCGCCCGAGCAGGACGAGGGGATCGTCGGGCTTGTTCGGGAAGAGCTCGTCCAGATCCATGGCCCCAGAATCTCCCTTCCGGGCGGCCCAGTCAAGGCGAAGGGCTTGCGCCGCGGAGCTTTCGGCGCGAGGCGTGACCGCATGGACGCAATCCCAGAGACGATGATGGCGATCGATCCGGCGGCGCCGGGCGGCCCGGAGGTGCTTCAGCCGGTCGAGCGGCCGGTGCCCGAGCCGGGGGCGGACGAAGTCCTGATCCGGGTCTCGGCGGCGGGCGTCAACCGCCCGGACGTCATGCAGCGCCTCGGATTCTATCCGCCCCCCGCGGGCGCGCCTTCGATACCGGGGCTGGAGGTCGCCGGAACCGTCGTCGACACGGGCCCGGGGGCCGCCAGGGAATTGTACGGGTCGCCGGTCTGCGCCCTCGTGCCGGGCGGCGGCTATGCGGAATATGTCGTCGCGCATGCCGACATCTGTCTTCCGGTGCCGGGCGGCTTCTCGATGGTCGAGGCGGCCGCGCTGCCCGAGACCTTCTTCACCGTCTGGAGCAACCTGTTCCAGCGCGGCGGCGCCAAGGCCGGGGATACGGTCCTCGTCCACGGCGGCACCAGCGGCATCGGCACGACCGCGATCCTGCTCGGCAGGGTCTTCGGGCTGACGGTCGTCGTCACCGCGGGCTCGTCGGAGAAATGTGCCCGGGCGCTCGAGATCGGCGCCGCTCATGCGATCGACTACAAGGCCAGGGACTTCGTCGAGGAAGTGAAGGCGATCACCGGCGGGCAGGGAGTCGCGGTCGTGCTCGACATGGTCGGCGGCGATTACGTGCCGCGCAACCTCGCCTGCCTCGCCGAGGAGGGACGCCACGTGTCGATCGGCGGGCAGCGGGGGGCGACCGCGCAGATCCCGCTGTGGGACGTGATGCGAAAGCGCCTCACCCTGACCGGCTCGACGCTCAGGGCCCGCTCCTCGGCGTTCAAGGCCGCGCTCGCGTTGGACCTCGAGCGCCAGGTCTGGCCGCATCTCGAGGCGGGGCGCATCCGCCCCGTCATCCATTCCGTCTTCCCGCTCGCCGATGCGGCCGGCGCCCACCGGTTGATGGACAGCGGCGACCACGTCGGCAAGATCGTGCTGAGGGTGGAGAGCTGAGATTGGATCTCTCTCCCTGGAACGTGCCCGACCGACTTCGGCCCGCTGCGCTCAGCCCTCCGGCAGCAACAGGCTCGAATCCCCGTAGCTGTAGAAGCGATAGCCCTCGCGGATCGCATGGGCGTAGGCTGACCGCATCCTCTCCAGCCCCATCAGCGCCGAGACCAGCATGAAGAGGGTCGAGCGGGGCAGATGGAAGTTGGTGATGAGGCCGTCGGTCGCCCGGAAGCGGTAGCCGGGGGTGATGAAGATGGCCGTGTCGCCCTCGAACGCACGGACGTGGCCTTCTTCGGCGGCGGCGCTTTCGAGCAGGCGCAGCGACGTCGTTCCGACCGCGATGATCCGGCCCCCGGCGGATCGGGCCGAGTTGAGGCGGGCGGCCGCGGCGGAGTCGATCCGGCCCCATTCGGCGTGCATGCGGTGATCGGCCGTGTCCTCGGCCTTGACCGGAAGGAAGGTGCCGGCGCCGACGTGGAGGGTCAGGGTCTCGTGGCGGATCCCGGCCTCGGCCAGGGCCGCCATCAGGCGCGGCGTGAAATGGAGCGCCGCGGTCGGCGCCGCGACCGCGCCTTTCTCGGCGGCGAACATCGTCTGGTAATCCTCGGAGTCGCGCGCGTCCGCCTCGCGCCTGCCGGCGATGTAGGGCGGGAGCGGCATCCGCCCGGCCCGCTCGAGCAGAAGCTCGACCGGCTCCTCCCCTTCGAAGGCGAGGCTCAGGCTTCCGTCCTGCGCCTTGCCGCCGGCGATGGCGGCGACCCCGCTTCCGAAATCGATCCGGTCGCCGTCGCGGACCCTTTTCGCGTTGCGGACGAAGGCGCGCCAGGAGCGGGGCCCCTCGCGCTTGTGGAGGGTGGCGCCGATCCGGGCCTCCCCCCGCTTCCCCTCGAGCTGGGCGGGAATGACCTTGGTGTCGTTGAAGACGAGGACGTCGCCCGCGCGCAGGAGCCCGGGCAGATCGGCGACGACCCGATCCTCCATTTCGCCTCCGTCGAGGAGGAGCAGCCGAGCGGAGTCCCTCGGGCTAGCCGGTCTCAGCGCAATCCGGTCGGGCGGCAGCGCGAAGTCGAAGCAATCGACGCGCACCGGCGGCTTACCGGGTCTTCTTGGGCGGCGGCTTGGGCTTGGACTCGGGGAGCCGGATCGACGGCGGCGGCGGGACGGCCGGGCCGGCGGCGGCATGGCCCGGGCGGCCGGCGGCCGCGGCCGCCGGAGTGGCGAACGTCTGGCCGGGGGCCGGGGGCGCCTTGTTGTCGGCGGCGACCGAGGCCTGGAGAATCCGGCTGGGATTGGCCGGCGGCTCGCCCTTCTCGATCGCGTCGACGAAGTTCATTCCGCTGACCACCCGGCCGAAGACGGTGTAGCGCCCGTCGAGCGCGAGGCGGGACCCGAGCATGATGTAGAACTGGCTGTTGGCGCTGTCCGGCGATTCGGCGCGGGCGGCCGCGATCGCTCCGCGGACATGCGGGAGCCCGTTGAACTCCGCCTTGAGGTCCGGGAGCTGCGAGCCGCCGGTGCCGTCGCCGGCGGGATCGCCGCCCTGGGCCATGAAGCCGTCGATGACGCGGTGGAAGGTGAGTCCGTTGTAGAAGCCCTTGCGGGTCAGCTCCTTGATCCGGGCGACATGGTTGGGAGCGATGTCGGGCCGGAGCTGGATGGCGACCCGGCCGCCGGTCGACAAATCGAGCAGGAGCGTGTTCTCCGGATCGAGCGGCGGAGGCGCGAGCGACGGCGTCTGCGCCGCGACCGAACCGGCGAGGAACAGGCCGAGCAACAGGGCCAGCAGGGTCGTGATACGCATGTTTCTGGATTTCCCCGGATAAATCCGTTTTCTGGACCCGATATTGCGCGGCGCGCCGGCCCGGATCAAGTGCCTTTGCGGCCAACCGCCTCCACCCGCCGGGCGACGTCGGCGACGACCTCGGTGGGAACGAACCTCGATATGTCGCCGCCGTAGAGGGCGATCTCCTTGACGAGGCGCGACGCGATCGGCTGGAGCGAGACGTCGGCCATCAGGAAGACGGTCTCGATGCGGTCGTTCAACTGCTGGTTCATCCCCGCCATCTGATACTCATACTCGAAATCGGCGACCGCCCTCAGCCCGCGAACGATCATCGACGCGCCCTGCCGCTCGGCGAAGTCCATCAGCAGCGAATCGAAGGAGACGACCTCGATCTCCTCGCCGAGCCCGGCCACCTCCCGGCGCACCATCGCCATCCGCTCCTCGACCGAGAACATAGGCGACTTGGACGGGTTGGTAGTGACTCCGATGACCAGCCGGTCGACGAGCTTCGCGCCGCGCCGGATGATGTCCATATGGCCGAGCGTGATCGGATCGAACGTGCCCGGATAGACGCCTGTCCTCATCTTGCCCCCTTATCCCGGTCAGTGGTCCCGCTCCACCGCGAACCTCGCGATGGCGCGCAGCAGGTCGGCCTCGGCGCCGTAGCTCTTCAGATAGTCGACCGCCTGGACGACCAGAAGCTCGGCCTGCCGCCGCGCCCGGTCGCGGCCGAGCAGGGTGACGAAGGTCTCCTTGCCCTTGGCGCGGTCCTTGCCGACTTTCTTGCCTGTTTTCTCCTCGTGCCCCTCCTCGTCGAGCAGGTCGTCGGCGATCTGGAAGGCGAGGCCGACGTCGCGCGCGTAGCCGCGAAGCTTGAGCCTCTTCTCCGGCGGCACCCGGCCCATGATCGCGCCCGCCTCGAGGCAGAAGCCGATCAGCGCGCCGGTCTTGAGCTGCTGGAGCCGGGTGACGGCGGCGAGGTCGAGCGTCTCCTCGCCGGCGGCGAGGTCCATCATCTGCCCCCCCGCCATTCCCGCCGGCCCAGCCGCCCGGGCGAGCTCGCCGATCAGTTCGGCCCGGACGAAAGGATCCTCGTGAGTCTCCTCGTCGGCCAGGATCTCGAACGCGAGCGCGTGGAGCGCGTCGCCGGCCAGGATCGCCGTCGCCTCGCCGAAGGCCTTGTGCACGGTCGGCTTGCCGCGGCGCAGATCGTCGTCGTCCATCGCCGGCAGATCGTCGTGGATCAGCGAATAGACGTGGATGCATTCGACCGCCGAGCCGACCCGGACGGCCCGGTCGCGGCCGGTATGGAAGAGCGCCGAAGCGGCGACGACGAGCAGCGGGCGAAGCCGCTTGCCGCCGCCGATCGCGGCGTAGCGCATCGCCTCGTAGAGCCGGGCTCGGGGGTCCGGAGGCGGAGCCAGCAGAGCGGACAGGAAATCGTCGACCTCCGCCCGGACCTGGCCCAGCGCCGGGAGGAGGAGCGAGGAATCCGCCATCAGCGGCGGCTCAGTCGGCGTCGAAGGGGATTGTGCCGGCCGGCTGGCCGTCGCGGCCGAGCTGGATCTTCTCGATCTTCGCCTGCGCGGCCTGAAGCCGGGCCTCGCATTGCTGGCGGAGCCGGTCGCCCTCGCCGTAGAGCTCGATCGATTCGTCGAGCGACGACTCGCCGCTCTCGAGCCGGCGCACGATCTCCTCGAGCCGCTTGAGCGCGGCTTCGAAGGAAAGTTCGGAAATGGCGGGCGCTTCGTCGGACATGGGCTCCGCTTTGGTCCGGTGGAGGCGGAGGGTCAAGCGGCCGACGGGCTCCGGGGCGATCGATGAGGTGTACAGCAAGGGCTGCAAACGGCTTATCGTCCGCTCGATGTCGTTTGTCCGCCGTATTGCCTGCGCGACCTGGGCCGCCCCGATCCTGGCGCTTTGCGCCGGATGCGACGGTCCTCCGCGGGACCGGGCGCCGACCTCGGCCGACAACCCCGCCGATCGAGCCGCGGTGCGGCGCGAGCTCCCGCTCGACCGCCAGGCGCCGGGCGGCGCCAACCGGGTGCCGGCCCTGGAGGGGATTTCGGGAACGCTCCGCTATCGCCCGGGCTGCCTGTTCCTCGACGTCGGGGGCGGCGACGAGATCGGCCTCGTCGTCCCGGCCGAGGCGAAGTTCGACGGCCGGCGCCTGACCGGCAAGCTGACCACTCCGGACGGGCGGCCCGTCGCCAGAGAAATCGGAAGAACCGCGAGCTTCAGCGGCCCGGTGGTCGACAATCCGGGGGCCGGGCGCTTTTCCTGCGATACCGGGAGGATGCTGATCGCCGACCTGTTCTGAGGGGCGCGGGTCAGGCCGCCCGGTACCAGTGGACCCCGTCCTTCGCCTCGCGCCTCGCCCGCCCCTCGACCTCCAGCCGCCGAAGGTGCGCCAGCGCTTCGCCGGTGGCGAGGCCGAGCATGTTGTCGTCGATCTGGCGGGCGAACAGCGTGCCGAAGCAGTCGACGGCCCGGCGCGGCTCCTCGAGCTTCGAGTGGAGGGCGTCGAGGCGGTCGCGGTGGCCGTGGGCGAGGGCGTCGAGGCGGGCGTGGAGGCCGGTGAAGGGCTCGCCGTGGGAGGGGAGGACGAGGAGCGTGTCGGGCAGGCGCTTCAGCTTCTCGATCGAGGCGAGCCAGTCGCCGAGCGGATCCGCCTCGGGCTCGCTGAGGCTGAGCGAGACGTTGGAGGTAATCCTCGGAAGCACCTGATCGCCGGCGATCATCAGCCCGGCCTCGTCGTCGATCAGGCAGGCATGCTCCGGGCAATGGCCGTTGCCGATCAGGACCCGCCAGTCGCGGCCGCCGATGCGAAGCCGGTCGCCTTCCTCCATCCGGACGAAGCTGACCGGAACCGGGCTGACGACCGAGGCGAAGCGGCCCCAGCCCTTCGCAGCCTCGGCTTCGATGCGGGATTCCTCCCACCCCGCCGCCCGCCAATAGTCCAGCGCCTCGCTCGGCGGCGAGTCGCGGACATCGCTGGCGAGCAGCCGTCCGAACAGCCATTCGCCCCTGGTCATCCACAAGGGCGCCGAGAAGCGCCCGGTAAGCCAGCCGGCGAGGCCGAGATGGTCCGGATGGAAATGGGTGCAGATCACCCGGGTCACGGTCCGGCCCGCCAGCGGCCCCTCGAACAGGGCTTCCCAGGCGTCGCGGCAGGGCGCGATGTCGAGCCCGGTGTCGACCAGGGCGACGCCGTCGCCGTCCTCGAGCACCCAGACGTTGATATGCCTCAGCGAGCCGGGGATGGGCAGGCGGGCCCAGCCGACCCCGTCGGCGAGAGCGATGAGTTCCCCGGCCTCGGGGCCTCGGCGGCCGAGCGGATAGGTCAGACCCTTGTGGCTGTAGGCCTCGCCGGGGTCGGTCAGCGATACGTCGGGGCTGGCGGGCTCAGCTCTTGAAGAGGTCATCGGCGGTCGGCTCGCGCGGCGCGGATTCGCCGGCCTCCTCGGCGGCGTGCGCGGCCTCGGCCTCGCGAGCCGCGGTGTCGCGCTCGCGGCGAAGCTCCTCGATCAGGGCCTCGCGGTCGCCGGCGAGGCGGTGGTCCTGAGGCGCGGGCTCGATTCCGGCGGCCTTGGCGGCCTTGGCGACGAGCGCGTCGAGCTCGCGCTGCGAGCACAGGCCCAGGGTCACCGGGTCCTTGGGCTGGATGTTGGCGATGTTCCAGTGGCTGCGGTCGCGGATCGCGGCGATGGTGGTTCGCGTGGTTCCGATCAGCTTGCCGATCTGGCCGTCCGAGATTTCCGGATGGTTGCGGATGATCCAGGCGATTCCGTCCGGCTTGTCCTGGCGCTTGGAGACCGGGGTGTAGCGCGGGCCCTTGGTCCGCCGGGTCTGGTCCGGCTCCTTCTGGATGCGCAGCTTGTAGCCCGGATCGGCCTGGCCGCGGTCGATCTCCTCCTGATTGAGCTCGCCGGCGCGGATCGGGTCGCGCCCGGTGAGCTTGGTCGCCGCCGTGTCGTCGGCGATCGCCTGGACCTCGAGGATGTGGAGGCCGCAGAATTCCGCGATCTGCTCGAAGGTGAGCGAAGTGTTGTCGACCAGCCAGGCGGCGGTCGCATGGGGCATGAGCGGCTGAACCACGTGAGTCTCCAAAAACAAGAAGGGCCGCCCCTTCCCGGAGCGGCCGTTACCTTGCGGTGCGATCTAGTCCAGCGAGCGGCGCAGGGCAAGACGAATGGCGCTTTCCGCGGCCCCGCATCTTTTTTTGACGGGGCCACATCCGCAGCGGCCGTCGCCGGCATCCTAGGGTCGAGGTTCGATGAAATCGGCCGTGCCCCTGCGCGGCCCCCAGAGGGGGATTGAAGATGAGGAAATTGCTGATCGCCGGCCTGGTGGCGGCCGCCCAGGCCCTTCCGGCCGCTCAGCCGGCGGCGGCCGCCGAGCTGCATGAGGACCGGATGGCCACGCCCAACCGGGTCTCCGCCTTCGCCGGCGCCCGGCTTCGGGTTCCGCTCGGCGGCGGCGGGAGGCCACGGGCCGGGCTGACTCTGACCTCGACGCTGCGCGGCGGGGCCAGCGACGAGCTCCGCTTCGCCAGGGGGGCCGAGCTCGGCTTCGACGGCGGGAACTCGAAGCTGGGCCTGAGCCTTGCGGGCCGCCCGGTTGCGCAGCTCGTTTCCGGCCGGCCGGGTCCGGACGGACGCAAGCAGAATTTCTCGACCGCAGGCTGGATCGCGATCGGGGCGAGCGCCGTCATCATCGTCGGCGGAGTGCTGATCTTCGACTATATCGGCGACCAGAGCGAATAAGAGGAAAATGAAGATGAAAATCGTGACGATCGCGGCGCTCGTCGCCGCTCAGCTCGCGGCCGCCGCCGCTCCGGCGCAGGCCGCCGGCGAGGTCCGTGAGGAGACGGCGGCGAAGGGCGGCGAATTCGCAGGCGCGCGCGTCGCCGAGGACGTCGAGCGCAGCCTCGCGAAGGCGCCGGCGCCCGACTCCCTCCTCGCCGCCGCCGGATCGCAGACTGCCGAGGACGGGCAGGAGGAAGAGCCTCGCAAGAAGCGCAAGAGCACCGGGGACAAGGTGCTGACTGGCGCGGCCGTCGTGCTCGGCATCGGGGCGCTGGCCGTCGGCGGGCTCCTGGTCGCGATCTTCGTCAACTGAGGCCTAGGCCGCCATCGGCAGATAACCCGATTCTCCGGCCACCCGCTCCAGCCAAGCCTTCACCGCCGGATAGGCGGAAAGGTCGAAGCCGCCTTCCTCCGCCACATGCGTGTAGGCATAGAGCGCGACGTCGGCGAGGCTGAGGCGGCCGGCGACGAAGAAGGCGCGATCGGCGAGGTGCTCGTCCATCAGCCGAAGCGCCGCTTCGCCCGCCTCCCGCTTGCCGGGCAGCAAGGTTCGCTGCAGGCCGCTCAGCCGCTCCTCGCCGACGAACGCCAGCCAGAAGCGCAAAGTGGCGACGTTGGGCTCGTGATTATATTGCTCGAAGAACATCCAGCGCAGCATGTCCGCGCGGTCGAAGCGGTCCTCCGGCACGAGCCGGGTGCCGTCGGCGAGGTAGAAGCAGGCGGCGTTGCTCTCCGGAATGAAGCGATCGCCGACCTGGAGCACGGGGATCCGGCCGTTGGCGTTGACCGTGGCGAGGAAATCCGGAGTCCGGGTCTCGCCCTTCGTGATGTCATATTCGCGCCGTTCGAGCGGAAGGCCGAGCAACGCCGCCGTCAGCCGGATCTTGTAGCAATTTCCCGATTGCGAATATTCGTGGAGGGTCAAGGTCTCGGTCATGGCGCCTCTTTCCGTCGTTAGCGGGTTCGTATTCGGCAAATCGGCTCGCGGCCAGCACTGGATTCCCGCTTTCGCCAGAATGGCGATGGTGTAGGAGCGCGCGCCATGGCCGCTCGCCCCCGCTTCGCCTTTTCCATCGCCGCCACCGACGGCGCCGCGCGCGCCGGCACCATCTCGATGCGCCGGGGCGAGATCCGGACTCCCGCCTTCATGCCGGTAGGGACCGCCGCAACCGTCAAGGCGATGAAGCCGGCCGACGTCCGGGCCTCGGGCGCCGACATCATCCTGGGCAACACCTACCATCTCATGCTTCGGCCGGGGGCCGAGCGGGTGGCGCGGCTCGGCGGCCTGCACGCTTTCATGGGGTGGGAGCGGCCGATCCTGACCGACAGCGGCGGCTATCAGGTGATGAGCCTTTCCGAGCTCGCCAAGGTCACCGAGGAGGGGGTGGCGTTCAGGAGCCATCTCGACGGCTCGAGACACATGATCAGCCCCGAGCGGTCGATGGAGATCCAGCGGCTGCTCGGCTCGGACATCGTCATGGCCTTCGACCAGCTGGTGCCGACGACGTCCACCCGCGACGAGCAGTCGGCCGCGATGGAGCGGTCGATGCGCTGGGCGAGGCGGTCGCGGGACGCGTTCGATGCCGGCGGCGAGCATGCCGGGGCGGCGGCCCTGTTCGGAATCCAGCAGGGCGCTCTGGACGAAGGGCTGCGCCGGGCCTCGGCCGACGCCCTGACCGACATCGGCTTCGACGGCTACGCGATCGGCGGCCTGGCGGTGGGCGAGGGGCAGGCGGCAATGTTCGCCTGCCTCGACTTCGCGCCGGGCCAGCTTCCCTCCGACCGGCCGCGCTACCTGATGGGGGTAGGCAAGCCCGACGACATAGTCGGCGCGGTCGAGCGGGGGATCGACATGTTCGACTGCGTCCTTCCGACTCGGTCGGGCCGAACCGGCCAGGCGTTTACCCGCGCGGGGCCGATCAACATCCGCAACGCCCGATTCGGCGAGGATGGCGGCCCGCTCGAGGACGGATGCCCCTGCCCGGTCTGCGAGCGCTGGTCGCGGGCCTATCTCCACCATCTCGTGCGCTCCGGCGAGATATTGGGGGCGATGCTGATGACTGAACACAATATCTGGTTTTATCAACAGCTTATGGGCGACCTGAGAGCCGCGATCGAGCAGGGCCGGCTGGCCGCCTTCGCGGCCGGTTTTCGAGCCGGCTACGGGCCCCGCACAGGCTCGTGCGGGTTGAAAAGTTGAGATTTCTCCCCATCTAGGGTAGAGAGCGGCCTGGTGGAAATTCCAGATCTTCGGCGCGATGGGGGACCGGCTGACCGGCCCCGCGCTTGCCATGGATCGGCGGCCGCAATAGTGCGCCCGTCCTTTCCGGAGTAGTTGATGTCGTCGAACGAACTCGTCCTGCGCCGTCCGTACCTGCCCCGAGTCCCGGGGCTGAGGCACTGGCTCGCCTCGGCCGTTCTGGCGACGACCGCGGCTCTCTATCTGATCGCGGGCCTCAGCGTATCCTGGCTCGAGCCGGCGAGCGCGACGCCCAATGCCCGTCTCGGCAATTCCGTCCGGGGCATTCCGGGCCTCGGCATCCCGCCCCAGCCCGAGCCGCTCCAGTTCCGCGAGATCGCCCCCCAGGACGCGGTGGCGATCAACGCCTCGGTGCCGGTGTCGACCCTTCCCAATCCGGCGGCTCGCCCGTTCGCCACCGCCTTCGCGACTCCCGCCGACCGGCTTCGCGCGGTCGAATGCCTGACCGCCGCGGTCTATTACGAGGCCGCCGTCGAGACGACGGCCGGCCAGCAGGCGGTCGCTCAGGTGGTCCTGAACCGAGTTCGCCACCCCGCTTATCCGCGCACCGTCTGCGGCGTCGTCTTCCAGGGCCACGAGCGCGCGACCGGCTGCCAGTTCACCTTCACCTGCGACGGAGCGCTCCGCCGAACTCCGTCGGCATCGGGCTGGGCCAGGGCTCGCCGGGTCGCCGAGGAGGCTCTCGCCGGCAAGGTCTTCGCCCCGGTCGGCTGGGCGACCCATTACCACACCAACTGGGTGGTTCCTTACTGGAGCTCGAGCCTGGTCAAGCTCGGCAATGTCGGCACGCACATCTTCTACCGCTGGGAAGGCGGCTGGGGCAAGCCGGCGGCGTTCCGCTTCGGCCCGGGCCGGGTCGAGCCGCAGATCGCGAAGATGCGCAGCCTGACCTCGGATCCGACCAGCCTCGCCGACGCGCCGACGGTTGACGACGCCGCGGCTCTCGCCGCCGCCGAAGCCGCCGCCGCGGCCGCCGCGGCCGGGACCGCTCCCCAGGCGCCGGGAAGCATCGACAGCTTCGCCCGGGCGGTTCTCCGCCGCTACGAGCCCCCCAGCGCCGAGGCCTCCACCGCCGCCGTCCAGGCGCGCTCGACCAAGCCCCTATCGGCGAGCACGCACTGGGCGCTTTCCGGCCTCCCCGCGAAGCCGGAGGCCGGAGCCGCGGCGGCGGCCAAGCCGGGCGCGCCCGCCGCCGCCAAGCCGGCGGCGCCGGCCGCGGCCGAAACCGCGCCCAAGTGCCTGGAGGGCGTTCGCCGGGTCCTGAGCGGGAAGGCCGTTTCGGAGAAGACCCCCGGCTGCTGAGGATCGCCGTCCCGGCGACGGCGGGATCGCATAACGAAGCCGCGGCGGGTCGCCCCGAGGCCCCGGCTTCGCCGGGATGACGATCAGCGCCGCAGCGCAAACCTCTGCAGCTTGCCGGTCGCGGTCTTGGGAAGGGCCTCCACGAACTGGACGTCGCGGGGATATTTGTACGGGGCGATCGCCGCCTTCACATGCTCCTGGAGCTCGAGCGCGAGAGCGGCGCCGGGCTCGCGGCCGGGCGCGACGACGACGAACGCCTTCACCCTCTGGCCACGCTCCTCGCAGGGGATTCCGACCACCGCGCATTCCTCGACGGCGGGGTGCGCGTAGAGGGCGTTCTCGACCTCAGGAGCGGCGATGTTGTAGCCGGCGGAGACGATCATGTCGTCCGAGCGCGCGACGTACCAGAAATAGCCCTGCTCGTCGGCCCGGTAGGTGTCGCCGGTGACGTTCCAGCCGTTCCGGACATAGTCCGACTGGCGCTCGTCGTCGAGGTAGCGGCAGCCGGTGGGTCCCTTCACCGCCAGCCGGCCGGTGCCGTGGGCGAGGGGCCGGCCGTCGTCGTCGAGCACGCAGGCGCGATAGCCGGGGACCGCCTTGCCGGTGGCGCCCGGGCGGATGTCGTCGCCCGAGGCCGAGATGAAGATGTGCATCATCTCGGTCGCGCCGATGCCGTCGATTATCCTCAGGTCCGTCGCCTCGTGCCAGGCCCGCCAGGTCGCGGCCGGGAGATGCTCGCCGGCTGAGACGCAGGTGCTCAGGGATGAGATGTCGTGGTCGCCGAGCAGGCCCAGCATCGCCTTGTAGGCCGTTGGGGCCGTCGCGAGCGTCGTCACCTCGAACCTGGCGATCGCCTCAAGCAAGGGCCTGGGACCGGGCTGCTCGATCGTCACCGCGGCCCCGCCGAAGCGCCACGGGAAGATGAGCAGCATGCCGAGCCCGAAGGTGAAGGCGATCGGCGCCGAGCAGGCCCAGCGGCCGGCCGGCGCCGGCTTCAGGACGTGGCGCGCGAAGCTGTCGGCCGGCGCGAGGACGTCGCGATGATAATGGACGCACCCCTTGGGACGCCCGGTCGTGCCGGAGGTGAAGGCGATCAGGGCGACGTCGTCGCGGCGGGTGGCGACGGCTTCGAAACCGGGCTCGACGGACTTCAGGCGCTGCTCAAGCCGGCCGCCCCCGGTATCGCCGCTATAGGTCAGGAGCGAGCGGATCAGGCCGGTCTCGTCGGCCGCCTTCATGAAGTCGCCAAGGCAGCGGTCGTCGACGATGGCATGGTGGACCCGCGCGCGCTCGACGATCGTGGCGATCTCGCCCGGTCGAAGCAGCGGCATCGTGGCGACGACGATGCCGCCCGCCTTGAGGACGCCGAGCCAGCAGGCGAACAGCATCGCCCCGTTCGGGCCGCGCAGGAGCACCCGGTCGCCGGGCAGGAGATCCTCCTCCTCGACCAGCAGGCGGGCGACCCGGTCGCTGAGGGCGCTCATCTCGCCATACGTCCAGCGGCCGGATTCGTTGATCACGGCCAGGGCATCGGGATCGCCCTTGTCGATCAGCTCGACGGCCGCGTTGAGGCGTTCGGGATATTTTAGCTCGGGCAGGTCGAACAGGAATTCGGGCTGCGCCTCGGGCGGTGGAAGGCGGTCCCGGACGAAGGTGTCGATATGGGCCGTCACCGCCCTCGCCCTCCCAGGACGCTTCGCGCCGCGGGCCACTCCCTCTCCCGGTCGGGGAGGCGGACGGGCGCGAAGCGCCGGGGTGCGGGCATCGGACTCACCACTTCGGCACCACCGCCGTCGTCTCGATCTCGATCCGCGCGCCCGGCTCCACCAGCGCCCCGACCTCCACCACCGCCATCGCTGGGAAGTGCCGACCGATCACTTCCTTGTAGGCGGCGCCGATCGCGGCGAGGCCGAGCCTGTATTCGTCGATGTCGACGACGTACCAGGTCATCCGCACGATATGCTCCGGCCCGGCCCCGTCCTCGGCGAGGATGGCGAGGGTGTTGAGCAGGATCTGGCGGAGCTGGCCGACGAGGTCGGGCGCGACGATCGTCCCGCTCTCGTCCCAGCCGATGATCCCGGCGGTGAACACCATCCGCCCTTCGGCGGCGATCCCGTTGGAGAAGCCGCTCGGGCGCGGCCAGCCGGGGGGAAGCAGGGCTCTCATCCTCGATACTCCGCGAGATGCGCCCGGGCGATCACCACCTTCTGCACCTCCGACGCCCCTTCGTAGATGCGCAGGGCGCGGATTTCGCGGTAGAGCCGCTCGACCGGGACCCCGCGCGTCACTCCGAGCCCTCCGAACATCTGCACGGCCTTGTCGATGACGGCCTGGGCGCCGTCGGTGGCGTGGAGCTTGGCGAGCGCGGCCTCGCGGCTGTTGCGCAGGCCCTTGACGTCGCGAAGCCAGGCGGCCCGGTAGACGAGCAGCGCGGAAGTCTCGACGTCGAGGACCATCTCGGCCAGCTTCGACTGGGTGATCGCGTTGTCGGCGAGGGTGCCGCTCCCGAGCCGGCGGGTAAGGGCGCGCCGGGTCGCCTCGTCGAGCGCCCGCCGGGCGAAGCCCAGGGCCGCCGCCCCGACCGTGGTCCGGAAGACGTCGAGGGTCGCCATCGCCTGGGCGAAGCCGCGGCCGCGCTCGCCGAGCAGCGCGGAGGCGGCGAGCCGGGCATCGCTGAAGCGGAGAGTCGCCAAGGGGTGGGGAGCGATCACCTCGATTCGCTCGCTGTCGTCCAGCCCGGGCGTGTCGCGGTCGACGATGAAGGCGGAGATCCCCTTCGCTCCGGGCGCCTCGCCGGTGCGGGCGAACAGCACGTAATAATCGGCGATTCCGCCGTTCGAGATGTAGGTCTTGGCGCCGTTGAGGAGCCAGCCGTCGCCGTCTTCCTCGGCCGTCATGTCCATCGAAGCCACGTCCGAGCCGGAAGCGGGCTCGGTCAGTGCGAAAGCCGCGATCCTGTCGCCGCAGGCGACGGCCGGAAGGTAGGCGGCCTTCTGGGCCTCGGAACCGAAAAGGCTGATCGTTCCCGAACCCAGGCCCTGCATGGCGAAGGCGAAGTCGGCGAGGCCGCTGTGGCGGGCGAGAGTCTCGCGGATCAGGCTGAGGGTGCGGACGTCGAGCCGGCCCGCCTCGTCGGGCACGCAATGGCGAAGCCAGCCGCCGTCGCCAAGGCTTCGGACGAGGTCTCGGCAGGCCTGGTCGAGATCGGCGGGTTCGTCGTCGGTGACGTTGGCTTGGCACCACCGCTCGAGCCTTTCCGCCAGCTCGCGGTGGCCGTCGTCGAAGAAGGGCCAGTCGAGGAAGTCTTTCACAGGCGGCGCCCTCACCCTGCCGTGCCCTGCGGGGCCGGCTGCCCCTCTCCCCTGCAGGGAGAGGGGTTGTTGGGTCCCTCACCCTGCAGGGGAGAGGGGCAGCGGAGCGGGGGCGGTTCAATCACCCTTGAACTCCGGGGTCTTCTTCGCCGCGAAGGCCTCGAACGCGCGCTTGAAGTCGTTTGTCGCCATGCAGATGGCCTGGGCCTGGGCCTCCATCTCGATCGCGGTTTCGAGGCTGACGTTCCATTCCTGATTGAGTTGCGTCTTGGTGATGGAGTGGGCGAAGGTCGGGCCGGAGGCGAGGCTTCGGGCCAGCGCCCACGCCTCTTCGAGAAGCGTCTCGCGGGGCACGATCCGGTTGTGGAAGCCCCAGCTTTCCCCCTCCTGGGCCGTCATCGCCCGGCCGGTGTAGAGCAATTCCGCCGCCCGGCCCTGGCCGACGATCCGGGGCAGGATCGCGCAGGCGCCCATGTCGCAGCCGGCGAGGCCGACCCGGGTGAAGAGGAAGGCGGTCTTCGCCTCGGGCGTCGCGAGCCGCAGGTCCGAGGCCATGGCCAGTATCGCTCCGGCGCCGACGCAGATTCCGTCGATCGCGGCGACGATCGGTTGCGGGCAGGCGCGCATCGCCTTGACGAGGTCGCCCGTCATCCGGGTGAAATCGAGGAGGCCGGGCATGTCCATCCCGGTCAGCGGCCCGATGATTTCGTGGACGTCGCCGCCCGAGCTGAAATTCCCGCCGGCGCCGGCGACCACCACCGCTTTGACCTCGCGCGCATAGATGAGCGCCCGAAAAGTATCGCGAAGCTCGGCATAGCTCTCGAAGGTGAGCGGGTTCTTCCGCTCCGGCCGGTTGAGGGTGACGGTCGCGACGCCCTCCGCATAGTCCCACAGGAAATGCTCCGGCACGAAAGTCTCAGGGTTCATGCGATCTCCAAAGCCTCACCGTTCCGTTCCGAGAGGACGAGGTCAAGCACCGCTTGCGCGACCTCCCCCGGGGAGATGAGGCGGCCGGAAGGGTTGAGGCGCGCCAGCTCTTCCCGGGCCTTGTCCTCGCTTCGCCCGGTCCTGGCGGCGATGTTGGAGACCGAACGAACCGTCATGTCGGTGTCGACGAAACCCGGGCAGACCGCGTTCACCCGCAAGGCGGTCCGCCCGAATTCGGCGGCGAGCGCCCGGGTCAGGCCGACCGCGCCGTGCTTGGCCGCGATATAGGGAGAGGCGTAGGCGAAGCCGTGCAGCCCCGCCATCGAGGCGACGGTGACGATCCGCCCGGCCTTTGCCGCGAGCAGGTCGGGAAGGGCGGCCTGGCAGCAATGGAACATGCCGTCGAGATTGACCGCGAGCATGTCGCGCCACGCCTGCGCCGTGACGTTCGCGAACGGCACCCCGACCGCCGCGCCCGCATTGTTGACCAGGATCGTGACGGGTCCCTGCGCCTCCCTGGCGAGGGCGAAGGCGCGGTCGACCTCCTCTCGGACGGTGACGTCGGCGGGTGCGACCAGGGCGTCGAAATCGCCGGCGCAGACCTGTTCGAGGGGCTCGCGGCGGCGGCCGACGAGGGTGAGCTTCGCGCCCTCGCCGCCGAGCGCGCGGGCGATGGCGGCGCCGATTCCGGTGCCGCCGCCGGTGATGACGGCGTGATGCCCTTCGAGCCTCACAGGCCCTCACCCTGGCCGCTCCCCTCCCTGGAAGGGAGGGGTTGGGGGTGGGTAGGCGAGCGCAGCGAGACTTTCCCCGCGTCGGAGTTTCGGCCGCCTTCGGCGGACCCACCCCTGGCCCCTCCCTTGCAGGGAGGGGAATGTGTTCGCATAGCGGACCTCACGCCTTGAGCTCCGCCTCGCGCGCGAGGTTGCGCGCGAGCTGGGCCATTCCGCCAAGATATTGGGGCGGGACATGGACTGCGCGATAGTCGGCCGCGGCGGCCGCGCGCAAAGTCCACATCGGGTCGACGAGGTGCGGCCGTGCGAGGGCGACGAGATCGGCGCGCCCGGCGGCGAGGATCGAGTTTACGTGGTCGCTCTCGTAGATGTTGCCGACCGCCATCGTCGCCACCCGGCCTTCGTTGCGGATCTGATCGGCGAAGGGGGTCTGGAACATCCGGCCGTAGACCGGCGAGCAATCGGCCCAGGTCTGCCCCGCCGAGACGTCGATCAGGTCGGCGCCGGCCTCGGCGAAGGCGCGGCCGATGAGGACGGCCTCGTCGGGGGTCACTCCGAGCTCCCCCATCCAGTCGTTGGCGGAGATGCGCACCGACATCGGCCTGTCGGCCGGCCAGGCCGCCCGCATCGCCCGGAAGACCTCCAGCGGGAAGCGGAGGCGGTTCTCCAGGCTTCCCCCATATTCGTCGGTGCGCTTGTTGGTCAGCGGGGTGATGAAGCTCGAGAGCAGATAGCCATGGGCGGCGTGGAGCTCGACCATGTCGAAGCCGGCCTTGAGCCCGAGCTCGGTGGCCCGGACGAACTGGCCGCGAACGACGTCCATGTCCGCGCGAGTCATCGGCATCGGCGCCTGGTTGGCGGGCGACCAAGGCACCGCGGATGCCGCGAGAACGGGCCAATTGCCGCTGTCGAGCGGAACGTCATAGCCTTCCCAGCCGACCCGGGTGCTGCCCTTCGGGCCGGAATGGCCGAGCTGGAGACAGAATTTGGCGCGCGTCCGGGAATGGACGAAGTCGACGATCCGCCGCCAGAGCTCGACATGATCGGCCTTGTACATCCCGGCGCAGCCGGGCGTTATGCGGCCCTCGGCCGAGACGCAGGTCATCTCGGTGTAGATCAGGCCGGCGCCGCCCTGGGCGCGGGCGCCGTAATGGACGAGGTGGAAGTCGTTCGGATCGCCGTCCTCGGCGGAATACATCGCCATCGGCGAGACGACGACCCGGTTGTCGAGGCTCAACCCGCGCAGGCGATAGGGCGCGAACATGGGCGGCGCGGGGTCGTTCACCGGTCTGCCCACCGCCTTCGACTGGAACCAGCGCTCCACCCCTTCGAGCCAGGGCCTGTCGCGAAGCCGCAGATTCTCGTGGCTGACCCGCTGCGACCGGGTGAGCAGCGAATAGGCGAACTGGATGGGCTCGAAATGGAGGTAGCGCTCGAGGGTCTCGAACCATTCGGTCGAGTTGCGGGCGCTGTTCTGGAGCTTGAGGACCTCGACCTGGCGCTCCTCGCGATACTCGGCCAGGGCGGCCTCGCGCGAGAGGCCGGGGCGATTGAGCACCTCGGCCAGCTTGATCGCGTCCTCGAGCGCGAGCTTGGTGCCCGAGCCGATCGAGAAATGGGCGGTATGGGCCGCGTCGCCGAGCAGGATGAGGTTGCGGTACGACCAGCGCTCGCAGATGATGCGGCGGAACTGGAGCCAGGCCTGGGGGCCCTTCAGATGGGCCGCGTTGGACATCAGGGCGTGGCCGTCCAGATATTTCGCGAAGATGCGCTCGCACAAGGCGATCGCCTCGGGCTGGTCCATCCGGTCGAGGCCGAGGCCGGCCCAGGTGTCGGGCGCCATCTCGACGATGAAGGTCGAGAGATCGTCGTCGAAGCGATAGGCGTGGGCCCAGACCCAGCCCGCTCTCGTCTCCTCGAAGGCGAAGGTGAAGGCCTCGAACACCTTCGAGGTGCCGAACCAGAAGAATTTGTTCTTCCTGACCTGGATGTCGACTCCGAAATGGGCCTCGTGGGCGGAGCGGATCCGGCTGTTGGCGCCGTCGGCCGCAATGACGAGGTCGTAGCCGGCGTAGGAATCGAGATCGGCGCTCGCCTCATGCTCAAAATGGAGCCGGACCCCGAGCTCGGCCGCGCGGCCCTGGAGGATGTTCAGGAGGCGCCTCCGGCCGATGCCGATGAAGCCGTGGCCCGAGGAGCGCATCGTCTCGCCGTGGATATGGACCTCGATATCGTCCCAATGGGCGAACTCGCCGCCGATCGCCGCGCCGGACACCGGGTCGTTGGCCATGAGATTCTCGACCGTCTGGTCGGAGAAGACGACGCCCCAGCCGAACGTGTCGTCGGGCCGGTTGCGCTCATAGAGGTCGATGTCGTGCGCGGGGTCGCGCAGCTTCATCGAGATCGCGAAATAGAGCCCGGCCGGTCCCCCGCCCAGGCAGGCGATGCGCATCGTGCCTCTCCGGTGTCGGCCCGGGGGTAGAGCGGGCGCGCCGGGGAGGCAAGGCCGCCTCAGCCGTCGCGCGGAAAGGCCGGCCGGGCCGGCATGACGGTTCTCGAATAGGCGGCTATGCTCTCGACCGGAGCGGAGGAGGAACGGTGGCGGCTCGGCTGAAATGGATCGTCACGGCCCTGGCGCTTTTCGCCCTGGTCGGAATGCCGTTCATCCTGTTCGAGGGCGAGATCCTCGAATTGTCGGTGAGGCTCTTCGAGCCCGGGGGCCTGGCGGCGCCGGTTGCGGCTCTCGCCATCTTCGCCCTGTTCGCCGGCGACGTCGTCCTCCCGGTCCCGTCGAGCCTGGTCAGCATCGCGGCCGTCGCCCTGTTCGGCTGGGCCGGCGGGCTGCTCATCTGGGCCGGGATGTCGGCCGGCTGCGCGCTCGGCTACTGGCTCGGCGGCCGGGCCGCTCGGCCGCTGGCGAGGCGCTACCTGGGCCGGTCCGAGCTGGAGAGAGCGCGGCGGGTCGCCAACGGTATCGGGCCGGCGACGATCGTCCTCACCCGCGCCGTGCCGGTGCTGGCCGAGGCCGCGACGGTGGGCGCCGGCCTGGCCGCCATGCCGCTCGGCCGATTCGCCGCCGCGGCCGGCCTCGCCAATGCGGGGATCGCCCTCGTCTACGTCGCCGCCGGCACCGGCGGCTCCTTCCTCCTCCTCTTCGCCGCCGCCGCCGCGCTCCCGGCGGCGGGCTGGGTCATGCTCCGGATCGTCCGTTTCGCCGGCGAAACCCGGGGCGCGGCCGACTGAGGGCCCACAAGGAAAAAGCGCCCCGGCCGGGGGCCGGAGCGCTTTTCCTTGTTACGGCCGGAGCCGTGCGACTTAGAAGATGAAGTCGCTGCTGGTCAGGGTCGCGTTGTTCATCAGGACCATCGCGAAGTCCGGAGCGCCGCCGTCGACGTTGCCGAACACCACCGTGACCGGGCCGGCGAAGGTGCTGGGACCGTCGATTCCGTCCAGATCCATGCCCAGGGCCAGCTCGGCCGCGTTCATGTTGCCGAAGGTGCGGATGCCCACCTCGCCGGCATTGTTCGGATTGGCGTGGCCGACGAAGGTGAAGGCCTGGTCGCCGGCGAGCCCGGTGTTGGCGTCGATTCCGCTCAGGTCGAGGACGTCGCCGGCGGCGAAGTCGAGGACCCGGTCGAGCGAGATCATGCCGGTCTTGCTGGCAACCTTCGTCGCGTTGATCTCGCCGACGAAGATGTCGTTGCCGAGGCCGCCGATCAGCGAGTCGACGCCGTCGCCGCCGATCAGACGGTCGTTGCCCGCGCCGCCCGAGAGCGTGTTGGCGACCGAATTGCCGGTGACGACGTTGTTGAGCCCGTTGCCGGTGCCGGTCGCCGCCGATCCGGTCAGCACCAGATTCTCGACATTGTCGCCCAGCGTGTAGCTGATCGAGCTCGACACCGTGTCGGTGCCTTCGCCGCCCAGCTCGACCACCGAATCGCCGGCATTGTCGACGAAGTAGAGGTCGTTGCCGAGGCCGCCGATCATGGCGTCAGCGCCGGCTCCGCCGTCGAGCGTGTCGTCGCCGCCGAGGCCGGTCAGCGTGTCGTTGCCGAGGCCGCCGGTGAGGACGTTGCCGAGCGCGTTGCCGGTGACCGCGTTGTCCAGACCGTTGCCGGTGCCGGTAAGCGCGGCGCCGGTCAGCACCAGGTTCTCGACATTGTCGCCCAGCGTGTAGCTGATCGAGCTCGACACCGTGTCGGTGCCTTCGCCGGCCAGCTCGACCACCGAATCGCCGGCATTGTCGACGACGTAGAGGTCGTTGCCGAGACCGCCGGTCATGGCGTCCGCGCCGGCTCCGCCGTCGAGCGTGTCGTCGCCGCCGAGACCGGTCAGCGTGTCGTTGCCGAGGCCGCCGGTGAGGACGTTGCCGAGCGCGTTGCCGGTGATGGCGTTGTCGAGAGCGTTGCCGGTCCCAAGCAGCGCGGCACCGGTCAGCACCAGGTTCTCGACATTGTCGGTCAGCGTGTAGCTGATCGAGCTCGAGACATTGTCCGTCCCTTCGCCGGCCGCTTCCGTCACCACGTCGCCGGCATCGTCGACGACATAGGAGTCGTTGCCGAGGCCGCCGAGCATCGCGTCGGCGCCGAGGCCGCCGTTGATCGTGTCGTTGCCGAGACGGCCCTCGATGCTGTCGTTGCCGGCATTGCCGAGCAGGATGTTGTCGACGGCGTTGCCGATGATGACGTCGTTGCCGGCGCCTCCGGTCGCATTCTCGATGATGGTGCCGTAGGCGATCGAGATGTTCTGGTGGAGCATCCCGTCGACCGCGTTGTAGCGGGTGCGCAGATCGAGATACTGCTGCTCCGTGTAGGTCGCCGCCAGGAGGCCGCGGGCCTTGAGCACGTCGAGCGGAACCACTCCGCTGCCGCCGCCGTCGGAGAAGGCGCCGGCGTTGAGGTCGATCTTCGAGTTGCTGTTCCAGCCGGAGAAGTCGAGCGTGTCGATGCCGCCGGCGTCGTAGATGGAGATGACCGGCATGGTGTTGATCGCGAAGTCGTAGACGTCGCGGCCGGCATTGCTGTTGAAGCCGTAGACGGTGTCGCCGGTGCGGGTGGTCAGGTCGGCGCCGTACATCGCCTGGATGGTGGCGATGTCATGCAGGAGCGGGGTCTGGCCGAACACCCAATAGACCTTGTTCCAGTCGATGTGGCCGCCGCCGCTGAACTCGGCGTTGAAGTAGGACATCTGCGAATACATGCGGGTGTCCTGATAGTATTCCGCGTTCGGCCCGTAGGTGATCGAGACGCCCGGAGCCGCGTTATATCCGCCCGGATGCTGGAGGCCGATCGCGTGGCCGGTCTCGTGGATGATGGTCGCGAGGCCGTAGCCGCCGTTGGTCAGCTGGAGGTTGCTGGCCTGCGAGAGGCTGATCCAGACGTCGCCCTGGAGGCCGGCCGAGGTGCCGCTGTAATTATACGGCAGATAAGCATAGGCCTGGGTGGTCGGCGCCGAGGCGAGGTTGCCGTAGGTGATGTCGGCGTTGTTGATGTTGCTGACCTTGACGAAGCTGACGCTGACCAGGTCGTCCCAAAGCGCGATCGCCTTGTCCGCGGCGGCCTGCTGGGCGGCCGAGAAGGGCGCGAACTGGAAATATTCGTTGCGGCCGGCGAGCCCGGCGCCCTGCGGGAAGACGTAGGGAACCTGGAAGAGCTGGCTCTGCGACGTGTAGAAGCCATACTGGATGACAGCGGGGTTGCCGCTCTTGTTCTGGCCCATGAAGTCTTCGCCGTAGCTCCACTGCGGACCGGGAATGCCGGTGCCCGGGTAGGACGTGCGGTTCATGTTCGCGATGACCTGCTCGATCGTGTAGACCGGCTTGCCGGAAAGCGTGCCGCCGGTGCCGTCGACGTTGGCGTACAGCGCGATCACGTCGTTGATGTCGACGATCGGATAGTCGGTATCGGCTTCGGGATTGTCCTGGACAGTATCAGTCATGTTGTGGTGCCTCCCCTAATTAAGGCTGGTTGATCCTGGTATTCAGCGACCCTGCCGCCAGGGCAGGGTCTCCGCGAGGGCGGCGGCAAGCGCCGCCTCGAGCTTGTCGCCGCCGGGGCCGGAGCCCGGGATGCGAACGGCGCGCGGCGCGGCGCCGAAAAGAATGGCGTTGTGGTCGCCGCCGGGCCTGAACGGCCGGACGTTGAGAGCGACGAGTCGCTGGTCGCCGTCGCTCTGGACGGACGCCTGGACGAGAAGGGTGGCCGTTCCGGGCTCGAGCACGGCGGGATCGCCGAAGCCGACCCGGCTCACCGCCATGGGGGCGCCGTCGGCGGCCAGCGCGCGGACGGAGTCGCACATCTCTTCCTGCAGCCTGTCGGCGTCGGGACGGGTCTTGGGGCCGACGAGGCACAGGACCCGAAGGGCCCCGGCCTGCTGCCACGCGAGAACGGGAGTAGCGGCCTGGACGGGCGCGGCGCTCAACGGCGCGGCCCCGAGCTGAAGCAGCGCGGGCACGCAAAAAGCGCGCAACAATCGTGCCGGAAAATCCATGACATGCCCCGATGCCCCGATGAAAGGCGACCCTCTTGCCACGGGGTCCCTTTGCTAAGTGGCTCGACTAGTTGGGATTTTTCGTCCCGTCAATTCATGAATTACGAGAGTCTTAAAGTTTATCTTCTTCTTATCGGATAAAAATCCCGCTTCGGCGCAGGCCTGGGAACTAGTGGCGCAATTATTTGTGCGCGCCGTCCGGACCGGAGGAATGGCTTGCGCGAAGCCCGCCATCGGGGCTAGTCCGCGCGGCCATGGGCGTCCTCAAAAAGCTCTTCACCTGGTGGGACGGGGCCACCCTGACGACCTCGTGGCACCTGCGCCGTCACGGCCGCAAGGTCGGCAGCGATTCTCTCGGCAACCTCTATTATGCCTCGAAGAAGGGCGACCGCCGTTTCGTGTCCTACAAGGGCGCCAACGATCCCAGCCGGGTGCCGCCCGAATGGTATAGCTGGCTTCACCACCAGATCGACGAGGTTCCGGACCAGTCGCTACCCCCGCCCCCCAAATTCCTCAAGGCGCCCGAGCCCAACCGCACCGGCACCCCGCTGGCTTACCGTCCCTCCGGCGCGCTCGAGCGGGGCGCGCAGCGTCCGGCGGCCAGCGGCGACTACGAGGCCTGGACTCCGGACCAGGTATGAGGCTCCAGCTCGGCGCCGTCCTCCTCCTCGCCATGGCCGCGCTCGCCGGCTGCGACCGCGGCGGCGAGCGGAAGACCGAGGCCAACGCCCAGGCGGTCTCGGAACCTCGCACCGTCGACATCCCGCAGACCGTGACGGCCGTGGCTCCCGGCACCACTCCGATGGCGGAGCGGGTCGCGGTGCTCGGGCTCATCAACAAGCGCAACGGAATCTCCCGGCCGATCACCCTCAAGCCCGGCCAGGCGGTTCGGGTCGGCGACGCGATCGTCCGGCTGCGCGCCTGCGAGACCACCGCTCCCTGGGAGGTGCAGTCCCTCACCGGCGCCTTCGTCCAACTCGACGTGCGCAACCCGCAGGGGCGCTGGCAGCGGGTCTTCTCCGGCTGGCTCTACAAGGAGACGCCGTCGCTCAACGTCGTCGAGCATCCCATTTACGACGTCTGGCCCAAGAGCTGCGCGATGACGCATCCGGAGGCGGGGGCGTCGACGGTTCGGGATGCGTCGGCGGCGAGCAGCCGGTCGAGAGCCCCGAACTCGGCGCCGGCGGCACGGGACCCGGCGCCCTCGGCTCCGACTCCTTCGCCGGAGCCGTCCGGCGCCGCCGCCGACAGCGCGGAATCCAACAGCGCCAGATAATCTTCCTGGGTCACCTCGATCGCGCCCAGGCTGCGCAGATGATCGGTCATGAACTGGCAGTCGAGCAGCCGGTAGCCTCCGACCCTGAGCCGGGCCACCAGCCAGGCGAGCGCGACCTTCGAGGCGTCGCGACGGGCCGAGAACATGCTCTCGCCGAAGAAAGCGGCTCCGAGGCCGACCCCGTAGAGGCCTCCGGCCAGCTCGTCGCCGTGCCAGCATTCGATCGAATGGGCGTGGCCGCGGGCGTGGAGGAGCCCGTAGCTCTTCTCGATGTCCGAGTTGATCCAGGTCTCGTCGCGCTCGGCGCAGCGTCTCACGACCTCGGCGAAGGCGGTATCGCGAGTGACCCGGTATTCGCCCGACCGGATGGTCTTTCGCAGCGAGCGCGAAAGCCGGAAGCGGTCGAGCGGAAGGATCGCCCGGCGCCGGGGCTCCACCCAGAAGACCTCCTGGGCGTCGCGGCTGTCCGACATCGGGAACACGCCGATCGCGTAGGCGCGCAGCAGAAGGTCCGGATCGATCGCCGCCATCGCCCCCGTCTAGCCGCGCCCCTCCCCGGACAGAAGGGACGGAATCGCCCGGATCAGAGGATTTCGCGCACCTTGTCCTGTGGCCGGCACAGCCGCGCTCCCTTCTCGGTCTCGACCAACGGGCGCTCGATGAGCACGGGATTCTCGACCATCGCGTCGAGCAGGGCCTCGTCGCTGACGCCGCCGCTCAGCAGGTCGAGATCCTCGGCCAGCCTCTCTTTGGAGCGCAGGCCCTGACGCGGGGAGATCCCGGCCTTCGCATACAGCCGCTTCAGCTCCGCTTTCGAAGGCGGGGTCTTCAGATATTCGACCACCGTCACATCGGCGCCGCTCTCGCGCAGCATCTCCAGCGTCTTGCGCGAGGTGCCGCAACCGGGATTGTGCCAGATCGTCGCTTTCATGTCCGTCTCCCGCGCTACGCCGCCGCACTGGCAAAGCGGCGCGGCCGGAGCAAGAGCTTCGAGGCTGGCCCCGGGGCCAGGCGGCGGCGTGGGAGAGAAACGATGCCCCGCTCCCCGCCACGCGGCGCGGCTTAGCCCTCCGGCCTCGCGGCCGCGCGCAGCTCCGCCTGGTCCATCGGGACGATGGTGACGACTTGCGGACAGCGCCGGCATGCGGCCCCGCCGACCTCCTCATACCATCGGCAGGAGGCCCGGATCTGGCACGAGGGGAGCGCCTGGGTCACCGGCGGGAGCCTCTCGGCGATGCGCTGGCCGAGGCTGCAGCGCCCATCCTTATACTGGCCGCAGCGGCCCTCCTCGCATCGGGCGGCGAAGCGGAAGACGTGGGTCGGGTCCAGCTCGCCAAGCTGCTCGAGCATCTCCGGAGTGACCTTGGCGTCGCTCTTGAGGTAGGCGACCTCGGGCGCCTCCGCGGTGCCGCCGACCACTCCGAATATCCGCGCCTCGTCCATGTCCGGCTGAGCGCTCGGACACATCAAATGCCCGTCGCCGCGGCGTTCGGGCCGCGCCGGCACCTCAGAACTCGCGCAACTTGGGAATGTGGTCGCGATCGATGAAGCCGGCCAGTATATCCTTGTCGACGATCAGCAATGCCGGCTTGGCCTTGACTCCCGCCCTGGTCACTTCGGCGGTGACCTCCTTCGAGAAGCTCTGGGCGGTGGCGAGGTCTTTCAACACTTTGCCCGCGATGTCCCACCGCCTGACGAGCGGGCCCGAGACCTTGGCGGATCCGATCCGTTGAGTCGCGGTCTTCACCGCGGAATCGACGATGTCCGGAAGCTCGCGGGCGGAAACCAGACCGGCTCTCTTGGTGGGACTCAGTGTCATCTTATCCTCCAGCAGGAAAAAGGACTCCGTACTTGCCAAGGTCTCATACCTGACTTGGCCGGTCAAGCAGAGGGCGCCGGAAAATGCCTGTCGTCTGTTGAGCGGCTAGATCGCCTTCAGATATTCTAGCAGCGCTTTCTTTTCCGAGTCGCTGAGATCGCTGCCGAAATCGTGGCCGCAGCGGCTCTCGCCCGACTTGAGGTCGTCCTCGTCGCAGCCGCGCGTGTCGCGCACCGGCGCTCCTGGGGCCTGGCTGCGAGCGAGGCCGACGAGCGCCGGGTCGTAGCGATTGCCCACCTCGAACTTGTTCGGCCGGTTGCGCGGCGATTTGAGCAGGTCCGCGAGAGTCGGCACCGAGCCGTTGTGGAGATAGGGCGCGGCCGCCCAGATCCCTTCCATCACCCGCGATTCGTACCTGATCGGCCCGTTCTTGCTGCCGCACGGTTCGGGCGCCGCCGGCTTGTAGGTGGCCAGCAGCTGGTCCGCCGCCGGCTTGTGCCTCTTCGGGGTCACGGCCGCCGCCTCGCCGCCATATTTGAACAGCGAAACGCCGAAGGCCTGCTGGAATATGGCCCCGATGACGGAGACTCCGAGCAGCGAGAAGGTGTCGGAGGTCGCTCCGATCGCCGCCCCCACCGGCGCCTTGGCGCCCTCGTAAACGCCGCTCTTCACCGGCCGCTTGAGGATCGCATATTCGCGCGAATCGGTGCCGACGTCGCAGAGCGGGGTCGCCCAGGTCGAGCTCGGCGGGGCGAAGCGGAAGGCGCCGGCGCGCTTGCCGTGGCATTCGGCGCACCCACCGGCGGTGGTCGGACGGTCGTAGATCCGCTTGCCTTCGGCGACGAGGGCCGGGTCGAGCGCCCAGGGCCAGCGCGGCGGCCCGATCTTGCGGACGAGATGCTCGATTTTCCCGAGATTCTTCCACTGGATGGAATCGCCGGCGAGAAAATCGACGTGGTTGCCGGCGCGGGCGGGACGGAAGATCCCGAACACGCCGTAGACCTGGCCGAGATTGCGGGTCAGGGCGAAGAGGTCGTCGCCGTTCCTGGAGAAGCCCGGCCACTGGGTCCGGTCCTGCTTCGGGGCGTTCCACAGGAAGGGGTAGCGGACCGGAGCGTCGGCCACCGCTATATTCTCGGGAATGAGGAAGCTCGGCGGCGGCCCTATGTCCATCCCGACCAGCCGGTTGAAGATCATCGAGACGGCGTCGAGCCGCCCGAGGCCCCAGCCCTGCGGCGGAAGCGCCCGGGTCATCAAAGTATGCTCGCGCAGATGCCAGGCGGCGACCTCCTGCTTGAGCGCGGCGACCTTGGCGGGGGACGGGTTCGGCCCGAGCACCTGGGCGGCGAATTGGGCGAAGTTGGAGTCGCTGGCCAGAACAATGGCGAGCGCGGAATCGAGATCGGCCAGGAGCGCCTGGAAATCGACGAGCGCGGGACCGCCGTCGACCCGATATTCGGTGCTTCCGACGACGATCTGCCGGGTGTGGCAGGCGGAGCAGTTCATCGCCAGATAGGTCTGCCCGCCATAAGGGCCGGTCATGAAGCCGACCGGAAGGCGGTTCGGGTTGGCGGGATTGGGCAGGTAGCCGTAGCGGGCGAGGCCGTCGGCCAGGAAGGGCGCTCCGTCGGGCGCCTTCAGCGCCTTCGCCCAGGCATAAGGGATGAGGCGCGAGCCCTGGTCTCGGGTGTAGAAATCGGCCCGCGCCGCCGGGGTCCAGGACGATCCCTGATGGAGATAGACCGGTCCGGCCGCCGGAGCGACCGCGGCGCTGCACGCGAAGGCCGCGACGGCCAGCTTGCGAAATGTCGTGAATCGAGCTCTGCGCATGTCCGGCCCCCCAGTAGCGGATGCAACGCACACGCGGGACCGCCCCCGGCCCCGCGCGGCGAAGCTAACATGGGTGGCGCCAGTCCTCAAACCTTAAGCGGAAAGTCGATCCGATTCGGCGGAATTATTCCGGCCGCCCGCGCTCGCGCTGCTTGACCTTGCGGACCTCGGCGAGCTGGCCCTTGAGGATGGCGAGCGCGTCGGCCTCCTCGAGGCTGAGGCCGCCGAGCTTCACATGGTCGATCAGAACCTCGAGCGCGTCGCCGATCCGCCCGAGCTGGCGGCCGTAGCTTCCGACCTCGTCGAGCACCTTCTGCTCGATGTCCGGTCTCGGAGTCTGGCCGAGATTGACGTTGACCAGCCCGAACTGCGCCCCCTGGTTCATGAACGTCCAGGGATTGATCGCCTGCCAGAGCTTCTCCGGCGCGAGGGAGAATTGGAACTTGCCGTCGGTCAACCCTGCGCCTCCCGGGCCAGCCACTCCTCCAGCCACTTGATCGTGTAGTTGCCGGCGAGGAAGTCCGGCTCGTTGATCAGCTTCTGGTGGAGCGGGATGGTGGTCTTCATGCCCTCGATGACGAACTCCTCGAGCGCGCGCCTCAGCCGCATGATGCAGCGCTCCCGGGTGGAGCCGTAGACGATCAGCTTGGCGATCATGGAGTCGTAATAAGGCGGCACCTTGTAGCCGACGTAGAGGCCGCTATCGACGCGCACGTGCATCCCGCCCGGGGCGTGGAAGCCTTTGACGGTGCCGGGGGAGGGGGCGAAGGTCTCGGGATCCTCGGCGTTGATCCGGCACTCGATGGCGTGGCCGCGGAACTGGACCTGCTCCTGGGTGCAGGAAAGCGGCTCGCCGGCGGCGATCCTGATCTGCTCGCGGACGAGGTCGATTCCGGTGATGTACTCGGTGACCGGATGCTCGACCTGGAGCCGGGTGTTCATCTCGATGAAGAAGAACTCGCCATTCTCGTAGAGAAACTCGATCGTGCCGGCGCCGCGATAGCCCATGTCCGCCATCGCCCTGGCGACGATGCCGCCCATCCGGTCGCGCTCCTCCGGCGTAATGACCGGGGAGCCGGCTTCCTCGAGCACCTTCTGGTGGCGGCGCTGGAGCGAGCAGTCGCGCTCGCCGAGATGGACGGCGTGGCCGTTGCCGTCGCCGAATACCTGGAATTCGATGTGACGCGGGTCGCCCAGATATTTCTCGATATAGACGGTGTCGTCGCCGAACGCGTTCTTCGCCTCGGACCGCGCCTGGCTGAGCTGGCTGTCCAGCTCGTCCTCGTTGCGGACGATCTTCATTCCCCGCCCGCCGCCCCCCGAGGCGGCCTTGACGAGCAGGGGATAGCCCGTCTCAGCGGCGACCGAGCGCGCCTCCTCCGGCCCCTCGACCGGTCCGTCGGAGCCGGGCACCAGCGGCAGGCCGAGCTTCGCCGCGGTCCGCTTGGCCTCGACCTTGTCGCCCATCACTCGGATGTGCTCGGGCTTGGGGCCGATCCAGATGATGTTGTGGAGCTCGACGATCTCGGCGAAGCGGGCGTTCTCGGACAGGAAGCCGTAGCCCGGATGAATGGCGTCGGCATGGCTGATCTCGGCCGCGGAGATGATCGCGGGGATGTTGAGATAGGATTCGGCGGCGGCGGGCGGGCCGATGCAGATCGCCTCGTCGGCGAGCCGCACGTGCATGGCATCGGTGTCGGCGGTCGAATGGACCGCGACCGTCTTGATGCCCATTTCGTGGCAGGCGCGGTGGATCCTGAGCGCGATCTCGCCGCGATTGGCGATGAGGACCTTCTTGATCATGATGCCGTCATCCCGGCGAAAGCCGGGAGCCCGGGCCGGAAGAGCGCCGCACATCCGCGGGCACGGATTCTCTCCGGGGTCCCGGCTTTCGCCGGGATGACGATGCCCACGCTCACTCGATGATCACCAGCGGCTGGTCGTACTCAACCGGCTGGGCGTCGACGACCAGCACCTGCGAGACCATTCCGGCGCGCGGGGCGACGATCGGGTTCATGACCTTCATCGCCTCGATGATCAGCAGCGTGTCGCCTTCCTTCACCTTGGCGCCGGGCGAGACGAAGGGCTTGGCGCCCGGCTCGCCGGCGAGGAAGACGGTGCCGACCATCGGCGACTTGACCGCGCCCGGGTGGCTGCCCGGAGCGGGCGCGGCGGCGGGCGCCGACGGGGCGGCGGGCGCCGCGGGCGGCGGGGCGGCCGGGGCCGGAGCGGGCGAGGCGGCGACGACGACGCTGCGCTTGACGACGATCTTGCGGTCGCCGTCCTCGACCTCGATTTCGGTCAGATCGTTCTGGTTGAGGAGCTCGGCGAGCTGACGCACGAGATCGGCTTCGATCCGCATGCCGCCATTCGAGGCGCCTTCTTCATCGCTCATCTGAAGTCTCTTTCCTGAGTTCCGGAAGCCTCGGCCCCGAAGCGCGGCTTCCTGTCAGAGACGGGCCGCCGCGTCCAGAGCCAGAAGATAGGAGAGGGCGCCGAAACCGGCGATCGTTCCCCTCGCGGCGGGGGCGATCAGGCTCCGGCGGCGGAAGCTCTCCCGCGCCTGCGGGTTGGACAGGTGGACCTCGATCACCGGCGTCGAGATGGCCTTGACCGCGTCGTGCAGAGCCACCGAGCTGTGAGTGAAGCCGGCCGCGTTGAGGATCACCGCCCTCGCGCCTTCGCCCTGCGCCTCATGGAGCCAGTCGATCAGATGGCCTTCGTGATTGGATTGGCGGATCTCGACCTCGAGGCCGAGCTCCCGGGCCCGGTCCTCCAATTGCCCGGCGATCTCGTCGAGCGTGTCGCCGCCGTAGATTTCGGGCTCCCGAGCGCCGAGCAGGTTGAGATTGGGACCGTTGAGCACATAGATGACGGCTGGCCTGGGCATGGCGGGGCCTATAGGGCGGGGCGACGAGGAGCGCAAAGGTGGACGAGACGGCTTCGATCACGGTCAACGGCGAGCCCCGGCGAGTTCCGAAGGGGATCAGCGTCGCCGACCTCGCGCTGGAGCTCGGCCTCGAGCCGACCCGGGTGGCGGTCGAGCGCAACCTCGAGATCGTGCCCCGCTCGACCCTCGCTCAGGTGGCCGTCGAGGACGGCGACGACTATGAGATCGTGACGTTCGTCGGCGGCGGCTGAGATATCAGACCGTCGGCGGGACGGACCAGGCCGGGACCGGCAGGCGGGCGCCGTAGGCTCGGGCGATCCGCTCCACTTCGTCGAAGGTCGATTCGATCGCCTGCTCGGCTTTCACCACCTCTTCGGCCTTGAACAGCGACTCGCCCTGCGAAGCCCGCTCGGTCGCGTCGGCGAGGCGCTCCCACGCGCGGACGTGGGCGCGGTAGGCCAGCCAGAAGTCCAGCGGGGCTCGGCCGCGCTCTACTCGCGCGACGATGTCCGCGACCTCGCTCTCGCTTAGCCGCGAGGTGTCGACGTTGTCCGCCGCCAGGATGCGCTCGATCTCGGCGCGTTCGATCCCGCCGCGGACGACGATGTCGGGCTCGGGCGCGGCGGCGCCAGGGGCCCCGGAAAGCGCCAGCAGCGCGAGCAGCGCCAGCCGCGGGAATCGCATTTCCTTCCTCCTTGTCCGTAACGGCTTACGCCGCGACGGATCGGGACTATATCGCAGGTCCATCCATTTCATCGAGCGGAACCGAAGCGTGAATGCAGAAAGCCGGATCGCGACGCCTCAGGCCGGGGCCGACGACAGCTGGACCGTCGCCGGGCGGACCTTCAGGTCGCGCCTCATCGTCGGAACGGGCAAGTATAAGGATTTCGCCCAGAACGCCGCGGCGGTTGAGGCGTCGGGCGCCGAGATCGTCACCGTCGCGGTGCGCAGGGTCAACATCTCCGATCCGAAGCAGCCGATGCTGATGGACTTCATCGACCCGGGGAAGGTCACCTATCTGCCCAACACCGCCGGCTGCTTCACCGCCGACGAGGCGGTCCGCACCTTGCGGCTGGCGCGCGAGGCGGGCGGCTGGACGCTGGTGAAGCTCGAGGTGCTGGGCGAGGCCAAGACCCTCTATCCCGACATGCGCGAGACTCTGCGGGCGACCGAGACCCTGGCCAGCGAGGGCTTCGAGCCGATGGTCTATTGCGTCGACGATCCGATCGCGGCCCGGCACCTCGAGGAAGCCGGCGCGGTTGCGATCATGCCGCTCGGGGCTCCGATCGGCTCGGGCCTGGGGATCCAGAACCGGGTGACGATCCGCCTCATCGTCGAGGGCGCCGGCGTTCCGGTCCTGGTCGACGCCGGGGTCGGCACGGCTTCGGACGCGGCGGTGGCGATGGAGCTCGGCTGCGACGGAGTGCTCATGAACACCGCGATCGCCGAGGCGAAGGATCCGGTGGCGATGGCTCGGGCGATGCGGCTCGCGGTCGAGTCCGGCCGGCTTGCCTATCGCGCCGGCCGGATGGGCCAGCGCCGCTATGCCGATCCCTCCAGTCCACTGGCGGGACTGATCTGATCGTTTCGGCGGAACCTAACTCAGGTTATCACGTTGCATAGGGCGGTCGAGCCTCCACCGGTCACGCGGGGCTCCCATGGACGCCTCAGCCCCACGTCGCTGGGGCGTCCTTTTGTCAGGGACCGAAGAAGAGGGGATTTGAGAATGAAGTTCACTTTGAAAGCCGCGCTGGGCGCGGGACTGCTCGCGCTCGCCGCCTGCGGCGGCCAGGGCGACGACAGCCTCGGCGACAATGTCGCGGACAATGCTGACGCGGTCGCCGACAATATCGAGGCGGCCGGCGAGGCCAGCGGCAACGACGCCGTCGAGGACGCCGCCGAGGCCAATGCCGAGGCCGTTCGCGAAGCCGGCGAAGCCAAGGAAGAGGCGATCGACAACGCCGACGTCAACGCCGCCACCGCCAACAAGATGTAGGATCGCGACTTCTCCTTTCGCGCGATCTGAGCGCCCCGGGGGCGTATTTCCCGGGGCGCCTTTTTTTGCGTCCCGTCATCCCGGCGACGGCCGGGATCCCAGCGAGAACGAGGCACCGAGCCTTTCATCCCCCGGAGCCCCAGCCCGCGCTGGGGCGGCGGACCTATTTCAGCCGTTCGATCTTCTGCGCCGCTTCGTCGAGGATGGCGGCGATCTCGTGCAGCCTGTCCTCCCTCATGTCCTCAGCCGTGACCCGGTGCCACAGCGCCGAGAGCAGGTTGCCGACGGCGCGCTGGATCGGCTTGCCGCCGGCCCGGCGCTTGCCTTCGCCAGCGCCGGTCAGCCGCTCGAACAGCGCCTCGATCTCCTCGGCGCGCTCGGCCAGGTGCGACTCGCCCTCGGGGGTGATCGCGAACGCCTTCCGCGTTCCGTCGGCCGCCGCTTCCTGGATGAGGCCCATGTCCTGGAGCATGGTGAGGGTCGGATAGACCACTCCCGGGCTCGGCGCGTAGCTGCCGTGGGTGAGCTCCTCGATCGCCCGGATGAGGTCGTAGCCGTGGCGCGGCTGGTCGGCGATCAGCTTGAGGAGCACCAGCCTGAGCTCGCCGGACTCGAACATCCGGCGCCTGCCCCGTCCGCCTCGGCCCCGGCCGAACTCGGCGCTCCAGTCGCCGCCCTCCCAGCCGCCGCCCCAGCCGCGCGGGCCGAAGCCCATCGCCATCAGCCCAGGAGGGATGTCGCGGAAGGTGAAACGAGGTCCACAACCGATCCTCATGTCATGTCTCCAATCTATCTAGACCTAGCTTAGATATATCTCAGACCCATCGGAGTCAATGTGCCCCGCACCCTTTCCTCCGGCTCCATCCCGCCGATGGACTTACCGGTTCAACTCAACACGATACCGCTTTAGAAGCCCGGCATGGCCGATCTGTTCGCCGGCGACCCGCCGCCCACTCCCCAGTCGTCAGAGCCGCCGGACAGCGCGCCGCTCGCCGACCGCCTTCGGCCCCGGGCGTTGGACGAGGTGGTGGGGCAGGACCATCTCACCGGCGCCGAAGGGGCGATCGGGCGGATGGTCGCCGCGGGCAAGCTCGCCTCGATGATCCTGTGGGGGCCGCCGGGCACCGGCAAGACGACCGTCGCCCGTCTGCTCGCCGATGCGGTCGGAATGCGCTTCGTCGCCATCTCCGCCGTCTTCTCCGGCGTGGCCGATCTCAAGAAGGTGTTCGCCGAAGCGCGCGAGCATGTCAGGCTGGGGCGCCAGACCCTGCTCTTCGTTGACGAGATCCACCGCTTCAACCGCGCCCAGCAGGACGGCTTCCTGCCCTATGTCGAGGACGGCACCGTCGTCCTGGTCGGCGCCACCACCGAGAATCCGTCGTTCGAGCTGAACGCGGCGCTGCTGTCGAGGGCCCAGGTGCTCATCCTCAACCGGCTCGACAGCGCCGCCTTGTGCAAGCTGCTCGATCGGGCCGAAGTGCTGGTCGGGCGGCCGCTGCCGCTCGACTCCGAGGCCCGCGACGCGCTCGTCGCCACCGCCGACGGCGACGGCCGCTTCCTCCTCAACCAGGCCGAGACGCTGTTCTCGGTCGACCTGCCCGAACCGCTCGACCCGGCCGGACTCTCGGCCCTTCTCCACCGCCGGGTCGCCGTCTACGACAAGGACCGGGAGGGGCATTACAACCTCATCTCGGCGCTTCACAAGGCGATACGCGGCTCGGATCCGCAGGCGTCCCTCTATTATCTGGCTCGGATGCTGACGGCGGGCGAGCAGCCGCTCTTCCTCCTCCGGCGGCTGATCCGTGCGGCGGTCGAGGATATCGGGCTCGCCGATCCTCAGGCGCTGGTCCAGTGCATCGCCGCCAAGGACGCCTACGATTTCCTCGGCTCCCCGGAGGGCGAGCTGGCGATCGCGCAGGCCTGCCTCTATCTCGCCACCGCGCCCAAATCGAACGCCGTCTACGTCGCCCAGAAGGCGGCTTGGCGCTCGGCACGCGAGACCGGATCGCTGATGCCGCCGAAGAACATCCTCAACGCGCCCACGAAGCTGATGAAGGAGGTCGGCTACGGCAAGGGCTATCAATATGATCATGATTCGGAGGGCGGCTTCTCCGGCGACGATTACTGGCCCGAGGAAATGGAGCCGCAGACCTTCTACAAGCCGACCGACCGAGGGTTCGAGAAGCGCCTCGCCGAGCGCCTCGCCTGGTGGGACGAGCAGCGGAAGTCGATGCGGGATGAGTGACTCGATCGAGAGCTGGGACGAGGCCGCCGCCTTCGCCCTCTCGCTCCCCGGCACCGAGCTGTCGACCAGCTACGGGAAGCCGGCGGTCAAGGTGAACGGCCGGGCCTTCCTCTATACCGGGCGGGAAGAGGGTTCCTTGGGCGTGGCGATAGACCTCGACACGGTGGAGATGCTGAAGGAAACCGATCCGGACACCTTCTGGCAATCGCCCCATTACGAGGGCTGGCCGG
>DASTLX010000069.1:0-52685 GCA_035714565.1 Allosphingosinicella sp.
ACCCCGCGCGCCGTTTCTTCGTGTGTGCGTCAGGCTGCGCCGCGCGCGGTGCCGTAAGGCGCGGAGCGCGATGCACAGGTTGGCGAGCAGGTGCCCCAAGCAGTCGGGGCAGCCGCTGCGCCCGTTACCCGATTTCCAGGCCTGCGATCGGCGTCAGCAGCCCGATGATCGCGAAGGCGGCGGCGCTTGCTAGGAGCAGGAGGCCGGCGCGGCGCCTGTCGCGGGCGCGGGCATAAGCGGGCGTGCCGGGGCCGCCCGCGCTGTTCCTCGCGGCGCTCAGGAGGAGGACGGCGCCGGCCAGCGCTTCCAGCACGGCCGCGGCGAGCAGGATGTGGCCGAGGGTAAGGGGCGAGGGCATCAAAGGGATGCTCGCGTGGCCACGTTGCCTTGCAGGGAAAGGCGTGCCCTCACCCTCCCACGATGCTGCGCATCGCGGGTCCCTCCCTCTCCCGCAAGGGGAGAGGGGTTGAGGAGCTTCATTGGCAGGCGAGGCATTCGTCATAGTCCGTCGTCGCGAGCTCGTACTTGGGAGCTTCGGCCGTGTTGTCGGCTTCGACGCCGCCTGCGAAGCCAGCGCGCTGCACGGACTTGGAGCGCAGATAATAGAGGCTTTTGATGCCGAGCTCCCAGGCGCGGTAGTGGAGCATCAGGAGGTCCCACTTGTCGACGTCGGCCGGGATGAAGAGGTTCAGCGAGGTCGCCTGGTCGATATAGGGCGTCCGGTCGGCGGCGAGCTCGATCAGCCAGCGCTGGTCGATCTCGAAGCTGGTCTTGAACACGTCCTTCTCCTCGGGCGTGAGGAAATCGAGATGCTGGACCGAGCCGCCGCGCTCGAGGATCGTCGACCAGACGCCCTCGCTGTTCTTCGACTTCTCGATGAGGAGCTTCTCGAGATAGGGATTCTTGATCGAGAAGCTGCCCGACAGGGTCTTGTGGGTGTAGATGTTGGCCGGGATCGGCTCGATGCAGGCCGAGGTTCCGCCGGTGATGATCGAGATGCTGGCGGTCGGAGCGATCGCCATCTTGCAGGAGAAGCGCTCCATCACCCCCATGTCGGCGGCGTCGGGGCACGGCCCGCGCTCCTTGGCGAGCATCATCGACGCCTCGTTCACCTGGGCCGAGATGTGCTTGAAGATCTTCAGGTTCCAGCTCTTCGCCATCGCCCCCTCGAAGGGGATGGAGCGGGCCTGGAGGAAGGAGTGGAAGCCCATCACGCCGAGGCCGACCGAGCGCTCGCGCATCGCCGAATATTTGGCCCGGGCCATCTCCTCGGGCGCCCGCTCGATATAGTCGGTCAGCACGTTGTCGAGGAAGCGCATGACGTCCTCGATGAACTGCCTGTCGCCGTTCCACTGGTCCCAGGTCTCGAGGTTCAGCGAGGAGAGGCAGCAGACCGCGGTCCGGTCCTTGCCGAGATGGTCGCGGCCGGTCGGGAGGGTGATCTCCGAGCACAGGTTCGAGGTCGAGACCTTGAGCCCGAGCTCGCGGTGATGCCTCGGCATCGACCGGTTCACCTTGTCGATGAAGATGATGTAGGGCTCGCCCGTGGCCAAACGCGTCTCGACCAGCTTCTGGAAGAGCGAGCGGGCGTCGACGGTGGCGCGCTCCGAGCCGTCCTTGGGGCTCTTCAGGGTCCATTCGGAGCCGTCGCGGACGGCCTCCATGAAGTCGTCGGTGACGAGCACTCCGTGGTGGAGGTTGAGCGCCTTGCGGTTGAAGTCACCCGACGGCTTGCGGATCTCGAGGAACTCCTCGATCTCGGGATGCGAGATGTCGAGATAGCAGGCGGCCGAGCCGCGGCGGAGCGAGCCCTGGCTGATCGCCAGCGTGAGGCTGTCCATGACCCGGACGAACGGGATGATTCCGCTGGTCTTGCCGTTGAGGCCGACCGGCTCGCCGATGCCGCGCACCGCGCCCCAATAGGTGCCGATGCCGCCGCCGCGCGCGGCCAGCCAGACATTCTCGTTCCAGGTGTCGACGATGCCCTCGAGGCTGTCGGGCACCGAGTTCAGGTAGCAGCTGATCGGAAGGCCGCGCCCCGTTCCGCCGTTGGACAGGACCGGGGTCGCCGGCATGAACCAGAGCTTGGAGATATAGTCGTAGACGCGCTGGGCGTGCTCGGCGTCGTCGGCATAGGCCGAGGCGACCCGGACGAACAGGTCCTGGTAGGTCTCGCCGGGCAGCAGATAGCGGTCGTTCAACGTCTCCTTGCCGAAATCGGTGAGCAGCGAATCGCGGCTGTGGTCGACCTCGACCGGATAGATTTTCGGCCCGGATCCACCGGCGTCCGATTTCGCCCTGGACGAATCGGCAAGGGTGGTGGCCACGTCGCTCGCTCCCGTCTCGCTGCTGCCGGAAAGGTCCATCATCCTACCCCTTGTACTATTTACGTTCCAGTGGATTTAACCCCACCTTAAGCGCTTTCGAGGGGGCGCGGGCGCTTAGTTTCGACTTGCCCCCGATATCCACAGGGCAAGCGAATTCCGCCTCTTCCCGATATAGGGTGAGCCGCGGCCGCCTACAATGTCTTGCGTCGCCCCCATGGCAGCGCCACTAGCCATAGTGTATCAAATCGATTCCCGAGCCAATACGGTAAATGACTTATCCACCATATTTTGCGGTGGGTCGAAGCGCTTGCCGAGACGAGCCCCTGCGAAAATCCGCCACCGGCGGAATCGACTCCGCGGCGCTGCCTGCCATAACATCGTCGGCGGTAGCTCGGACGTCTCGGGGGAGGTTCCGATGGGTGCTCTGGCAAGGCTGCAGACGGGCTGGCAGCGCCTGCGCGAGGCGCGCGGGCAGCTTTTCGACCTTTGCTACGAGCTCAAATGGGCGATCATGACCTCGATCCTCGCGACGGCCGTGCTCGCCGCCCCGGGCCAGGTCATCGAACTGTACCGGATGCTTCACAGCGAAGGACAGGCCAGCGAGGACATCTTCCTGGCCGCGCCGGTCGTCGGGATGGCGTTGGTCATTTGGGTCGCCACCTGGATCGTCGCGGACAATTGCATCGAGCGGATGGCGAGCCCGGCCCGCCTCACCCGGCTGATGTCCCGCCTGGCGCCCAATGCGCTCGGAGCCCTGCCCCTGTTCGGCTGCGCCGCGGGCCATTTCGTCGCCCGCCCCAAGCCGTTGAGCGAAGAGGTCAGCGCCGTCCTCGCCCGGGCCGGCAGCCCCTGGGCCGGCATAGCCGAGGACATCGCCGGCGATCTCGGCATGCGGCTTCCCGTTTATGGGCTCAGCCTCGCCTTAGTCGGCGCGGTCGTCCTGGCCGGAGGCTTCTCGAAACGGTTGCGCCCGAAGGGGCTGCGCTGGCTTGGCAGGGAGGCCGCGCGGCCGCGGGGGCTGCTCGCTTCCTTTCTCCTCGTCGCCGCGCTGTGCCTGCTGTTCACGCTGAGCCCCGTCGCGCTGCCGCGCGGCATGGGCACGTTCGGAATCGTGGCCCTGTTCTTCGCGGCGGTGGCGATAATCACCACGCAGCTGACCCTGCTTTCGATCCGCTATCGATTTCCGGTCATCCCCGCCTTGCTCGTCCTGGCCGCCGTCACGTCGATCCTCAACCTCAACGACAATCACGCGATCCGGAGGATCGACCCGGTTCGACCGGAGCCCGATCCCGCCGATGTCGGCGCCGCCTTCGACGACTGGTACCGGTCGCGGCCGGACCTCGCCCGGTTCGATGGCGAATATCCGGTCTACATCGTCGCGGCGCAGGGCGGCGGGATCTACGCCGCCTATCAGACGGCCGTGGTGCTGGCGCGACTCCAGGACAGCTGCCCCGCCTTCCGGCACCACCTGTTCGCCATCAGCTCGGTATCGGGAGGCAGCGTCGGGGCCGCGATGTTCGCAAGCGCCCTTCCCCAGCTTCCGGCTGCCGCCCCGGCCGACACGCGCTGCGACCGGCTGCTGGTGCCGAGCGCTCAGCCTGGACCGCTCGAGCGCAAGGTATCCGAGGCGCTCACCAGCGACCATCTCTCGCCGCTCGTCGCCGCGACCCTGTTCCCCGACTTCACCCAGCGATTCCTGCCCTTTCCGATCGGCCCGCTCGATCGCGCGCGCGCACTCGAATACAGCTTCGAGGAATCGGCGCAGGCGGCGGGGATAAGCCGCTTCGCCCGGCCCTTCGGGGAACATTGGTCGATAGCCGGCTCCGGCCCCGCCCTGGTCATGAACACCACCGACGCGGCTTCCGGGGCGCGCTATCTCATCGCTCCATTCCGGCTTCCCCAGCAGCGCGTTCCGATCGCCCCGGCCGGCCAGCAGCCGGCCTCGACGGTCGGCCACTTTCCGTTCGGGAAGGGCCGGAAGGACCTCAGGCTCAGCACCGCGGCGGTGATCAGCGCCCGCTTCCCGTGGCTGACCCCGGCCGCGCTGCTGCCCGGCGAGGACGACCGGCCGGCGACGCGCCTGGTCGACGGAGGCTATGTCGACAATAGCGGTCTCGAGACCGCGCTCGACATCTACGAGGAACTGCGCGGCCGCGAGCCGGCTCCTGGCCAAAGCGCACCGCCGGCGGCCGCGGCCGGCCCCAGGCCGCGTTTCATCGTCATCGCGATCACCGGCGGCGGCCTGCTGACCCGCAACAGCTTCGCTCTGGGCGAAACCCTCGAGCCGATCCGAGCTCTGCTCAGCACGCGCGTCAGCCGCTCCTATGTCGCGCTCGAACGCGCCTACCGCCAGATGCCGATGCAGGAATGGCGGCCGATCCCGCTGACGGCGGTGCGCCGGAGCCAGGTTCGGACGGTTGGCCTCTCCAACCGCTATTACGACCTTCCGCTCGGCTGGCGGCTGTCGGACCGGACCCGGAGGATCATCGCCCTGCAGAGCGGCCGCGGCTGGGACTGCGAGCCCGGGCGCTATTTCCACCAGGCGGCGCCCGAGCTCGCCGCCGCCGACTGCGTCCAGGCGCTGGTCTCCGCGGAGATGAACCAGCGGATGGACCGCTTCGCGCTGGAGACCGCGACGCTCAACTACAGGTTCCCGGGCGAACGGAACCCGCCCGGCCAGCGTTTCGACTACGAGGCCGTGCTTCGCTGCCACAGCCGGACGGCTTCCCGCCCCCTCACCTATCGCCAGAACCGCCTCGCGATGACCGTCATGCGGCAATGGGACGCCCGGCCCGACCTCAGGGACGAACGTTGGCTCGCCTTCGCGCTCGCGGCGCTGCTCGTCGACAGCGCCGGCTTCGAGACCCTCGCGGAGCAGGGCACGCCGGAGCAGATCGAGCGGCGTTACGGCCCCGGCTCGTCCTGGGGGATGCGTCTGGGAAACACGCAGCCGGGCGACGGCTGGCGGTATCGCGGCCGAGGATTCCTGCTCCTCACCGGGCGCTCCAATTATCGCCGCGCCGGCGCCGCGATCGGCCTGCGCGAGCTCGAGCAAAACCCGGACCTCTTTCTCAGCCCCGAAGTCTCCGCGCGTTACGCCTTCCACCTTTTATTCAACGACAATCGCGCCCGCCTGGCCCAGGTCTTCACTTCATCCTCTACGGATTGGACCGCGGCCGGCCGGATCGTCTGGGGCGGCATCCCCGGACCGGCGGCCCAAGCGGCGGCGGAGGCCGTCAAGTTTCACGGCTGCCTGAAGAGCGCCCGGCGCGAGGGCTAGCGCCCCCCGTGCCGGCACGGCTCCGGACGCCGTCGCGCATTCGAGAGCTTGCCGGCGGGGCCGAAGCCCGCGCCGCGCCGACTTCGGTCGATCCCTATGCGAGGGCCGGGCCTCAGGCGCTCCGCGCCATGACGAGGAGGGTGCCGCGGCCGTCGGGGCCGCTCTGCATGCTGAGACCGGTGATGGTCGCCCAGACGGGGGTGCCGCGGCGCGAGACGCCGACGCGGTCCCCAAGCTTGGGGGGCTTCACGAAGCCGAAAGGCCGTGCCCGGCTTTCGTCAACGGAGAGTGCAGCCCGAACCATTGTAAGTCCCCTTCCTCGCGAGGGAGCGTCTACTGCGCCCCCTTTCGCCCTCCCTCGATAGCAGGCCTGGGATTCGCCGCTACGGGATAGTCGGACAAAGGTCTGCCGCATCCTGCGCTCTGCGCTGTCGAAACGGGCAGGGAGTTGACGAAAAGTGCTAAAATGTGCGCAAAGCGGCGCGGAGGGAGACCGCGGGTGCTGGGCAGCCAGAGCGACGAGGAGAGCAGCGCGACCGCCATGCGGATCCGCGAGGAGCTGGCGCGGCGCCGCCTGTCGCGCCAGTGGCTCGCGGACGAAGCGAAGGTCAGCCTGTCGACCCTCGAAAAGGCGCTTTCGGGCCAGCGCCCGTTCACGCTCGCGACCGTGGTCCGCCTCGAAGGCGCGCTCGGAGTGGCCCTGAGGACCCCCAGGACGCCGGAGCGCGGCCATTCCGACTCGAACCTCGCGCCCGAGGAGATGGGCGCCTATTCGCGGGCGGCGGTACACTGGCTGGAGGGCGAATATCTGACCCTTCGCCGATCGTTCAGCGAGCCGGAATCGATCTTCGCCTACCGGACCCTGATCGAATGGCACGAAGCGACCCACTGCCTTTCGTTCAGCGAGAGCTCGAGACTCGACCGCGACTTCGAGCAGCACGGCTTCGTCTCCTTCCCGCACCTGTCGGGGCACATCTACCTGGTGACCAACGTCGAGGGTCAGTACCGGATCGCGATCCTGGGCCGGCCGTCGCGGGCGGGCACCCTCAACGGGGTCCTCACCACCCTCGCGAGCGGCAGCGGCGCCCAGCTCATTCCGGCCACCACGCCGATCGCGCTGCTGCCGATGAGCCGCCTGACCGAGGCGGAGGTCGGGCTGATCCGGCCCGGCGACAAGTGCCACACCGAATATACGCAGCACGTCTCGTCGGTGCGCGACAAGGGCTACGCGATGTTTCCCTATTGAGGGGCGCAATCCTCCCCGCGTTTCCGCGGGGAGGGAGACCGCGCGAAGCGCGGTGGAGGGGTGTTCGGGCTCTGAAAGAACCCCTCCACCGCGCTGCGCGCGGTCCCCCTCCCCGGCAAAAGCCGGGGAGGATTTGGGCTACCCCCCGTCCTTCATGATCCGGTCGACCTGGCCGGTGGTGACGGAATGGTAGAGCGGGCGGGCTCGGGCGTAGAGGCTCTTGGCGATCGGCCGGCCCCATTCGCCCTCGGCCCACAAGGTCCGGAAGATCGGCGCCACGAACTTGCCGCGGCCCATCGACAGAAGGAAGCGCTCGGCGGCGGGGATTGCGGGCCGGTAGCGGTTGGCAAGGGCAAGCTGGAGCCAGGCCGACAGCAACTCGGAATTGCGGCCCTGCGATAGCCCGAGCGCGCGGTCGAGCTCGGCGAGCCGGGCCTCGGGAAGCTCGCGGGGAAGGCCGTTCAGGAAGCGCAGCCGCTCGGCGGTCGTCCAGCGCGCCCACAAGGGCGCCGGCGCCGCGCCTCCGGACTTGAAGCCGGCCAGGGCCTGGTCGACCGGAGCGAAGGCCCCGGGATCGGGCCGGACGGCGTTGCCGGGAAGGCCGGGCTTGTAGACCCATTCGTCGAGCTTCAATTTGTCCTCCAGCGCCTTGTCGCCCTTGATCAGGTTGGAGCGCAGGTCGGCGAGGAACCGGGCCGAGGTCATCGGCTGGAAGGCGTGGCGGTCGAAATAGGAGCGCAGCCAGGCATCGAACCGGTCCCGGCCGGCGGTGCGCTCGATCGTCCTCAGGAACAGAGCGCCCTTGTCGTAGACGATTCCGCTGGCGCCGCCCTCGACGTCCTCGTCGGGATTGTGGAGCCGGGTGCCCGGCGCTCCCGCGCCGAGCTCGGCGAAGGCGCTCTCCATGTCGGCGAACGAAAGCGCCGCCTCCTGGGCGGCCCGGCCGGGGCCGTAGAGCGCCTCCATGATCCGGTTCTCGAAATAGGAGGTGACGCCCTCGTTCAGCCAGGAATCGGGCCAGACCGCGTTGGTGACGAGATTGCCCGACCAGCTGTGCGCGAGCTCGTGGGCGACGAGCCCGACCAGGCTTCGGTCGCCGGCGAGGAAGGTCGGAGTGAGGAAGGTGAGGGTCGGATTCTCCATCCCGCCATAAGGGAAAGCGGGCGGAAGGACGATCATGTCGTAGCGGCCCCACCGATAGGGACCGTAGAGCCGCTCGCCGGCGGCGACCATCTTCTCGGTGTCGACCAGCTCGGCGGCGGCGGCCCCGATCGTCGCCGGCTCGGCATAGACACCGGTGCGCGGGCCGAGGCTGCGGAAGGCGATGTCGCCGGCGGCGAGGGCGATCAGATAGGGCGCCACGGGCTTGTCCATCCGGAAGCGGAAGGCCCGGCCGCCGCCCTCGGCCGGCTCGCCCTCGGGCGTGAGCCGTTCGCCGCTCATCACCGCCCGCAGCGGCTCGGGGACGACGATCCGGGCTTCCCAGGTCTGGCGGATGCCGGGGCTGTCCTGGGTCGGGATCCAGCTCCGGTTGAGGATCGCCTGGCCCTGGCTGAACAGGAAGGGCTGCTTCTTGCCGGCGGTCTGCTCGGGCGTCAGCCATTGCAGCGCTTCCGCGTCGGGAGCGCTGACATAGGCGATCCGGATCCGCTCCGCTCCGCCGAGCTCGACGGTCAGCGGCGCTCCGAGGTCCGGATCGGCCTTGCCGAGGGCATGGCGCAGCGGCTTGCCGTCGCCGTCGGTGACGGACTTGATCTCGAGCCCCTTGCTGTCGAGCACGATCTCCCTCGCCCCGGGCCTCGCCTGGACGTCGAGGGTCGCGGTTCCGGCGATGCGCCTCGCGGCGAAGTCCGCCTTAAGGTCGAGCGCGACATGGGTGACCCGGGCCTCGAGCGGGCGGGCATAGCTTTGGGTGTCGCGGGCCTCGGGCGTGTCGAGGACCGGAGCGACCTTCCGCTCGGCCGATCCGGATTCCCCCGGTTTGGGCGAGTCCCGATCGGCGGCGGGCGAGCAGGCGGCGAGAAAGGCGAGGAAAGCGAAGGGCAACAGGCGCAAGGCGCGACTCCTATCTCCGGGCGGGACCGTCGGGCTCCTTCACCAGCCCGATGCCGATGTCCACCACCCACTCCGCGGCGAGGCCGAGCGCGAGGCCGGCGCCGACGTCGGTCGGGTAATGGGCGCAGCGCGGGATCTGGGCGAGGGCGAGGGCTCCGCCGGCCCCATATGCGGGCGCCGCATATTCGGGATAGTCGCGGGCGAAGGCGCGGGCGACGGCGGCCGCTCCGGCGCTGTGGCCGGAGGGGAAGCTGGTCTCCTCCTTGGAGGTGTGGCGGCCCGGCCTGGGGACATGATCCTTGCCGCGGCCGCCCTTGGAACGCGGCCGGGTGCGGTCGACCCGCTCCTTGACATAATCCTTGGCGAGCGTCGCGAGGGTGTGGGCGGCGAGCATCCTGACCCCGGTGCGGGCGAGGCGCCGGTTCCTGCCCGCGACCCCGGCCGCGATCACGGCCACGCACAAGGTCCTGAGCGGCGGCTGGTCGCCGAGCGAGGCGAAGCGCCCGAGCGCCTCCATCGCCGCGGAACCCTGATAGGGCAGGGCGGCCTCGGCCGCGGCGGCGTCGGCCGCCAGCACGGCCCGGCTCGCCTTGGTCCTAGCCACGGCCGAAGATCGAATCGTCGAAGCGGGCGAGGAGGTCGCCGGGGCCGTCGTAAAGCTCGCAGGCGCCCGCCTCGGCGAGCGCTTCGCCCGGAAAGCCGCCGGAGCGGAAGCCGACGACCCGAAGCCCGAGCTTGCCCGCGGCGACCGCGTCCCACGGCGTGTCGCCGACCACGGCGACCTCGCCGGCGCGAAGCGGGGCCACCCGCTTCAGCGCCGCGGCGAAGATGTCCGGGCAGGGCTTCGAATTCTCGACGTCGTCCTTCGACGTCGTCGCCTCTACGAGATCGGCGCAGGCGATGAGGCTGAGATGATAAGACACTTCCTCGGAATGGGACGAGGAGGCCAGGACGATCCTCGTCCCGTCGGCGGCCAGCCGCTCGAACAGCCCCCGCACTCCGGGGAAGGGAGTCGCCCGGGGCAGGTAGTCGCGCTTGAACAGGTCGACGCGATAGGCCTCGATCTCCTCGCGCCTCGGCTCCTCGAGGTCGGGGAAGAGCGAGGGGATGAGGTTGTCGCCCCCCTTCCCCACCTGCCAGCGTATCTCCTCGAGCGGCCGGTCGAGGCCGAAACGGAGGAAGGCCTCGCGCCAGGCGGCGGCGTGGAGGTCGTTGGTGTCGACGAGGGTGCCGTCGACGTCGAACAGGACCGCCCTCGGGCGGGCGCCGTCGCAGCCCCGGATTGGATCGTTCATCCGCCCTGCAACGGCTGAGGGGGCCGCAATATCCCTGGCCGGGCGGCCGGGCGCCGTGAAGGTTCGGCCCGCGATCCGGCCCAAATGCGGACAGGCCCGCCGGCGAGCCCTCGATCATGGTTAATGCGCCGTTGACCATCATTGTCGCGGCCGGCCGCCTTTGCTATGCGTCCTCGCGGAAAAAAGGGGCAGTCCGGGGCTTATGCAGCAAGCGCTGAAGGGCATTTTCTTCATCATGCCGTTCCTGTTCGGCATCGGCTTCATCGCGCCGGTGACGGCGGAGCTGATCCCCGTCCTTGGCGTCGCGCTTCCCGCGAACCTGGCGCCGCTCACCGTCGGACTGCTTCTGGGCGGCGGCTGGGGCCTCTATGCGACGATCAAGGGCAGCTGGCTGTGAGCACCGAGGCCGCGGCCCTCTCCGCCCCGCACCTCGCGCCGCTCGATCGGCCGGCGCCCGCGCTGGAGCCGGACGAGCGCCAGCGCCTGCTCCGCCGGGAAAGGGAGATCGCGGCCCGGTACATGGCGAGCCGGATGTGGATCTATCCCGCCTTCGCGTTCGGCGGCTTCGCGCTATGGGTGTCGCTCTTCCCGCTGGCCATGGCCGGGATCATGCCGCTTTGGCTCGGCTTCGTCGTCTCCTGCGTCCTCGCCACCGGCGGCTACGTGACCTCGCACGAGGCGATGCACAGCAACATCGCCCGCAAGGGTGAGAAATATCGCTGGCTCAACGAGATGACCGGCCAGGTCAGCACGATCCCGCTGATCTTCCCGTTCAGCATGGCCCGGCTGATGCATCTCCAGCACCATTATCATTGCAACGATCCCGAGCGCGACCCCGACTATCCCGACGAGGCTCCGACGGCGTGGAAGGCGATCGTCAAGACCTGGATCAACCGGCAGCCGCGTAGCGACGGCTCGATCCACCATTACAAGCGCATCCTCGCCGAGCTCGACTCCCCGGCCTCGCGGCGGGCCCAGCGCGACACCGCCATCCTTCAGCTCGGAGCGATGGCCTTCTTCTTCGCCATGTCGTGGAGCGGCTATGCCCTGGTCATCGCCGCCATCTGGTGGCTGCCGCGGCACATCGCCTTATCCTATATCCGCTTCTATCTGAGCTGGGCGCCGCACCATCCGCGCGACCGCCGGGGCCGCTACGAGAATACGGTCGTGTTCAAGAGCCGGCTCGGACACGTCATGTCGATGGCGATGGAGACCCACATCGTCCACCATCTCTATCCGAGCATCCCCAACCACCGCACCCGGGCGGCCTATCGCGAGATGCGCGACATACTGGCGGCGCGCGGGGTCGACGTGCACGCCCTCTAGAGGAGCGGCTCAGGTCCCCGGATAGGGGGTGCGGTAGCAGAGCAGCGGACCGTCGACGATGAACCGGGTCAGCCGCGGATAGCGTCCGACGATCCTGGCCGTGCTGGCCGACATGGTGAGAGTCCAGGGCGTGCCGTCATGGCGGGTCAGCACGAGCTCGACCCGCGGCGAATCGGGCTTCTGAAACATCAATCCTGGCGACGGCGAGTCCATGGGCGACTTCATGCCCGCCAAATCTTCACAAATGGTTAGGGGTTCCGGACCGGCCTCGCCGACGCCGACGAGACGCCCTTAATGCAAGATAAAGAAGTTTCAGCGAGAAGACGGGTTCACGCGAGGGGAGACACGTGACGAGCATCATCGCGAAGCTGCGCGAAATCCGTAAGACCGATACGTCGGTCGCGGACGAAGTGCGCCGTTCGCTCGTCGAGACCCTGTTCGTTTCCTCGACCTCGCTCGGCGCCGGAGCGGTCGCCGGGGCGGTCGCCGGCTGCCTGATCGCGGTCGTCAGCCGCGACGCCTGGATCGCCGCCACCGCCGTCGCCATCGCCATGACCGGCGCCCTTCGAGTCACCCATGCCGCCTTCTTCCACCGCAAGGGGCCCGGCAACTCGGTCCAGACCGCGCGCTCGGAGACGGTCTACGAGCTCGGCGCCTGGGCCTTCGCGCTTCTCCTCGGAGTGCTGACCTTCTTCACCCTCACCCGGACCGAGCACGCCATCCTCCATCTGTTCGCGGCGACGACGACGACCGGCTACGCCGCCGGCATCTGCGGGCGCAATGCGGGCCGGCCGGTCATCGCCATCGGCCAGCTCGCCCTCGCCTCCGGCCCGATCTCCCTCGGCCTGTTCTGCAGCTCGGACCCGGTCCGCTGGGTCGTGGGCGGGGTCAACATCGTCTTCATGGTCGGAATGGTCGACATCACCCTGCAGACCTATTCGGCGGTGCTTAAGGCGATGTCGGCGACGCGCGAGCAGAAGGCGCTGACCGCCCGCTTCGAGCGGCTCGCCCGCTTCGACGCGATGACCGGGCTCGAGAATCGCGGATCGTTCCAGGAGCGCCTCCAGACCGAGCTGGCCGAGGTCCAGTCGGGCGAGAATGGCGAGCTGGCCGTGCTCTGGGTCGATCTCGACCGGTTCAAGGAGATCAACGATTCCCTCGGCCACCCGACCGGCGACGGGGTGCTTTGCAGCGTCGCCCGCCAGCTGTCCTCGATCGTCGACGGGCGCGGGAGCGTCGCCCGCTTCGGCGGCGACGAGTTCGTCCTCCTCGCGCGCGGCACCAAGCCCTATTTCGCCGAGGAGCTGGCCCGAGAGGTGATGCGCGGCCTCGCCATTCCGATGACGGTGGAGGGCGCCTCGCTCCAGGTGACCGGCTCGATCGGCGCCGCGGTCGCGCCCGGCCACGGAGTGGACGCCGACACCCTGCTCCAGCATGCCGACATGGCGCTCTACCACGCCAAGGCCAACGGCCGGAACGACTTCTGCCTGTTCGAGGCGAAGATGCAGGAGGAGTTCCAGAAGAAGCGCAGGCTCGAGGGCGCGCTCAAGGAGGCGATCGAGAAAGGCGAGCTGGAAGTCTATTACCAGCCCATCGTCGACCTCAAGACCAAGAAGGTCACGTGCTGCGAAGCGCTGCTGCGCTGGCACCATCCGGAGCTCGGAATGGTCAGCCCGGGCGAGTTCATCCCGCTCGCGGAGAGTACCGGCCTGATCTCGCCGATCAGCCACTGGGTGCTCTACCAGGCGTGCGCGGCGGCGGCGAGCTGGCCCGAGGACGTCAGCATCGCCGTCAACATGTCGCCGGCCCTGCTCAAGGACCTCCACCTCAGCCACATGATCCTGTCGGCGCTCTACCGCTCGGGCCTGGCCGCCCGCCGGCTCGAGCTCGAGATCACCGAGAGCGTCCTGCTCGAGGAGAATGCCCAGTCGAACTCGCTGATCCGCGAGTTCCAGAGGATCGGCCTCAAGCTGTCGATCGACGACTTCGGGACCGGCTATTCCTCGCTGACCTATCTGAAGAAATATCGCTTCGACAAGATCAAGATCGACACCAGCTTCATCGCCGACGTCACCAAGAGCCGCGAGGCCCGCGCCATCATCCACGCCCTCGTCAGCCTCGCCGCCGAGCTCGACATGGAGATCGTCGCCGAGGGAATCGAGACCGAGACGCAACTCGGCTACGTCACCGGCGCCGGCTGCACCGCGGCCCAGGGTTTCTACCTGGGCCGGCCGGTTCCGGAATCGGTGATCAACCGAAGGCTCGAGGCGCAGGGCCGGGGCGAGGAATGGACCGAAGCGGATCCCGCGCCCGGGAGCATCAGGCGGCTGCAAGCCTAGTCTGGGCGCTGCCAAGCCGCCGCATCAGCTTGAGGTCGCCCTCGCTCAGGCAGAGCGCGCTGTCCGCCCACACTTCCACGATCCCGTTGAGCTCCTCGAGCGTAACCGGCTCGGAGAGGCTCGAGGCATGATAGATTCCGCGATGGCCGGCGTGGCGGCGGCCGTTCTTGGCGATATAGGCTCGAACCGCCTCCTCGCCGCAGCCCGGCTCGGCGAGGACGTGGACGAGACCCATCTCGTACATCTCCTCGGCCGTATAGAGCCGGTTGGACAGCATCATCTCCTCGGCGCGGGCGAGGCCAACCTTGCGCGACAGGAGGCTGTGGGCGCCCATTCCGGGGAACAGGCCGAACGCGATCTCCGGCAGGCCGAACTTGGCGCCCTTTTCAGCGACGACGACGTTGAAGCTCAGAACCGCCTCGAAGCCGCCGCCGAGCGCGTCGCCCTGGACGAGGGCGATGGTGACGATCGGGAGCTCCAGGCGCCGCAAATTGTTGTGGAGGATCGAGACGCAGTCGCGGCCGTAGCGGACGAGCCCTTCGCGATCGCCCGCGGCGATGAAGCGCGCGAACAGCTCGAGATCACCGCCCAGGTTAAAGACCCGCGGAAAGCGCGAACCGAGGACCAGATATTTGAGCCCCTCGCGCGGGTCGGCGAACTCGCGGCCGATCTCCGCCTGCCAGCGCTGGAAGTCGCGAAGCATGCCGCGGTCGAAATTCGGCCGGGAAACCGGCGTCATATAGGTCCACAACGTGCCCAGGGCGGCTTCCCAATGGACTTCGAGCTGGCCCAGGTCGAACAGGCGCGTCCCTGCCGGGCGTTCAATAGGCTGCAGCGGCCGCGTCCCCGGGCGACCCTCCGTTGCGATCGCCATCGGCATCGCCTCGTCCGTTCCCGGCACACTGAAGTGGTGATTCATCATTTTGCCCCAAGCATTTGGTGTACGCCAAGGTAAGCATATAAGCGGCTGTGGAACAATTGGGCCTGCGCACGTTTCGAGCGTTAACCGTTTAGGTGTTGCTCAACGGGCGCGTATTGATCCGGTTAAGGATCGTCAAATATCCATTTCGGATACAAATTAAAAAGGTTGAGAAACAAAGATTTCGTTTCTAACCCGTAGGCGTGCGGGGCGCACGCATGGGTCCGGAGTGGGGGGCAGGAATGGTTGGAAGAGCAGGCCGGCGGCTAGGCGCGACAGGGCGCCTGTTGCTTTTCGGGACGTCGGCGGGCGTGATTATGACCGCCTCGACCCCCGCCTATGCGGGAGGATTCTACCTTAAGGAACAATCCGTTAGGTCGCTGGGCCGGGCGAACTCCGGAGAGGTCGCGGACCAGGGGCCGGCGTCGCTGTGGTGGAACCCCGCCGCCATCGGCGGGATCGAGGCGAGGGAAGCCTCGTTCGGCGCTTCCGCCATCGTTCCTCGAAGCACGGTCACCGACGAGGGCACCCTGATCGACCGCCCCGGCGCACCGCCCGTCGCGGTGGGGGGGCTCCCGCTGATCCGCAACCCGATCGTCAAGGGGGTCGCCCCGAACAACGCCGTCGCGCTGCCGCTCTCGAACCGGATCGCAATCGGACTCGCCGTCACCTCCCCGTTCAGCTTCACCAGCGACTACGATCCTTCGGGGTGGCAGCGTTATTCCGCGATTCGCAGCCGGCTGATCACGCTCGACATCCAGCCTTCCGTCGCGGTCGAGGCGACCGACTGGCTGAGCGTCGGGGCCGGCCTCAACATCGAATATGCCGACGCCTGGCTTTCCAACGCCCTGCCCAATCTCGCGCCCGGGTCGGCCGACGGACGGCTTCGGCTCACGGGCAGCGGCTGGGACCTGGGCTGGAGCGCCGGACTGCAGCTGCGTCCGTCCAAGCGCGCGACCATCGGCATCGCCTACAAGTCGGCGGTCGAGCACAAGCTGAAGGGCCCGGTCGAGATCAGCGGCCTCGCCGGGCCGCTCGCCTCGCGCAACGTTTCGGCGGAGACCTCCGCCCGCTTCACCACACCCTGGCAGCTGATCGTCGGGGCGCGGTTCGGAATCGCCGCCGGCACGACCCTGAACGTCCAGGCCACGAATTTCGGCTGGGGCAAGTTCGACCGGATCGAGGTGGCGGCCCCGATCAACAATGCCATCGAGGAGAATTACAAGGACACCTGGGCGCTGTCGCTCGGCCTCGACCAGGAGGTGGGCAAGCGGCTGACGCTGCGCGCCGGGATCCAGCTCGACCCCACTCCGACGCGCGACGCCAGCCGGGACCCGCGGGTCCCGGACGGCGACCGCATGGATTACAATGTGGGCGGGTCGTACCGGATGAGCCGGAGCATCACGATCGACGCCGCGGCGGGCTATATCGACGTCGAGGGCGGCCCGATCAGCCGCGACGAGCATTTCTACGTGGGCACCGCCGCGCAGACCGACGTCCTGACCGAAGGGCGGGCCAACAATCCGCGCGTGTTCGTCCTCGCCCTCGGGGGCCGGCTGACCTTCTGATCCGGAGTCCTCGCGAGGCGCGAGGCGACGCGGCCATCCAGCGGGCCCCAGACGCCGCCGGGTGGCTTCGCTTCGCCCGCACTCAGGGAGCGACTCGGATCGCTCCGTCCAGGGTCTAGGCGCCCGAGCTCCCCGAGCCGCCCGAGCCGCCGCTGCTTCCGCCCGAGGCCGAAGCCCCGGCGCCGCCGCCCTTGCGTCCGCCGCCGCGGCCGCCGCCGGTCGAGGCTCCGCGCCCGGAGCTCCCGGTCGAGCCGCTGGCGCCCGAACGGCCCTTGCCGCCGGAAGCGGTCCCGCCGCCCTTGCCGCCGGAAGCCGCACCGGCCGCCTTGCCGCGGCCGCCCGAGGCCGGCTTGGCGCCCGAAGCCGACGCGCCGGCCGAAGCCGCGCCGCCGGCCTTGCCACGGCCGCCCGGGGCCGAGGCCGCCTTGGCCCGGCCTCCGCCGCTCGAAGAGCCCGCCGAGGCGCCCGCCGCCTTGCCGCGGCCGCCGGCGCCGGCGGAGGCGCTCTTCGCCCGGCTTCCGGCCGCTTTCGCGGTTCCGCGCGAGCCGCCGGCCTTGGCTCCGGAGGACCGGGTCGAGGCCGAGCCTCGCGCCGAGGCGCCCGAGCTCCTGCGCGCCGACGAGGCGCCTGCTCCGGAAGCGGCGGCCGTTTCGCCCTCCTCGCCGCCGGCGAGCAGGCGCCGGACGGCGTCCGTCGCCGCCGTCACGATCGCGGCCCCGATCTTGCTGGCGCTGTCGGCGGCGGCTTCGGCCGTGTCGAGGGCGTCGCGGCCGGCGTCGCGGACCGTCTTCCTCACCTTGGCATTGGCGGTGAGCGCCGCGGCGGCGGTGACGAGGCCGGCCGCCAGCATCGAGCGGGCGACGGGGTTCTGGGCCAGCTCGGCGGCGCGGGCGCCGGCCTCCTTGAGCGCATCGGGAAGGACGCTGCCGGAGCCGCCTTTGCCTTTCGAGCCGCTCGATCCGCCCTGGTCCGAACTGTTATTCGCCATGTCGGTCTCCTGACTTGTAACTGATGCGTAACAAGACTCGCGGCGCGGCCAGTGGTTCCCTGGGGCCGGCCCGAACGAAGAAGGGCCGCCCCGAAGGACGGCCCTCCAAGTCGTTCGCCGCGGACGGCGCCTAGCGCTGGTCGCCCTCGAACTCGATCCCGCTCTGGCCCTGGCCGCGGTCCTGGTTCGACTGCTGGTCCTGCTGGAACTCGATGTCCGAGCCGCCTTCGCGCTGCGACTGGCCGCCCTGCTGCTGCTGCTGCTGGAAGCCGCCCTGATCGGACTGGCCGCCCTGCTGGTCCTGCTGGAACTGGCCCTGGCCGCCCTGCTGGTCCTGCTGGAACTGCCCGGACTGACCCTGCTGGTCCTGCTGCCCGTCCGAGCCGCCGCGGCCGCCGCCCTGGGCTTCGTCGAAATCCTCGCCGCGCGACTGGCCGTCCGAGCTTCCGCCGCCCTGGCGGAGGTCGCCGCCGCCGGCCTGGCCGCCCTGCTGGCCCTGCTGGTTCTCCTGGTTCTGGCCGCTGCCGTAGCCGCCGCCGCCGCTGCTGCCGCCGGCCTGGTCCATATCGGAGCCGGAAGCGCCGCCGCCCTGCTGGCCGCTCTGCTGCTGCTGATCGCGATTGCCGCCGAACTCGCCGCTGCCGCCGCCGGATTGCGACTGCTGCAGGCCGCTGCCCGTCGAGCCGGTGTCCTGATTGTTCTGATTGTCGGCCATGGATCATGCTCCTGGTTGGTGAACTGGAAGCTTGATCAACGTTAAGAAACGCGGCCGGCTCCATGGCTAGCGCCGGACCGGTGCCGGGACGCGCTGAAGCTAATCCTCCCCGCGATTTCGCGGGAGGGGGACCAGGCGAAGCCTGGTGGAGGGGTTCTGCCGCGTCTTGAGAACCCCTCCACCGCGCTTCGCGCGGTCCCCCTCCCCGGCAAATGCCGGGGAGGAATGTCGGCTGTTAGACCTCCTCCGCGCGGCCGTTGTCGTCGTAGCGGTAGCGCTCGCCGTCCGGGTTCACGGCGTCGCGGCCGGGCTGGACGACCGGCTTCGAGTCGTCGCCGCGGCCCTTCTCGCCGGCGACGTCCTCGGGGATCTCGTTGTGCCGGGCTTCGTCGCTGCCCGGGAGCGGATGGCCCTTGCCGCCCATCTCAAATCCCCTCGTCAGCGTCGATGGGTCGGTCCTCGGCCTGGTCCGCGGTCCGCGGCCCGTGGGGCGGCTCCGAGCCGGCGCCGGCCATCGGGTCCTGATCGTAATCCTCCCCGAGATTGCCGCCGCCGCCGGCGCCCGAGCCCGAGCCGCGGACCTCGCCGGTCCTCGGGTCGAAGGTGGCGGGCCTGCCCCGCTCGCTGTCGTCGTCGGCCATGTCCGGGCTCCTTTTTCCGATCCTTTGAACGTCCTGCCGCTTATTCCCGTTCCGCAATGGACCCTTAGCGCCCCGGCGGGGGTTGAGTCCCGGAACCCCCGCACCAGGAGAAGCCGATGTTCAACAGCCATGACGTGACCGTCCTCAACAGCCTCATCGAAACCACGATCGACAGCGTCGACGGCTACCGCCACTCGGCCGGCGAGGCGACGAACGAGCAATTCGCCGAGATCTTCCGCAGCCGCGCCCAGGAGCGCGAGGAGGTCGTCGGGCTTCTTCGCCGGCGGGTCGTCGAGCTCGGCGGCGAGCCCGAGGAGGAAGGCGGCCTGCTCGCCAAGGCCCACCGCCAGTTCCTGTCGCTTCGCGACGCCGTCACCGGCCGCGACGACAAGGCGGTGATCGCCGAGGTCGACCGCGGCGAGAGCTATCTGAACGGCAAGTGGGAAACCGCTCTCGCCGACAACGAGCTGTCGGCCGAGACCCAGCGCCTGCTTCGCGAATGCTACCAGTCGGTCCGCTCCGGCCACGACCAGTGGGAGCAGATGAACAAGGCGATCAGCGCCAGCTGAGGTGAGCATCCTCCCCGCGGCGAAAGTCGCGGGGAGGGCACCGCCCGCTGGGCGGTGGAGGGGTAATCGGCGAGCCTATGCCCTCTCGCGCGCCCTCGGAATCTGGAGCAGCCACCCCGGCACCATGCTTCGCATGGTTCCCATCTTATCGACTGGGAGGACCCAGCAGATCCACCCGCGCCTCCCGGCCACGCATCAGCAGCTTTTCCTGCTGCTGGCGCTGGAGCTGCTCGTCGTAGAGCTGGGGAGCGCGGCCCTGGTCCGCTGGGAGATTGCCGGTCATGGCGCTTGAACGCGCGCGCGGGGCCCCCGTTCCTGGCCGCGCGCCCCGGACAAGTTGAAGGGCCGCCGCGCCTGGCGCGACGACCCTCCGAACATGGTCAGCGGCCGGATGGCTCCAGCCCGGAAGACCGAGAAGGCTAGGCCTTCGTCTCCCGAACGAGCAGAACCGACCTCTCTGCTGAACCATGAGACATCGGATCACCTCCTTTCGCGTTGTTGTGGCGAGCGGAAGATGAATCATCGCGAATCGCGGTGCAAGACTTGTTTTGATCTTTTTCGGCGCTAGTCTTTCCGCTTCGCCCGCGCCCCGAGAGGCGCGCGTGAACTTCTCACCCGCGGCAATCCTCGATCACCCGGGCCGGCTCCGGCCAGGCCGGCAGGACCAGGTCCGCCATACCCTTCGCCTCGACCAGGAACCGGCCCCGGCTGAAGGCGATCTCGTCGAGCCGGGGATCGTCGGCGGGGAGCGCCGCGCCCGGCTCCAGAACATGCTCGCCGAAGCTGGTGCGGAGCCGGAGCGGGGCCAACGCTCCGGCGCGCGACAGGGTGACCCGCCGGCTCGCGCCGTCGCAGCGCAGGCTGAAGCCGGCATAGCGCGCCTCGCCGGCGCCGGGATCGTAGCTCCAGTCGCCCGGCGTCAGCGGCCGGTCGCGCCAGTCCGCCGGGTCCGCCGCGACCGGTGCCGCCGCGACCGGGGCGGCGCTCGCCGGAGGCGCCTGGCGGAGGGGCGGCGCCGCCGCGGGCGCCGGGGCCGGCTTGCCCGCGCAGGCCGACAGCAGCGCCAACAGCCCCGCCACGACCGCAATCGACCTCAAGCCGCTCATCCGCCGCGCCTCAGCACGGCAAGGCCGGCAAAGCCAAGCGAAAAGCCGACCGGCGGTGCATTTCGGGCGGCGGAGGCGCCCGCCCGCATGACCCTCGCCTGACGGCCGCATTCATGGGCTATTCAATGCGCGGCCTCTATGCCAACCCACGAACAGCAAAAGCAGTAATTTCCATGCGTATCCTTTCCGCCCTCCTCATCGCCGCGACGGCTTTGAGCGCAGCCGCCTCCGCCCCGGCCCTCGCCGGGCCGCGCGAGCGCGACCAGGCGTCCGCGCTCCAGGGCGCCCAGACCGGCCGGATCATCCCGCTCCGGGCGATCGAGGCCCGGATCGTTCCGCAAATGCGCGGCTTCGCCTATCTCGGCCCCGAATATTATGCCGAGATCGGCCGCTACCGCCTGAAGTTCCTGCGCGGCCAGCGGGTCGTCTGGGTCGACGTCGACGCCCGCTCCGGCGACGTGATCGGCAAGTCGGGATTTTGATTCCGCCCGTTGACCCGGCGGAGGCCGGCGCCCCGCCGGGTGAAAGGCGCCGTGCCCTCCGCCCCTCCGGTCCCGGCCTTCGCCGGGACGACGGGTGCCGAAACGGTCATGAAACAATTGGCCATGGCGCTGGTTGGGCGGTTAATGTCACCCGGACATAGAGACAGGGGAGTGAGATGCGGGTCCTGATCGTCGAAGACGAGCCCAATCTGGGGCGCCAATTGCGGGCGACGCTCGAAGGCGCCGGTTACGCGATCGATCTCGCCACCGACGGCGAGGACGGCCATTACCTGGGCTCGACCGAGAGCTACGACGCCATCATCCTCGATCTCGGCCTGCCCGAGATCGACGGGCTCACCGTCCTCGACCGCTGGCGCAAGGAGGGGATCGCCGTCCCGGTGCTGGTCCTCACCGCCCGCGACAGCTGGTCGGACAAGGTCGCCGGCCTCGACGCGGGCGCCGACGACTATCTCGCCAAGCCCTTCCAGACCGAGGAATTGATCGCCCGCCTGCGGGCGCTCATCCGCCGCGCCTCGGGCAACAGCTCGTCGGAGCTCACGGCCGGCGACGTCCGCCTCGACACCCGCTCGGGCAAGGTCACGCTCGACGGCGAGCCGGTCAAGCTCACCGCCCAGGAGTACAAGCTCCTCTCCTACCTGATGCACCACAAGGGCAAGGTAGTCAGCCGGACCGAGCTGATCGAGCATATCTACGACCAGGATTTCGACCGCGACTCGAACACGATCGAGGTCTTCGTCACCCGGATCCGCAAGAAGCTCGGGCCGGACGTCATCACCACCATCCGCGGCCTCGGCTATTCTCTGGAAGACTGAGGGTGGGGTCCGTCATTCCCGCGCAAGCGGGAAGCCATGAGCACGGACGCCTGAGAAGCTTCGCAGCCCGCCCCGCCCATGTATCCGCGGCTGTCCGAACATCCGCTACACCCTGCGTTCATGGCTCCCGGATCAAGTCCGGCATGACGACGCCATGAAACGCTTGCGACTCCCCCGCCTGATCCGCCGCGTCCCGCGCGCCGCCCGCACCGGTTCGCTGACCCGGCGGATGATCGGGGTCTCGGCCCTCTGGATCGTCGTCCTTCTCGGAGCCGGCGGCTACACCCTCGACCGGGTGCTCAGGTCCGCCATCACCCGCAATTTCGACGCCCAGCTGGAATATGTGCTGACCGCCCTCCTCGCCTCGGCCGAGGTCGACTCCGAAGGCGCCGCCTTCCTCAACCGGCCGCCGGCCGACCAGCGCTTCCTCGAGCCTTATTCGGGCCTCTACTTCCAGATCAGCGCCGTCGCCGGCAAGCCGAAGGGGACGTCGGCGGACGTCGATCTGCCCTCGCGTTCGCTGTGGGACCGCAAGCTGCGGGTCACCAACGCCCACAACGATGTCGGAGTCCACACCTATGACAGCCGCGAGCTCGAGGGCGAGACCCTGCGCATCGTCGAGCGCGACATCCAGCTTCCCGGCTCGCCCACCCGCTGGCGCTTCCAGGTCGCCCAGAGCCGCGAGGATCTCAACGACCAGATCAGCGTCCTGCGCAAGACCCTGGTCCGCTCCTTCGGGATACTCGGGCTCGGGCTGCTCGTCCTCACCGCGCTTCAGGCGCTTTACGGCCTGTGGCCCCTGCGCCGGGTCCGCCGAGCCATCGCCGCCATCCGCTCGGGCGAGAAATCGCGGATCGCCGAGCGATTCCCCACCGAGATCGAGCCGCTGACCGAGGAATTGAACGCCCTGCTCGAGCATAATGAGAAGCAGGCCGAGGAGGCCCGCCGCCACGCCGGCAACCTCGCCCATGCGCTCAAGACTCCGCTCACCGTCATCACCAACGCCGCCACCGCCCGGGCGCCCGACCTCGCCGACACGGTCTGCCGCGAGGCGACGACGATGCGCCGCCAGGTCGACCACCATCTCGCCCGGGCCCGGGCGATCGGCCGCCGCTCCTCGGCCCAGGCGCGTTCGCAGGTCTGGCCGTCGCTCGAAGCGGTCGAGCGCGCCGTCACCCGGCTCCACGACAACGTCACCGTCGACCTCGCCGGCGACAAGTCCGCGTCGGTCCGGGTCGAGCGCCAGGATCTCGACGAAATGCTCGGCAACCTCATCGAGAATGCCGCCAAATATGGCGGCGGACGGGTCTTCGTCACCGCCAGGACCACCCCCGAATGCGTCGAGATCGAGGTCGAGGACGACGGCCGCGGGATTCCCGAGGGGGAGCGCCAGAGCATCTTCGACCGGGGCGCCCGGCTCGACACCGGCAAGCCCGGCACCGGCCTCGGCCTCGCCATCGTCCGGGACGTCGCCCAGATCTACGGCGGCTCGATCAGCCTCGAGGAAAGCGAGGACCTGGGGGGATTGCTGGCGAGGCTGAAGCTTCCTCTGTGCAATTAGCCGTCATTCCGGCGAAAGCCGGAAATCCATGAATACGGACGCTGGAGGCCATCCGCCGAGGCCGGTGTTCATGGATCCCGGATCAAGTCCGGGATGACGCCTCGTCCCATGCCCCGGCCCCTTGCCTTTCTCCGTGCCCCGGCGCAAATCCCGCCGCGATGAGCGCTTCCGTCCATCCGATCCGCCCGGGCCGAACGCCTTCGCTCGACCCGATGATCCAGTTGGTCGCGGCCGACCTCAATCACGTCAACGCCGTTATCCTCGAGCGGATGCAGAGCCCCGTCGCACTCATCCCCGAGCTCGCCGGCCACCTCATCGCCGGCGGCGGCAAGCGGATGCGGCCGATGCTCACACTCGCCTGCGCCCGGCTGCTCGATTACCAAGGCGCCCGCCACCACAAGCTCGCCGCCGCGGTCGAGTTCATCCACACCGCGACTTTGCTCCACGACGACGTCGTCGACGGCTCCGGCCTGCGGCGCGGCAAGCGCACCGCCAACATCATCTGGGGCAATCCGGCCAGCGTCCTGGTCGGCGACTTCCTCTTCTCGCGAAGCTTCGAGCTGATGGTCGAGGACGGGTCGCTCCGGGTCCTCAAGATCCTCTCGCGCGCCTCCGCCGTGATCGCCGAGGGCGAGGTCGACCAGCTTACCGCGCAGCGCCGGATCGAGACCGGCGAGGACCATTATCTCGACATCATCCAGGCCAAGACCGCGGCCCTGTTCGCCGCCGCCTGCCGGATCGCCGCGGTCGTCGCCGAGCGCAGCGAGGAGGTCGAGGACGCGCTCGACTGCTATGGTCGCAACCTCGGCATCGCCTTCCAGCTGGTCGACGACGCGATCGACTATTCGTCGGACCCGGGAACGATGGGCAAGGGCGTCGGCGACGATTTCCGGGACGGCAAGGTCACCCTCCCCGTCATCCTCGCCTTCGCCCGCGGCTCGGCGGCCGAGCGCCGCTTCTGGCAGGAGGCGATGGAGGGCAGCCGGACCTCGGACGAGGACCTCGTCCATGCCACGCGGCTGCTGGAGGGGAGCGACGCGCTCTCCGACACGATCGACCGGGCCCGGACCTACGGCCAGCGCGCCATCGACGCCCTCGGCGGCTTCCCGGCCGGCAAGGCGAAGTCGGCGCTCATCGAAGCCGTCGAGTTCGCCGTCGCCCGCGCCTATTGAGCGTCCCGCACGCGCAAGGCCGGGCCGTGACGGGCGTCACACCGAATCGCGGGCCTTGCCGGTAATCCTGTCCCTATCGCGGACCCGTTGCGCGCGGCGCGGAAGGGGGCATCATGCGACGTGGAAAGGAACCGTCATGGCCACCATCGGAAACGTCAATCTGACCATCGTCCAGGACCAGCAGACCGGAGCCCGTCTCCGGGTCAGCTACAACGCCCTGGGCGACGCCCAGGACGTGACCCAGCACCGCACCTATGTCGAAACCATCGAATTGTTCGGAGTGGACGAGGGCGCCGGCGAGGACGGCCAGAACGAGCTGATCCCGGGCGGCCGAGTCGTCAACCTGTTCAGCTTCCAGGCCGCGACCACCCCGCGCAGCCGGGAAATCCTCGTCGCCTCGCTCGACGAGGACAAATTCCCCAACGGCCTACCGATCCCGCTTCGGGACGAGATCCGGGCCCGGGTCACCCTCGCTCCGGCGGGCCCGTCGCCGGTCAGCCGCGACAGCAACCTCGTCACCCGCGGCGGAATCCTCAACTCCGTCGCCGTGCCGGCCTGACTTCGCCTCGGCCGGCCGCGCGGCGAGCGTCGCCGGCGCGGCCGGTACCGGACTAGCGTTCGAGCGCGTAAGTGGCGACGAGGTTGACCGTGCTGGTCACCTGCCCGGGCGCCACCGGGGTCGCCATCCGCGCGCCGACGCTCTGCTCGGACACGGCGAAGACCTGCAGGTCGTAGGGCCGGCCCATATTGGCCACTCCCTCGGTGACGGCGAGCAGCCGGGCCCGCTTCGCTCCGGCCCGCCGGGCATAGTCCGCCGCTTGCCGGTCCGCTTCGGCCATGGCCCGGTCGCGGGCGGCGGCGAGGCCGGCGGCCGGCTGCTCGAGGGTGAAGAAAGGGCCGCTGACATTGTTGGCGCCCGCGGCGACGAGGGCGTCGAGCAGCGCACCCAGGCTCGGCAGGTCGCGGACCCGAAGCTGGACGCTGTTCGTAGCCCGGTAGCCGACGATCCGAGGCGGGACGTCGCCGAGCGGCCCGCGCGCCGGATAGGCGTAGGAGGGCTCCACTCCGATGCCGCTGGTCTGGATGTCGCGGTCGGCGATTCCGGACGCTCGCGCCCGGGCGATAACGACGTTCATCCTGCGCGCCGTCTCGGCCAGCGCGGCGCCCGCGGTCGCGGCGAGGCTGGTGACCCCGGCGCCGACCTGGGCGATGTCCGGCGCCCGCTCGATCCGCTCGCTCACCTGGAGGGTGACCACCGCCGAATCGGCCGGCAGCTGGAGCGTCGGGGTTACCGGCGCCTGCGCCCAGGCAGGCGTCGCGGCGGCGGCGGCGGCGGTGAGGAGTGCCGGCATAAATCTCTTCATCAACGCTCTCCTTGTCGATCGACCGAGATCCCTGAACGAACCGCGGCGGCGCGAGGTTCGCCCTGCGCGCCGCCCCCCTTCGCACGGGTGTAAACTGGAGGCTGAAACAAGTCCGGCATGGCGGTACAGGTCGCGGGTGAGCGAGCTTCCGATCCGCGCCGTCCTTCCCGATCTCCTCGAGGCCCTTCGCCGCGAGTCCAACGCCGTGCTCGTCGCTCCGCCCGGCGCCGGCAAGACCACCGCCGTCGCCCCCGCCCTCCTCGCGGAGCCGTGGTGCACCGGCGAGATCCTGCTCCTCTCGCCGCGGCGGCTCGCCGCGCGGGCCGCCGCCGAGCGCATGGCCGAGCTGGCCGGCGAGCGGGTCGGGGAGACGATCGGCTATGCGACCCGGCTCGACTCCAAGCGCTCCGCACGCACCCGGATCCTCGTCCTCACCGAGGGCATATTCAGGAACCGGATCCAGTCCGACCCTGAGCTGGCCGGAGTCTCGGCGGTGCTTTTCGACGAGGTCCATGAGCGAAGCCTCGACAGCGATTTCGGGCTCGCCCTGGCGCTCGACGCGCAGGGCGCGCTGAGGCCCGACCTGAGGCTCGTCGCCATGTCGGCAACCCTCGACGGCGAGCGCTTCGCCGCCCTGATGGGCGGAGCCCCGGCGATCGAGAGCGAGGGCCGAAGCTTCCCGGTCGAGCTTCGCTATCTCGGCCGCTCGGCCGAGAGGCGGATCGAGGACGAGATGGCCGCCGCCATCCGCCGGGCCTTGGCCGAAGCCGAGGGAAGCCTGCTCGCCTTCCTGCCCGGAGTCGCCGAGATCGAGCGAACCGCCGAGCGGCTCGACGGGCTTGCGTCGGGGACCGATCTGCACCGGCTCCACGGCAGCCTCGAGCCGGGCGCCCAGCGCTCGGCCATCGCAGCCCCGCCGCCCGGCCGCCGCAAGGTCGTCCTCGCCACCTCGATCGCGGAGACCAGCCTGACCCTGGACGGAGTCCGGATCGTCGTCGATTCCGGCCTCGCCCGCCGCCCCCGCTACGACCGCTCCGCCGGAATCACCCGGCTCGTCACCGAGCGCGCCAGCCGGGCCGCCGTCGCCCAGCGCGCGGGCCGGGCCGGGCGCCAGGGGCCCGGAACGGTCTACCGGCTGTGGGAGGAAGCGGCGACGTCGGGCCTGCCCCGCTTCGACCCGCCCGAAATCCTGGAGGCGGATCTCAGCGCGCTCCTGCTCGACTGCGCCTTGTGGGGCGTGTCCGACCCGCGGCAGCTCCGCTGGCTCGACCCGCCGCCGGCCGCGGCCGTGGACGAAGCCGGGCGGCGCCTGCGCTCGCTCGGGGCTCTCGGCGAGGACGGCCGCCCGACGCCGCACGGCAAGGCGATCGCGGCTCTGCCGCTGCCGCCGCGCCTCGGCCACATGCTGATCGAGGCCGGGGCCCGCGGCTGGGGCCGGGTCGCGGCGGAGGTCGCCGTCCTGCTGTCGGAGCGGGGCCTCGGCGGAAGCGACGTCGACCTGGAGGCGAGGCTGAGGCGGTGGCGAAGCGAAAGGGGCCGGCGCGCCGAGGCGGCGAGGGGGCTCGCCGGGAGGTGGGCGACGATGATCCGTCACTCCGGCGAAAGCCGGGACGATGAGGGCAACCGGGTCGGCGCCTGCCTCGCCCTCGCCTTCCCCGACCGGCTGTCGAAGCGCCGCGACTCCTCCGGCGAGGGCTGGATCAGCGCCGGCGGCCGGGGTTTTCGGCTCGATCCCCATTCGCCGCTCGCCCGCGAGGCCTGGCTCGCGGTCGGGGAGGTCGGCGGCGCCGCCGCCGGCGCCCGGATCCTCTCCGCCGCCGCGATCGGGGAGGGCGAGGTCGAGACCCTGTTCGGCGACCGGATCGAGAGCGGCGCGCAGCTCGCCTTCGACCCCGCGACCGGCACCGTCCGCGCCCGTCGCGGCCGGCGGCTGGGCGCGATCACCCTCTCCGAGGGGCAGGACATGCAAGCCGCCCCGGAAGAAGTCGCGGTCGCCCTTGTCGAAGGAGTCCGAACCCACGGCCTTCGCCTCCTCCCGTGGAGCGACTCCGCGCGCTCGCTGCGCCGCCGGAGCGCCTTCGCTCGAGCGCACGATCCGGGCCTGCCCGACCTTTCGGACGAGGCCCTGCTCGCCTCGCTCGACGAATGGCTGCCGGCGCTGGTCGCCGGCAGGCGCGGCCTGCGCGACGTCGACCCGGCGGCGCTGTCCGCGATGCTCGACTCGATGCTCGGCTGGGAGGGCCGCAAGGCCGTGGACCGGCTCGCGCCGCACGATTTCGAAACCCCCGCCGGAAGCCGCCACGCCATCGACTACGACGCCGAGGCGGGGCCGACGGTGACCGCCCGGGTCCAGGCCCTCTACGGCCTGGCGAGCCATCCGGCCGTGGCCGGCGGCCGAGTCCCGCTCGTGCTCAGCCTCACCTCCCCCGCCGGCCGCCCGATCCAGACCACCCGCGACCTGCCCGGCTTCTGGAGCGGAAGCTGGTCGGCGGTGGCGAAGGAGATGCGCGGCCGCTACCCGAAGCACCCCTGGCCCGACGACCCCGCCGCGGCGGACCCGACCCTGCGGACGAAGAAGGCGCAGTCCCGTCGGCCCTGACCGTCATCCCGGCGAAAGCCGGGATCTCGGGGGAGACCCATCGGGCCGTGTCGGCCATACAGAGTTGATTGCGCGCTTGAATCCGGGCACCAGAGGCCGGCAGCAGGAGCGAGACGAAATGGCGGCGGCGAGGATCTTCCAGCGGTCGAAGAATGCGATGCAGTCGGGCAATGCGCGTGCCGGCGAGTGGGTTCTCCAGTTCGAATCGCACCGCCCGCACGTGCCCGATCCGCTCACCGGCTGGTCGGGCGGCGGCGACACCCAGGAGCAGGTGACCATCGCCTTCCCGACCCTCGAGGCCGCGCGCGCCTATGCCGAGAAGAACGGGATCGCCTGCCACCTCGTCCCGCCGGCGGAGCGCAAGCTCAAGCTTCAGGCCTATGCGGACAATTTCAAATGAGCTTCAGGGGCGCGGGCGCCGCGGCGGCCCTGCTCCTGGCCGGGGTCGCCGGCCCGGCGGCGGCCGGCGGAACCCTCGAATTCGATCCGAAATATGAGAGCTTCGAGAGCCGGGCCGCCTGCGAGGCCGCCTTGCAGCGCCGCCACGGGGCGGCGCTGGCCCGGCTTGCCGCGCTCCCGGCTCCGGAACGGCGCAGCAACCGGGTCGACGGCCTGAAGCGCGACGGCGACGAGCAGCTCACCTATTCCGAGGTGCTCGACCTGAGCTCGGGAACCCCGGATTCGATCATCCCGGGCAGCCAGACCGAATATTTCACCTGCCGGGGCAACCGGCTCGAGCATCGGGTCTCCCTCGGCGAGAACAAGCCGCGGTGACCCCAAATCCTCCCCGACCTTTGTCGGGGAGGGGGACCATGCGAAGCCTGGTGGAGGGGTTCTCGGCACTCTCGGCAGGGCCCCCTCCACCGCGCTTCGCACGGTCCCCCTCCCCTGCAAAAGCAGGGGAGGAATTCAAGGGAGCATTTCCGCCCCGAGCAGAAGCAGCAGCTTCGAGTCGATCGCGACCCCCGCCGCCTTTCGAGCGGCGACGAAGCCCGCCAGGCCGCTGAGCGGCACCCGGTGCACCTCGATATCCTCGCCCGCGACTCCGCCGCCGTCGCCGGCGCGGGTAAGGCCCTCGGCTCGAAGCAGGGTGAAGCCTTCCGACGACATCCCCGGCGACGCGAAGTAGCGGCCGAGGTCGACGGCGCGCTCGGCCCGGTAGCCGGTCTCCTCCTCCAGCTCGCGGATCGCCGCCGCCGCCGCCTGCTCGCCTTCCTCCTCGTCGCCGACGAGTCCGGCCGGGAGCTCGAGGCACCGCGCCCCGATCGGAACCCGATATTGCTCGACGAGCAGGACGTGGCCGTCGTCGACGGCGAGGATCACGGCCGCGCTGACCCCGCGGGTCCGCGAGACATATTCCCATTTGCCGAGACGCTTCGCCTCGATGAAGCGGCCGCTCCAGACGGTTTCAGGCTCCTCGCTCACAGCTCGATCAGCCGGTCGGGAAGCTCGTTGGGATTTTCGAGGGTCGGCGGCAGGCACTGCGCCAGGACCTCGCCCATCTTGCCGACGGCGAGCGCCATGCCCTCGCCCGGCCGGCCCGCTTTGACGCCGTCGACGAGGGCGGCCATGGCGTCGCCCCAGACGTCCGGTTCGACCCGGCTGTGGATCGCCTCGTCGGCGACGATCTCCGCCCGCCGCTCGAGGAGCGACAGATAGAGGAGGATCCCGGTTCGGCCCTTGGTCCTCTTTTCCGTGCCCGCCCGGAACAGCTCGACCGCGCGCCGGCGGACCCGGCGAGTCCTGGTGCTCGCCGGGGTCAGGGCCATGCGCAGCGGCATCCAGGCGAAGGCGAAGCGGACGAGGAGGAAGACGACCGCCATCTTGACGACGAGCAGCGCCATCAGCAGCCGGAAGCTGAGCGACGCGTTCCAGCCGAAGACGATCGCCAGGCCCCAGTCGATCCAGGCCTGGGGCACCAGCGCCGCCGCGGTCGGCACCAGCAGCATCGCCAGCACCGCGTAATGAAGTCCGACGTCGTGATAGGAATCGGAGCGCTGGGCGACGATCGTGACGATCTCGCCGTCGCTCGAGCGTTCGGCCCTGGCCACCGCCTCGGTGACGAGCGCATGGTCGGCCTCGCTGAACCTCGGCATCACCATCCTCCCGACGCTCCGCCGCCGCCGAAGGAGCCGCCGCCGCCGCTGAAGCCGCCGCCGCCGCCGAAGCCTCCGAAGCCGCCGCCGCTCGATCCCCCGCCCCAGCCGCCGCCGCCCCAGCCGCCGCCCATTCCGGGTCCCCACACCCAGATTCCGGAACGGCGGTGACGCCGGCCGCGGCGGCCGCGGCGGAGCATCGGCAGGATCACGAAGAGAAAGACGATTCCCCAGAAGATGAGCGGAAAGATCGAGCCGCCGCCGCTCCGGCCGCCCTGCCGGGGCTGCGCCTTCTGGGCGGCCAGCGCCTTCTGCTCCGCCTGCTCGGGCGGCGCCTGCAATTGCTCGATGATCGCGTCGGCGCCGGCGTTGATCCCGCCGGGAAAGTCGCCCTGCTTGAAGGCCGGGAGGATCCGGCCGGTGATGATCTGGTGGGACAAGGCGTCGGTCATGATCGGCTCGAGGCCGTAGCCGACGTCGATCCGGACCTTCTTCTCGTTGGGCGCGACGAGGAGGAGGATCCCGTTATTCGCCCCTTTCTGTCCGATCCCCCAATGCCGCCCGAGCTGGTAGCCGTAATCGGCGATGTCGTAGCCCTGGAGGCTGGGAATGGTGGCGACGACGAGCTGGCGGCTGCTCGCCGTCTCGACCGCTTCGAGCTTCTGGGTCAGCGCCGCCTCGTCGGCGGGCGGAATGATGTTGGCGGCGTCGACGACCCGGCCGGTCAGCTTGGGAAAGTCCTGCGCCGCCGCGGGCGCGGCGACCAGCAACAGCAGGAGGAGAAGGAGACGGCGCATCAGGCGGACCGCCGAATGCGCTGCGGCCGCTTCGGATCCTTGCGGAGAACCTCCTCGATACCGGCCGTTCCGGCCCGAACCCCCTCGGCATAGTCGCCCCGTCGAAACTTCGGGATCATCAGCCGCTCGATAATGCCTTTGGCGAGCTCGTCGGTCAGAAGGCCTTCCAGCCCCTCGCCGACCGCGATCCTGGTCTGGCGATCGCTCGGAGCGACGATCACCATCACCCCGTTGTCGACGTCCGCGCGGCCGATGCCCCAGCCGTTGCCGAGGCGGCGGCCCAGCCCTTCGATGCTCTCGTCGCCGAGGCTCGGCCAGGTGACCACGACGAGCTGGTCGGTGGTCGCCTTCTCCAGAGCCTCGAGGCGCGCCCCGAGCTCGGCTTCGGCGCCGGCGGGCAGGATGTCCGCCTGGTCGACGACCCGCCCGGTCAGCGCCGGCAGCGGCCTCGCTCCCGCGTCCGCGGCGGCCAGCCGGCTGACCTGCGCATTGCCGGCCGGCGCCTGCGCGTCGCACGCGGCGCTTCCCGAGAGGAGCAGGGCGAGGGCGAGCGCCTTCAAGGGCCGCGCCGCCGTCAGGCGCCGGTGTTCGTGTCGAAATTGACGTCCGGCGCCTGGTCGGCCCCCGGGGTCGTCGCCTGGAAGGTGGCCATCGGCTTCGCCCCGTAGATCACCTTCGCCCCGATCACGTCGGGGAAGGTGCGGATGCGCGTATTGTAGCTCTGAACCGCCGTATTGTAGTCGCGGATGGTGATGTTGATCCGGTTCTCGGTGCTCTCGAGCTGGCTCATCAGGGTGCCGAAATTGGCCTGGCTCTGCAGCGTCGGATAGGCCTCCTGGAGCCTCTGCAGCGGGATGATCGAAGCGCTCAGCCGGTTCTGGGCGTCGGCGTAGCGCTGCATCGCGGCGGGGTCGGTGAGCTGCTCCGGGCTGACGGTGATCCGGGTCGCGTCGGCCCGGGCCTGCGTGACCCGGGTCAGGATTCTTTCCTCGGAAGCCGCCGCGCCCTTCACGGTGGAGACCAGGTTGGGGATCAGGCTCGCCCGGCGCTGATAGGCCGCCTGGACGTCGGCCCAGCGCGCCTTGGCCTCTTCCTCGGCGGTCGGGATCGAATTGACTCCGCAGCCGGAGAGCGAAACCGCTCCCACCGGCACCAGGAAGGCGGTCATCAGGGAAGTGCGCTTCATCTCGGTCCCCTCGTTCGTCTGTCGGCAAGCAAGTAGGGACTTCGCTCCGCCCCCGCAACGGGTGCGCCCGCTTTCACTTTAAATTCAGGCGGGATCGCCTATATGGGGAGTGCCGGGTTCGCCCGGCTATGGTGATAAATTGCAGCGTGCAATAGACGCAGCGGACCCGGGGGCGGTACCCGGCGGCTCCACCAGGTGGGCCGAGCCTCAAGGTGGCGACACGCATGAAGCGTGCCGCCGCAGCGGCTCAGCTGATGGGGCCGAACTAGGATCGACGTGTGTTGAAAAGCGCTGTTTTTGCCCGGCCTGAATGCGCCGTAAAACCGTTCACAACCACAAGTGCCAACGACAACGAGGCGCTCGCGATTGCCGCGTAACCCGGTCCTCACGGACTAAGTTACAAGGACGAAAGCGCGGTTCGGGCCGCACCGGGCAACAGAAGCGGACACCAGCGGTACGGGGAGCACCGGGCAACAGAAGCTCCCCACTTTTCCAACACGTCATTCGGGCGAAAGCCGGAACCTCGGCGAGACCGCCCGAGCCTTTTCCGGCACGAGATCCCGTCTGCGCCGGGATGACGAGCACGGCTCGAATGACGTATAGGGCGGCCATGCGCGCCCTCCTCCTCGCCCCGCTCCTCCTCCTCGCCGGCTGCGAGCCCGAGCCCGAGAACATCCAGGCCAAGGCCGAGACCATGTCCCGCGATCTCGAGGAGCGCGCCAACCAGATCCGCTCGGAGGCCGAGAACGACGTCGACGCCCAGGCCGCTCCGCTCGAGAACGAGGCCGACGCGCTGCTCGATCGGATGGGGGGCAACCTGGCCGGCAACGAGGCCGCCCCGCCGGAGAACGCCCAATAGGCGCCGCGCCGCCGCGCCCGATAATCGGCCGTTCAGCTGCGGCGCCGTAACGATCCCTCGATCGATCGAGGAGTTCCCGCAATGCCGTCCCGGATCCTGCTCGCCGCCGCCGGACTCGCCCTCGCCGCCGCGACCGCCGCCTCCGCCTGCGGCGACCGTCCCTCCACCCTGCGCCGGCTCAGCGACTCCGATCTCAAGGCCTATGCCTCGGCCCCGTTCGACAAGCGCGCGATGATGTTCAAGCGCGTCGCCCTGGGCCGTCACCGCGGGCTTCCGGTTGTCGCCATCCATCCCTGCGGCGACGTCTGCCCCGTCTATACCCGCCGGATCGTCCATTACGACATCCCCGTCGCCGACTGCGCCCGCCGCGGAGGTGTGGTTCGCGAGGAGCTCATGCCGCGCGGGCCGGCGGTCGCCCGCCAGCCCTTCTGCCTGCCCGCGATCCTCGCCGGGCCGATGCCGACCCGGCCCTGAAGCGGGCCGGCGAGCCGCCGGCCGTCCCGCGATTCCCGAAATGGCACATGAGGTGCCGCGGCGGCGAAAGCCCGCCGCGCCGCGCCGGCGCAAATCGACTATATTGCCAACGGGTTGAGCGCCTCCGGGCGCAACAGGGGCAAGGGGAAGACCGATGCAGGCAATCGCACCCACCGTCCCGTCATTGATCTCCGACAGGAGCGTGACGGAGGCCTTCAAGAGGAGGGCCCGGGCGCTCGGGCTCGATCCCGGCGACGCCTGGGTCGGCGGCTATGTCGATTACGAATGGAAGATGCTTGGAGCCATCCTCCGCGCCTACCGAATCGACCTGCGCGGCCTCCAGACCCTCGAGTTCGGCTGCAATTACGGCGCCTCCAGCATCGTCATGGCCGGGCTCGGCGCACGGGTCCGCGGGGTCGACGTGGACGCGTCCGCGGTCGAGCTCGCCCGCTGCAACGCCGCCCGCTACGGACGCTCCGACATCGCCCTCCACCATGTGCCCGACACCCGCCGCCTGCCCTTCCGCGACGGCGAGTTCGACTTCGTCCTGTGCAACAGCGTCCTCGAATATGTCCGGGTCGGCGATCTCCCCGAGATCGTCCGCGAGCTTCACCGGGTCATGAAGCCGGGCGGTCGGCTCCTGGTCACCGGAACCAGCAGCCGGCTGTCGCCCAGGGAGATTCATTCGGGCCGCTGGCTGGTCAATTACCTGCCGAGAGGGCTCGACCGACGGATCGGCCGGAACTGGCAGCGTGGGCTCAGCCCCTTCCTACTCCACCGGCTGGTCCGGAGCGGCTTCAGCGACGAGGACGCCGCCGACGGCGGCCGCGGCTGGGCGTCGGCCCGGGCGGCGATGCGGGGCGGCGACACCCCGCCCTTCGCGGTCCGGGCGGTCGCCGCGGCGGCCCGGCTGCTCGGGCTCGGCCCGGGCTGGCTCACCCCCAACCTCTCGGTGATGCTGAAGCGTCGCTAGGCCCGGCCGCCGATGCCGGATCGAGACCGGCATGACGAGGCGGGCGCTTCCATCCGGACAGGACAGACCGCTAGTCGGCGGCTCGGGCGTCGTACATGTGCGCCGTCGGCCACCACAGGCCAGGCCCGTGCGGGGGCGGATCGTCCTCGAGCGGCTGGCGCAGGCCCGGGCCCCGGCCGCACCAGTCCCACTTCCCGGTCGTCCGGGCGGCATAGCCGTAGACGACCATCAGGTCCGCCATGTCCTCGCCGTCCTTGCGGACCAGCCCGGCGACGCGCCGGCCGGCGGGGTCGGGCGCCGACGCCCCCGACAGCGACCAGTCGCCATGGTCGCGGCGGTGGAGCTCGGCTTCCAGATAGGCCCTCGAATGGCCGGCGAGGGCGGCCTCCGCCCAGCATTTCGCCCAGGGCCCGAGCTCGGGCGCGTCGATCCCGGCGAGCCTGACCAGAGTCCCGCCGAAGAGAAGCGTGTCCCCGTCGAGGACCCGGATGTCGTAGGCCGGAAGCGAGCTCGCCGCGGTTCCGGCGCACAAAACGAGCGGAAGCAGGGCACGGCCGGCGCGCTTAAGCATCTCCTTCCCCCTTTCCTCGCCACGATGTGGGGCGCAGGGCCCGGCCGTCAATGGCCCGGAGAGCGCCGCTAGGCGCCCGATCGGGAAGGCCTGCGCGGTATTCCCCTCCCCCCGGGCTCAGCCGCCGATCACCAAGGCCCCGGCGAGCGCCACGCCGGGCGCCGCGATCATGAAGATCGCGAACGGCCCGACCTTGCCGCTTTTGCTTCCGGCCACCAGGCCGATGGCGACGATATCGGCGATCGCGAAGACGAGAAGCCCGATATGGAGCGGTCCCGGGAACGCGGTCGCGGCCTGCGAGGTCGACGCCGCGACCAGCACGAGCAAGGCGACCGCCAGGTAGAAGAGCAACAATCCAATCGCGTCGACCCGCACGCCGCAATCCTCCCCGCTCGCCGCCGCCCGACCTACAGCCGATGTCCTGAGAAAGGATGACGGCCGAGGCCCGCGCGCCTGCTTCCGCCCGTCCTTGCGCGCGCGGGCGAAGCTTCGACGTCCACATTAGCCGGCTCCGGAAGGCGATCGAAAGCGAACCGCGGCCCGATCTCGTCCGAACCGTCCACTCGCAGGCTATGCGCTAGGTCAGCTCCGTAAGACCTGGCAATATTACAGAAATGCTACTGAACGTTACAAATCTGTTTCATAAATATTACTGTGAATAACTTCGGGCTCTGTAACACGACCATCACACTAGCTTCCTAGCAGGCGCCAAGACCGGACTTCTCCACGGACCGGTCTCGCCCGTGTCACTAGGGGGCTACTTCAATGTTGAATTCTTTCCTGAGCGAATCGGCTCATCTCGCCCGAGTCGTCCGGGACTTCAGCCGAGTCGGCGGGTCGCCGCGTCCAGGGCCGAGACGGCGCGCCCGGCTGGCGCTCGAACGTCATCGGCGACTACGGCAATTTCAACGCGCCCCGGACCTTCGGCATGGAGGCGCGCTTCAGCTTCTGACGCAAAAAGGCCCCGCATCGCTGCGGAGCCTTTTCCGGGCCGCTCCGGGAGTCGTCCCGGGCCCGCCGTCGTTGCCGCCGCGGTGCGCGCCGGCGAAGCCCGCTTACTGGGCGTTCTCGGCCGGGACCTTGACGTCGACGTCGGGGACCTGGACCGTCTTGTTCTCGGTGCCGACGGTGACTTCGGGCGGAGTGACGTTGAATTCGGGGAGCTGGCCGCCGGTCGCGTTGACGTCGACGTCGGGGAGCTGGCCGTTCTTGGTCTGGTCGACGTCGCAGGCGCCGAGGGCGAGGCCGCCGGCCGCCGCGAGCAGGATCATGATCTTCTTCATAAAGGTCTCCATTCGCCCCCTCAAAGCAAGACGCCCCGGTAAAACACCGAGGCGCCTGTCGGCAGGGGGAGTACCTGCCGATGCCGCTGCGTGACGCGACCCGTTCCTAACCTGCGATAACAAACTATGTTCCATTCGGCGTCGCGGGAGCCGGCTCGGGGGCGGGATCGAGGCGAATCGGGGTCGCGTGCGAGCGGCGCCTCTCAATCCTCGTCGAACTCGAGCGCCGCGGCCGCGCCGCCGGACAAGGTGCTGGGCCGGTCCGGCGCCGCCGGCACTCCGCCCTCCTCCGGATCGGGCCCCTTGCGGCCTCGCCTCCGCCGAAGGAAGGGCGATTTGCGCAGCAGGTCGAAGCCCGGCGTGAACGACCGCCCGCCGGCGTCGCGGCGGAGCTTGCGCGAAAGAAAGTCGGGAATCGGCACGGGCCCTTCTACCACCCGGCCGCCCCAACTCAAAAGCCGGATCGCGGACGACTCGGCGCTCAGGGCCGTCGAAGGACGAACGGCCTCGCCGGCCCGTGCCGGCACGACCAGCGCTTCGAGTCCCAGACGCACAGCTGAAGATGCGCGGACGCCAGGCTGCCGAAGATCTCCGCCGAAGGGATCCGATAGGTGATCCGGGCGCGCCCGCGGCGGTCCAGCTGGCCCATCTCGACCCATCCGCGCGAGGGATAGGCGTCGCAGTCGGACGAGGCGAGGACCTGGCTCGGATCTTCCGGCCGCGAAGCGAGGATATATTGGGCGCAGAAGACTCCGCCCCGAGCATCCTGGCCGAAAGTCCGGTCCTCGCTCGTCGGCGTCTCAGCGGCGCCGATTCCTGCCCCGTTACCCCATTTCCCGTCCTGGTCGCCGTCGATCAGGACGCTGAACGTCCAGCCCGCCGGCAGCTCGGCGGAGAAGTCGACCCGCCCGCCGGCGACCTCGTAGCGCACCGAGACGCCGCGCGTCGCATCCTCGAACAGAGCTGCGCCGGAACCTCCGGCCGGCGCCGCCGCCGCCGCGATCGAAAGCCCGATAAGCATCGTCCCCATCCCCCGATCATGGCTCCCGGCGAACTCTTGCGCAACCTCATGCCCGGCCCGGCGGCCGCCCTCCCGACGATCATCGAAAAGCGTCTATTCGAGGTTGGTATAATGCGCTAACCGATGAATCCAACCATGTGGGCATGGACCAGACGTGACCGAAGACCGGGAAGCCTATGTGCCCGAGCAGGCCAGCCTGCTCGCATCAGCCGAGTGCTGGAGGAGACGGCGCGCATGCTCCACGACTGGGCGCTGGCCGACGATCCGCCGCTCAGGCGCCCCGCCGACAAGCCGATGGCGGTCACGGCGAGCATTGTCCGCACCATCATCGCCGCCCGCTGGCTCCGCCGCGACTTTCTCGGCCACGACGCCGGCGACCCCGAATGGAGCCTGATGCTCGAACTCTACGCCGCCCGCCTCGAAGGCCGCCAGGTCCACCAGACCGGCCTGTCGGTCGCCGCCGGAGTCCCTCAGAACACGGCGCTGCAAGCCACCCGCCGCCTCGTCGAAGCCGGGATCTTTACGACCAAGCCCGACCCCCGCGACGGCCGCAAGCTTCTCGTCGCCCTCACGGCTCCCGCCGCCGAACGGATCCGCGCCTACCTCACGGCCGCCTTGGAGATCGGCTCGCCGGTCGTCTGACCCTCCTAAATCCTCCCCCGGTTTTCCGGGGGACGGGGACCGCGCGAAGCGGGGTGGAGGGGTTTTTCGGAGTCAGAAAGGCCCCTCCACCAAGCTTCGCCTGGTCCCCCTCCCCTGCAAATGCAGGGGAGGACTGAATGAGCTCGTCTAGGTCAAACTTCCCGAAAACCGACGAGCCCCGCCTCCTTTTCACATACTATAGTTGATAAACTCCGGCGCCCAGCGGGCCCATCTAACCCCGCATGGACATGCGCAAGCTCGTCGGCCGAAACGCCGCGCGCCTCCGCCAGGCCGCCGGCCTGACGCAGGAGCAGCTCGCCGAGCGCTCGGGCTTCAGCCAGCAATATATCAGCGGCCTCGAAGCAGGTCAGCGCAACCCCACCATCGTCACCCTCTACGAACTCGCCACCGGCCTCGGCGCCACCCCCGCCGACCTGGTCCGTCCGGACTGACTCGGCCCATGCCGACCTACGAAGACGAACGCGACCGTCTGGAGCGCAAGCTCTGCCAGCTCCTCATCCTCGCACGCGAAGCCGCCGGGATGAACCAGACCCAGCTCGGCAAGGCCGTGGGGCGCTCCCAGAGCTTCGTGTCGAACTACGAGCGCGCGCAGAGGCGGCTGGATCTGCCGGACCTGATCCTGGTGTGCCGGGCAGGGGGGGGTGGAGCCGATAGAGCTGCTTCAAAAGCTGATTTGATCGGCAGACCTCCGCCCCGATCCTCCGTCGTCAACTGTCGGCAAGGCAGGAGCTGTCGACCGGGGCGTTCGGACCCCAGGCTCGTTGCTTTGCGATGAACCGCTCGCAGGCGGACCTCTCCGCTTTGGGATAGAGGTGGAAGCACAGGCCGATTGCTGCCGCGGTCGCGACGATGAGTCCGCCCAGCACCCACAGCCGCCGCCGGGTCCAGCACAGCAGGCAGAAGACCCCCGTCCCGAACAGAAGCGCCCCGGCCAGGACATAGGACCAGATCAGGTTCCACTGCATTGCGGTCGGCTGCGTCGGCTCGGACAGCCCGACCACGATATTGAGGAAGAACATCAAGCCGTAATAGAGTGCAGCCGCAATCATCCCCATGCCGAGCACCCACAGCGCGGCCAGGATTGGCAAGCTGAGAGATGCCGACTTCTCCACTTAGCCGGCGGACGCTTGGAGGATGAGGCACGAAGCCAGAGTGGCAGCGGCCACGGCGGCCAGCCCGCCGACGAGCCGCAGCCGGCCCCAGCTGTCGCAACGCACGCTGACGATCCCGGTCAGGATTAGAAGAGGCCCGAACAGCGCCTGACAGGTGACGCGAATGGATTGAAGACCGGTCGGGCCCCCAGGCTCCACGAACCAGGGTCCATACGTGACCAACCAGAGCAGCCCGCAAGCCACCCCCACGACGATCAGCAGCAAACCGACCACTCGCAGCGCGGCCCGGGCGGCGGAGTCGAGCGGTCGGGATCCTCCCATCTATTGGCTCCCCAACCCCTTTGCCGCCAATCGCCGAAGCGCCTCCGGCCGCGAAGGCAGGACCGGCTGCTCGCGGCGCCAGGCGGAGATCCGCTCGAGGAGGTCGGGCTGGATGCGGGTGCCGACGAAGGTGCCTGATTGGCCGGGCCGCTTTTTCCCAGGGTTATCAAACTTCACCGTTGCCCCCCGCCCCACGCTTTTGTTATCAAAAGCGGACCAGGAGGAAGCGGCAACTTCCCCCCAGCCCTGTCCAACGACCACCTGTTGAGGAGGTGATGATGGCTGGCCCTATGCCTAGCATCAACCGACGCCGCGTCCTAGGCGCCGCGGCCGCAATCCCGTTCCTGCCGCTCACCCCCCGTTCGGGCCGAGCCTGTCGAAGCCCTCCCGGTCGCAGATCGCGAGACATGGCACCGCAAACTGACGCGCTACGGAAACCTGGCTGCCCGGGCGAAGAGGGCCGAGGAAACCGGCTGGCTCCGAGCCGCCAATGAGCGCTTCTACCGCGAGAGCGCCGACTCCGGCACCGACCGCAAAGCCGCCTTCGCCCGCATGACCCGAGCCGAAGAACTCTTCTGGCACCGGTGCACAGCGCCAATGCACGAAGCCGCAGTTGCACTCGTCCTCACGCGGCCACCGGACTTGGAGGCGCTCCGAGACAAGCTCAGCGTGATCCGCGCCCACCAGCTCTACGAGGCGGGGAGCATGGAACAAGACTGCTTAGCTGTGCTGGAGGAGGATGCGGGCCGCTGGATCGCCCACCCCTCTAATTACCTTTATTTGAGGCCCAACAACTCGGCCATCGGCACATCGGTCGGCGCTTTCTCCCGCAACGCCCGCTTCGCGTCCGCTAGCTTCTTGGCCTCCACGAATGTCTGGACATACTGCGCGATCCGCGATTCGCTCACATGCGGCAGCGACGCGATATCAACCGCTTCGGCAGTTACCTCGTCGCCCTCGCCGGACAGGTCGAGCAGCTCGACGAGGGCATCGATCCAGTCACCTTGGCAATAGGCCTGCCGGACCAGCCGGACGTAAACTGCCAGACGTTCGGGGTCGAGCGCCGTCTTTCTAGGCTGCAGAACGGGGATGACGACGCGTGAGCCGACGACGTACCAGCACGTCGCCTTAACCCGAACCCGAACCTCAGGATCCCAATCGATCGACTCGACGGTTTTGACGCCTGCGTCGGGGTAATCGGCAAACTTCTTCGTGTGGCGAGGCTCGGCCTTTCCGAGATGGCACAGCGCCACAATGCACCTCTGCACCCGGACCGGAGTCCGCGAGAAAGACCTTTCTACGCCGTCAGGGTCCAGTGCGCCTCGCAAGGCGGCAGGCATAGCGTTCCACGTCTGGTTATGATTGAAGCCAAAATCTTGGTCATCAAAAGCCGTGATCCGACTGAGGGTTTCCTGAACGTCGCCTGGGACAGTCAGGGTCACCACCGAGAGGGCGAGAGGCGCGCTTGAGCGGGGCATTTATCACCTCCAACAAGCAACCGGAACATAAGGTGACCGACCTGTCAATACTCTTTCCGGATTTTAGTCGTGGATAAGTCTGTGATGGCGTTGAATCATCTCGGCGGTCACGCGCCGATCCATGTTCAGGCCGTTGCTAAAGAGGGATCGCGCCTGGCGCCACGGCCCATCTAATTCATGCGACAGGTCCGACAGGCGCTCGGCCGTGAACTGCCTGTAAAACGTATAGAGAGTGTGAAGTCTTGTTTCTTCGTCATGCGGAAGCGAGCATGTGAGGGTGCGCCTCTGCGCAGTCACTGGGTCAAAACTGCTTGCACGACTCGATATCGGCCGGCTACCGGCCGACTTAAACTCGGCATATACGCTTGGGATAACAGGGCCATAGTTCCACGCCTCAAAATCTTGTCTGACCAAGCGCTTCCCGAATTGCACCAGATAATCTGCGTGGCAAAAATAAAGAAGCTTTTGGAGTTTCATGGGCGAAATCCCCACGCCTTCCTGATCTCCCCAATCGAGCATTAGGTTAGCCAAGCCTTTGGCATCTACCGGGAGCGACAGCTCAGAAGGCGACCCGAAACTCACAGGACGGCGCCCCCTCCCGGCGGACCCTTGCGCAAGGTTGTGCGGCAGCGCAAAGCACACGCCTGTTTTTCGCGCAGTTCGCGGCGACTCACCGATGTTGCCTTCCGCCCCAGATCCAGATGCTCCTATCGAAAGGTTTCTCGGAGCGCGCAAGCTCCCATGGGAGCTAACAGCGTGAAATGTTAGCACGGGAACGAAAGGCGAACAATAAGATTCGACTGGACCGGCGGTTGCCAGCTACCGCCTAACATGAAGTTGGCATCCTAAACTCCCCGAGTTCTGCCGCGTAACAGGTCTGAGCGGGCGCAAATCCCATTGAGAGGCGGCTCACGCAAAGCGACAAGGATGCAAAGGCTCAGAGCAGAGGGGAGACGCGGCCCCTTCATGCCTTCGTGGGCTTTGTGCGGACAAAAAAGCCCCGCATTCCTGCGGGGCCTTTCCGACTGCCCAAGGAGCGAGCCCGAGCTGGCGGTTCCAGCAAGAGCCCTCAAGCGCCGAGCCAGTTACCCCTCCACCGCCAAAAATGGCGGTCCCCCTCCCCATCCTGGCGGATGGGGAGGACAGGTCAGGCCTTGTCCTCCAAAGCCCAGGCCCTGCCGGCGGCGGCAGCGTCGCGGCGGGCTTCCGGGAGGCGGCCGTAGAGGCCGGAGAATTCGGCCGGATACCAATAGCCGACATAATTCTCATGCTCGATGGTGAAGGGTCGCGGACATATTCCCAAAGGCCGTCGCTCCGCCGATAGAAGATCAACCGCTCCTGGCCGTCAGAGCCGACGAGGCACAGGGCCGCCTCGCGCGCCGGCCTGTCCCCGCCGCCGTCGGCTGACGTCGGGGCACAAAAAAAGCCCCGCAATCGCTCGCGGAGCCACCTCAACCCTCTATGCGCTTCACGCCCGGCAGGATCCGGAAAATGAGTACCAGGCCAACGAGCGTCACGCCGGCCGCGACCTTGCCGTCATAGTCCCCGAACAGACGCCACCCCACATACCAGCTGGCTTGCACGGGGAGGAATATCGCAAGGAACAACCCGGCAAGAAGCCGCTCCCGGAAGGTAGGCGGGCGAGGGTCCCATTCGTAATTGCGCCAGCCCATGGGGCGTCACTGTGCCGCCGAAGCAGTCGCGCCGCAACTGTAGCCGGATCGATCCATGCTCGAAGTAGACCAGGGCGCGGCCCCTTTCGCGTCCCGCGCGTCCTTCGCGTCCTTCGTGTCCTTCGCGTGAAACAAAAAGGCCCCGCATCGCTGCGGGGCCTCTTCATTCGATCTCATGCCGGTGACAGGTCACCCCTCCACCAGCTTCGCTGGTCCCCCTCCCCATCCTTGCGGATGGGGAGGCAAGGATCAATCGTCGTCGCGGGTCAGGAACGCGGGGGCGAATTCGGGCTCGGGGCCGTCGTTGCGCTCCGGACGGTCGTCGCGGTCGCGGCGCGGGCCGCGGTCGCCACGGCCTTCGCCGCGCTCGGAGCGCTCGCCGCCGCCTTCGCCGCCGCGGGGGCCGCGGTCGCGGTCGCCGCCGCCGTCGCCGCGGGGGCCGCGGTCGCGACCTCCGCCGCCGTCACGGCCGCCGCCGTCGCGCCTCGGGCCGCGGTCGCGGCCGCCGCCCCGGTCGCCGCGGCCTTCGCCGTCGCGCCTCGGGCCGCGGTCGCCGCGGGGGCCGCGGTCACGGTCGCCGCCTTCGCGCGGAGGACGGGTGTCCTCGAGCTCGGCGCCGGTCTCCTGGTCGACCACCCGCATGGAGAGGCGGACCTTGCCGCGCGGGTCAATCTCGAGGACCTTGACCTTGACTTCCTGGCCCTCGGAGAGGGCATCCGAGACCTTCTCGACCCGCTCGTTGCGGATCTCGGAGACGTGGACGAGGCCGTCCTTGCCGCCCATGAAGTTCACGAAGGCGCCGAAGTCGACCAGGTTGACGACCTTGCCGGTATAGACCTTGCCGACCTCGGGCTCCTCGACGATGCCCTGGATCCAGCGGCGAGCCGCCTCGATCTGGGCGACGTCGGACGACGAGATCTTGATGATCCCCTCGTCGTCGATGTCGACCTTGGCGCCGGTGGTGGCGACGATCTCGCGGATGATCTTGCCGCCGGTGCCGATGACGTCGCGGATCTTCGCCTTGTCGATCTGCATCGTCTCGATCCTCGGCGCGTGCGCCGAGAGCTCGCCCTTCACTTCGCCGATCGCCTTGGCCATCTCGCGCAGGATGTGGGCCCGGCCCTCATTGGCCTGGTCGAGCGCGACCCGCATGATCTCCTCGGTGATCCCGGCGATCTTGATGTCCATCTGGAGCGAGGTGATGCCCTTCTCCGTTCCGGCGACCTTGAAGTCCATGTCGCCGAGATGGTCCTCGTCGCCGAGGATGTCGCTGATCACCGCGAAGTCCTTGCCCTCGAGGATGAGGCCCATGGCGATGCCCGAGACCGGCCGGGTGATCGGAACGCCCGCGTCCATCAGGGCGAGGCAGCCGCCGCACACCGTCGCCATCGACGAGGAGCCGTTTGACTCGGTGATGTCGGACAGGATCCGGATCGTGTAGGGGAAGTCCTCGTGGCTGGGCAGGACCGGGTGGAGCGCCCGCCAGGCTAGCTTGCCGTGGCCGACCTCGCGCCGCCCCGGAGCGCCGAAGCGCCCGACTTCGCCGACCGAGTAGGGCGGGAAGTTGTAGTGGAGCATGAAGCGCGAGTAGCTCAGCCCCTCGAGCCCGTCGATCATCTGCTCGGCGTCCTTGGTTCCGAGCGTGGTCGTGCAGATCGCCTGGGTCTCGCCGCGGGTGAAGAGCGCCGAGCCGTGGGTGCGCGGCAGGAAGCCGACCATCGCCTCGATCGGGCGGACCGTCCTGGTGTCGCGGCCGTCGATTCGGACGCCTTCCTTGAGGATGGCGCCGCGGACGATCTCGGCCTCGAGCTTCTTCACGAGCTTCAGGGCGCCGAGATAGCCGGCCGGGTCGCTGGCCTCCATGTCGGCGAGGCCCTCGCGGGCCTTGGCCCGGGCCTCGTTGATCGCGGTCTGGCGCTGCTGCTTGTCGGTCAGCTTGTAGGCGGCGGCGAGGTCGGCGCCGATGATTCCGCGAAGCTTCTCCTTGATCGCCTTGGTGTCGGCCGGCTCCTCGAGCTCCCAGGGGTCCTTGGCGGCCTTCTCGGCCAGGCTGATGATGCCCTGGATGACCGGCTGCAATGAGCGGTGGGCGAACATGACGGCGCCGAGCATGACATCCTCGGAAAGCTCCTTGGCCTCCGATTCCACCATCATCACGGCGTTGTGGGTGCCGGCGACGACGAGGTCGAGCTCGCCTTCCTTGATCTGGTCCTGGGTCGGGTTGAGGATATACTCGCCCCCGGCATAGCCGACGCGCGCCGCGCCGATCGGGCCCATGAACGGAATTCCGGAGAGGGTGAGGGCGGCGCTGGCCGCGATCATCGCGACGATGTCGGGCTCGTTCTCGCCGTCATAGGACATGACGTGGGCGATCACGAGAACCTCGTTGTAGAAGCCCTCGGGGAAGAGCGGGCGGATCGGCCGGTCGATGAGGCGGCTCGTGAGAGTCTCCTTCTCGGTGGCGCCGCGCTCGCGCTTGAAGAAGCCGCCCGGGATTCGCCCGGCGGCCGAGAATTTTTCCTGATAGTGAACGGTCAGCGGGAAGAAATCCTGCCCCGGCTTGACGTTCTTCGCGGCCGTGACGGCGCACAGGACGACGGTCTCCCCGAGGGTCGCGAGAACCGCGCCGTCGGCCTGGCGGGCAACCCGGCCCGTTTCGAGGGTCAGCGTCTTGCCGCCCCACTCGATCTCAACTTTCTTCATGTCGAACATAGTTTTTCCTTCAACGCCCGAGGCCGGATGCCGCGGGGGCCTGTGTGGGTCGGTATTGACCCGCGGCTCTCCACCCGAACCGTTCGGGCTGAGCCTGTCGAAGCCCTCTCCTTGTTCCCGTCCCAAAAGAGAAGGGAAGCCCTTCGACAAGCTCAGGGCGAACGGCTGAGGGGGCGAAGCCGTAAACTGGAACCCGGCTTTCGCCGGGATGACGAAAGGGCGCCCCCATCGGGGGGCGCCCTTCACGTCACTTGCGAAGGCCGAGCTTCGCGATGAGTGCGGTGTAGCGCGCGTGGTCTTCCTTGCGGATATAATCCAACAGGGAGCGGCGCTTGTTGACCATCATCAGGAGCCCGCGGCGGCTATGATTGTCCTTCGCGTGGGTCTTGAAGTGGGCGGTGAGATTGTTGATCCGCTCGGTGAGGATCGCGACCTGGACCTCGGGGGATCCGGTGTCGCCCGATCCGCGGGCGTTGTCGTTGATGATTTCCTGCTTGCGTTCGGCGGTCACCGACATCGTCATACTCCTTGCGTCCAGATGTTGAAGCCGCGAACCACCCGAAGTTGCCCTTCGGAAAGCTCCACAAGCGCAACCGGAACAGAGCGGTCGGTTGCTAGGTGGAGCCCCGGCTTTGCGGCGATCCCGGCCAATTTCCGCCCCTGTCGGAGCAGTCCTGCCTGGTCGGGGGTGACGGGTAGAGCCGGGATGTCGTCCAGCCCCGCCGTCAGCGGCAAGAGTGCCTGTTCAAGCTGCCGCGCCTTAGCGAGTTCGCCCATTTTGTCCAGCGAAATCGCGGATTCTAGGGTGAACGGCCCGGCCTTGAGCCGTCTCAACATGGTGACGTGGCCGACGCATTCCAAGGCATTGGCGATGTCGCGGGCAAGGGACCGGACGTAGGTGCCCTTTGAGACCCGGGCGGTGAGGGTGATCTCCTCCAGTCCCATCCCGTCGCCCTGAACCTCTTTCAGGGTCCAGGCTTCCACCTGCTCGGGGGTCTCCGGACTGGACCCTGAAACGAGTTCAGGGTGACGCATTGTAAGCGCGTGGATACGGATCTTCCGGCTCTTCAGCTCCACTTGGGCTCCCCCCCGCGCCAGTGCGTAAGCCCGCCGTCCCTCTACCTTCAGAGCGGAATAAGCCGGCGGCACCTGCTCGATCTCGCCGGTGAAGCGTCCCAGCACCGCCTCGACCTGCCCGAGCGTCGGCCGAACTTCCGACGTCGCCACCACCGCCCCTTCCGCGTCCAGAGTGTCCGTCTCCTCGCCGAAGCGGATCGTGAACTCGTAGACCTTGTCGGAATCGAGCATCCGCCCGGCCAGCTTGGTCGCTTCGCCCAGGGCGACCGGGAGCACGCCGCTGGCCAGCGGGTCGAGGGTCCCGCCATGGCCCACCTTCAGCTTCGCGTAGCCGCCCTCGCGCAGCGCCCTTTTCACCTTCGAGACGATGTCGGTCGAGCCGGGCCCCACCGGCTTGTCGATCACCAGCCAGCCGTGCACGGATCAGCCGCCGACGAGGCTGAGGCGGAGCTGCTTCGCCTCCGCTTCGGCGATCCGCTCCATGAAGTGGCGGCGGCACAGCGCGACGTAGCGGTCGTTGCCGCCGATCTCGGTCTGGGCGCCGCTCGCCACCGCGGCGCCTTTCTGGTCGACGCGCAGGTTCATCGTCGCCTTGCGGCCGCACTCGCAGATCGCCTTCAGCTCGACCAGCTTGTCGGCGAGCGCGAGCAGGGTCGCGCTGCCCTCGAACAGATTCGCCTGGAAGTCCGTCCGCAGGCCGTAGGCGAGGACCGGAATGTCGAGCTCGTCGCAGATCGAGGCGAGCTGGATCACCTGCCCCCGGCCGAGGAACTGCGCCTCGTCGACGAGGATGCAATGGACCGGCCGTTTCGCGAGCTCCAGCTCCACTTCCCGGCGAAGGTCCGTCGCCGGCTCATAAGCGTTGGCCTGAGCGGTGATCCCGATCCGGGAATCGATGATTCCGAAGCCGGAGCGGTCGTGGACCGCCGCGGTCCACAGCATCGGCTCCATCCCGCGCTCGCGATAGTTGAAGGCGGTCTGGAGAAGCACGGTCGACTTGCCGGCGTTCATCGACGCATAGTAGAAATAGAGCTTGGCCATAGCGCCTTTTAGCGCCGCGACGACGGAGCGCCAGCCGGGCTAGCTCCCCACGAACAGCCGAAGCAGCCACTCGAATGGCGGCCGCACCACCCGTTCGACGACATTCGCCTGCGGCGCCAGCGCCGGCAGGATGAGGAGCAGGAAGATGAGCAGGAGGAAGCCGAACCTCCCAAGCCTTGCCCAATGGCGGGCGAGCCGGCGCGGCAGCAGCCCTTCCACGACATGGCCTCCGTCGAAAGGGGGCATCGGGAGCAGGTTGAAGAGGGCGAGGAAGAGGTTGATCGCGATGAAGTTCAACAGGTTCACGAGCAGGAACAGCTGCGCCGGCCCGGACGGCGGCCCTTCTGGCCGGACCAGCGCCAGGACGATCCCCGCCAGCATGGCGAGAAGCAGGTTCATGCCCGGCCCGGCCAGGGCGACCAGCACCATGTGAAGCCGCGGATTGCGCATCCGTGCCGCGACGACCGGCACCGGCTTGGCCCAGCCGAAGACCGGTGCCCCGCTCACCGCCAGGATGAGCGGCAGCGCGACGGTCCCGATCGGGTCGACGTGCCGGATCGGATTGGGGCTGAGCCGCCCCAGGTCGCGGGCGGTCGGATCGCCGAAGGCGTTCGCCACCCAGCCATGCGATATTTCGTGGAGGACGATCGCCACGAGCAGCGGAATCAGCCAGGTCGCGACCTGGAAGACGATATGGTCAGGCGCCATCGGCCGGAATCCATTCGTCGGCGAGGATAGAGAAGAGCACCGTGTCGCGCACATGCCCGGTCCAGGTGATCCGGTCCTGTCGAAGCACTCCTTCGCGAACGCCGCCGATCTTGGCCATCGCCGCCTGCGACCGGCCATTGCGGGCGTCGACCCGGAACTCGACGCGCCGGAACCCGCAGCCGAAGGCGCGCGTCAGCATCAGGTCCTTGACCCGCCGGTTGAGGCCGGTCCCGCGCAGCTCCGGCACATAATAAGTGTTGCCGATCTCGACGGTCTGTCGCCCACCGTCGATTCCGAGAAAGCAGCTCATCCCCGCCATGCCGCCGCTCAGGAAGATCGAGAAGCAGCGCCAGTCGGGCCGCGACCGGATGAAGTCGAACGCCGCATCGAAATGGTCGGGATCGTAGGAGCGCGAATAGATGGACCAGATTTCCGGGTCCCGGGCGCAGGCGGACTTCAGCGCCTCGCGATGGGCCTCCGCCATGGGCTCGAGCGCCAGGTCGCCCTCGCTTATGGGTGCGCCCAGGGCGGTGAGATCGACGCCGTCCGTCATGCCGGGCTCGATCCGGGCTCTCGCCTGGATGAGGAAGCGGGCGAGGCGATCATTGCCAGCCGCTCAAGAGGCCTTCGGGATCGAACGCCAAGCCGTCCCCGATATTTACGAGAGTCGGGGCGCCCCGCCTGCGAAGCCTCGTCCATCGCACCTTCTCGCGGTCGGTGCCGACATTGCCGGTGCTGATCTTCGCCCGGCCGGTCAGATAGTTGACGCTGACGAGGGTCAGGGCGCCCGAATTGCGCACCACGTTGGAATAGTCGAACCCTGCCAGCCTCACGGCGCCGCCGCTCCAGCGCCACTTGAACGTCGTGGTGCCCATGTCCCATCCGCCCGCGCTCATCATCCGCTCGAGGTCGACACGCAGGGTCCCCGCCTCGATCGCGATCTGCCCGGGATCGGAGAAGGGATCGACCTGGCACCCATTGTCGCGGCGGGGGATGAGCTCGTGGGTCTCGCCGGCGAGCCGGTAGCCGCCATCGGGTTTCGCCAGCAGGACGGCGAGGATCCTGGGATTGGTGTCGAGCCGCTCCTCGCACATCGGTTCGTCGACGACGTTCGCGGGATCGGTCGCCCGCAGGACCAGCGCCGAATCGGGCTTGCCGTCGCCGTCGAGGTCGCCGGCGGCCCGGGCCTCGATCCGCCAGCCCTTGGGGACGAACCCCTGCTCGGTGGCGGCCGTACCGGGAAGCTTCGGATAGTCGACGGGAGGAAGCTCCTGGGCCGAGGCGGCCGCGCAGGACATGAGCGCGAACAGCGACAGGCAGCCGGCTCGACCCCGGCGGACAAGCCGAACCTGCCTCAGCATCCGGCGGCGAGGGGCGGCGGAGTCGGACGGGCGAAACCGGAAACGCGGCCGGGGCGGCCCCTGGGGGCGACGGCGAACCTAACCCTCATCGCCCTCACCCTCCCCGCTCCCGACGAGGTCCTGCGCCACCTTGGGCGCCCGAAGGAGCTTGTCGATATGGCTGCCCTCGTCGAAGCTCTCGTCGAGCAGGAATTTGAGCTTCGCCGCGTATCGGGTGTTCACCCGCCTCGCGACCTCGCTCTGCAGATAGGCGGTATGGGTGCGAAGCGCCTTGAGCACCCCCTGCGCATTGGCGCCGAGCAGAGGGATGACGAACGCCGTGGCGTGACGCAGATCGGGCGACATCCGGACCTCGGTGACCGAGACGAGATGGCTGGCGAGGGTCTCGTCATGGACGTCGCCGCGCATCAGGACGTCGGACAGGGCGTGGCGAACCTGCTCGCCGACCCGGAGCAGCCGGACCGAGCGGCCTTCGGTGGATTCGTTGGGACGTACCATCGCTTTATCCTAGCGTGTCAGGAGATAGGCCGGAACGGTGAGCAGCGCGAGCAGGACGGCCATGCTCCCCACCGCCTCGACTACGCAGCATCCCATATGGCCCACCACCTCCGTGGCGGCGCCGATGTCGACATCCAGATCGCCGGCGACATTGCCGACCTCGACGAGGTCCACGTTGTCCGCGAGCCTCGAGCCGAAGGTCTCGCCTTTCCGCTTTCGGCGGAGCCGCAGGCGCCGACGGGCCGATCCCCGGGTCACAGCGTCCTGGCGCGCTCCTCGACCTCGAACACCTCGAGATGGTCGCCGGGCTTGATGTCGTTGGTGTCGGCCAGCAACACGCCGCACTCCAGGCCCGCCCGGACCTCGGCGACGTCGTCCTTGAACCGGCGAAGCGACGAGATGGTGGTCTTGGAGACGATGACGTCCTCGCGGGTGAGGCGCGCGTGGACGCCCTTGCGGATGACGCCCTCGAGCACGAGAAGGCCGGCCGCCTTGTCCTTCTTGCCCGCCGGGAAGACCTCCTTGACCTCGGCCCGGCCCATGACCGTCTCGATGATCTCGGGACCGAGCTCGCCCGCCATCGCCTGCTTCACCCAGTCGGTGAGATGGTAGATGACGTCGTAATAGCGGAACTCGACCTTGTTGCGCTCGGCGACTTCCCGCGCCTTGGCGTTGGGGCGGACGTTGAAGCCGATGATCGGGGCTCCGCTGGCGGCGGCGAGGATGACGTCGCTCTCGGTGATCGCGCCGACTCCGGCGTGGAGGATCCGGGCCTTGATGTCCTCGGTCGAGATCCGGTTGATCGCGCTGGCGATCGCCTCGACCGAACCCTGGACGTCGGCCTTGACCACCAGCGGGAACTCGATCGCCTGGTTGGCCTTGGAGGCGAACATGTTCTCGAGGCTGACCGGAGCCGACGTGGTCCGCTTCCTGTCGAGGACGCTCTGGCGGTAGGCGGCGACCTCGCGGGCGCGCGCCTCGTTCTCGACGACGGTGAGCGTGTCGCCCGCCGACGGCACCCCGGACAGGCCGAGCACCTCGACCGGGACGGACGGGCCCGCCTCCTTCACCTGCTTGCCCTTGTCGTCGATCATCGCCCGGACCTTGCCCGGGACGGCGCCGACCACGAAGACGTCGCCGACCTTCAGCGTGCCGCGCTGGACGAGCACGGTGGCGAGCGGGCCGCGGCCCTTGTCGAGCTTGGCCTCGACCACCGCGCCCTCGGCGCTGCGGTCGGGATTGGCCTTGAGCTCGAGCAGCTCCGCCTGGAGCGAGATGGCCTCGAGAAGGCCGTCGAGATTGGTCTTCTTGAGCGCGGAGACCTCGACGTCCTGGACCTCGCCGCCCATGTCCTCGACGAGGATCTCGTGCTGGAGAAGCTCCTCGCGGACCTTCTGGGCATTGGCGCCGGGCTTGTCGATCTTGTTGATCGCGACGATCATCGGCACGCCCGCCGCCTTGGTGTGGTTGATCGCCTCCACCGTCTGCGGCTTCAGCCCGTCGTCGGCGGCGACCACCAGGACGACGATGTCCGTGACGTTGGCGCCGCGGGCGCGCATCTCGGTGAAGGCTTCGTGGCCCGGCGTGTCGAGGAAGGTGATCTTCGACTTGTCGGGCAAGGCGACCTGATAGGCGCCGATATGCTGGGTGATCCCGCCCGCCTCGCCGGAAACGACGTTGGCGCCCCGGATCGCGTCGAGCAGCGACGTCTTTCCGTGGTCAACGTGGCCCATGATCGTCACCACCGGCGGACGCGGCAGCCGGGTCTCGTCCGGATCGACGTCGGTCTCGGTCTGGATGTCGGCATCGCTTTCGCTGACCCGGACCATCCGGTGGCCGAATTCCTCGATGAGGAGCTCGGCCGTGTCCTGGTCGATCGTCTCGGTGATCGTGACCGGGGTTCCCATCTTGAACAGCGCCTTCACCAGGTCGGCGCCGCGCTCGGCCATCCGGTTGGCGAGCTCCTGGACGGTGATCGCCTCGGGGACGACCACGTCGCGGACCTGCTTGGCCGACGGACCCGACTGCTGATGGGCCCTCTTCTCCTTCTCGCGCGAACGGCGAAGGGCGGCGAGGCTCCGGGCCCGACTGTCGTCCTCGCCCGAAAGGGCTCGGGTGACGGTGAGCTTGCCGGCGTGACGGCGGTCGTCGCGGCCGCGGACCGGGCGGGCCGGCGGCTTGGGCGCCGGGACATGGCCCTTGGGCCGGGCGTGGGCGGGGCGGCGATCCTCGTCTTCCTCCGCGGCGGCGGGGGCCGGAGCGGTCTCGGCAGGGCGGGCGGGCTCCTCGGCGGCTCGGCGCGCCTCTTCCTCGGCGGCGACTCGGGCGGCTTCGGCGCGCTCCTCCTCGGCCCGGCGATTTTCCTCGGCGCGGCGCTTCTCGTCCTCGGTCGCCTG
>DASTLX010000070.1:0-6586 GCA_035714565.1 Allosphingosinicella sp.
GGGCGCCACATAGGTCTGCGAGCGGCCCTGGTAATGGACGTTGACCTGGAGGTCGTGCTGACCTTCCGAATTGGTCGTCGGGCTCAGCGTCTCGCTCACCATCACGTCCCAATTGTGGGAGAGGTTGGCGAAGGGGTTGGAATGGCCGGGAAGGTTGGCGGCGAGGGTCCGGGTCAGGGCAAGCCCGCCCTGCTCCGGCCCGATCGACAGGTCGGTCCGCGAATAGACGTAGCGGCCGGTCCGCATGTCGACCCCGCCCGGAGCGGTCACGAACTTCTCCGCCGGAGTGTTGATCAGCCTGTCCGCGGCCGAAGCGGGAGCGGCGAGCGCCGCCGCCGCGGCGGCGGCCAGGAGGAACGGCCAGGCTGCCATCAATCGGCCCCGGCGGGCGCGACTGTCACGAGGTCGATCCCGGTGCCGAGGTCGGCGGGCGAGGCGCTCCCGGTGAAGGTGACGAGGCCGGACTCGGCCGAAGCGGTGAAGGGGGCGCTGGCGACCGCGGCGAAGGCGGCGGACCCGGGCGTGAAGGTGCCGAGGACGGCGCCCCCGAACGAGACCGTCACCGGGTTGGCGCCGTAGCCGATGCGGGCCGCTATCCGGAAGCGGAAGCGGTAGCTCGCTCCGGGGGTCAGGCCCCTGACCTCGAGGCCGATGGTCGAGGCGGTCCCGTAGGACTGGAGGAACCCGGCCTGGTCCCCTTCCGGAGCCGCCGCCAGGCCCCAGCCGCTTGTGTTGGCCGAGATGCCGCTGTTGCCGGCGAACCGGGCCGGGCCCTGGGGCGCCCGGTAGAGATAGGCGGCGCCCAGGTCCGGCGACTCGAAGCCGCCGCCGACCACCGCCGGAAGCCCGGTGACGACGACGCTGGTCCGATTGTCCGCCGGATCGTAGCCGTAGCGGGCCTCGACCCCGTCATTGGCGGTGCCGCTGCGCGAGACCCTGGTCAGGCGGCCAAGCTCGTCATAGCCGTAGCTCACGGTCTCGCCGGCACAAGCGGCGCCTGTCCAGGCAATGAGGCACGGCACGAGCAGCAAACGAGTACGGCCATGGCGATGCGACATTCGGCGCTTCCCCCCGAATAGTTGACGAAGGACGCCATGGAATCGAATTGGAGTCAATCTGGGGCATTCGTCCACTTCCCGCTTTTATATCGATTATGGATGTAGGTCCGGGATTACTTGAACCCGAACGCGACTCAGCTGGAGCCAGGCCGCCCGTCTGCCCCTCCGGCCCGCTTGACTTTGCCGCTGCAGCCGCCACACCTCCGGGCCGTGACCCGCATCGCCGTCTACCAGGCCCGGACCGGAATCGACCCTGAAGCCAATGCCCGGGCGCTGGTGGCCGCGGCCGGGGAGGCCGCGGCGGGCGGGGCGGCGATCCTGTTCACTCCGGAAATGTCGGGGCTCCTCGACCGCGACCGGGCCCGGGCGGAGGCGAACCTCCACGGGGAGGCGGCCGATCCGGTGCTCGCGAAGGTTCGGGCGGAGGCGGCCCGGCTCGGCCTCTGGGTCCATCTCGGCTCGCTCGCCGTGCGCGATCCTGGGTCGGGCAAGCTGCGCAACCGCGGCTATCTGATCGACTCGAGCGGGGGCATTAGCGCCACCTACGACAAGCTCCACCTGTTCGACGTCGATTTGCCGACGGGGGAGAGCTGGCGCGAATCCCAGTCCTACGTCGCCGGCGGCCGGGCCGTGGTCGCGGACAGCCCCGCCGGGCCGCTCGGCCTTTCCATCTGCTACGATCTGCGCTTTCCCGACCTCTACCGCGCGCTCACCGACTCCGGGGCGCGAATTCTGGCGATCCCGGCGGCCTTCACGGTGCCGACGGGACGGGCGCATTGGCACCTTCTGACGAGGGCGCGAGCGGTCGAGGCCGGCGCCTACGTCGTCGCCGCCGCCCAGTCGGGCCGCCACGAGGACGGCCGCGAGACCTACGGCCACAGCCTCGTCGTCGGGCCCTGGGGCGAGGTTCTGCTCGACATGGGAGACGGGGAGGGGATCGGGTTCGCCGACATCGACCTCGCCGAGGTCGAGGCGGTCCGGGCCCGGCTCCCGGCGCTCCGCCATCGCCGCCCGATCCCGCCCGTCGAGCGGGCGCCATGATCATCTTCGATCTCAAATGCGCTCCCGGGGGCCACGTCTTCGAGGCGTGGTTCGCCTCGTCGGCGGCGTTCGAGGAGCAGCGGGAGAGGGGGCTCGTCGCCTGCCCGCTGTGCGGATCGGTGGAGGTCGCCAAGGCGCCGATGGCGCCCGCCGTGGGCGCCAAGGGCAATTCCTCGTCTCCGGCCGCCGACGCCGACGGCCCGCTCGCGGGCCCGGCCGGGCAGGTCAAGGCGATGCTCGCCGCCGCCGCCGCCGTTCAGAAGACCCTGCTCGCCGGCTCAGAAAGCGTCGGCGACCGCTTCGCGGCCGAAGCCCGGGCCATCCATCTCGGCGAGGCCGACCGCCGCCCGATCCACGGCGAGGCGACCAGGGCGGAGGCGGAGAGCCTGATCGAGGAGGGCGTCCCGATCGCCCCTCTGCCCTTCCCGGTGGTTCCGCCGGGCGAGGAGAATTGACCGCCGGCCCCGAGCGCCCTACTTCCCCGCCTCAGGCGGAGCGGCCCCGTAGCTCAGCAGGATAGAGCATCAGATTCCTAATCTGAGGGCCACAGGTTCGAATCCTGTCGGGGTCACCACCGCCGCCGTCGGAGATGGGAGCGCAGATGACCAGTCCAGGCGATCCGGGCGACGGCAGTCTCGTCCGCCGCGCCGCCAAGATCGAGGTTCCCGCCGAGGTGCAGGACGCCGTTCGCACCTTGATCCGCTGGGCCGGCGACGATCCCGAGCGCGAGGGTCTTCTCGACACTCCGGCGCGGGTCGGGCGGGCCTGGAAGGAATATGCGCAAGGCTATGGCGAGGACCCGGCCCATCACCTCAGCCGGACCTTCGAGGAGGTGGGCGGCTATGACGAGATCGTGCTCCTCAAGGACATTCCCTTCCAGTCGCATTGCGAGCATCACATGGCCCCGATCATCGGCAAGGCGTCGATCGCCTATCTGCCGGCCGAGCGCGTCGTCGGCATCTCCAAGCTCGCCCGGGTCCTCCACGGCTTCGCCCGCCGCCTTCAGGTCCAGGAGCGGCTCACCGCCCAGGTTGCCGACTGCGTCTGGGAGCATCTGAAGCCGCAGGGCGTCGCCGTCGTCATCGAGGCCAGCCACGCCTGCATGACCGCCCGCGGCGTCCACACCCCCGGAGTGATGATGACGACCAGCCGTATGATGGGCGTCTTCCGCGACGACAATCGCAGCCGGCGCGAGGTGCTGGCGCTGATGGGCTATTAAATCCTCCCCGCGATTTCGCGGGGAGGGGGACCAGGCGAAGCCTGGTGGAGGGGCAATTACGCAGGCTTCGGCAAGTTACCCCTCCACCGTGCTGCGCACGGTCCACCTCCTCCGCAAAGGCGGGGGAGGATTTTAAAGCACCGACTCCAGGACCGCGGTCCTGAGCCGCTCGATCCCCATGCCCTTCTCGGCCGAGGTGACGATGATCTCCGGGTGCGCCGCCGGATGGCGGCGGCCTTCCTGCGCCGTCGCCGCCTCGACCTCGGCGAGCTCGGACGCCTTGATCTTGTCCGCCTTGGTGAGGACGAGGTGGTAGCTTACCGCCGCGTCGTCGAGCATCTTCATGACGTCGAGGTCGATCTCCTTGAGCCCATGGCGCGAGTCGACGAGGACGAGCGCGCGCTTCAGGACCTGGCGGCCGCGCAGATAGGAATTGATCAGCTGCCGCCACTTCTTGACCACATCCTTGGGCGCCTTGGCGAAGCCGTAGCCGGGCATGTCGACCAGCCTCAGGCGAAGCGGCTCGCCGACGTCGAAGAAGTTGAGCTCCTGCGTGCGCCCCGGCGTGTTCGAGGTTCGGGCCAGCCCGTTGCGGTTGGTGAGGGCGTTGAGAAGCGACGATTTGCCGACGTTGGAGCGGCCGGCGAAGGCCACTTCCGGCACTTGCGGATCGGGCAGGAACCTCAGCCCCGGCGCCGATTTCAGGAACGCGATCGGCCCCGCGAAGAGCTTGCGGGCCGTCTCGTCCAGATCCGCCGACGCGTCGCTCACTTGGCGGGCGCGGGCGATTCCGCCGCCGCCCTCATTCCCGGATAGCGGCTGTAGAGCCACTTCTGCTGGAGGATGGTGAGGACGTTGTTGACGGTCCAGTAGAGCTGCAGGCCCGCCGCGAACGGCGCCATCACGAACATCAGCACCCAGGGCATGATCGCGAACATCTGCCTCTGCACCGGATCGGTGGCGGGCGGATTGAGCTTGAACTGGAGCCACATGCTGATCCCGAGCAGGATCGGAAGAACGCCGAGCGCCAGGAAGGAGGGCGGGGTGAAGGGCAGGTAGCCGAACAGGTTGACCGGAGTGAGGGGATCGGGCGCCGAAAGGTCCTTGATCCAGAGCACGAAGGGCTTGTGGCGCATCTCCACGCTGACCATCAGCACCTTGTAGAGGGCGTAGAAGATCGGGATCTGGATGAGGATCGGCAGGCACCCCGCCATCGGGTTCACCTTCTCCTCCTGGTACAGCTTCAGCATCTCCTGCTGGAGTCGCGGCTTGTCGTCCTTGTGGCGCTCCTGCAGCGCCTTCATCTTCGGCTGGAGGATCCGCATCGCCGCCATCGACTTGAACTGCTTCTGGGCGATCGGGAACATCAGCGTCCGCACGATCAGGGTCAGGCACATGATCGCGACCCCGAAATTGCCGATCAGCGCGTAGAGCCAGTTCAGGAGCGAGAAGATCGGCTTCATGAACCAGCGGAACCAGCCCCAGTCGATCGCGCGCTCGAGCGGCGTTCCGAGCTGGTCGGTGTAGCGGTCGAGGAGCTGGATCTCCTTCGCCCCGGCGAAGACGTGCGAGACGTAGCGCGACTGCGCTCCGCGCGGGGTGATCACGGGCTCGGCGATCGCATCGGCCTGGAAGGCGTCGCCCGCTTTCTTGTGGCGCAAGGTCGCGTCGACCGATTTCGACTGGTCCGGGACGACGGCGGTCAGCCAGAAATGGTCGGTGAAGCCGATCCAGCCGCCCTTGCTGGCGAAGCGGCGCTCGCCGGCCTGGGCGACGTCGGCATAATTGTTGCCGTAATCCGCGGCGCCGTTGAACACGCCCATCGGACCGACATGGGTGGTCCACGAATCGGTGTCCTTGGAGGCGCCGCTCCGGCTGAGGACGGAATAGGGGCGGGCGGCGAAATCGCCCGCGCCGCGATTGACCACCCTCTGATCGACCGTGAACAGATAGGAATCGTCGACCGCGAGAAGGATCTGGAACAGCTGGCCCTGGCCGTTGTCCCAGGTGAGCGCCACCGGGCTGCCCGGGGCTAGGCGGGTGGAAGTCGACTTCCACAGCGTATCGGGCCCCGGCACGCTTTGCGGCGCGCCGATCCAGCCCAGTCCGGCGAAATAGGCGCCCGGGCTTCCTTCGGGCGAGAGCAGCCGGATCGGCGGGGAGTTTCTCGCCACTCCCTCGCGGTGGGCGGTGAGGACGAGATCGTCGATGCGGGCGCCCTTGAGATTGATCGATCCGGCGAGATGCGGGGTCTCGATCCGGATCCGGGGCGTTTCGCCCATCACCTGGGCGCGGTCGCGGATCGCGATCGGGCCGTCGGCGGCCGGATCGGCCTTGGGCTGGGGCAGGGGCACGGTCTTGCCGTCGACCACCTTGGTGGCCGGCGGATTCGCCGTGGGAACGAATCTTTCGCTCAGGAAGCTCCAGCCGATCAGGACGATCGCCGACAGGACGATCGCCAGAATCATGTTGCGGTGGTCGTTCAACCTAATTCCCTCTCACGGTACCGGATCCGGGCCTGAGCCCCCCCAGGGGTGGCATCTGAGCAGCCGTCTGGCGGCCAGCCAGGAGCCGCGCAACGCCCCATAACGCCGAAGCGCGGTGATTGCATAGGCCGAGCAGCTGGGCTGGAAGCGGCAGCTCGGCGGAAGAACCCGCGACGGGCCCATCTGCCAGCCGCGGGCGATCGAGATGAGCAGCCTCGCGATCATTCGGAACGCTTCGTCATCCCGGCGGAGGCCGGGATCTCGGGGAGACCCGCCGGACCTTCCCGCCTCGAGGTCGCGGCTTTCGCCGGGATGACGGGGGCGGCCGCCAGCTTCCGAAGCGCCTTCTCCAGCTCGGCCCTAAGCAGTCCGAAATCGCGCTCGATTCCCCCCTGCCGGCCGATCAGCACATGGTCGGCGCCGGCGACTCCGCGCGTCGGCAGCAACTCGCGGGCGAGGCTCCGGAAGCGCCGCTTCATGCGGTTGCGGACGACGGCGCCGCCGATCTTCCTGGTGACGGTTATCCCGAGCCGGATGGCGGAGTCGCCGTCGTCGCGCGGGCGGACCAGCAGGACGAATCCGGGCATGGGGGCGCGAAGGCCGCGATTGGCGGCCAGGAAATCGGCTCGGCGGGTGAGGGAGCTCAGGCGGAGAGGGTCTTGCGGCCCCGCGCCCGGCGCGCGGCCAGAACCTTGCGGCCGCCGACGGTCGCCGTCCGGGCCCGGAAGCCGTGCCGGCGCTTGCGCACGAGGTTGCTCGGCTGGAAGGTGCGCTTCATCGCT
>DASTLX010000071.1:0-5161 GCA_035714565.1 Allosphingosinicella sp.
GCCGCCGCGGTCGGAGGCGGTGTAGCTCACCTCTTCCAGCAGCTTCTCGAGCACGGTCTGGAGCCGGCGGGCGCCGATGTTCTCGACTTTGCCATTAATGTCGTGGGCGAGGGTGGCAAGCGCCTGGATCGCGTCGTCGCCGAACTCGAGCCTGACGCCCTCGGTGGCCAGCAGCGCCACGTACTGCTTTATCAGGCTGGCCTCCGGCTCGACCAGGATCCGGGCGAGGTCCGCGCGGCCGAGCGGCTGGAGCTCGACCCGGATCGGCAGGCGGCCCTGGAGTTCCGGCAGCAGGTCCGAGGGCTTGCTGAGGTGGAAAGCGCCGCTGGCCACGAACAGGATGTGGTCGGTCTTGACCGCCCCGTGCTTGGTCGTGACCGTGGTGCCCTCGATCAGCGGCAGCAGGTCGCGCTGCACGCCCTCGCGGCTGACGTCGGCGCCGACCCGGCCCTCGCGGGCGCTAATCTTGTCGATCTCGTCGAGGAAGACGATGCCGTTCTGCTCGGCGGCCTGGAGCGCCTCGCGCGTGACCCGCTCCGGGTCGAGGAGCTTGTCGCTCTCCTCGGCGATGAGCACGTCGTGGCTCTGGGCTATGGTCATGCGCCGCTTCTTCAGGCGCGGCCCCAGCGCCTTGCCCAGCATCTCGCCCAGGTTGACCATGCCCATCTGCGCGCCGGGCATGCCCGGGATGTCGAAGGTGGGCAGGCCGGGGGTCGACGTGTCCTGGACGTCGAGCTCGATCTCGCGGTCGTTGATCTCGCCCGAGCGCAGCTTGCGGCGGAAGCCCTCGCGTGTGCCGGGGCTGGCCGCGGGGCCGACGAGCGCGTCGAGCACGCGCTCCTCCGCGTTCGTCTCGGCCTGGGCCTTGACCTCCTTGCGCAGCCGCTCGCGGGTGAGCTTGAGCGACACCTCGACGAGGTCGCGAACGATGCTCTCGACGTCGCGGCCGACGTAGCCGACCTCGGTGAACTTGGTGGCCTCGATCTTGAGGAAGGGCGCGCCGGCGAGGCGGGCGAGACGACGGGAAATCTCCGTCTTGCCGCAGCCGGTCGGCCCGATCATGAGGATGTTCTTGGGCGTGACCTCCTCGCGAAGCCCGTCCTCGAGCCGCTGCCGGCGCCAGCGGTTCCTGAGAGCCACGGCGACGGCGCGCTTCGCTTCCTTCTGGCCGACGATATGCTCGTCGAGGGCGGCGACCACCGCCTTTGGGGTGAGACTGTCGTTCATTCGTTCCTGGACGCCCGTGATTGCTCTCTCGAGGGCTAGATGGCGCGGGCGGGACGGGAATCAAGCGGCGGGGGCTCGGCACACTCCTGCCGCTTCCGCCCCGGCACCCCAGGCGTTAAGGGTGCGGCGACGGCGGAGGAAGAGGCGAGCATGGCGGAAGACGACCTGGTCGAGCGAGTCCGCAACCGCACCCCTGCCTGCGCCAAGGTCGGCCTGTTCGACATCGACGGAATCTTCCGCGGCAAATATCTCGATCCGGACAAGCTCGAGTCCGCCCTCGGCAAGGGCTTCGGCTTCTGCGACGTCGTGCTCGGCTGGGATTCGAGCGACCAGCTGGTCGACAATCTGAGCTTCACGGGCTGGCACACCGCCTATCCGGACGCCGAGGCGAGGCTCCTGCCGGAGACCGAACGGGCGATGCCGTTCGAGGGTGGGATGCCGCTGATCCTCGGCGAGTTCGCGGGCCGGGCCGAAGCGGTCTGCCCACGAAGCCTGCTGCGCCGGGTGCTGGAACGGGCGGATTCGGCAGGCTTCGCGGTCAGGGCCGCGGCCGAATTCGAATTCTTCGTCTTCGAGGAGACGCCGCAATCGGTGCGCGACAAGGGTTATCGCGACCTGAAGCCGATCACGCCCGGCAATTTCGGCTATTCGATGCTCAGGTCGAGCGTCCATGCCGATTTCTACCACGAGCTCTGGGCCACCTGCGAGGCGATGCGGATCGGGATCGAGGGCCTCCACACGGAGACGGGCCCCGGAGTGATCGAGGCCGCGATCAAGGTCGACGACGCGCTCGAGGCGGCGGACAAGGCGGCGCTCTTCAAAACGGTGGCGAAGGTGCTCGCTCAGAAGCGCGGGTGGATGGCGACGTTCATGGCGAAATGGTCGAAGGACTGGCCCGGCCAGTCCGGCCACCTCCACATGTCGCTGCTCGATTCGGCGAGCGGGCAGGGCGTCTTCCACGACGAGGGCAAGACGCTGCAAATGTCGGATCGGATGCGCTGGTTCGTCGGCGGCCAGCAGGCGCTGATGCCGGAGCTGCTGGCGATGATCGCTCCGACGGTGAACAGCTACACGAGGATGATTCCCGGCTTCTGGGCGCCGACGTCCGCGACCTGGGGCTATGAGAACCGGACCTGCGCGCTCCGCGTGATCGGAGGCTCTGAGAAGACCCAGCGGGTCGAGTACCGGATCGGGGCGGCCGACATAAATCCCTATATCGCGCTCGCCGCGGCGGTCGGGTCGGGCCTGTGGGGAATCGAGAACCGGATCGAGCCCGACCGGCCGGTCGAGGGCAATGCCTATGCGGCGGAGACCCCCGCCGACCGGGCGCTGCCGGCCACCTTGTGGGAGGCGGCGCAGCGCCTGAAGGGCTCGTCCGCGGCCCGCGAGCTGTTCGGCGCGGAGTTCGTCGAACATTATGCCGCCACCCGCGAATGGGAGGAGCGGGAGGCCCGAAAGGCGATAACGGACTGGCAGCTCGCCCGCTATTTCGAGATCATCTGACGGCCAACCATGACCGACCTCGTCTGCCTCTCGCCCGTCGACGGCCGTGAATATGCCCGGCGGCCGGTCGCCGGCGACGACGAGGTCGCTCGCGCCGTCGAGCGGGCCCGGCGGGCTCAGCCGGATTGGTCGCGCACCCCCCTGCCCGAGCGTTGCGCGACGATCCTGCGCTTCTTGGCCGCGATGGGGACGGTCAATTCCCGAATCGTCCCGGAGTTGGCCTGGCAGATGGGGCGGCCGGTCCGCTACGGCGGGGAATATCGATCGCTGGCGGAGCGGGTCCTGGCGATGGTCGACCTGGCGCCGACGGCGCTGGCGCCCTTCGTCGTCGAATCCGGGCGCTCGGTAATTCGCGCGCCCGCGGGCCTGGTGATGGTGATCGCGCCCTGGAACTACCCCTTCCTCACCGCCGCGAACACGATCGTTCCGGCGCTCCTCGCCGGCAACGCCGTGATCCTCAAGCATTCCGCTCAGACTCCGCTGGCGGGCGAGCGCTTCGCGGAGGCGCTCGCGGCGGCCGGGCTGCCGGAGGGGCTTTTCGCCAATCTCTTCCTGAGCCACGACCAGTCGGCAAGGCTGCTCGGCTCGGGCCTCCTCGACCACGCCACCTTCACCGGCTCGGTGGAAGGGGGAAGGGCGGTCGAGCGGGCGGCGGCGGGGTCGTTCACCACCCTCGCGCTCGAGCTCGGGGGCAAGGACCCCGCTTACGTTCGCGAGGATTCGGACGTTTCCGCCGCGGTCGAGGGCCTGGTGGACGGAAGCTTCTACAATAGCGGCCAGTCCTGCTGCGGGGTGGAGCGGATCTACGTCCACGAATCGCTTTGGCAGCCTTTCCTGGAAGGGTTCGTGGAAGCCGCGTCCGCCTATCGGCTGGGCGATCCGCTCGACCCTGAAACCACCCTCGGTCCGATGGCGAGCGCCCGGGGCGCGGACCTCGTCCGGGAGCAGGTGCGCGAGGCGATGGCGGCCGGAGCGGCGGCTCACCTCCCTTCGCGGCTTTTCCCGGCCGACACCGGAGACGGCCCCTATCTGATGCCCCAGGTCCTGACCGGGGTGGATCACTCCATGGCGGTGATGCGGGAGGAAACGTTCGGCCCGGTCGCCGCGATCATGGCGGTGAAGGACGACGAGGAGGCGGTGCGGCTGATGAACGACAGCGCCTACGGCCTCACCGCCTCGATCTGGACCCGCGACTCCGACGCCGCCGCCCGGCTCGCTCCGCTTGTCGAGGCCGGAACCGTCTTCGCCAACCGCTGCGACTATCTCGACCCGATGCTCGCCTGGACGGGCGTGAAGGACAGCGGCCGCGGCGCCTCGCTCGGCCGCTACGGCTTCGATTCGGTCACCCGCCCCAAATCCCTCCACCTTCGGAGCGCCTGATGGTCCTTCCCCATTCGAACTGGAATTATCCGACCGCGATCCGATTCGGCTCCGGCCGGGTGGCCGAGCTCGGCGGGGCCTGCCGGTCGCTCGGAATGGAGCGGCCGCTGCTCGTCACGGATCCGACCCTGGCGAAGCTGCCGATGGTGGCGGAAGCATGCCGCGCCGCGGGCGCCGCATTGTTCTGCGACGTCCATCCCAATCCGGTGGGCGCCGACGTCGAAGCCGGCCTCCTCGCCTACCGGGCCGGCGGCCATGACGGGGTGATCGCCTTCGGCGGGGGAAGCGGGCTCGATGCCGGCAAGGTCATCGCCTTCATGTCCGGCCAGGTCCGGCCGCTCTGGGATTTCGAGGACCAGGCGGATTGGTGGTCCCGTGCCGATCCCGCCGGGATCGCACCGATCGTGGCCGTGCCCACCACCGCCGGAACCGGCTCCGAAGTCGGCCGGGCCGGAGTCATCCTCGACGAGGACGCACGGCTGAAGAAGATCATCTTCCACCCCAAGATGCTTCCGGCGATCGTGATCCTCGACCCCGAGCTGACTCTCGGCCTCCCGCCGCACGTCACCGCCGCAACCGGTATGGATGCGCTCTCGCACTGTCTCGAGGCTTATTGCGCGCCCGGTTTCCATCCGATGGCCGACGGGATCGCCGCCGAAGGCATGATGCTGATCCGCCGCTGGCTGCCGAGGGCCGTGGCCGACGGCTCGGACGTCGAAGCGCGCGGCCATATGCTTGTGGCGGCCTCGATGGGCGCGACCGCCTTCCAGAAGGGTCTCGGCGGAATGCACGCTTTGTCTCACCCGATCGGGGCGCTGCTCGGAAGCCATCACGGCCTGACCAACGCGGTTCTGATGCCTTACATTCTGACCTTCAACCGCCGAGCCGTCGAGGAGCGGCTGGCCCGCCTCGCCGCCTATATCGGCCTCGCCGACGCCTCCTTCGACGGCTTCCTCGCCTGGATCGTCGAGCTCCGGGCGAGCCTTGGAATTCCCCACCGACTGTCGGAGCTGGACGTCTCGGAAGCGGATCTCGACCGGATCGCGGTCAT